>CAJTFB010000057.1 GCA_910575665.1 Eubacteriaceae bacterium
GACAGCAGCCAGTTTCATCTCAAAAGAGTATTTTGAATGTTGTCCCATGAAATATGCTCCTCCTTACAGCGACAGTTTTATTATTTTGTCTGTCTACTATAAGGGGAGCATATCATAACAAAACAGCCAGTCGGCTTTTTTTATTGTTATGAATCCTTTACATAGCCACCTTGACAAAGTGGCTAAATTTATGCGAAAGGAGGACGCACCTATGTCAAATTGCAAAGTAATCGCTTTAACCAACCAGAAAGGCGGTGTTGGCAAGACCACTACGGCGGTCAATCTGGGCGTAGCTCTGGCACAGCAGGGTAAGAAAGTCCTGCTCATTGATGCCGATGCACAGGCAAATTTAACTATGTCGCTCGGTTACAGCCGACCAGACGACTTGCCCGACACGCTCTCCACCATCATGCAGGACATCATTGATGATAAACCCGTCGATGTTTCCAAAAGCATCCTGCACCATGACGAGGGCGTTGACCTGCTCCCGTCCAACATTGAACTGTCGGGCTTAGAAGTAAGGCTGATAAACGCTATTAGCCGTGAAAGTGTGCTGAAAACCTGCATCAACGAGGTAAAAAAGAATTACGATACTGTCCTTATTGACTGTATGCCGAGCTTGGGGATGCTGACAATCAACGCACTTGCGGCGGCTGACAGCGTGGTTATCCCGACACAGCCCCATTATCTTTCTGCAAAGGGTTTAGAGCTGTTGCTTCGCTCCGTGTCTAAGGTCAAACGGCAAATCAATCCCCATCTGCGGATTGATGGTATTTTAATGACGATGGTAATGCCACGCACGAACATCTCTAAAGAGATTATGGCAACGGTAAAAAGTGCCTACGGGCAGAGGATTAAAGTTTTCGATGCCCAGATACCCCACTCCATCCGTGCGGTTGAAGCCACCGCAGAGGGAAAAAGTATTTTTGCCTATGACAAAGGCGGCAAAGTAGCCGCAGCCTATGAACAGTTTGCAAAGGAGGTGGCAGAGATTGGCGAGAAGCAAAAGAACAGGAATCGAGCTGACCGCATACGATGACCTCTTTGAAACAGACGAGAGCCGAGCAGAAGCGAATTTAAGCAGGATAAGGGAAATCCCCATTTCCGAGATTGACGAGTTTCCAGACCACCCGTTCAAGGTTTTAATGAATGAGGATATGGAACAGCTTGTGGAAAGTGTCAGTCGGAACGGCGTAATGACCCCTGCGACGGTTCGGCAGAAAGAGGATGGGCGGTATGAGCTTATCAGCGGTCATAGGCGGAAAAAGGCTTGTGAGCTTGCAGGGCTTGAAACGCTGAAATGTGAGATTAAGGAGCTGACCCATGATGAAGCGATTATAGTCATGGTTGAGAGTAATCTCCAACGCTCTGTTATCCTGCCAAGCGAGAAAGCCTTTGCGTACAAGATGCGGTTAGAAGCTATGAACAGGCAAGGAGAAAGGAGAGATTTAACTTCCTGCCCAGTGGGCAATAAGTTGACGAGTGCTTCAGAAGTATCAAAAGAGGTTGGTGATAGTGAAAGGCAGATTTTTCGATTTATCCGTTTGACCGAGCTTGTACCCGAAATTCTGCAAATGGTAGACGAACGCCAGATTGCTTTCCGTCCTGCGGTAGAGATTTCCTATCTTTCCGAGGAACAGCAATATACACTCTTAGAAGCGATGGGCTACAACGATGCCACGCCCTCACTTGCACAGGCTATTAAAATGAAAAAGTTCATGCAGGAGGGAAAGCTCACGGACGAGGTTATCCAGAGCATCATGCAGGAGGATAAGCCGAACCAGAAAGAGAAGCCTGCCTTTAAGGACGAGCGGATAACCAAGCTCATACCGAAATCAATCCCCAGAGGGCAGGAAACGGATTTTGTCGTAAAGGCGTTGGAGTTTTATAACCGACACCTGCAAAGGCAGCGGGTACAGGAAAGATAACCGCACACTTGGGGAGAAGTATGCCCTTTGGGGGACAGCAAATTTTTTTCCGCGTCCCCCTCTCCACACCTCTCCCCCTTGATACTGCCAGTGACTATCCGAGAAAAGAAATATGCGTAGGCAACAAGCCAAGCGGACGTGCTTGCACGGACATTTGGCGACTGCCACGACAGCCGAATGACTTGTGCATTGTCATGAGTTATTCGGCGTAAAGGCTGTCCAAATGGGCGGCTTTTTCTGTCAGCAAATCAATGAGCAACTATCAACATGAGAACGAACAGGAGGTAACGATGAAAATTCGTAAATTATTTCAAAGGGCTGCGGCGTTAGCATTGGCTGCGGTCACGGCGTTATCTGCCGTCCCTGCCACGACAGCGTTTGCAGCAGGCGACATCGGCACGATTTCCTTTACCCACACCTACGATGGTGCAGGAAATGCCATAAGATATAATTCCAGTGCCAACATTGGAGGTCATACCGCAGGAGGGACGGGCGAATACAAATACCGTATGTATGTGGACGGGGAAACGGCGTTCTGCATACAGCCGGGCGTGCCGCTGAAAACAGGGAACACATTGGCAAAGGCATCTTCCAACACATGGAACGCCCTCTCCGCAGACCAGAAAAAGGCGGTGGGGCTTGCCCTGCTCTATGGGTATCAGGGCAACAGCGGAAATTTATCTGGAAGCGATGACGAGAAATGGCTTGCCACCCAGACCCTTGTATGGGAGTTCGTCACGGGATGCAGACAGGCAGCAAGCCCGTACAGCCAGACAAGCACGACCGTTTACAGCCTGCACTTTGGCTCTAATTATGCCAACAGCGGGGCGAGGGCGGCTTACGACCAGATTGTGTCATTCATGACAAGGCACAGCACGATTCCGAGCTTCATGTCGGCAGGCAAAAAGGATATTACAAAGGAGCTTGCCTATAAGGACGGCAAGTACAGCCTTACGCTGACTGACAGTAACGGCGTATTGTCCGAATATTCCTTTACCAGTTCCGACAGCAACGTGAAAGTGTCCAAGTCTGGGAACAAGCTTACCATCACGTCAAAAAAAGCCATTGACGGCAAGGCGAGGATTACCGCTACAAGGAATAACACGCCGACCGTCAGCAGCGGGGCGATGATGATTGCCTACGGCGACCCGAACCTGCAGGACGTCATCACGGGCGTGGAAAACGTGGACACCATGATGGCGTATATCAACGTGGAAACGCCGACAGGCACGGTCGCATTGAAAAAGACTTCCGAGGACGGCGTTGTTGCGGGGATTTCCTTTACCATCAAGGGCGACGGCTTCAACAAGACCGTAAAGACAGATAAAGATGGAAATATCACGGTGGAGGGCTTATTCCCTGGCACTTACACCGTCACGGAACAGTCCATCGACCGCTATGAGCCGCAGAAAACCCAGACCGTGACGATTATCGGAGGGAAAACATCGACAGTCACATTCAGTAATACCCTGAAGCGTGGCAGTTTGGAGGTCGTGAAAACATCCGAGGATAATCTTGTGGAGGGCGTGAAGTTCCACCTTTACGGCACTTCTTTAAGCGGAGTGGCTGTTGATGAGTATGCCATAACCGATAAGAACGGACTGGCAAAATTTGAGAATGTCCTTATCAGCGGCAGCACGCCTTATACCCTTGAGGAAGTGGACACGGCTATCCGCTACGTTGTCCCTGCATCCCAGACCGCCCCGATTGAGTGGAAAAAGGTTACAAACCGCAGCTTCCACAACATTTTGAAGAAATTCAATGTCACGGTATTAAAGACCGATGTGGAAACAGGAAAGAAGCCGCAGGGCGACGCTTCCCTTGCAGGTGCGGTTTACGGCATTTATAAGGGCGAGGAACTGGTTGACACTTATACTACCGATGAAAACGGGCAGTTCACAACGAAATATTATATCTGCGGCGATGACTGGAGCATCCGTGAGATTACCCCGTCCGAGGGATATCTCTTAGATACGACCGTACACCATGTAGGGGCAGAGCCAGAGCTTTACACCGTGGAATATAATTCTGCCAAGAATGATGTGAATGAGCAGGTTATCAAAGGAAATATTGCTATTATTAAGCACACCGACAACGGCGAAACCCAGATTGAAACGCCAGAGGAGGGGGCTGTTTTTGAAGTGTATCTGAAATCCGCAGGCAGCTTTGATGCGGCGGAGGAAACGGAACGTGACACGCTCATTTGTGATGAAAACGGCTTTGCCCAGACAAAGGATATGCCATACGGAATTTATACCGTGCATCAGACTTCTGGATGGGACGGGCGTGAGCTGATGAAAGATTTTGACGTATTTATCTGCAAGGACAGCCAGACTTACCGCTACCTTATCAACAACGCCAATTTTGAGAGCTATATCAAGATTGTGAAAAAGGATATAGAAACAGGCAAGGTTATCCCGTATGCGGGGGCAGGCTTCCAGATTTACGACCCGAACGGCGAGCTTGTGACGATGACGTTCACTTATCCCGAAGTGACAAAGATTGACACGTTCTATACTACCGCAGACGGAGAGCTTATCACGCCGCAGACCCTTGAATACGGCAAGGGATATTCTCTTGTTGAGGTACAGGCTCCGTATGGATATGTATTGGATTCCGAGCCAGTCTATTTTGATGTGGAGCAGGAAAACTCCGAGGATGAAAGCGGCATCACCATTGTAAAGGTGGAACGCTCCAACGTGGCACAGAAAGGGAAAATCACGGTATCCAAGTCTGGGGAGGTATTCAGCAGGGTATCAGGAAACAAGGGGCTGTATCAGCCGATTTTTACAGTGGACAGCCTTGAGGGTGCGGTCTATGAGATTACCGCAGCCGAGGACATTATTACAACAGACGGAACGGTAAGAGCCGAAAAAGGCGAGGTTGTAGATACGCTTACCACAGGCGAGGACGGCACAGCAGAATCCAAAGAGCTTTATCTCGGAAAGTATGAAGTTAAGGAAGTGACCGCCCCGTATGGCATGGTGTTAAGTGAGGAAGTCCACGCCGTGGAGCTTGTGTATGCGGGACAGGAAATCGAAGTGACGGAAGCAGGCACGGATTTTTACAACGAGCGTCAGCGTGTGGAAATTGATTTAATCAAGAGCCTTGAGGTTGACGAAGCATACGGCGTGGGCAATAACGGAGAGATGAAAGATGTTACGTTTGGACTGTATGCTGCTGAAGAACTGACCGCCGCAGACGGTACAACAATCCCTGCGGATGAATTGTTAGAGGTTATCTTCCTTGATGAAAACGGTCACGGAAAGGCAGTCAGCGATTTACCGATTGGCAGCTACTATGTGCAGGAAATCAGCACAAATTCCGCATACCTTGTCAGCGATGAAAAATATCCTGTTGATTTTGAGTATGCAGGGCAGGATACCGCCGTTGTGCATATCACAGCCAACGGGGGCGAAGCCATTGAAAATGAACTGATTTATGGCTCTGTCAGCGGTAAGAAATCCAATGAGGACGGTGAAGATTTAGGCGGTGCGTTAATCGGCATCTTTCAGACAGGCACAACAGAATATACAAAGGAAAATGCTATCGCAACTGCCACATCCGAGGATGACGGCAGTTTTTCTTTTGAAAATGTTCCGTATGGCACATGGGTCATCCGTGAAATCGAAAGCCCGAAAGGATATGTACTCTCCGAGGAAGAAATCAGCGTGACAATCAGCGGGGTTGACGAAGTTGTTGAGATTGAGCTTGTCAATTACTTTATCACGGGCAATATCGCTCTGACTAAGGTAGACAAGGACTATCCAGAAAATAAGCTCACGGGTGCGGTGTTTGAGGTCTACTCTGATACGAACGGTGACGGCAAACTGGATAAGAAAGACGAGCTGCTCGGCGAGATGGGCGAGGTGGAGAAAGGCATTTACCAGATGGATGACCTGCGTTACGGCAAGTACCTTGTCCGTGAGAAAACCGCCCCGACAGGCTTTGTGCTTGATGAGAATGTCTATCCAGTATCCATCGAGGAGAACGGCAAGACCTATAACGTGGAGAACGAAGCAGGCAAAGGATTCTTGAATGAAGCACAGAAAGGAAGCCTTAAAATCGTCAAGACATCCTCTGACGGAAAAGTAGAGGGCTTCTCTTTCCGTGTCATCGGCAAAGATTACGACCAGACCTTTACTACTGACAAAAACGGAGAAATCATGGTTGATGGTTTGCGTATCGGTGAATATACCGTGTCCGAAGTCAGTGACAAGGCATCCTCTGGCTATATCCTGCCCGCCGACCAGAAAGTGACCATAAAGACAGACGAAACAGCGGTTGTCACCATGCACAACGAGCTGCGTGACACGCCGAAAACAGGCGATGATTTTAGTTTAGGCTTGTGGGTGAGCCTTGCGGCGGCATTTACAATCGGTGCAGGAATCTTCGGGTTTGCAGGCTATCAATGCGGAAGAAAGAAAAAGGAGGACTAAGCAGAATGAGAAATAAAACCGTTATCGCTATCGTGCTTGTGGCATTTATCGGCGGTGCGGCTGCATGGCTGCATCTCCGCAGGAAATAAGTTGAGAAATATTTTACTGCTATGGACTGGGGCGGTTTTAAGCAACCGCTCTTTTTCCATTTATAGAGATTGTTGTGCTGAAAATTGCACGGAACGGAGGAATTTATGGACAGTCTGAAAACCATTGAGGGGAAAGTCAGAGCCGTCCTGCAAGAGAATGAGGATGCCAGAAATGACGACATGGTGCTGTTTCTTGCCCTCTGCAACCTTTATCTGAAAGATGCAGGCACGATGCCGCTTGCAGAAATAATGACAAGGCATAAGGAGCTTGGCTTGCCGAGCTTTGACAGCGTGGGCAGGACACGCCGCAAATTGCAGGAGAAATGCCCAGAACTTTTAGGGAGTGTGCGGATGCAGAAAATCAGAGCCGCAGGCGAAAAGGCATACCGCAGATATGCGAAAGAATCGTGAGGTATGGTATGCAGGAGATGTCTTTTGAATACGGCAGGTATCATTTTATCCCAGAGCGGCGGTTCACAAAGCGGGAAGATGATTTTTTTAAGATTACCCGCAGATTGAAAACAGACAGGGAACTCGGCTTTTTCGCCACAGATTATTACGGCAGGGGAAGCCAGAGATTCCCTTATTCTTACGATGATTTTTATGCTGCATCCACGGATAAGAAATGCGATATTTTCCGCTGCGTGGAGAACGGCAGGCTGTACGTCCCCTGCCAGTATGAATTGCAGCAATATATGGACACACCACAAAAGGAAATACCACAAGGGCATACCTCTATGCCCAGAGAACGTGGGCAGAACAAGGAAAGGAGGAACGCCTATGAACGGTGAAACACGCTCCAATCAGGGCTATGAAATCATAGAGAGCTGCACAATCGGGAACACGGAGCTTGTCATCGGGCATTACCCGAAAGCCCCAAACCCGTATGTATGTTGGTATTGCAAAGGCGGCGACAACTATTACTGGGGCTGTTATTGCAATACGCTTGAAGCTGCAAGGGAAAAACTGAACGAACGCTACCAGTCGGAGTGCGAAATGCCCTATAATCAGCCGAGCAGAAAGCCCAGAAGCCATGATGAGCATGAGCGGTGAGGATAAAAAATATGACTGCACGACCTGTCCTTATCCCCGATATAAGGACAGCCGTGTTATCTTCTGCGACGTCTGTATCCGAAAGGTTTTAGACTGGCAGAGGGAGAAAAAGCAGGGAAAGGAGAAGCCAGATGGAGAATGAAGAAAAACGGATGATTAGCTCCTATGAGGTCATGCAGAGCATCCACATCGGAAAAAAGGAAGTGGTGTTCGGCATAGATGAGAAAGAAAAATATCCGTATCTGGTCTGTTACTGTTCTTATGATAATCCGCTGTCCGCAGAGTGGGTGACGGATGCGGTCGGCTCCGACGACTATCTGGAAGCCATGCAGATTTTTACCGACAGGGTGCAGGAGCAGATAGGGCTTGTGAGAGCCGAGCAGGAACAATTCAAGTTCGACATGACGCCGTTTACCATAGACGACTGCATCCCAGACAATAAAAACGACAGCATTGTGGGAAAGGTCGTTGTCATCAATGCCGAGGTCAACCGCTATGAGTACAGGCATTCCGCCTATCAGCTTGTGTTGGTGGACGGCGGACACGGTGCAAGGGGCGGCAGGGGGCAGGCGGTGTTTGGAACTTCGCTTGCAGACGGCAAGTACGCCCGATGGGAAAGGTATGATGTTCTTGGCGAAATCAAGCCAGAAAAAATGCCCGACTGGGCGAAAGAAGCCCTTGCCAGAATCCAGACACAGGAAAAAGCGAAAAAACAAAAAAGCAGGGAGGAACGCTGATGGGGATACGAGCTTTGACACAGCCCGAACAGAAATACACCTATGCCCAGAGTATGCAGCTTGAGGGGCAGACAGGGTGCATCGGGCATCTGCGGGGGGATTTTGCCCCATCTGGATATGGCTTTTACACTACTTGGTTTGATACAAGGGAGCAGTGGAAAACCGATGATTTTAAGTTGGAGCTTGATGATATAATTAATGCTTTGCGTGAGGATAAGGGGCTTCTGCATAACCGCTATGATATGGCGGCGTTTGCAAGGAAGAATCCCGAAAGTGCCTTTCAGGGCAGCTATTGTGCAGAATACGGATTCCGTACAGATACGGAGAAACACGCTTTTTTGCTCCGATGCAACCCGACCAAAGGCGATTATAATTTTTACTGTTACTGCTATGTGAAAGAATGGCTTGATAAGCATATGGCAAAAGCAGAACAGGGCATCCGATTTATTGACCCGCATTACAAAGAGAAGTTCCGCATCCCAGACGGCGGCAAAATCATCATCACTTATGATTGGGGAGAAAAGGCGGAAAAGACCTGCCGCTATATCGACGAGTACCATACCGAGGTGGGCGGCAGCCTTTACCACATCTGCGAGTTTGCCGAGCGTATGGAAAGGAACGGACACACCTATGAGCCGAAGCCCGAAGATGTGCAGGCGGCGAAAGCCCCGAAAAAGAAAGATTATGAACGATAGGAGGGATATAGAATGGCTGTAAACCAGAAAGCGGTCAGAGTATTAAATAAAGTCTTTGAAGCAGGCTTTACCGATGAAAAGGCGATTGCCGCCATGACGATGGACGACATCCTCTCCATGCAGGGAATCACGGTGGCGGACATCACGCTCATCAATGAGCTGCAAAAGAGCATCAAAGGGAACAGGGTCATCACGTTTCTGGGAGGCGGCACGGAATGAGCGGAGGACGGAAAATCTGTATGACGGACAGCATAGGAAAGGCACTTTTTTCTGTTCCCGATGGCGGCATCATCCGTATGCTTTACGGGAACGGGGAGGATTATTTTGCTGTCTGCCATTATTTAGATGAATCCCATGCAGAGATTGACGGCGTAAGGTACGCCGTTCGGGAGTTTGCACAGAGGATGGAACGAAACAAAATCAGCTATGCCCCTGCCTAAAGGCGGGGCATGGACAACAGGAGGATTGATATTTTTATGGAACAGATTGTTTTATCGGGCGGTGATAGGGATTGAGTACCGAGCTTATCAACCGCATCACGGTAAAGAAAGACGGCGTGTATGTATCTTCACACAGCTCCAATGACACATCCCCGTACCATTCATGGAGATGTAAGGGATTGTCGGAAATCTATGCCGCCGAGGGGCAGAAAGGGCTTGACCGAGAGGTTATCCGTATGCTCTATGAATATGCAGAACTTCGTGGGACGCATAAGAGCCTTGCCCGTTACCGCTACGCAAAGGATACCCCTGCCGCCCATGCCGTCTATCAGAAATATATGAATAAAATCGACGAACGCTATGGGCAGATGGACGAAGCCGACCAGAACAGCGTCTGGTACAAGCCCACGGAAAAGGCAAGGGAATACCGAGCCTATGAGCGGGAGATGCGGGACAAGATGTATTCCGAAATCGCCGAACGGTGCGGGGAATACGATAAGAAGCAGAAAAACAAAGATATGGAACGATAAGGAGGTGTGAGCCTATGGCTGCAAAGTATCAGCTTATCACGGAGCTGTACCGCCGCACGGGGAGGGACGTCACGAGAAACCCGCAGGCGTGGCAGGGGTTTTTATCCTCTGCCTGCCATAATTACAAGTGCCGCTTTGACGAGCAGCTCTTAATCTACGCCCAACGCCCAGACGCTACCGCCGTTGCCGAGATTGGCACTTGGAACAGGATTTTTAAGAGATGGGTGAACAAGGACAGCAAAGGCATAGCGGTCTTTGATACGAAAGGACGCAGGAACACGCTGAAATATTATTTTGACGTTTCCGACACCCATGAGGGCTACTATGGCAGCCGAACCGTCCCGATATGGCAGATGGATAAGCGGTACGAGCAGCCCGTCATGGAGCGGCTTGCGGACAGGTTCGGCGGCACGGAGGGCGGCGACCTTGCCACGTTTTTAATGGGGACGGCGGAGAACGCCGTGGAGGATAATTTACCCGATTACCTTTCACAGCTCAAAGACTGTACGAAAGACAGTTTTTTAGAGGAATTGGATGATTTTAATATAGAAGTGATTTATAAGCGTCTGGCGGCGAACAGCGTCGCTTATATGCTGTTGAGCCGCTGCGGACTGGATGCGGACGGCTATTTTGAGCGTGAGGATTTTGCTGACATCACAAATTTCAACACACCCCAGACGCTGAACGCCATCGGCATTGCTGCGAGCGATATTTCCGAGATGGCATTGCGGGAAATCTCTGCGGCAGTCCGAGATGTGCAAATCGAAGCGAAGCAGCAGAACCGCACATTTGCAAGGGACATTATAAGCCAGTATGATAAAGGCAGGAAACAACCCGAAAGGAGCGAATACAATGGGCGAAATCACTTACACGAAACAGGCGGACTACCTTATACCCGACCTGACATTACCGACAGAGCCAGAGCTTCCGCTTGGCAGGTACGCTTTGATGCACAGGGATTATCTGGAACAGCACAAGAGGGTGGCTTACCTCAACCTGCTGACGTCGGGCAGTCTGAACGGACACCTTTATCAGACCGAGCAGACGGCATTGCGGAGGTTGGAGCTTCTGACGAAACAGTTAGCCGCCGAGCAGGGAGTGACGGAGGAGCTGAAAGAGAAAGCCCCGATGCAGTGGCTCGGCATGATGAACAACATCCGCAGCCAGGCGGAGGAAGTGATACTGGAAGAACTGATTTACAATTAGAAAAATCAGAGCCAGAATCGGACAGTGGTAGGCAGGAAGAAGAAACAGTTACGGCACAGACCGCAGAGCCAGAGCCTGCCGAGGGCAGCGTTGCCAATGAGAAAGAAATCAACGCTAATCTTCCAACCGTAGATGAACAGATAGAAATGATTGCTGAAGCAGAGGACGAAAAATCCTCTGCTTTTGTCGTTTCACAGGAGGATATAGACAGCATGCTCACAGCGGGCAGCAACATTCAAAATGGCAAGTACCGCATCTACCGCCAGTTCCAGAAGCAGGAGGATAAAAGGAGCAATATTGAGTTTCTCAGAAATGAATACGGCACGGGCGGCGGCACATACACTTATCCAGATGGGACAAACGGTCACGAGTGGCATGACGGAAAAGGAATCGCCATTGAAAAGCAAGGCTCATATACCAACCCAGATTTGCTTTTAAGCTGGTCTAAGGTGGAGAAACGCCTGCGTGAGCTGATTAGGGATGACCGCTACCTCAATGCAAAAGAGAATGAACATTATGCGGATTATCTGGAAAGCGTGTCTGCCCCGCAGTATGAAATCGACACCCAGAGGAAGTTAAAAAGGCAGCGGTTTATCGAAGAAAAGAGGGAACTGCCGCCTGCCGACAAGAGGGATACGCTCTCCCTGCGGCTCTCTGATTTTATCCGTGACTTGGACGGCTATGAGAAAGCCCTGCTTGAAAATGTGGGGCGTGGCGACCTTGCCGATGTGACCGAGGGACAGATGGAGCAGTTTTTCTCCGCCCCCGCCACTGTGCAGCAGCTCCTTGATTTCCTTAAACTGGTGCAGGGGCAGACCACAAGCGTTTACAGCCGCAGCAATGCGTGGTGTTTTTCGCAGGAGCTTACGGAGCTGTATCCTCTCCGTTACGTTTATCACGAGGGCGATGTGGTATATATTGGTGCGGATAAATATGAGGTCACAGCCTTTGATGAAAACGCCGTGTCTTTGCGTAATGCGGAGTTCCCATTGTTTGGAAAGGAGTTCAGCCGAGCCGATTTTGAAGAAAAGCTCCGTGAAAACCCTGCCAACGACCATTTAAAAACGGTCATTACCGAAAGCCAGAAAATGGGAACACCTGCCGAGAAAAAAACCGACAGCATCACGTTTTCTATCGGATTTTCCGAGCATCCCGCCTTTTATGACAGGGAGCTGAACGACCGATTTACGGAGCTTAGCTTTGCACTTGGGAACAGGCTGCTTGGCGTTCTGGATGAAAAACAGCATTATGAAAGACTGGATGAGAGCAAAGGCGTCGGTTGGTACAAAAAGACCGATTTTGAAATCCATGCAGTTATCGGCGGGGAAGAATTTAATTACGAGGGGCGGTTTGACATCGGGGACGGCAAGGGCGATTTGATTGCCCATATCCGAAACTTTTATGAATACTCCCTCTCCCCTGACTGCCCGTTTATCCCAGAATGGAAAAGGCAGGGAGAGGATTATTACAGAGAACAGATGGAAACCCTGCGTTTCGGGCAGGATGTGTTTATCCCGTTCTTAGAGCAGCATACCGAGTTGACGCCCGAAGATGAAAAGCTCTTTGATAAGATTCTGGCTACCGAATCCGACTGGAACAGGAAAAGCGAAGATAAGGAACAGCCCGAAGAAACAGAAGCCCACGGGAAATCTCCAGAGGATGCTTTGCTGAAGCAGGCGATAAGCTGTATTGACGCATATTGTGATATGGAATTTGGGCTTGATGCGGAAGCAGATTATACGGATTTATCCAATATAAAGATTGCGTACACGACTACTGGGGATGGGCTGCATGGGATACAGGCATCCGCCAACCTTGTACAGTGCCGAATGGAAACCTATATTGACGGTGTGCTTGTGGATTATACGCAGTATGATGACCTTGCTGACTTTATCGGGAATGGTCTGTCCAATCTGTATTTCCATGATTTGGTGTCTGTAACGGAGGAACAGCTTGAGCCGTTTTATCGGGGAGAAAGAGGGGAAAAAGCGGAAGAAATCAATCCAGACCTCATACCACATGCCCCAGAGCCGACGCCGCATTATGCCGTAGAGCAGACTTCCGATGCTTTTGCAGACACGTTTATCATACGGGATAACACCGTCCCAGAGGATAGTTCTGACAGGTACTATGATGTTGGCGGCATCTATCAGACTTTTGAAACGGAGGAAGAAGCACAGGCATATGCGGATACCTTAAACCGTTCGGAGATTGCCCAAAACCAGATTGCCGAGCCTGTTATGGCAGAGGATAATGCCGACCTTATTAGAAAAGAGCTTGTGATTGACAACCGCCGCTATGTGATAGAAAGCATCAGCAAAATCAGCGGCGATGTTTCCATGCGTGACATCACATTTCAGAATAACGTGGGATTTCCGATAAACCGTGTGGAGAAAGTCAGCTATGTCCGCAGGCTTTTGGAGCAGGCACAGGAAGAATTACCGACCGAAGAAAAAGCAGAAGTCCCTACCACGGCAAGACCATCTTCCCCTGCTGTTTCTGCTGACCGTCACAATTACCGTATTACCGATGACGCTTTAGGCATTGGCGGTGCAAAAGAGAAGTTCCGTAATAATATGGCAGCAATCCGTCTGCTCCACGACCTTCAGATAGAAAACCGCCTTGCCACACCCGAAGAACAGGAAACCCTTGCAAAGTATGTGGGTTGGGGCGGTCTGTCTATGGTATTTGATGAAAAAAATGCGTCATGGGCAAACGAATATAAGGAGCTGAAAGCCGAGCTGTCTGACGAAGAATATCGTGCAGCAATGGAATCCACTTTAACCGCTTTTTATACGCCGCCCGTTGTCATCAAGGCGATGTACGAAGCACTCGACCGTCTGGGATTCTCACAGGGGAGCATCTTGGAGCCGTCCTGCGGCACGGGCAATTTCTTAGGGCTTTTACCCGACAGCATGGAAAAATCAAAGCTGCACGGCATTGAGATTGACCCTTTATCGGGCAGGATTGCAAAGCAGCTCTACCAGAAAGCCAGTATCGCCATTGAGGGATTTGAGGACACAAAACTCCCAGACAGCTATTTTGACGTGGTGCTTGGTAATATCCCGTTCGGGGAGTTTAAGGTCAATGACAACCGTTACAATGCCCAGAAGTTTTTAATCCATGACTATTTTATCGCAAAGGCTCTGGATAAGGTGCGGGCAGGCGGCGTTGTGATGTTCATTACCTCTAAGGGGACGATGGACAAGGCAAGTCCAGACGTGCGGAAGTATATCGCACAGAGAGCCGAGCTTTTGGGTGCGGTAAGGCTTCCCGACAATACGTTTCGGGCAAACGCAGGCACGGAGGTCACGAGCGACATCCTTATTTTGCAGAAGCGTGACCGTATCATGGAAATAGAGCCAGAATGGGTACACCTTGACACCGATGCAAATGGAATCACGATGAACAGTTATTTTGTCCAGAATCCAGAGATGGTGCTTGGCGAGATGAAGATGGAAAGCACAAGGTTCGGCATGGACAGTGCCTGCAAAGCCTATCCCGATACGCCGCTTGTGGGGCTTCTCCATGAAGCCATGCAGCGGATAAACGGGGAAATCCCAGAACAGGACATGGGGATTGATGAAATCTCCGATGAGCAGGATGCGGATATTCCCGCCGACCCGAACGTGCGGAACTTCTCTTTTGCCCTTGTGGACGGCAGGGTTTACTTCCGAGAGAATAACACCATGACCCCTGCAAAAGTGTCCGTGACCGCAGAAAACCGCATCAAGGGGCTTGTGGAAATCCGTGATTGTGTGAGAAAGCTCATCCAGTACCAGACCGACGATTACCCAGAGGAAATGATACAGACCGAGCAGAAAAACCTAAACCGCTTATATGATGCGTTTACAAAAAAGTATGGTCTGATTAACAGCAGGGGGAACTATCTTGCTTTTGCGGCAGATGAAAGCTACTTCCTGTTATGCTCTTTGGAAGTGCTTGACGACGAGGGCAAATTTAAGAGAAAGGCGGATATGTTCTCAAAGAGGACGATAAAGCCCCACCGTGAAGTGACCTTTGTGGAAACGGCGGGCGAAGCCCTCGCCCTCTCCATCGGGGAGAAAGCCCGTGTCGATTTATCCTATATGGCACAGCTTACGGGGAAAACACAGGAGGAAATCATCAAGGAATTGCAGGGCGTTATCTATAAAGTGCCGTCTTCCGAACCTGCAAGGTATGTGACCGCAGACGAATATTTATCGGGGAATGTACGGGAGAAGCTGAAAATCGCAGGGATAGCGGCAAAGACAGACCCAGAGCTTGCCGTCAATGTGTCGGCTCTGGAAAAGGTCATCCCAAAAGACCTGCCTGCAAGTGAAATCTCCGTCCGTCTGGGTACGACATGGATACCGCAGGAGGATATACAGCAGTTCATGGTGGAGCTTTTAACGCCATCAAGTTATGCGGCGGGCAGGCTGAAAGTACGCTACACGCCGATGAACGGTGACTGGTTTATTGAGAATAAGAGTTCCGACGTGGGGAATGTAAAGGCGGACAGCACTTACGGCACAAAGCGGGCGAGTGCCTACCGCATCATAGAGGACACATTAAATTTAAGGGATACCCGCATCTTTGATTATATTTATGATGAACACAACAACAAGAAAGCGGTGCTGAACCATAAGGAAACTACGGCGGCACAGGCAAAGCAGGAGGTGATAAAGCAGGCGTTTCAGGACTGGATATGGAAAGACCCAGAGCGGAGAAACAGGCTTGTACGCTATTATAATGACACATTTAACAGTATCAGACCCCGTGAGTATGACGGAAGTCATATCACATTTGGCGGTATCAGCCCAGAAATTCAGCTAAGACCCCACCAAGTCAATGCGATTGCCCATATCCTTTACGGCGGCAACACGCTCCTTGCACACAAAGTAGGGGCGGGCAAGACCTTTGAAATGGTTGCCGCCGCACAGGAAAGCAAACGGCTCGGCTTATGCCAGAAATCCATGTTTGTCGTGCCGAACCATCTTGTCGGTCAGTGGGCTTCGGAGTATCTGCGGCTTTATCCGAGTGCGAATATCCTTGTGACGACCAAGCGGGATTTTGAAACGGGAAACCGAAAGAAGTTCTGTGGCAGGATTGCGACGGGGGCGTATGATGCGGTGATTATCGGGCATAGTCAGTTCGAGAAAATCCCCATTAGCGAGGAACGCCAGAGGGAACAGCTCATGCGTCAGCTTGACGATATTGAGAGTGGCATTGATGACGTGCAGGCATCCCACGGGGAGCAGTTCACGGTCAAGCAGCTTATGAAAACGAGGAAAGCAATCAAGGCGAAGCTCGATAAATTGAACGACACCAGGCGGAAAGACAGCGTGATAAACTTTGAGGAACTGGGCATAGACAGGCTCTTTATAGATGAGAGTCATTTTTACAAGAACCTTTACCTTTACACCAAAATGCGGAATGTGGGCGGCATCGCCCAGACCGAAGCACAGAAAAGCTCCGACCTCTTTATGAAGTGCCGCTATCTGGACGAAATCACGGGCAACCGTGGCGTGGTTTTCGCAACGGGGACGCCCATCAGTAACTCGATGGTCGAGATGTATTCCGTGCAGAGGTACTTGCAGTATGACACCCTCGCAAGGAACGGATTGCAGCATTTTGACAGTTGGGCGTCCACGTTCGGCGAAACGGTCACGGCTCTGGAACTCGCCCCCGAAGGCACGAATTACCGAGCCAAGACGAGGTTTGCGAAGTTCTATAACCTGCCAGAACTGATGCAGATGTTCCGTGAGGTTGCGGATATTCAGACAGCCGATATGCTAAAGCTACCCGTGCCAAAGGTCAATTACCACAATATCAAGACAAAGCCAAGCGAAATCCAGACGGAAATGGTGGCGGAACTTGCAAAGAGGGCAGAGAAAATCCGTGCAAGACTGGTAAAGCCACAAACAGATAACATGCTCAAGGTGACAAACGACGGGCGGCAGCTTGCCCTAGACCAGAGATTGATTGATCCGATGCTGCCAGACGACCCGAACAGCAAAGTCAACGCCTGCGTGGACAATATTTACCACATCTGGGAGGAACACGCCGACACAAAGGCGGCGCAGCTTGTTTTTTCCGACCTTTCGACCCCGAAGAACGACGGCACATTTAATATTTATGATGATATAAGGGAGAAGCTGATACGGCGTGGAATCCCTGCGGAGCAGGTGCGTTTTATCCATGAAGCGTCCACCGATGCACAGAAAAAAGAGCTGTTTTCAAAGGTAAGGAGCGGTGAGGTGCGTGTCCTCTTAGGCTCTACCCCGAAGATGGGGGCGGGTACGAATGTGCAGGACAGGCTAATCGCTATCCACAACTGCGACTGCCCGTGGCGTCCGTCCGATTTGGAGCAAAGACTTGGTCGTCTGGAACGTCAGGGAAATATGTTTCCCGAAGTGGAAGTTTACCGCTATGTGACGGAACAGACCTTTGATGCGTACCTCTATCAGCTTGTCGAGGGAAAGCAGAAATTTATCTCCCAGATAATGACGAGCAAAAGCCCCGTCCGTTCTGCCGAGGACGTGGACGAAGTGGCTCTTTCCTTTGCGGAGGTGAAAATGCTTGCCACAGGCGATGAAAGGTTTAAGGAAAAAATGGATTTGGATATGCAGGTGGCGAAGCTGAAAGTCTTGAAGCAGAGCTACCTTTCCGAGCATTACAACCTTGAAGACAGGATATTGAAGCATTACCCGCAGCAGATTAAAGACTATGAGGAACGCATCACAGCTTATGGGAATGATGCGGAGATTGCCAGTCAGCATAAACCGCAGGGCGAGGATAAGTTCTGCCCCATGACATTAAACGGCGTGACCTATAGAGAAAAAGCGGACGCAGGCGAAATGCTCCTTGCCATCTGCAAGGAAAACCCGCTGTCACAGCCGATAAAAATCGGCAGTTACCGTGGCTTTCAGATGGAGGTTTTCTATGATACCGTCAATACACACTATTGTCTGAACCTCTGCGGAATGAGGAAATACAAAGTAGATTTAGGAGCGGATGCCCTCGGCAATCTGACCAGAATTGAGAATGAGATTGCCAAACTCCCCGCCAGACTGGAAGCCGCCAAGACCAGAAAGGAGGAAACCATCGCACAGCTTGAAACCGCAAAAGAGGAAGTGAAGAAGCCGTTTGCTTTTGAAAATGAGCTGAAAGAAAAGACGGAACGGCTTAACGCCCTCAATATCGAACTGAATCTGAACGAAAAGGACAACGCCGTGATTGACGATGAGCCAGAGCAGAACGATGAGCAGCCAGAGAAAAAAAGTGCGGACAGGGAGCGGTAAATCCCGTTTGCACATTTGTATTGAGTATTTCTGGGCAGTATAATAAAGGACAATGAGAAAAGTTGGAGGTGAGGAAGAATGTCTGATGCGTTCAGATTTGAAACTTTTGTAGATGTCCATGACAATATTTTTAATGAATATCTCGGCTCTGTCATCGCAAAGCTGTCCAGAAAAAACGAGGAATACCGTGCCGTGAGAGCCGAGATTGAGAGCCTTTATGGGAAATATCCGAAAGTCTTGGGAGTGTTTGACACGGAAACATCGGCGGAACTGACCGAGGAAGAATGTGCAGCGTTGATTGAAGTAATGGAGCTTAGAAACAAACTTACGGATATGGAGATGCAGGCGGTTTATTTCCGTGGATGCTATGACAGCGTGGGATATTTGAAAAAGGCAGGAATTTTGTAACGGACTGACCGAGGAAAAGGCGGTGTTGGCGTGGGTGCTGATGCCGTTTTTTACATAGTTTAAATAGACAAAAAACACTATATATCTTGTTTTTTCCCTTAAACTGCAAAATTCTATTGACAAATTTTGGAGAATGATTTATTCTGAACGAAATACAAAAGAACACACATTCTAAAAATACGAAAGATGAAGCACAGAAAATAGATGCGATATTTATCATTTTAGAATGTGTTTTTTATTGGTCAATTGTTTGGAGTGTAAAGTTTGAAACAAATAAGTAGAGGAGATCCAAGAAAGAAAAGTATAGCAAATAAACCACCTATATAGCTGGTTTTAAAAACTAAATATAGACACAATACCTAATCAGGTAACAGCAACAACATCATCTTTGATGATATATCCCCGTAGTT
>CAJTFB010000058.1 GCA_910575665.1 Eubacteriaceae bacterium
TCTTTGAATACATAGAAGGCTATTATAACACCAGAAGACCACACAGTTCCCTCGGTCTCCTGACCCCAAACGAGAAAGAAATGTTATACTGGGAGCAGCACTAAGCTGCTGCTCTCAAAAATAAATTACACAAAAATGTGTCCATTCTCTTGACTATAGTCCATTTGCTACCTCCTGTAACTGCCCTGCCTCTAGTGCCATACCCTTTCCAGATCTCTCCCTCTGTTGTTTCAGACAGAACGCAGCCATTTCCTCGTTCTTTTGCTTATATTCCTTTATCTTTTCTTCCTTCTCATTAAACACCATGACTACAGACTCCCCATCACGTTTTAGGTAGGTGGTTACGCTCTTTCCATCTTCGGACAGCCTTGTGTCGGCTTTATTGATAATGGCACACCGCAGATGAGCCTCTCCATCCTCCGGCATTCCTGGCAGAACCACAGCATAAATATTGGGGAAATCCGTTAAGATTTCTGTCTCTGCATCAAAAGAGACGGGAATATATTCTCCCTCCGACTGGTATCCCTTGATCTGTTCTGCAGATAAAATCTGTGCCATTTTCTCCTGTTCCGCTGAAAGCGATGGCGCATTCTGCAAAGTTTCTTCCCTTTCTGACAAATTATCCCCTGCAATATCCAGCTCCGGAACAGAATCAGGGGCAGAAGAATCTGTCCTATTCTCCTGCCCCTGATTAAAAGAGGGAAATATATCAGCCTGTTCCGGCTTTAGACGCCCTATCTGCTGCATTTTTTGTCTGCTGAGTGGGGCAAATGCTTTTCCTAAATCCTCATTTTTCATATTTAACGGATTTTCTTCCACGACATGACCGTGGGCATCCATATGGTATAGTTTCGTTTTACCCTGCCTTTCCAAACAGGTCACAAAGGTTTGTCCCTGGTCCAAGAGCAGACAGTCCTTTTTGGGAACAACAATAGCGTGTTCCAGTGCAGCATTTAATCTGCTTTTGGGTATCTTGAATACATAAGAATCTTTATTCTCTTGCAATAACAGTGATTCCATGTTCAGGCTGATTGGAATATAATTATCATCCCGAACCCTCTCCTGTATCTCCGACAACTGCTCTATGTGCATCCCATCTGTATACCCTTTCCCTGCCAATTCATTAAGCAGGTCCTGTCCGTCCTTTCCTGCCATATCCATGTATTGGTCTACACTGATGTCCTTTGGCATCTCTGATAAATGTTTCCGATAGTACCCGACCACCATTTTCACATTTTCTGCATCCATCGGATTGTAGGCAATCTGTGTGTAACCATCTCCTAACTGTAAATCCGGCAGTTCTGCAAAGGACACACGCATCTTTTTCAGACGGTCATAGAACCCCAACAGTTCCTTATCGTTCTCCAGAGGGATATTCAAGATGTTATACTGCCCGCCTGTCAGTTTCTCCAGATCAGACAGTTTCATTGTCTTACGGTTGCCTGTACTGGCATAGTGGAGTTTCATTTTACACTGCATCGTCTTGACTTTTGCCACATCCACACCCTTTGCTGCCCCTTTTGCGGAAAAGCGGATTGCCCGACCTAACGCCCCTAATCCTCTGCCGTATAATTCGATGATTTGTATCATTGATTGTAATTCTTCGCTCATACTGATTGCTCCTTTCTTTTTTGCATCAAAAAAGCAGCTATGGTTTTACATAACTGCTTGTCTAACATTAATAACCCATTTTTATTCTAATCTTTCTTAACATCAACAGGAACCATAACTTTATTTACATTTTGTATCCTTATTGGAAGTAAATTGGGATAGACTTGTAAAATATTATCATACAAATTTCCGTTATAGCCCTTTGCTTCAATCGTAACTGCTACAAAATATTTAATTTCTTCATGTTCATACCCATTTCTTCCTA
This sequence comes from Eubacteriaceae bacterium, assembly GCA_910575665.1. Classification (GTDB taxonomy): domain Bacteria; phylum Bacillota; class Clostridia; order Lachnospirales; family Lachnospiraceae; genus Eubacterium_F. The sequence goes on from CAJTFB010000058.1 coordinate 1,877, forward strand.
TCGCATGCAAGGTCAGAAAAGGATTTAATAATGATTTTGCATGCATTGATTTCGTTTTCTTTATAACTGTATCCCACTTCAAATCTCTATTCCTAAGTGCATTTTCGCTTTTATCCTTTTTAGGAGAACCACTTACAGGTAATTCTGACATTTTATAGCCTTCTTCCAGCAATGATTCCATTTGCTTTGCCTCTTCCGGATTGACAAGATTTAATTTTATCGGCTTTTTTCCCCTTTTAGTAAAATTAAATATTGCACTATTGGGATAAAATGTATCCTCTATACAATTATTCGTGTAGGCATCTGTATCTGTGATGTCTGGATTAACGATAGTAGTTATTGTCCAAGTAACACTTACATTCCCTTTTGACTGATGAATTCTGGGAGAAAAAACGGGTAACTTTACAGTACTTCCGGCAGGCAAACACCCAGAATATAAAATAGTGACTCTATTTCCATCGCAATTTAAAATATCATCAATATTTTCTCTTCCAAATCCATATCCACATTTATCATCTCTCATAACCGAGGTGTTCGATGCATTATGGATTAGTAAAGTTCTTCCTAAATGCGGAGTAATGGACGGAGACTTTGCCATCATCCGACCTATTTTCCCCGTTGCAACAGGCGTAGCCAAGCTGGTTCCAGCACTAATACCAATTTTATCATTGTTACTTCCAACAACAATAAATGGGCACTCCTGACTTCCACCAAATTCCAATAAATCGGGTTTGGTTTTTGCTCCCTCTCTTCCTGGTCCTACACTGCTATAATCTGCTCTTATTTTTTGATTAAGTGCATTATATGTATATGATCCTACTGCAAGACCGTTAACCATATCTGATGGCGGCTGTATTCTATTAAGATACTCGCTCGCATTTCCATCATTTCCAACTGCTGTACAAAACAAAGGATTTTCCTCTCCTTCTTCGACTTTATATGTTAACCAATCCAAAGCATATGTAAAACGGCTAATATTATCATCTAATATAGGTTCTTTAGGACCAAATGACAGATTATACAACTTTATATCTTTACGTTTTTTTACCACATCCTCAATTTGATCAATAGTCTCATACATTCCATAAATGGACTCCGCATCCCTTTCATCAGTTATCTTTGTTTCACTTGGCAAAACTCTAAATGACTCTACAAACACTGCTGGATTATCCAATTCATCAGTGTTTGTCTTTCCTCCAAGATGTCCATGAAGAATAGCACCGCACACAGAATTACCATGTTGCAGAGAATTTTGAGTTGCTACAGTGTCCACAATATCATTACTTTTTGCATATCCCTCAAGCAAAACATGACTATCAACAATCCCACCATCAAACATTCCAACCACTATATTAGAACGCATTTTTTTCTTAGCTGGTTTGGGACCTTCTACTTCTTGAATCATCCTCATTGGCTCGAGATCAATCACCCCCATAGGATGCAATGATCTAAGAGGGTTAAATTTTTGAACAGCAGACACAATTTTCCTATCACAAATAGCACTAATAAATGTCAGCCCGTTTTCATAAGAACGAACCATCATTTCTTCCGGGGATAACCCCGATATTTCAGAAAACACATCCAACATTTTCTGAATACCATTATGCAATGGATGCAACACGATTTCGATAACTCCCTCTTCCCACTCATCAGTTAATCCTTGCACTTTTTCTTCAGCACTTAACAAATCAATGTTCCGTATAGATTGTATTTGTTGTTTCCATCTATCAACATCATCTTTGCTTCCCGATTTTAAAGTTTTTTCTAATTCATTTATACCTGAATTTTGAGTTCTTACAAAATATAATTTTGCATCTTTTTGTTCCCCATTTTCATCAATAAAAGAATATTTTCTTCCACCAACTATCTTCATGTCATCCGATACCATTAATGAATTTGGAACATAAGACTTTGCTTCTAATTTAGGTTCTAAACGAATACACAGAACCTTTTCATCCAAGAAAATTTCTTCATTAGTTTCTATTTTCTTTTTTATTACATCTAAATCCCTGCAAATATTTTCTTTTGCCGTCTCATAATCATGTGGCCACTCCCTGGGGGAAAAGTTCATCTTTTTACTTATATTCTCCACATACAATTCACCACTGGCAATAATTGGATATTTCTCTTTTTTCATCTTCAAATCACTCCTTTATATATCTACCTACAGATGCTGCTGAAATCATGGTAATACTTGAAATATCACGTAATGACAATTCTGGAAATTGTTCTTTTATGTATTTACATAATTGAACCTTTTCATCACGTCCATTAAAATCTATAATACGGCAACATTCCTTTAGCGCAAGCATATCAGGCTGTTCCTTTTCATTCATTATCATCTGCCTTTTAATATGTTCACATAATTTGCAAATTTCAGATGCTGAAATATTATCCGTCTTATTCACAATGAATTTTTTTGTTTCCTTTTTCAGTTTATCAAGTTTATTCCCCATCCCCCTTTTAATCAATTTTTCCCGTTCATCCTTTCCTGGCATCAAAACATTTATATTTCTGTCAAAACGTCTCCATATAGCTTTATCCAATATTTCAGGATGATTAGTGGCACCCACTATAATACAAGTCACAGGACATTCTTCCAACTCTTTCAAAAGAACATTTACCAAACGCTTTAATTCTCCTAAATCCCCTGCGTCATCCCTGCTTTTTGCAATAGCATCCAATTCATCTAGAAATAAAATAACTTTTTGAGATTTGGCATAATCAAAAATACTTTTTATGTTTTGTCCACTTCTTCCTAAATAACTTGAAATTGATGTTGCCAAATCTACTGTTACCAATGGTATATTCATTTTACTAGAAAGCCACCTTGCTATATATGTTTTTCCAACCCCTGGTTTGCCACTTAATAATACGCTGTTAGGCGGAAGGATATCTTCCTCCAAAAACTTTTCCAACAAACTGCGTTCATGCAAAAAATCATCTAATTGCTGCCAAACTTCCTGTGGCAATATAGGCTCTTCTATGCTTATCGGCTCTTCTACTTTTACCAACTGGCTTCTAGATTCTTTATCAACCGGCGCCGGAGATAAATCTAACGTCCTTAACGTATCTGCTCCAACATTACTGTTCGCAGCTATCTGCATAATCTCAGATGCAATTTCTGGATGTTCCTTTCGAATTTTCCTCCCAATCATAATCGAAATTGATTCAACCGACTTTCTATCGTTATTTAACGCTGCTCTAATAAGTTTTGGTACTAATTCATACGTCAGCATCGTATCATTTCCTTTCTTTATTCATTTTTGAAACACTTATATTATGACGTATTTTACGCAATTTGTCAAATATTTTGTATCATTTTCCCTTTTTTATTTTTTTGATACAAGAGACATCCTCTCTTATCTGCTAACAACAAACTTACTGGAATCACTTGAATCGTATTTTTCTTTTTTCTTTCAAATTTAGCATCCGAAAAAACTCCACGCACCGTTTAATCTCCATTGGCTCTTTCTTACCCTTTGCCATTTTCATCACCTCATCCTCCGGCACTCCTGCCTGTGCTGCCAACCGCAACTGCTCAATCTGTGCTGCCGACAGACCGGAATCATTCAAAATAAACTCTATAACCTGTTCATATGACCTTTCTTTACTATCAGAGGCTTTGTAGTGTTCCCTCATAATAGCATCCAGTCTGTCTACGGGATCAGGCATCATCTGTCCTGTCACATTCTTATCATAATCCGTATCCCCATCCGGAACATCCATGCTAAGAATCCGACAGAGCATACACAGGTGTTTTTCTAACAGGGAATCCTCTTTCCTGCCAAGATAAGAACGGATTGTATCTTCTGACAATCCATATCCCAAACCAAGATAAAGCAAAGTATTCTCTGGACTCTCCGCAGACAATTCATATTCCTCCATCAACTTTTTTGCCGTCTCAATCTGCCGTTCTGTCATTTCTGCCTCCATTTCCGCACTTCTCTCTGTACTTTCTGCTGTTCCAGTTTTTTCTGTTTCAATGAATACTCTCTCTGCTGACCGCCTGTTTTGCGGTAAATACCCATCTCTCTCATTTCCCCTATCATTCCTTTGATCACCCTGACACTCTGCTCATGTAACTGTAATGATGTTCCCGTTCTACGGTACATCCGTTTCGCCTCCAGAGTTCTCCGAACCAGAGCCTTTTGATAATCCGATAAGATTTGATAGGGGATAAATGTATAGTTCCGGCTCATCATCCAGTCCAGTTTCCTATTCTGCCCCACCAGAGAAATCTCCGTGTGTAATTCCATACTATCCTTATTGGAATCCATATCATAATCCGCTATCTCATTTATTTCTGGCATAACATACCGCCCCTCTATCCTCGCCTCTATATCCACAGGCATATATCCCGTATCCAAACGATAGGAACGGACTGCCTTTCCCTTTCCGGGTGGCATAAGGGAAAGATATACACCATAATCCCTTGATACACCCTCCCGTAACTGATAATGAAACTCCGTTACCATTTTCCTCTTAAAGTCGCTATAAGATTTACTGATGTTAATACATTTATCTATATCACTCTGAACACGAGCCTGCCAGTCCACTCCGTTTGTCCTCTTTTTATAATCAGAAGAATAATCCAATGTCTCATCCTTTTCCTTTAAGTGCCCTGTATGGTATTTATCTGCCAAATGGTTTGTCAGAGGCTTGACAATGCGGTTCCAGTCCCCTTTTTTGTAGTGATACTTACCCCCGGTTCGACGAACGGAGTTAAATATCAGGTGCATATGCAGATGATCCCTGTCCTGATGCACAGAACACACAAAATCATAATCATCCCCCAAATACCCCTCTACCCATTCTTTGATAAAAGCAAACGCATCCTCCGGGGATATTTTCTCATCTTTGGAAAAGGAAAATTTATAATGGTACGCCTGCCTGTTTCCCCTTACCGGAAATCTCTTTTTTGTCATAAAAAAAGTGTCCGTAATCTGCTCTGGTGTAACTCCTGAATTACTGTAATGCAAGCCGTTTGTTTTTCTCTCATTCATAATATAAGGAATTGCCTTTTTCAAATGTTCTTCCGTTTTAATGGTGTCCATTTTTATAATCAGCGACATATGCCCTCCCCTCTCATAGTAAAATAAGTTCTAGCAAACTTATTAGCGAGTTGCTCCGCATCATCGTGATGCACAAAAATCATGTGCAAGATTTTTGATAAAATGATGTGACTGAACGCAGAAGTTCATTTGTCTTTTCCAACAATCTCAGCAACTCTGCACTTGGCTTTACATATCGGTTCTCATTATACTTTTTTGCAATCTGGTTGATATTCACGCCTATTTTGTTTATCTCGTAAATTACCCTTGTGACGGAATCCTCAAACTCATCCTTTGTCACATTGGGCGGTCTTGCCGACACCCGGCGGATATAATCACTCATATTCATGTGATGCTGTCCTGCCAGTTTCTGCAGCTCTGCTTTTTCCTTTGCTGTCATCCGTATTTTTACAATCTCCGTTTTTGATTCTTTCCCCATAATCTCCTCCCTGTTTAGACATAATGTCCAATCACAAATTTATGTCTCTCTGACTTTTTGTCTGGACATTATGTCCAGTCTGTTTTCTGATGTACCCGTTTACATACACCTTTTATGTGCATATAACCGCCTTTTTAACGCCCTGCAAGATACGCAAACTGTGTCCACAGATTTGCACAGGTACAGGCACCTGTTCTTGTTAGGGGACTTCGCCCCCTAATACCCCCAGATACCGATAGATACTGCTTGATAGCCGGTACGATACGAAAGAGTTCTCCATCATTTCTTTTGCCCTTAGACTTTGCCGTCTTTTTCGTTTTTAATTTCTTGCCAGAAGATTTCTTTTTCGATTTCCCCCTATTTTTCTTTGCTTTTACGCCTGCTTTCTTTTTGGATTTCTTTTTTGCTACAGCTTTTTTCTTATCGGATGCCTGTTGCCGTTCCAATGCCTTCTGCTCTGTTTTCATTTCAGCATTGTGCATTACTATAATATCCGTCTCGGAATACTCCGTCTGGCTAATAGAAACAGCACCGCTTTTCAGATTATAGTCACAACGGAGAATACCGCCATCTGACAGAAGAACAAAACTTGCCACATCGAAACTTCCCTGTGCCGTCTGCTGATAATTCAGTTTCTTTGCAGACTTGCATCCTCTCTTTTGGCATTCTGCTTTTATCTGTTCCTCCATGATGATATAAGCATTTTCCGTCATAAAGCCATGAAACGCATCCAGACCGGAGGTGTCTACGACCATCTCCACAGGTGTCTGTATCGGTTCTTCTGTCTGCACCTGTTCCTCCGGCTCTTTTTCCGCTGATAAGGCACTCCCTGTAGATACAGATGCACCTATAACCGCACCACCGGATACACCTGTTTCTGTATGCACCTCTGTCATTCTATGTCTTGATGTAACGAGGTTTTTTGCTGACAAACCGACTATCAGCGCCATGCCGAAAACAGCCACAACTGTTACCATAATGACCTGTCTGCCCTTTCCCCTGTCTCTCATATTCCAATAAAAACACCGTATCTTTTTTAACATCATTTCCTCCATTTCCGTCTGGACATAATGTCCAGACTCAAAAATTTGCCTACCTGTTCCATTTTTTCAATCTCCGAAAATAGGTAAATCCGGTATATGCCCCAAACATTGCTCCACTGTTATTTCCCGTAAGGCTGCTGCCGGAGCTGGACGTACAATGTAGCCATACTTTCGTGCCATTCTTCAATGTGCCACAGTATATCCCTACATGATTTGCCCCTCCGGTTCCTGCTGTCGGGCTTTTCAGCCCTATGTCTCCCGGCCTCAAGTTCTTTGCCTCAATATCCACAAATTTAGAAGAAGTACGGAAAGTCTCTGTCGTCGAGCCATACGCTATCCCATTATTCCCTGCCTTATGGAAAGACCATGCCGTAAAAGAGGAACAATCCAGAAACTCCGGATTGTCTCTGCCGTCTCCCTGACGTTTCTCCATACTATACTGAACCGAACCAATCAGGGACGCTCCCTTTTCTATAACCGCCCACACATCAGCATCTGCCTTATTATGTTCTTTCAGTTCCTTCAGTATGGATTTTGCGGATTCATTCGTCACTGCCGTTTCCGGATTTGCCACATAATACCGCAGCACATGAGACACATACTCCACATCCCCATAAGAGGCATAACCCAGTTCTGCACACATTTTCTGTGAAAAAATAACCGCATTTTCCTTTGTGTATCCCTTGTAATTTTTCAATGCCCAGTCTATGTATCCATTCCCAAAGTTGTAACCCTGTAAGGCAAGGGAAATCCCTGCTATATCAGATGGATTCTTACACTTTGCTTTTTTTAGACAATCCGATAATTCATGGGTACCACAATCAATGCTTTCCTCTGCCGTGTCGATGGGTGGATTAGTATTATAATAGGACTGCTCTGTCTGCATCACATCCGGGGGATTACCACCACTTTCCTGCTCAATCATGGCGAGGCATAAATCCACATAATCCTCAATGCCATACTTTTCACAATATTTCGTAACCAGTTCCCGGTAACTTTCCGTCTGTTCCGACACCTGTGCCTGATAAGTGGAACTATCCCCGCTGTTTGCTGCACCACCGGAACCGATCACCATAGCAACCACTCCGGCTACCGTTCCAATCAACACAATAACCAAGAGGGCAATCCATACTACCGGATTACCGGCTACCGCATGGACTGCCGAGGTTATTATCTTTGAAACGCTCTTTGCAGCTTTCTCCATGTCCCTGACTGCACCCGTCGCACCCTGTTCTGCTGACTTTCTGCCATTTTTCCGTATTTGTTTTTTCATCCTTTGTCTCTGCACATTTGCCCTGATACTGCCCTGCACACGTCTTGCTGATTTTCCGGCAGACCTCTCTATCATGTCAGATACCGGGCAGGCAAAATCAGACACCCCACTACCTGTGCCAAAACTGCCAGATGAACCAGAAGAATAATTTTCTTCGCTCTGTCTCTCTCCCATCAACAGGAATTGCATGGCAAAAATCATAACTTCCTTTGTCTCACGCACAGGTTCAGAAATATGTGTTATCGAACGCACATTAGAAAAGGCAGCATCCCGTTTCCCTGCCGAAATACTGCCTAATCGTTTTCTGTTATTCTTTTTTCGGATTTCTTTTTTCTGAATGGATTTACCCCTAATCCGTTCTTTCAATTTCTGCTTTTTTACATTCTGCCCTGCGATTTCCTTCGCCTGTTTCAATACCCGCCTCTGGGAATTATGGTCTAAGGAATAAAATAACCGCTTTGCCGGATCACTTAAGTTTTCAATCACTTCATAAGAACTTATAGTTCTTTGTCCAGATTTGTCCATAGGCTACGCCTCCCTCTGCCCTGCCATCTCATGGAAGTTGGTATTAAATAGCTGATACAGGCTGCTTTCTTTCTTCATGGTATTGTCGAAAGGCACAATCTTATCTCCAAACCGTATCAATCCTGTTCCGGGATCTGCCCCATTAACACAGGCAAGCTGCTCTGCCGAAATGGAAAACAAATCTTCCACCGCATCCTGATCCATTTTTCCCTGATCGAGCAAAATCATAAACTCCGAATTGGATACCATCGTTTTTGTGGAACGGTTCTGCTGTGCATCAATCAGGTTCTGGCTCATGCCCGTGCAGATACCGCCACGCTTCCGCACCTCACGCCACATCCTCTCAAGGGCATGGAGGGAATATTCCTCTCCCCACAGTTCGTGCATCTCATCCACATATACCCATGTAGCCACCCCGTCCGACTGGTTGTATTTTATCTTTGCCGTAATGCTCTCAATCATGACAAGCATTGCCATCGCCCGCATCCGTTTCCCCAACTCCGAAAAGCCATATACGGTAAAACGGTTTTCCTCTGAGGTAGACTGTTCCCTTGCAAAAATATCTAATGTACCGTCCGCAAACACTTCCAACTGTTCCACCAGCTCTATGGCAGAATCATTTCCCTGTGTATTTCCGTGAATCAGTTCACGCATGGTACGGATTGTTGGAGACTCCAGACGTTTTTTCCGGCTTCTCCGCCTGTCCTTTATCTTCTTAAAATACTCCGCATACATTTCCCTCACCGCCTTGTCAATTACAGCGATATGACGGCTCGTCAGCGGTATCGGTTTTAATGCCTGTTCGCAGATGGCATAGGCAAACTCTGCTTTTTCCGCTATAAACTTATCCTGATCCGGTGCGGCATCCGGCACATGAAATGGATTGATGTAAAATACATTTTCCTCTGACTGCGACAGGTTAATATACTGACCGCCCCACTCTTCGGCTATTCCTTTGTATTCCCCCATCGGATCAACGATAACAATGCCATCTTTGGAGAAAGCCAGAACCTGTCCCATCTCTGCCTTTTCATTATAGGATTTTCCACTGCCCGGCACACCGAATACCATGCCGTTTCCATTCTTCAGCAATTTCCTGTTGCCAATAATCAGATTTTTTGACACCTTATTAAAGCCATAACAATATCCCAGAGAATCATGTATTTCCTGCACGTTAAAAGGAATGAACACCGATAGCTCCTCCGATGTGATGGAACGCATGGTATCCACAAACCTTGCCCCGGTTGGCAGCGTGGTATTCATGGCATCAAGCTGTCGGTAAGAGTGGGGAACAATGTCCATGTTGTGCGTCTGCCCGATAATCTTTATCTTTTCCTTGCGTTCCTCCAACTCCTCCATTGAATCCGCTTTTAGAAGTATTGTCATTCCCACATACAGCATCCTCTCATCAAACGAGGAAATGCGGTCAAGCATTTCCTCCGTATCACGCTGCTGCTTCCTTCTCTCATAATTGATGTTTGTGGAATAATCCCCATTTTCGTTTTTTTGTTCCTGTTCCCGGTTAATGCTCCGTTCATTTGCCATATACTTTTTCATAATCATCTTGTAAGCATAGGCATTGTCAATCGGCTCCACATCCATTGTGTAGATAAGCGGAAAGTTCATATTGGTTATCTCGTTCAGAAACTGGTCGGTCAAACCGTTGGCATACCGCCTCACAAACAGGGCACAGGCACACTTGCCATCCTCCATTTCCAGATAGTCCTTATGTTCTCTCAACGAAGTGTTGATAATGTCATTTCTCCAGTCCCGTCTCAGTTTCAGGTACTCATTCCAGTCAAAGGAAAATGCTTTTTCCTCCCCCATCCGGTAAAAACTGTGCAGCGCCCGCAACCGTTCCTCCGCATCCAGAGGAATCAATCCACTTCCCAATCGGTGGAATAACTGCTGTATTGAAAACTCAATCGTATTGAAATAATTTTTTGCACTGTCAAAATCCGTTTTCCGGCAACTGATAATAAAATACTTTGACTGCAACAGACCGCTGCGCCCCTCCGCAAGCCGTTCCTCCAGCAGCTTGTGATACTCCTGTGCCAACGGCTCCATTTCCTTGCTGACTGCCTTATGCAAAATTGCCTCCCTCAGACGGTCATTGTCCGCATAATGGTTTGACACAATAATCTTGTAACTGACATTCATGGAACGTAACAGCGTTTCAAACTTCGCCCCGGTAGTCTCCTTTTCATCTTCGTCCTGCGTGGAAAAGTTAATGTCCTCAAAGAGATACATCCGGTCAAACAGATGTATTCCTTTCTTCGAGCCCAATGACTTATTGGGGTTTTCCAGTTCAAAAATGCCACCTTGCGAAATACGGTAAATCGGTATCGTATCCTGAATACAAAGTGGCACTTTATAAATCCTTTCTGTCTGTGTTTTGTAAGTGTTGTCCTTAAACATAATTACCCTCCTTGTGGTTGAATTTTTTGTATCAAAAAAGGACTATCGGCTGACAGTCCTTTTTTTGCAATAAAAATATATACTTACTAAATTTCTTAAAAAAACTTATACTTTCAGTATCGAATAATAATTTCAATACTGAAAGCTTTTTTCTAAAAAATGGAGTGTAAGGGATTCGAACCCTTGGGTATCAAATCCTCTATTCTACATATTAACTTATTTATTAGCATCTGAAACACACTCCAAAGATACCCGTTAATTCCACCAGATTTAATGCCAAAACATCTTTTAAATTCATTATTCTACCTCCATCAAATGAAATCATAATCTCATTACTATTTTTCAGTTTTTTCGTGTATTTAAAAGAAAAACACCCAATAAATAAATTCAATATGAATAAAGGCTCTACCTACAATATAATTGTATCTCATATTCACATACACGTCAACCTATAATCTTTCCAATCACGTAAAGCAAGTCTTAATGACGAACTACTCTTCATGAACATCATATCTAACTTTCTTCCCCTTCAAATAAGAGAGATAATCTTCAATATCCATCTCTTTCGCATCATAAGGTATAATATTTAAGAAACCTTCTCTATTAAAAATCTGATATACACCATAATTCTTTTGAGCAATCTCATAAACATCCCTTGCAACTTTCTTCCCTATTGAAATATAATTATCCAACTCTAATTTTTCAAAATAATATCTAACAGCAAGATTATCCGTCAATAACACTGTTTTTATGTATCCCATTTGGTATATATTCTTAAGTGCAATATCATTTTTTGCATCTAGGGTAAAAAGTATCAGGGCATCTAGGTTTCCCCACTGTAATGATTTGAAAAATCCTTTTTCCTTATGATATAAGCATGTATAAAATTCTTCTAAGGAAGTCGAAAAATTAATACAAACAAAGCCTATGTTAATCATTTTACAGTCAATTTGTTTTCTTCCCTCATACTTTTCAATAATCTTCATGATATTCTTTTTAAATGGACTGTAGTACGCACTATGTGAAAGTTCAATCGCTTTCGGAAATTGTTTTTTTACTTCTTCAATCCCCCCTACATCATTGACAAATTTTTTTATAAGAATAGTCCCATCTTTTGTAGTCAACCCTTTCTCCTTATAAAATGGATCACATATCATTGTCTTAACTTCAAAGTTAAGCAAACAATCTTCTTCGTATAACAGAAAAGAATATTCCAATTTCTTCTTGTTATCCATTAAACCTACAGGTTCATAAATTAACTGCGACTTTATATTATTATTTACAATCCTATAATATACATAAAACAGCAATAACAATTCATCAACATTTTCTATATATCGATAGTAGTTAAACCTTCCTTTTTCAATAGATTTACATTTTTTAAGCAAATCATCAATAATTTTAGATTCATTACCCAAACTCATCTGAAGCAACGCAAAAGTATCAATAATTCTTGACTCAGGTGTAATAGGATATTGTAGAAAAGGATGATTAGACGGATATTCTAATTTTCCTATTTTATCCATTACTAATTGTTTTGCATCATCAAATAACTTTAAATTATAGCCAAGATTATCCATATTTAATTATTACTCCTCTTTTTTTATTAGCTACTAGCCTTTTAGGATTTTTTTATAATTATAATACTATACTTTGACATATTTATAAAGCACTATCTCACTTTTTTCCTATATCTACTCTCTTGTTCCGATATCCCTTTCCCCCTACGCCATTCCTCCCAATCCCTTTTCTCCACGCCAAACATCCCATCATGCCCTTGCAGATCTTCCACTCCCTGAACATAAGTCTCCGTATCATTCGGATATAACTTCTGTACCATAAGCCCTTTTTGATACAACTCCAATGCCTTTTCTTTCCCCATCGGCAGCATCCTGTCCCACAGGTAGCCATATTCCTTCATATCCGACACAGTTACCATGCCATCTGGCACATCAAACCATAAAGACAGTTCCGGTTGAATATCCCCTATGATTTCATAATCCGGCAGCCGACGAATCAGTTCCGCCACCTTTTCCATGACACGAGGCTCTTTCCTCATGGATGGAATATATTCCAAAATGCTCACATCAATCGTTTTTCCGGAAACCAAATCAATCTGCCCGTCCATATAATTTTCCTGTCCCGGTATATGGACATGGATACCAAGTCCCGGTACGGTATTCAAATTCCTGCTCTGCACTCTCTGCCAGATTTCTACCGCCTCATCTGCTGTCTTTATCCCCTCATAACAATTCCCTAGCGTTGGAAACTCCCCACACTCAGCCACGGTAAAAGTCACTTCCGGCTCTGGTGCATTTACAGTCTCTATGCGCTCCGCACTCTCCATCTTTTCTTCCAGTTCCCCATAATTTACCGGAACCAGTTTGCTATCCTCCGTAATGCGTCCTTTCGTTCCATTGGTATCCGGATTTTGTTTCAAACCCTCCACAATCCCCTGCAGAGCCTCATGGATCGTAACATTGGAATCATCATAAACACCACCGTCTATCTCCCGGTAATCTTCACCCAAAATACTGTAATCATATCCCCCATCCGTTTCATGGATCAGGATGTATCGGTCAGCAATCGAAAAGGCAAGTTCCCTGTCCATATATTCCTGTGCCTTTGTCAGATAGGACGCAAGTGTTCCTGTCTTTGCCTCTTTGATTGGATTGATGTCTACCTCTATCCCGCCAATCTGCAGACCATCCTCATGTAATATACCAAACAAATCATCTTCTCTTATGTCTCCACGGTATTCTGCCACAATGTCCAAATCAGAACCGTCATGCTCTATGCCACGGCAACGGCTCCCGATAACAGACAGTTCCAATAGTTCCGCATCAACACCCCATTCTGATAGTTTCTGAACAATATATTCCCTTGCTGTCTGCTCAATCTCACTGGCATTCATGCCGTCAATGTTATGAAAATACTTTTCTGTTTCTGCCTTAAAAGTTTCTATCTGCTTCCGATCCGTCTCATACGTTCCAAGCGTTTCCCGCATCCTCTCTCCCGTTTTCTGTGCCATTTCCGGTGACACATCACGCTCTTTCCGTATCTCCTGTATGTTTTCCTCAATCTTCTCAATCAGCTCCGCAGCAGTCTTTTGTATCGTCTCCATTGATTTTTTCAGTTCCGTCATTTCCCTGCCGGACGACCATCCGGCTACATAACCGAAACTATAATCTGATGTATCAATCCTAAAGTGCTGGCATACAGTATAGGCTACCGCCTCTGCCTCCACTTCTTTTGTATTCCTGTCTTTTTTCTCCGTGGCATCCACTCCCTCCATTCTTGCATGATCTGTATCATGCAGCAGACTGTGGGCAATCTCATGTATGGCTGTTTTTACCGTCTGGCTCTCACTCATTCCGGACTGTATGACAATTTTCTGTTGCACAGGGCTGAAATATCCCTTTGCCCCTCCGTCCACTTCCTGCATCTCAAGCGGAACGGGTGCAACATTCCGTAATGCCTCCATAAAGATCTGGTAATCATCTACAGACTGTAATAATTCTTCTGCACTAATCTCCGGCAGAGGCTCTCCACTGGTCTGCGACACATCAAAAACATATGCCACCTTGAACCCGGTCAGCGACACCTCCACCTCCTCCGTCTGCACATCTCCCTTTTCATCCAATAGTGGCAATCCCGACAGGGGATTGATTACCTCCCGTTCCTCTTTAATCTTATATGGTGCCGGAGCCAGTATGCGTATTCCCTTTTCGCCTTTATTGACATTCCGGTTGAAATTTTTCTGCCAGGAGCGATAACTGGCTACCAGCGTCGCATCCGGTTTCTGCATGGCAATCAAGAGAGAATTATTGAAACTATAGCGATAAAATTTTGACATGGTATCAAGGTATTCCTTGAATTTTTCACTATCAAACAGTTCCTCTAAACCATGTTCCAGCTTTTCCGTAATCTCCTTTACTGCCTCTGCCCTCGTCTTTTTCTTTGACTTTTTATCCTTTTCCGGCACTTCATTTTCTTCCTGTTCTGGCTGCTTTCCAGTCTCTAAAAATGTACTTTCTTCAATTAAATCGTCTGGTGGTATTTCCTGTTCCCTCTGCCTCACAAAATCCGGCAGTTCTTTGAAACCATAGGAATCCACATAATATGCCTTTTTCTCTTTCCCATCATTCCAGACAATCACATCACTGACAGACAGCGAATGTCCAGTAAAATCCTCCGGACGGAACAGATTGAATTTTTCATACAGGGAATCCAATGTTTCCCCCGGCTCTGCCGTACCGGAATAGATAAGACTGTAATCCTGTCCGGACACTTCCAGACCATGTTTATTGATAAATTCCGTTCCAAAAAACAGATATTTCTCCCCCGGACTTCCCTTTGTAATCTGATAAATGCCATATTGTACCTGCTGTCCTTCCTGATACAAAAGATGGTTCTCCCTGACCTCGTTTTCCAACCATGCAGCCCCGGCATCATGGACAGATTGCAGTCTTTTCTCGTAATAGTCCGGCTCAAATAATTCCGGATAATGGGTACGCAGACTGTAACACTCCCCTGTCATTCCCCCCACAATGATATGGTCAAGAACGGTTATGCCCATGATCTGCCCTGCATACATAAGCTGCTTTGTCACATTCTCATCCTGTCTGCTCATGCTGACATCCGAGGACGGGTGGTTGTGCATGAGAATAATACTGGCAGCATTAGAAAGGATTGCCGTCTTAAAAACATTCCCCATCGGAATTATGCTACTGTTCAAGCTCCCAATGCTGACCACATTAAAATTGATGGGGTGCCCTTTGCCGTCCATATTTACCACACAGACTTCTTCCCGATCTAACCCCGCCATCGCCTCTGCCATGACACGCACCGCCGTCTCTGCCCGGTCAATGGATTCGCTGCTATATAATCCGTTTCCTTCCGTCAGTTTCAGACGGACTTCCACTTTCTTTAATTCCTCACTCATGACCGTCCACCTCCACCGTAACCGAAACTACCGTTCCATCCTCTGCCGTCTGCTGTAACAGCTCCGTTAATTCTTCCGCAGAATGGATCTCTACAACATTTCCCTTGTCTCCCTCCGGCATCCCGCTCCCCTCAATAGGTTCTTGAAATATTTTTCTTCTCTGTTCCATTCGCCCGACCTCCATATTCGTATTCTTTTTCTCCCACGGCAGCCAGTTCGTGGCTGTCATCCAGCGGGGAAAGGTAACGGATTGCTTTTTGCAGTCCCGCATTATAAAAATAAATTTTCTCTGATAACTTTTCTCCTGGTATTTTCACAGACTGGCTGACCTCCTGTGCTGCCTTATAAAATTCCTCTTTGAAGTCTCCCTCCTTTTTGGGAACAATGAGAAGATTACGCACCGAGGACTGTACCGCAAAATAATTACCGCCTACATAGTCCGATATCTGCTTTAATATAGCCGGGTTTCCGACACATTCCTCCCCACTGATACCCTGTCCGTCTGCTACACAGAAGATATCCCCGCAGTTCTCCGAAACGGCATCCGCAAGCAGTTCCTTTGCCTGTTCTTCTCCCACTCTGTGTTCCTCCATGAAGTCAGGCAGCATATAATCCATCATCCACTCATTCAGCGGTTGGATTTTTACTTCGCCAGATATCTGTGTTGTCCATTCTCCCGGTATTTCTTCAGTATCCATTGTTTCCTCACTGTCCATAGTTTCAGATACTGTACTTTCCTCTATCTGTTCTCCTACAATTTCCTCCCCCGTCTCCATATTTCCCACCGCAGCGCTCTCTTCCGCCTGCTCCACCACATTTCTTCCCACATGAATATCATTCACATTTTCTTCTTCCGGCGTTTCTTCCTCGTCCATGCTGACCGCCTCATCGCCCTTTTCATCCATATTAAGCAAGGCATTTAAAGCATTAAGACGATCCAGTTTTTCTGCCAGCTCTGCCTCCTGTGCAAACGGTTTCTGTACTTCCGATTTCGCCGTTTCCAACTGATGTTTCACATTCGCCAGTTTCCTCTCCGCCTCCGACAGTTCATTTCCCATACTCCCTATTTTGTTGTTAATACGGGTAATGTTTCCAAAGGCATCGGTGCTGATCTCCATTTCATGGGTAATCTGCCCTTTGAGTGACAGTGGAGCTATACTATAAAAGTAGACACAGATATGCACCATATGCTACAATAAACTACACACAAAAAAGGAGGCTTTTCATGGCTACAAACAACTACAACAAATATGACGAAGATTTCAAAAAATCCCTCGTCTCCCTTCACCAGAATGGGAAAACCCAATCCCAAC
>CAJTFB010000059.1 GCA_910575665.1 Eubacteriaceae bacterium
CGCATTTTTATCCTGCTGTGGGACCATTATACCACAGAACCGCAGAAAAAAACGGGAAAGTTGCTACAAAAGTGGAATTTCGGGTACAAAATTTGAAGGTCGCTTTCAAAATGTGAAACTCGTTTACAAAACGGGAAGGTCGTGTTACATTCGAGCGCGTTGAAAGAAGGAAGATCAGGTTTACAACAGAAAAAACCTGTCTCACAACAAATCCCTTTATTCTGGTGATGGTTCATCCGAAATATCCAGTATCCAATAGATAGGAGGAAAGAGAAAATGAATATTAACAGCAATTATACCAATCACCAGGAAAGAAACAATAATTCCATAGCGGGAGCCAAAATGGATTCTTTTAGCAAAGGGATCCAGAATCAGATCGCCAGTGCACAGAAGAAACTTCAGGATCTTTCTTCCAGAGAGGATATGAGTCCTGAGGAAAAGATGAAGAAGCGCCAGGAGATCCAGAAGCAGATCAATGATCTGAATAACCAGCTTCGCCAGCATCAGATCGAACAGAGGAAGAAAAAGCAGAAAAAGAAAGAGACTTCTGCTACGGACTTAAAGAATGCCAGTAAAAAGGAAGGTTCCAGCAGCCCAGGATTTTCCCAGGCAGGGATGGGAGCTTTGCTCTCTGCCGATCATGCCATGGACCAGGCCAGGGTGCAGAAAGGCGTGGCGACGGATCTGAAAGGAAAAGCCAGGGTATTAAAATCCGAGATCAAGCAGGACGCCAGACTTGGAAAAGATACATCGGCAAAAAATGAGGCGCTGGCAAAATTGGAGAAATCTGCGGAGAATGCTGTGGCTTCCCAGGTTCAGATCCTGGGAGAGACAATGGAAAAGGTGAGCGAGGCAGAGGATGAGACCATGGAAAACAAAATGACAAGGGAAGAGAAACAGGAAGAAGAAAAGGAAAAGGATGGCCTGCAGGAAAATAGGGTCAATGTTCTTGTGTAAGTCATCACAACTACCCAGTTTTTCACACAATTTAAAAGCTTGTGTATACCTCCAAATTGATGTAAGTTTGGAGGTTTTTTATATCTAGGGGTGGAGGAATTTTGTGATGTATGGTAAACTATAGATATTGGAATATAGGAAGAGGAGAGATCTATGCAATACATAGAAAATATGTTACAATATGAGGATTATTGTAAGTTGAGGGAAAGTGTTGGGTGGTTACTTTTTTCAAAAGAGCAGACACAAAAATCTCTTGATCACAGTTTATATACGGTAATAGCTGTTGACGAAAACCAAACCATTGGTATGGGAAGATTGATTGGTGACGGAACATACTTTATGATAGTTGATATTGTGGTACAGCCGAATTATCAGAAACAGGGTATTGGGAATAAAATTGTCAATATGCTGATTCACTATGTTGATAAAGCTACACCAATTGGCGGGCGTTCGAGTATACAGTTGATTGCAGAAAAGGGAAAAGAAACTTTTTATGAGAAAATTGGGTTTAAAATAATCCCACATGAATTTTGTGGTGCTGGCATGAGGAAAGTCATTCATAAGTAAGAAATGTTTTATCAGCTAACAATTATCACAGGCGAATAGTGGATTCAAATTGGTGTCAATGAAGGAACCAGTTGACACCCGAACGGCGAAATAGTATAATAAGCGCATTCAAAAACAGATGAAAAGAAATTTAGGAGGGGAATCAAATGCTATTTATCCAATATGAAAAATGCAGTACGTGTAAAAAGGCGAAAAAATGGCTGGAGGAGCATGGGCTTTCCTATACGGACCGTCCGATCAAAGAAGAAAATCCTACGGCAGCGGAGCTGAAGGAATGGCAGGCAAAAAGTGGACTTCCTTTGAAACGATTCTTCAATACGAGTGGAATGCTGTACAGGGAAATGAATTTAAAGGAAAAATTACCAGCCATGAGTGATGAAGAACAGTACGAACTTTTGGCTACTGACGGTATGTTGGTGAAACGCCCTCTCGTGGTCACAGAGGATGCTGTGCTCGTCGGTTTCCGTGAGAAGGAATGGGAAGAAACGCTGTTGTAATCTATCTATTCATTGCAAAAAAACAGGGGGCTGTCGGTTTTACCGATATTGCCCCCTTCATCCAAAAACAGGAATCTCCTGTAGAATCCAGTGTATTTATCATCTGGTTTTCTACGGGAGATTTCTGTTTTCAAACACGATTAACGTTTCTGGGCTAATGTATACTCAAAGCGGTCCGTCAGATAATAAGTCTGGAAGGATTCAATTGGAAGAATATCTCCCTGATAATCACCATACGTCACAGCAGAAGAATAGAGCAGTGGAACATCTCTTGCCACGTCCAGGAATGTGGCGACATCATCTTTGGCTGGAATCGCTTTCAGCTTCAGGATGGAATCTGTGATCCTGAGATGGTATTGCTGTTCTATGATATTGTAAAGAGAATTTTCGGAAAAATCATAACTCTCTATATCACGAAAATATTTATAGGGAAGAACCGTCGAAGTATAGCAGAGCGGTTTCTGATCTGCATAGATAATACGTTCCAGATAAAAGATCGCATCTGCTTTGTCCAGCTTTAACACTTCTTTCTCTTCGGGGCTGCAGAGACGAAGGCCGGAAGAAAGTACTTTTCTAGAAGGTGTCATTCCCTGGCGTTGAATTTCCTCCGTATAGCTTGAAATCGTCGTCAGTTCCTGCTCCTTGGCAGTTTCCCTGACATATCCGCGTTTTCCCTGCTTTTTTTCAATATATCCGGTACGGTAGAGTTCATCAATCGCTCTGCGGACCGTAATCCGGCTCACGTTATATTGTTCTGTGAGTTCATTTTCGCTTGGAAGTTCGCTGCCGGGAGAGTATTTTCCAGAGTGGATTGCTTCAATTAAAGCGTTTTTTATGTATTCGTATTTGGGTTGTTTTTCCATACACAGACCTCCGTTTCACATTAACTTATTATAATATATTGGGAACTAAAAGTAAATGTATTTAGTGAATATAACTAAAATGATAAAGTGTTTTTTATGAATTATCACAATTGACATAACAATATGTATAACTTATTATAATAAGTAAGTAAGATATAATAACAAGAAAGGAGAATGGTATGATAAAGGATAAGATACTTGGTGTACTATATGGTATGGCAATTGGGGATGCCATGGGGATGCCGGCGGAATTGTGGAGCCGGAAGAGATTGGTTGAAAAGTATGGAAAAATCGAGGACTTCCTGGATGGCGATCTGGAAAATGAAATTTCTTATCAATATAAGCGAGGAAATTTTACAGATGACACATCACAGGCGCTGACGATACTGGACAGCCTGATGGAGACAGATTTTGTTCCAGATGCCACAAACATAGCAAGACATATTCTGGAGTGGGCAAAAAAGGAAAATGCTTTTGAAAATAATATCCTGGGCCCGACTTCCAAAGTAACTCTGGAACTGTTTGAACAGGGGAAAAATGCACGCCAGTATTCAGAGCAGGCATTATCCAACGGGGCGGCAATGCGTATTGCCCCAGTTGGCGCATTGTTTTATCCGGATCAGAAACAGCAGCTCTGTGATTATGTGAAGGTTGTTTCCAATATCACCCACAGCAGTGATATCACGATTGCAGGAGCCAGCATGGTTGCCATGGCTGTGGCTTCGGCGATAGAGAAAGAGAATCGGGATGAAATGATTGAAGATGTTCTTTCTGTAGAAGAGTATGCGATGTCTCTCGGAGCGAGTACGGTGTCAGCCTCTCTAGGAACAAGAATAAGATATGGGGTGGAACTGGCGAAAAAGTATGAATCAGAGGAAGAACATTTTCTGGAGGAACTCTATAATATGATGGGGGCAGGGGTGAACACAGTGGATTCTGTGCCCTGTGCCATAGCGATTGCATACTATGCGTCCTTTGATGTACACCGATGTGCTCTGCTCTGTGCAAATCTGGGCGGAGATACCGATACGATCGGAGCGATGGCAGTTTCAGTCTGCGGCGGAGCGTCGGGAATACAGGGCATACCGCCAGAGGACATCGAACTGATCCGGAGAGCCAATCACATAGAGATGGAACCATACGCCTATGCAATTTTAGGAAAGAGAGGGAAGGTATAATGAAGAAAAACCTTATTATCGGTGCGGCGATGCTGGATATTGTTATGCAGATGGAACGGTTGCCGAGGACGGGAGAAGATGTTTATGCCAAATCTCAGGATATGACGGTTGGTGGGTGTGCCTATAATGTGGCAGACATACAAAAACATTTTCAGGTACCATATACCTTGTTTGCGCCGGTGGGTACCGGGATCTATGCTGACATTATCCGTAAGAAATTAGAGCAGACAGGGCATGAGAGTCCCATACATTCCAAGCTGCGGGACAACGGGTATTGTCTTTGCATGGTGGAGGCGGACGGTGAGCGTACATTTCTGACACTTCCAGGGATCGAATGCAGATTTGAAAAGGAATGGTTTGCCCAGGTAGATCCCAAAGAATACGATTCCGTATACGTCTGTGGATATGAAATCGAAGGGGATGGCGGAGAAGCAATCATTGAGTTTCTGGAGGAAAACAAACATCTGCATGTTTACTATGCACCAGGACCAAGAATCTGTCAGATTAAAAAGGAAAGGCATGAGAGAATTTTAAAACTGCATCCAGTATTGCATCTAAATGAAGGGGAAGCGCTACAATTTACTGGGGAAGAGAATTATGAAAACGCAGCAGAACAGCTTTTTGGGAAATGTGGAAATGCAGTAATTATTACACTTGGTGAAAAAGGCTGCTATCTGTATCAAAGTGGTGTGGGAGAATTGATACCGTCACAAAAGGCACAGGTTGTGGACACAATCGGAGCGGGGGATACTCATATCGGAGCGTTCATCGCTTTGAGAAGCAAAGGAAAAGACTGCCGGGAAGCAGTCGCATTGGCAAATCAGGTCTCAGCTATGGTTGTGGGCGTGCAGGGACCGACACTGACGGAAGAAGAATTTAAGAGAGGAGATTGGTAATATGAATAAAATAAAGACATTTTTTTCGGATTGGACAATGTTTGAAAAATGCTGGCTGGTACTGTCGGCTGTGACGATGGTAGTATTATCACTGGTCTGGGGAGACAGCCTCCTGGCACTTTTAAGCGGACTTGCAGGAATTATCAGCGTTGTGCTTTGTGCAAAAGGTAAGATATTGAATTATGCCTTTGGGCTGGTGCAGGCGGTTACCTACGCATACATCTGTTTTGAACAGCATATCTATGGGGAAGTAATGTACAATATTATTATGGTGCCGATTATTATCATTGGATTCTTCAGCTGGAAGAAGAACATGGCATCGGATCATGCAGAAGTAAAAGCCCGGAACCTGACAGCGAAGGGCTGGGTGATTCTGATTGTAGGTTCTATTGCCGCAGTGGCAGCATACTGTGGAATCTTAAATCTTCTGGGAGGAGAATTTGCCCTGGTAGATGCAACATCTACGGTGCTGAGCATGATCGCTTCCATCTTAATGGTTGCCCGTTATTCAGAACAGTGGGTTATGTGGGTGGTTGTAAATGTTGTATCTGTGGTGCTGTGGCTGCTTGTACTGATCAAAGGTGATATGAGCGCGGTAACTCTGCTTGTGATGTGGAGCGCGTATCTGCTTAACTCCACTTATGGATATGTTAACTGGAGGAAGATGGCGAAAGAGAATGAATAAGGTTTGAGTCAAAAAACCCCAGCCCCGGTGACGCCTTTGCCATCGGGGCTGGGGTTTGCCGCTTTTGCGGCTTATAAGGGGGAGGATAAGTATTTTACTTTATCATTTGTATAAGTACAGTATTGACCTCTCTTCTTTTTTTATACACAGAAACATAAAAAATTTTTTGATGATCGTCTTCTGTTTGTATTTTTTGCATAATGCGATATAATATGAGTATCCTTTAAAGAGAGGAACGATGATAAATGAATACAAAGCAAAACAGAGAATGTGTCGAAACAGCGGACCGGCTTTTAAACCGGTTATCTGTCAGTACATGTAGTTTTACAGCTGCTGACAGTGCCGTAAAAACACTGGAAGAGAATGGTTTTGAGGAGCTTTATCTTCATGATACCGAATGGCAGGTGAGCCCTGGAGGCAGATATTTTGTCAATGTAAATGCATCTACGGTATACGCTTTTGCTGTGGGGAGTCAGTTTGAGCCCAGGCAGGCAGCAGAATCGGAGCAGATGTTTCGATTGGCGGCAGCCCACACCGATCACCCATGTCTCTATGTAAAGAGCAGACCAGAGATCAGATCTCACGGTTATGGAAAATTAAATGTAGAAATATATGGAGGGCCGATTCTCAATACCTGGCTTGATCGCCCCCTCTCCGCAGCGGGAAAGGTGGTTATCAAATCGGAACATTCCTTTCAGCCGGAAATACGGATTTTCGATATGAAAAAACCTTTGTTTACGATTCCGAATCTGGCGGTACATTTGAATCGGGACGTCAATAAGGGAACCGAGCTAAACCGGCAGACCGATATGGCTCCATTAGCAGGACTGCTAGGTGAAGAGGTTGAAGACGGATTTTTCACGATGCTGCTGGCGCGAAAGCTGGGAGTGTCCGTCTCCGAGATCCTGGATTACGAGGTATATCTGTACAACTGTGATGCCGGGGATGTCCTTGGGCTTCAGGAAGAATTGATCTCCGCTCCGCGACTGGATAATATCACGTCTGTGGAGGCGTGTCTGCAGGGGATCTGTCAGAACAGAAGACGAAAGGGAATCAACGGAATTGTTTTATTTGACAACGAAGAGATTGGAAGCCGGACAAAACAGGGGGCGGACTCTGTACTTTTATCCATGGTCCTTGAGAAAATATATGCGTCCCTCGGTGTGTCGCAGGCAGTGGCACATACGGCGCTTATAAACGGATTTGGACTCTCTCTGGATGTGGCCCATGGCTTCCATCCAAATAAACCGGAAAAATCTGATCCAACCAATGAGAATCCCCTGGGAGGAGGCTTGGTGATCAAGCGTTCCGCTTCTCAGAATTACGTGACGGACAGCGGTGCCATCGGAACTGTTATGATGTTGATGGAAAATGCGGATATTCCCTATCAAAAATATGCGGGACGTTCCGATGTGTCCCAGGGGGGCACGCTGGGAGCGGTTGCCTCCAGATATCTGCCGATGAAAATGGTGGATATGGGAGTGCCGGTTCTCGCCATGCACTCCGCCCGTGAGCTGATGGCGGTCCGAGACCAGGTGGCGCTGGAAATGTTTGTAAAAGAATATTTTAATGCCGAATAGTATTGGCGGATGGAGGTAGAGATGTGTACTGCAATTACCTATAAAACGAAAGATCATTATTTTGGAAGAAATATGGATTATGAATTATCCTATGGAGAAACGGTTATGGTGACACCGAGAAATGTTCCCCTGCCCTTTCGCAATGTACCGGATATGAAGACCCACTATGCGATGATCGGAATGGGAAACTTTACCGACGGCTATCCTTTATATTATGATGCGACCAATGAGAAAGGGCTGAGTGTGGCGGGACTTTTGTTCGCAGGAAATGCAACTTATATGCCGGAAGTGCCGGGAAAGGATAACATCGCGCCCTATGAATTTGTGGCATGGATTCTGGGACAATGCTCCGACATTGCGGAAGTAAAGGAAAAGTTGAAGACAATCAACATAGCCGACATCCGATTTAACGAAAGTCTCCCTCTTTCGCCGATGCACTGGATGTTTTCGGACAGAGAGAGCACCATCGTGGTGGAACCATTGAAGGAAGGCTTGAAAGTATATGACAATCCGGTGGGGGTTCTGACCAACGATCCCGCCTTTGATTTTCAGCTGTTCAACCTGAACCAATATATGGGATTGTCCTGTGAGGGGCCCAAGGATACCTTTTCGCAGCGTTTGAAACTGGACTGTTACAGCCGGGGAATGGGGACCTTCGGACTTCCCGGAGACCTTACTTCTATCTCTCGGTTTGTCAGGGCGGCGTTTACCAGCTGCAATGCCGTCTCTGGAGATACCGAGTCAGAGAGCATCAGTCAGTTTTTTCACATCCTGAATTCTGTGGCGATTCAGCGGGGATGTGTGCGGATGGGGGATGGAGCGGATGAGATTACGATCTATAGCTCCTGCTGTAATGTAGACAAAGGAATATATTACTATACAACCTATGAAAACAATCAGATCTCTGCCGTCAATATGAACCGGGAAAACCTTCGGGGGAACCGGGTGCTCCTTTATCCAGCGATAAAGGGACAGCAGGTAAGATGGCAGAATTAGACACAAGGAATGGAGGATAACGATGTATTTACTGGGATCCCATGTAGGGATGAGCGGAAAAGAAATGATGCTCGGTTCTGTGAAGGAAGCGCTCTCATACGGTGCGAATACCTTTATGGTCTATACCGGAGCACCACAGAATACGAGACGTAAAAAGCTGGAAGAACTAAGGATTGAAGAGGCGAGGCAGTGCATGGAAGAAAATGGTATACAGAACTTTATCGTACATGCACCTTATATCATTAACTTAGCCAATACAGTAAAACCGGAGACCTTTGAGATTGCTGTGGAATTTCTGGGCATCGAGTTAGAGAGGACGGCGGCGATGGGAGCCGGGATTCTGGTGCTTCATCCCGGGGCTCATGTGGGAGCCGGGGAAGAGGCTGGCATCGCACGCATCATCGAAGGATTAGATCAGGTGATGTCGAAGGATATGCCTGTTCATATTGCACTGGAGACGATGGCGGGAAAAGGAAGTGAGATCGGCAGGACGTTTGAAGAATTAAAAGCGGTCTATGACGGTGTACGCTATCCTGAACATCTGCGGGTATGCTTAGATACCTGTCATATCCACGACGCGGGTTACGATATCGTAAAGGATTATGAGGGAGTGCTGGCACACTTTGATGAAGTGCTGGGTTTGGATCAGATCGCCGCGATTCACATCAACGACAGCAAAAACCCTCTCGGCGCCCACAAGGACCGGCATGAAAATGTGGGAAAGGGGCATATAGGATTTGAGACCCTGCTGGGTTTTGTCTCAGATGAACGGTTCAAAAATGTTCCCAAGATCTTGGAGACCCCCTGGATCAAAGAGAACCCGGAGGATAAAAAATCAACCGCGCCTTATAAAGAAGAGATTGCACGGTTTCAACAAGCTAGCTCGACGGCGCCAATTTGAACCCTGCCTCTGCCAAGCTAAGCCAGAATAGAAAAAAGCCCTTCCGGGCAGGTGATTATTTCACCTTATACCGGAAAGGGCTTTTTAAGATCATTTTCGATTAGTAGTATTCTTTTAATACATCGATGACATTGAAAAATGCCTCTTTTGCTTCAAAATCTGCTTTGAAGAGTCCAGAATGTGTTCCGTAAATATTGTAATCATAGTGACGTTCATTTTCTGGTTTTTCAAATTCAGCTTCCAGGTCTGGACGATCCAGCAGTCCCCAGATACTTACATTTGTGAGCATGCCAGGATTTTCAGCTGCGAAGTCACAGTAAGCGGTGAAAATATCTTTGTATTTTTGTGCATGAGCAGTGATATCCTTCTCTGTAACTTCTTTTTTATTTGCCGATTCTTTCTGGTTTAAGCGTACAGTCAGCTCATTGATACCCACTGGAACACCGCATTTAGCAAACTGTGTCATGGCATTTTTTACATCGGAGGCATTTGGCCAGTAAGTAAGGACATAACCCTCCATTCCCATGCAGTCGAGAAGAGGATTCTCAGGATCTTCATTTAAGTACTTGATCAGTTTTACAATATAACCGGTTTTAGGATTCTGGAAGCAGTTGAAATCATTGTAAAACAGTTTGATATCTGCGCCCGTAGCCTTTACGGCCTCTTTTGCATACTGGAATGCGTATTTGATATAATCTCCACCAATAATCTTGTAGAAGTTACCTGAGGTATAGAGGCGGAGACCAGTGGTTGGGTCCTCCTTAGATGCCTGTTGGTCAATGGCCTCGTTGATAACATCCCATGCGATCACGGTTCCTGGATACTTGGTCTCAAAGTGGGTGATAACCTGCATGGAGTAACTCTGCATACGTTTTAACAGAGTCTCTTTGTCTACCAGCCCCTTATCTTCATCATAATCAATATGGAAGAAAGAATTTGCCATACTATGCTCCCAGATCAGAACATGGCCCCGGATTTTAAGACCGTGTGAGATCGCCCATTCCACCATTTCATCCGCTTTCTCGAATCGGCAGACGGGAGTACCGTCTCCTGCTTTGGAAGCCTCTGTATCCAATAGAGAATATCCCTTCATCTCATTTTCAAAGGATACGATGTCAAACTGCTGTTCTGCCAGATAGGAGAAGTTTACATCCTTAGTTTTGTCATAGTTTACTACAGTTCCTACATTAAAATCCGCGTAATCTTTCAGAGCATCCTCTGGAAGTGTGATCGTCGGTGTCGGAGCCGGGGTAGGAGTTGGTCCTTCAGGCTCTTTGGAGGGCGCCGGTCCCGTAGGTCCCGGAGTGGCCGTCGGTGCATTGGTCGGAGTCGGTGTGACAGCTGGAGGTGCCGGCTTTTTAGCAGCTTTCACCGTGATCGTACATACCGCTTTTACCTTTTTATTGCTTTTAGATGTCGCGGTGATCTTGGCAGTACCAGCTTTTTTTGCGGTTACAACGCCGGTCTTGCTTACGGTAGCAATGGTCTTTTTGCTTGTTTTCCAGGTTACCTTTTTGTTTGCTTTTGCTGGTTTAACTTTTTTTACCTTCAGTTTAAATTTGCTTCCGGCAGTTAACGTTTTTTTCTTGGCGCTTAAAGTGATCTTCTTTGTCTTTGGCGCAGCGTCAGCATTTGGTGCGATGGTAAACGCTGAGGCCAGCAGGGCAAGAGATAAAACGACTGCCGAAGCCCTATGTAGTTTCTTTTTCATGGCTACGTCGCATGATCGGGATAAAATAAGTTCTACCGAACTTATTAGCGAGTTTTTGCAAAACTCGGGACATGCGGAAAGCATACACAAAAATTAATATCCTGATTCATGCTGCCTCCTTTCTATATTTATATATTGCATTGTATCAAAAATACGTGGAAAGTACAATGATATTTTGGTTATTTTGTCCGGGATATGTTGACAATTCTTTCGTTTCCCACTAAAATAAGGGGTAATCGAAAAAAGAACGGAGGAAATGAAAATCATGGCAAAGAAACCTTATTATCTGACGACCGCCATTGCATATACATCCGGCAAGCCCCACATCGGCAATGTCTACGAGATTGTTCTTGCCGATGCCATTGTACGTTTCAGGAGAAACCAGGGCTATGACGTGCGGTTCCAGACAGGCTCGGATGAGCATGGACAGAAAGTGGAGTTAAAGGCAGGAGATATGGGAGTTACGCCGAAAGAGTTTGTGGATACGGTTTCTGATGAATTAAAGAGAAACTGGGATTTGATGAATACATCTTATGATAAATTTATCCGTACCACCGACGAAGACCACGAAAAGCAGGTACAGAAAATTTTTAAAAAACTCTATGATCAGGGTGACATCTACAAAGGAACCTATGAGGGAATGTACTGTACTCCCTGTGAATCCTTTTTTACGTCATCCCAGCTCACAGACGGAAAGTGCCCGGATTGCGGAAGGGAGTGCCAGCCGGCAAAAGAGGAAGCATATTTTCTGAAGCTCAGCAAATATCAGGACCGGCTGATCGAGCACATCAATACCCATCCTGAATTTATTCAGCCAGAATCCAGGAAAAATGAGATGATGAATAATTTCCTTCTGCCGGGATTGCAGGATCTGTGTGTATCCCGAACAAGCTTTAAATGGGGAATTCCTGTAGATTTTGATCCGGATCATGTCGTATATGTCTGGGTGGATGCCCTCAGCAACTATATAACTGGACTGGGATATGATGTGGACGGGAACGGTGAGGAGATGTTTGATACATTCTGGCCAGCGGATCTTCATCTGATCGGAAAAGATATTCTGCGTTTCCATACGATTTACTGGCCCATTATGCTGATGGCTCTTGACCTGCCTCTGCCAAAGCAGATCTTCGGGCATCCGTGGCTGCTGCAGGGAGACGGAAAGATGAGCAAAAGCAAAGGAAATGTGATCTATGCGGACGAGATGGTAGAAGAGTTTGGTGTGGATGCCGTGAGATATTTTCTGCTCCATGAAATGCCCTTTGAAAATGACGGCGTGATCACATGGGAACTGGTGGCAGAGCGGGTAAATTCCGAGCTTGCCAATACCCTGGGAAATCTTGTAAACCGAACGATCTCCATGTCTAATAAATACTTTGGCGGTGTTGTGGAGGATACCGGTGTGTCAGAGCCTGTAGATGATGACCTGAAAGCGGTGATCAATGAGACACCAAAGAGGGTCACCGAGAAAATGGACGGGCTGCGTGTGGCTGATGCCATTACAGAAATCTTTACGTTGTTTAAGAGATGTAATAAATATATAGACGAGACGATGCCGTGGGTACTTGCAAAAGAGGAAGCAACCAAACCGCGTCTGTCTGCCGTGCTCTATAATCTGATGGACGGTATCCGAGTGGGTGCCGCACTTTTGGATTCCTTTATGCCGGAGACTTCCGAAAAGATTCTGAATCAGATCGCTTCTGAAAAAAGCGAGCTGGAAGAACTTCAGGCTGGCGGTTATCCTTCGGGAACCAAGGTGGCAGAGAAACCAGAGATTCTATTTGCGCGAATTGATATAGAAGAATTTATGAAAAAATTAAATGAAAAAAACAGTAAACCAGAGGACAATGTACCGCTGTCCCTGCCAGAAGATATTATAGACATCGAACAGAAAGAAGAAATTACCTTCGATGATTTCATGAAAATGCAGTTCCAGGTGGGTGAGATTATTTCCTGTGAAGAAGTTAAAAATTCAAGGAAACTCCTGTGCTCCAAAGTTCGTATTGGAAGCGAGATAAAGCAGATTGTATCTGGGATCAAAGCACATTATTCGGTGGAAGAGATGGTTGGCAAAAAGGTGATGGTTCTGGTGAATCTCAAACCTGCCAAGCTGGCCGGAGTACTTTCTGAGGGAATGCTGTTGTGTGCCGAGGATGCAGATGGCAATCTTGCGCTGTTGACTCCGGAAAAAGATATGCCAGCGGGAGCGGAGATCTGTTAGCGCCAGCCAAGCACAAACATTTCACAGCATTGGCAGGAGAGGAGCTATTCCTATGATTTTTGATACTCACAGTCACTATGACGATGAAGCATTTGATAAAGACAGAGAAGAATTATTGACCGGGCTCGCCTCGAAAGGGGTGGGCACGGTTGTTTCCGTTGGGGCGGATATCTGCACCAGCCAGGCGGCTCTTGCCTTGGCCTCAAAGTATGAAAACGTGTATGCTGCCATTGGCGTGCATCCCACCGAGACAGGGGAATTGTCGGAACAAGACATGGACTGGCTCCGCTGTCACTGTAAGGATGAAAAAGTGGTGGCGCTTGGCGAGATCGGTCTGGATTATTATTGGAACGAACCTTCCCCTGAGATACAGAAAAAATGGTTTGAACGCCAGATCGAGCTGGCGAGAGAGACCGGACTGCCGGTGATCTATCACAGCCGGGAGGCGGCGGAGGATACGATGAAGATCATTCGCCGGACTAGGGCATGGGAGTGCGGCGGAGTGATCCACTGCTATTCCTATTCGCCAGAAATGGCACAGGAATATGTGAAAATGGGATTCTTTATCGGAGTGGGTGGAGTTGTGACCTTTAAGAATGCGAGAAAACTCAAGGAGACGGTGCAGGCGGTCCCGTTGGAACATATTGTGCTGGAGACGGATTGTCCCTATCTCTCTCCGGAACCAAACCGGGGAAAGCGAAATGACTCCTCCAATTTGACCTATGTGGTGGAGGCGATCGCTGACTTAAAGCAGATGGACCGAGATGAGGTTATAGAGGTTACAGAAAAGAACGCGAGAAGGCTTTATCATCTGAGCGAAGAGAAAAGAGGAAAGAATGGAAAAATCAGGAAAAGAAAAGCTTAGTAGTCCCCAGCAGACGATACAGGTTCTACAGAAACACAACTTTAATTTTAAAAAGAAATTCGGACAGAATTTTCTTATAGATCCTCATGTTCTGGATAAGATCGTAGAAGCAGCACAGATTACGTCCGAGGATTTTGTGCTGGAGATCGGTCCGGGTATTGGCACTCTGACACAGTATCTATGTGAGCATGCCAGACAGGTATTGGCGGTGGAGATTGACAAGAATCTGATTCCTATCCTAAAAGAGACGCTGTCTCCCTACGGGAATGCTCATATTATCCAGGGCGATATACTAAAACAGGATATTGAGCAGATCGCCGAAACCTATAACGATGGAAAACCGATCAAAGTAGTTGCCAATTTACCCTATTACATCACGACTCCGATCATTATGCAGCTCTTTGAGAGCCATGTTCCTCTCGCCAACGTGACAGTGATGGTACAAAAAGAGGTGGCAGACCGGATGAAGGCAGAGCCTGGAAGTAAGGATTACGGGGCTCTTTCTCTGGCAGTGCAGTATTATGCGCTGCCCTGTATCGCTGCTCTTGTTCCGCCAAATTGTTTTATCCCCCGGCCGAATGTGGGAAGTGCCGTCATCCGATTGGACTGTCTGGCGAAAACGCCGGTGGAAGTAAGAGATGAAAAATTGATGTTCCAGTTGATCCGAGCGTCCTTTAACCAGAGGAGAAAGACACTGCAAAATGGGATTGCCAACAGTGCAGAGCTGCCCTTTTCCAAGGCGCAGGCAGCGGAGGCGATCAGCAGGGCAGGGTTTGATGCGGGTATTCGCGGAGAGAAGCTGAAACTTCAGGAGTTTGCCAGACTGGCAGATGTATTGGGTGAGATGAGGAGTTAGCTGGATTGCGCCGGGCAAAATAAAGTTCAGATTTGCAGCATTGTGTCAGATAGAAAGGAAGACAAATGGATATGGAAAACAAAATGGAAACAAAGATGGAGACGATGGCAGATTTTGAAGAGGAGATCAACGCCTCTTTTGTAAAATTTCGGGAAGGTGACCGGATAAAAGGAACTGTTGTATCTGTAGAGGAAGAAGAAATTATGATGGACCTCCAATCGTTTTCCCAGGGAGTGATCCCGCAGACAGAATATAGCGATGATCCAGACTTTCATGCCATGGATGAGATCAGAGTGGGAGATACATTGAGTGTTATTGTGCTGTATGAGGATGAACAGGGGAGAACGGTTCTGTCTCTCAAGCAGGCAAGAGAGGCAGACAGCTGGGAGTCTCTTAGAAATGCCTATGAAGACCGGAGGATTTATGAGGTACGGGTAAAAAATACGGTACCATCCGGCGTTGTTGCCTATGTGGAGGGAATTCGAGGGTTCATTCCGGCATCCCAGTTGGCTCTAACCTATGTAGAAGAAGGGGAGCTGGATCAATATACGGGGCAGACACTAAAAGTTCGCGTGATCACAGTGGATGAAGAAAAGCAGAAGCTAGTCCTTTCCGCCAAGGAGGTAGCGAAGGAAGAGGCAGCCAAAATCCATGAAAACAAATTAAATGCTCTTCAGAAAGGATATATTACCGAGGGAACGATTACAAGAATCGAGTCCTATGGTTGTTTTGTGGAATTTGGAGATGGCCTGACGGGACTTGTGCACATCTCCCAGATCTGTAATAAATTTCTGAAATCTCCCAAAGAAGTAGTAAAGCTGGGAATGAAGGTAAAAGTAAAGGTGCTCTCTGTAGAGGACGGAAAGATTCGACTCAGCATGAAGGAAGCAGAAGATATTGCACCTGAATTAAAGACAGAAGAAGATGCGATGTCCTCCGACGAAGCTGTGATGGAGTATAAGGATGAGGAAGAAGCTATGACCTCACTGGCTGGTTTGTTAAAAGGAATACACCTGGAAGAATAAAAAAGCTTGTGATATTCGTTTTAAAGTTAGTATAAAAAAACAGGGGAAACAAACCATTTTACGTTATTTGTAATACTTTCCAAAAAAAAGTCGAAAAAAAATTGAAAAAAGTGTTGACAATATGGAATATGTTTGATAATATAATATTCGCTGACGCGGTAAAGAACAAAAACAGCGCAGCAGAAACCCACAGAAAAAGTGGGAACGAACCTTGATAACTGAACAGTGAAACAACCCTGAAAATTCAAACAATTTTCAGAACTATAAAAGAAGTTATAAAGCTTCAATAGTTCCTGGATATTCTTTTGAATATTCATAAAGAACGTTCCGACCCTGGAGACAGGGGAGGGGACACCAGTAAAGGACTCGTACAAAAAAAGTAGGAGTGCTTACAGAACGGATTAGCCAAGCAACGTCTTGACAAGTCAAACATTTCAATTTGAGAGTTTGATCCTGGCTCAGGATGAACGCTGGCGGCGTGCTTAACACATGCAAGTCGAACGAAGCACTACCGACGGAACTTTTCGGAGGGAAGATGGTAATGACTGAGTGGCGGACGGGTGAGTAACGCGTGGGCAACCTGCCCCATAGAGGGGGACAACAGCTGGAAACGGCTGCTAATACCGCATAATAAGGAGAGAGCGCATGTTCTTTTCTTCAAAGATTTATCGCTATGGGATGGACCCGCGTCTGATTAGCTAGTTGGTGAGGTAACGGCTCACCAAGGCGACGATCAGTAGCCGGCTTGAGAGAGTGAACGGCCACATTGGGACTGAGACACGGCCCAGACTCCTACGGGAGGCAGCAGTGGGGAATATTGCACAATGGGGGAAACCCTGATGCAGCGACGCCGCGTGAGTGAAGAAGTATTTCGGTATGTAAAGCTCTATCAGCAGGGAAGATAATGACGGTACCTGACTAAGAAGCCCCGGCTAACTACGTGCCAGCAGCCGCGGTAATACGTAGGGGGCAAGCGTTATCCGGATTTACTGGGTGTAAAGGGAGCGTAGGTGGCAGGGCAAGTCAGATGTGAAAACCCGGGGCTCAACTCCGGGAGTGCATTTGAAACTGTCCAGCTAGAGTGCAGGAGAGGTAAGCGGAATTCCTAGTGTAGCGGTGAAATGCATAGATATTAGGAGGAACACCAGTGGCGAAGGCGGCTTACTGGACTGTAACTGACACTGAGGCTCGAAAGCGTGGGGAGCAAACAGGATTAGATACCCTGGTAGTCCACGCCGTAAACGATGAATACTAGGTGTCGGGGCCCACAGGGCTTCGGTGCCGCAGCCAACGCATTAAGTATTCCACCTGGGGAGTACGTTCGCAAGAATGAAACTCAAAGGAATTGACGGGGACCCGCACAAGCGGTGGAGCATGTGGTTTAATTTGAAGCAACGCGGAGAACCTTACCAAGTCTTGACATCCTGTTGACCGTCCCTTAGCCGGGACTTTCCTTCGGGACAACAGAGACAGGTGGTGCATGGTTGTCGTCAGCTCGTGTCGTGAGATGTTGGGTTAAGTCCCGCAACGAGCGCAACCCTTATCCTTAGTAGCCAGCAATACGGATGGGAACTCTAGGGAGACTGCCGGAGACAATCCGGAGGAAGGTGGGGATGACGTCAAATCATCATGCCCCTTATGACTTGGGCTACACACGTGCTACAATGGTGGTAACAAAGTGAAGCGACCCCGTGAGGGTAAGCCAACCACAGAAAAGCCATCTCAGTTCGGATTGTAGTCTGCAACTCGACTACATGAAGCTGGAATCGCTAGTAATCGCAGATCAGAATGCTGCGGTGAATACGTTCCCGGGTCTTGTACACACCGCCCGTCACACCATGGGAGTTGGAAATGCCCGAAGCCAGTGACCTAACCGCAAGGAGGGAGCTGTCGAAGGTGGAGCCGATGACTGGGGTGAAGTCGTAACAAGGTAGCCGTATCGGAAGGTGCGGCTGGATCACCTCCTTTCTAAGGAAGAATAAGTACGGGTTGTTTTGCTGTTGAGCTATCAAGGAAATTGATAGGAAGCTGTTGGGAAGAACAAGAAACAGCTGAAGGCAGTCACGAAGTGACTGACTATTTTCTGGTGGCGATGCGTCTAGGGGACACACCCGTACCCATCCCGAACACGATGGTTAAGACCTAGACGGCCGATGGTACTATACTGGAGACGGTATGGGAGAGCAGGTGGCTGCCAGATTTATGGGCTTATAGCTCAGCCGGTTAGAGCGCACGCCTGATAAGCGTGAGGTCGGTGGTTCGAGTCCACTTAAGCCCAGTAGATACCAGTTGCTCATGAGGAGCAGCTATGGGGGTATAGCTCAGTTGGGAGAGCACCTGCCTTGCAAGCAGGGGGTCAGGAGTTCGAATCTCCTTATCTCCATTAGATAATTGGTCAAGTAGTCGTAAAGAGCATGTACAACATGTGAATTGCAAGACATTTAGATTAATTATCGCATAGATTCTAAAAAGGATCAAATGTCTTTTGCTCTATAGAAGGCATCATGTACCTTGAAAACTACACATTGCAAAGAAATTAAAGATCTTAAATATCAAGATATGAAAGAGAATTGATTTCACCGATAAACAGAAACTATTTTCAATTTTTGTTTACGAGAA
>CAJTFB010000060.1 GCA_910575665.1 Eubacteriaceae bacterium
TTAACCAAAAGGCTTCTTCAAGATATCTCCTGAATACAAATGTGAGTTTTGTCAGAGAAAAAAGTTTGTTATTTTTGATTTACCTCTTGACAAAAGTCACTTCATAACGGAGGTTTTATGGCAGGAATCTATATCACATCCCAGGGAGATATGTGGGATAAGATCGCGTTCGAACAGATGGGCTCGGAAGACTACATGGGCGACTTGATTCAGTGCAACTATCACCTCATAGATTATGTTATCTTTCCATCAGGAGTTCAAGTGGCGATCCCGGAGATAGATGATACCCAGATGGAGATCCCATCGTGGCGGGAAGGGCTGGAGGACGAGGAAGATGGGCTGGATGAATTTCCGGAGGAGGACGAGGATGAGTAATGGTAAAAAGTTAAAATACTCCATCAGAATCACGGATAGGATTCCGGTGGATTATGCCAGGGCGAGACGCGCCTACCCCAAATTGATCTACACCAAAAATGGTAAATCGTCCAAAGTCATACCCGTCGATCAGGCGAGACACACCGCCAGTGAGATGAAACGGTTTTTAAAAAAATTTACTTTTACCGGGACAGCGGATGGAGAGGCGGACCGCATCGAGATGACTTTGATTAACGGCGACTGGCGGTGGATGCGGTCGTGGATGCCAAAGAAAAAAGATAAGATATCGGCAAGTATCATCATGAAGCATTGGAAAAGCGGAGAGACCACAAGAACCTTTCGCTGTGGTACATTTCTCATAGACAGTTTGGGAATGTCTGGACCGGAACTAGCCTGCACCGTAGGCGCTACTTCCATACCAGAAACATCGTCTTTTCGTGCGACGGAGCGAAAGAAGGCCTGGAAAAAAGCTACCTTAAAAGAGATCGCAAAAAAAATAGCTGCCAGGTACCGGATGAAGTTGGTATTTGATGGGGAAGATTTTTCTGTTGGAACAGTAGAACAGAATGATCAAACGGACTGCAGTTTCCTAACAGAGCTCTGCCAGGAATACAACTATGGCATCAAGATGTATAAAGGCAAGTTGGTGATTTATTCCAAAAAGAAATATGAGGAAAAGGGTGTTGTGGGAACGATTAGCCGAAGAATGCTTTTGGATTTTGCTTTTGAGACTAACATCTCTGGTACATACACTGGTGCAAAAATGAAGTATACAAAAGCAGATTCTGACGAGGAAACCGTTGTAAAAGTGGGAAAAGGCAACCGGTGGTTTATCGTATCCGGTGATGCCGATAGCATTGCACAGGCGCGTCGGAAAGCATTGGCAGCTGTGAATAGGGAAAATGAGGCGACGACAACGCTGGATCTCACCATACGAGGGAATACAAGATACAACGAGACGGATACGGTCAGGATCCGCGGCCTCTATCGGCTCAGTGGAAAATATTTTATTGATCAGGTCATACATGATATCGATGCAGATAGTGGATTTACTACAAAATTGACGATGCACAAAGTACAGAAAAGGGTGATAAAATGAAAACTGCAATCGTAACCTCTGTAAAAGATGGGATGGCAACCGTCCGATATGGAGCAAGAGGGGAAGCCTCGAATCCTATGCCGATCTTAGAAAACCCAGCGAACGCCTCACTCAATCCAGGAGATCGCGTGGTGGTGGCGCCTCTGAATGAAAAAAAGGATGGCATTGTTTTAGGGCGTTACTGGAATCAAAATAACCCACCAGGAGAGTGAAAACAAAAAATGAAAATTGGAAAATTTGGAAAGTATCTCACGTTTGAGGTCTATATGAAACCTCCCAAAAACCAACATGGGGAAGAAGATATCAGTGTTAAGTGCCTGACGTTCCAAGACTTACACCGAAATGTTAGTAGCCGGGTGACGGAGCACGCCAGGATCTTAAAAAAACACAAGACGGAGTTTGGTGGCCCAAACCTATCAGAAATTACATTTACCATGACTCTTTCTGCTGCTCTGGGTGTCGATCCGAGAAAAATGCTGATACAATTGGAATCATGTGTCAGGCAGGGAAAGATCGGGTACTTTATTATCGGATCGAAAAAGATTGGGAAGCACAAATACATTATTACAAATGTTTCGGAGAGCTGGGGGCATATCATCAAAAACGGAAAACTGGTAAGCGCCAGTGTGGACGTAACCATGAAGGAGTATTTATAAATGACGACGATGAAACAACCATTACTGCAATTTGAGCCTGACAACGAAAATGAGCTGGAGCGATATAGGAGAGGGCTGGAAACATTGTATTCCACGGTAGAGGGCTCTTGTCCAGGAGATCGGAAATTTGGTCTATCCAACGAATATGTTGATGAACTGCCGGAGGTGGCGGAAAGTACATTTTCATTGGAGGTATATAACAAAACTGAGGCATATGTTCCCCAGGTGGAGATCCTTGATATCTCTTTTGAGCATGACGCAGAGGGAAGAATAAGACCAAAGATCACCATTGGACTGAATGAAGAATACAACGAGGAAGAATATGACGATGAGGAGGAAGATGGATGGGAATAGAAGGAATCAAAGATCTGCCCGACGTGTCCTTTATTGACAACTTGTCATTGGAGGAAGTTAAAAATATTTTAATGGAAGAATACAAAAAGGAATATGAAAACATAACGGGAAATGAGCCGGTTATGGAGCGGAGTGATCCAATCCGGTTACTGATCTCTTCGCAGGCAGTGCTAGATATGCAGTTACTCTCTTTTATTGATCGCTGTGGAAAAATGAATCTCCTGAAATATGCCCAAGGGGATTTCTTGGATCACATGGGGGCTTTTAAAAACCGGGCGCGAAAGGAAGCTGAAAGGGCTTCTGTTATGGTGCGCTTTTTTATGGCGGAGCCAAGAAACGAAGTGGAACCGATCCCCCAGGGAACCATGGTGACAGCCGATCAGAAGATCTTTTTTGAGACAGATGATTATGCTGAGATCCCCGCGGGGGAATTATCTGTAGAGATCTGTTGTAGTGCCACGATAGCAGGGACGGCGGGAAATAACTACGAAAAGGGAGAGATTGCCACGTTAGTAACACCGACGGGCTTTATCTCGGCGATCTCCAATACCACAAAGAGCAGCGGGGGAATGGACCGGGAAACCGACGAAGAATTCGCGGAGGGTATTTTTTGCGCTCCGAGCAAATACTCCGTGGCGGGCCCGAACCAAGCTTGGGTTTCCCTGGTAAAAGATTTTAATAGTGATGTTGAGGATGTCTGTCCGGATACAGTACCGGGAAGTGGAGTGGCACAAATCACCGTTCTGATGAAACATGGACGAATCCCAGAACCTGCAGAACTGCAAAGCATTCAGGAGTATTTGATGCGGCCGGACATACGTACATTGTGTACTTTGGTGGAAGTAAAACCGCCGGAGCAAGTAAATTATGAGATTTCCCTGACCTATTATATCGGGGAGTCCAGTAAATCAAGGATTACGGAGATATGTCAGAATGCAGAGCAGGCGGTGGGAGCATATACCGAATGGCAGGATTCCAGGGTGGGCAGGGATATTAACCCTGACGAGCTGCTTGTCATGCTGAAACAGGCAGGAGCAAAAAGGGTTGTTATCACATCTCCAGTTTTTTGTCAAGTGCCGGACGGAGCGGTGGCGCATTTTGACGGAACTCAAAAAGTAACATACGGAGGTGTGGAGAGTGACTGATCTTAAAGATGTTCTGCTGACCGATATTTTGCCGGAAATTTTTGTGGATTTGGCAAAATTGAAAGCATATTCAGTGGCGGAACGAAAGGTGCGAAGGATCATTTATGAATATGCAGAGCGCACCATGATTTTTAGAAATCTTGAAAACTTGCCAGGAACTAGTTTAGATCTTTTAGCGGAGGAAATGGATACTCCCTATTATGAATCTTCTCTTCCGACTGAAATAAAAGCAAAGCTAATTCGCAACACGTTACCTTGGAAAATGAAGGCGGGGACACTCTGGGCTGTGCAGGGAATGGTGGAGACGATTTTTAAAACTGGCACGGTCACCCCATGGCACGATTATGGAGGGAGGCCATATTTTTTTAAGATCTCTACAGATGCGGAGGTGTCGCCGGAACGACTGGAAGAGATCCGGAAGATGATACATAAAATAAAGAATACAGAGACCACTCTGGAAAGCATTGTGTTTTTAGTGGATTTGGAACAGAATGTCAAGATCAAGAGTGGAGTAACCGTAGATGAATCCGTGTGTATTTTTTGCGAGGAGGTAGAAAATGTCGAAGTATAAAAATGTAGCCCTGACAGAAGAGGGAAGAGACCTACTACTCAGAACGCAGCTGGGAGAGTGTGACCTGGAACTTACAAGGGTGGCTGCTGGAGATGGTATATATGAAAATGAGGAAGAAGCATCTCAAAGGCTGTCCATGCAAAATGAAAAGCAGTCTTTTCCAATCAGTTCATTTACCAAGAAAGAGGACAAACTCCAGATCCGTTTTATCGCTTCTAATTTCGGATCAGAGGGTGGAGCTGATCTCCAAGAAGGGTACCATATGAGAGAGATCGGAATATTTGCCAAAGAAAAAGATGGTGAAAATGAGATCCTCTACGGGATAGCACTGGCGGAAGAACCGGTGTATATGCCACCCTATAACGAGGCGTCGCCCATCACGGCGACCTTTAGCATTTATATCTATATTGGTGGGTGTGAAAATGTCAGCCTGCGCGCTGATCCTACAGCCTATGTATCTGTACAGGAGTTAGAGAGAATTGAAAATGAAATCAACAACAAAGCAGACAAAACCTATGTTCCGTCCAAAACAGGAGAAGGCGCCAGTGGAACATGGGGGATAGATATAACGGGAAATGCGGGAACTTCTACGAAATTAGCAGCTTCAAGATCAATTTTTGGGAAAACATTCAACGGATCTGCTGATGTAAAGGGACAAGGCTCCTTTTATGGCAGCTATAATTCTTCGGCGGCGGGCAGATTTTCGTCATCAGCATTCCAGATACGGGAAAATGATCTTGTGGCCAATACTAAAAGTGATATTGCCTATGCACCTTCGATCGGATTCCATTGGAGCAATATGACCGCTGGTACTCTTGCTTTGGGAGCCAACGGGAACTACTATTTTTTGACGCAGCAAGGTACAACTGGCACTGTTGTTGCTAATTTGTCCGGCAATGCTTCTTCTGCCACTAAACTAAGTACATCCGCTGGTTCTGCCACAAATCCTGTCTATTTTTCCGACGGGAAACCTGTGGCATGTTCCTATACACTTGGTAAATCAGTCCCAAGCAATGCTGTCTTTACGGACACGACCTACGGAACCGCCACGGAAAGTACAAATGGTCTGCTATCTGCTTCCGACAAGAAAAAACTGGGGCTTATATACAGCGCAAGCTGCACGAAAGGTGCATCTACCAGAAGTACCCTGCTTGGTACCGGGAACAAGGATAATGGTGACGAAAACATCATTGCGGCGGGCTATGGAAACACAATAGGAAATGCCACACAGAGCGCTATTATTGCCGGTTCGGGAAACAACATTCCGGTGTCTAATACCTCTAGCTGGTATAGAAACTCCGTGATTTTAAATGGCCATGGGAATTATGTAGCCGGATCTAATGTCTTAGTTGCGGGAAACAATAACAACGCATACGCGAATCAAACAGCCTTTGGGCATTTTTGCAAGTTGTCAACGCTGGAAAGTAGCGATTCAGGCAGCGCAGCCAGGACGGCCTTTATGATCGGGAATGGCTCTTCGGATTCTTCCCGTTCCAATGCTTTCCGGGTAAATTATAACGGTACTGTTTATGCGACGAATTCTACCATTGCCACCGGAGCCGATTACGCAGAGTACTTTGAGTGGGCCGATGGAAACCCGAACGGGGAGGACCGGGTTGGTCTTTTTGTTACCTTTGACGAGCGGGACCCGGAAAAGATAAAGACAGCTTCTCCTGGAGACTATATCCTTGGCATTGTCAGCGGGCACCCCAATACCATAGGAAACGGAGACGAGGATTGGCGGGGTCGGTATGTTTTAGATGACTTTGGAAGATATATCGAAGAGACCTATGAGTATGAAGAAATATGGCAGGATAAGGATGGCGCAAAACATACGGAAACAAGGGAAGGGATAAGATACAAGGAAAATCCGGATTACGATCCAGAAGAACAATACATTCCGCGGGAAGAGCGGCCGGAATGGTCCGCTATCGGAATGGTGGGTCTCCTCTCTGTTTATGACGATGGGACGTGTCAGGTAAATGGATACTGCAGGTGCGGAGAGAATGGTGTTGCCACTTTGGCAGAAGAAAGAACCTTTGACACCTACCGGGTGATCCAGCGGATCAATGAAAATGTAATTAAAGTAGTTATCAAGCCCTGATATCAGGGCAGATGATAAAATCAAGAAATAACATGAGCCGGAGGGCTCTTTTTTAGTTGCGCCGGCACAAGCAGAAAGGGGGTGACATTGTGGAGTTACAGACATTGTTGCTAGCTATGAGCATACCCTCAGCTATTACAGGTTTTTGTTTTTGGATATTGGAGAGGAAGCTGATGAAACGTCAGCAGGCAGAAGAAAAGAAAGACGAAGCAAGACGCCAGAACGAAGCCATTGTTATCGAGGGCGTGATGGCAGCGATCACGCTGGGGGAAGCCACCGCCAAAGCAGTGCAGCGGATACCAGACGCACACTGTAATGGAGATATGCACGACGCGTTAAACTATGCGACCAAGATAAAAAACAAACACAGGGATTTTATACGAGAGCAAGGGATCGATGCCCTTTACTCAGAATGGAGGTAATACAGGATGAAAAAGGTGGATTGGAAAGACATTGCAAAAAGAGCGGGAAAGACGTTTGCGCAGGCATTTATAGCGTCTTTTGGGATTGACAGGCTGACAGAGATCACAGATTTGGAAAGTGCGAAAGCAGTACTCTACCCCATGCTGATCTCTTGTGCAGCAGCCGGTTTGTCTGCGGTATGGAATATGGCGACAAGTTATATCAAAGGAAAGGGGGAGTGGTGATATGAAGATCAAAAAGATGCCAGCTCACAAAAGCTGTTTCCACGGGAAAAGAAGCAGAAAAAACATAAAATACATCGTGATCCACTATACTGGGAATTCTAACGACACGGCAGCCAATAATGGCAAGTACTTCAGACGGGAACAAAGCGGCAGCCGTTGGGGGGTAGGCGCTCACTTCTTTGTCGGGAAAAAAGGGGTGATTGTCCGATCCATCCCCATGAACCGTGTCGCCTGGTCTGTAGGTGGTCTTGTCACCCAGAATAACGGAGCCGGAACATACTATAATATGTGTACCAATCAAAACAGCGTAAGTATTGAGCTGTGCAGCGCGACCAAAGGCTATACGGACAAGCAGGCAGAGGCGGTTAAATGGCTGATCACCCAGCACATACAAAAACGTTGCCCAAATGCAAAGGTGATCATCCGGCATTGGGACGTCAACGGGAAGAACTGCCCGGCACCGATGGTGGGGAAGGATAATAAGGTGTGGAAAGAGTTCAAGAGAACCATAGGAAATTAGAATTTAATAACATAAAAAAAGGGAAGTGATGCTTATAAGCACAGCACTTCCCTTTTTTTATGCATGAATTCAGTCTCCGTCCATTAATGTGTCCTCACTTTGCTGCTTATTTTTAATATAGATGCTGTGCACAAAATAGTACACTAACAAGCTGTTCTTGTAAAATAAGCGAAGAACTCTTTGCATCTGTATAAATAATAGCACTAAATCGGAGATTTGACAATAGCCTATTCGTTATTGTTCAAAATCCCACTCGATACTATATGTATAGAACAAATTTGGATTTGGGACATTAAGACTATATATAGTCTTGTCATCTTTTTTAATTTTTTTAATTTTTTCAGTTCCATCATATCTGGTTTTCATTTCCATATCAGCATACCGAACAATATGGACATTTTTAATAATATTAGAATTATTTGGCACTATCACTGATAGTGTTAGATGAGCTGTAGGGTTATATATCATATTTGAGAAATATGGATGCATAACTTTGGTCTCATCTTTAACATATGTTTTAATTTTATACGATACATTATTCCCTACAGTTTTCTCTTCACCAAAATCGATAGAATATCGAAATGGGGATACAGTATCCTTAGAGTCACATAAATTAAAAGAAGTTGGTTCGATTAATTCTGAAAAATCATATGAACTCCCTGTCCACGTTATTTTTCGGTTTAGTTTTCTGAATGAACCATTTTTTATTTCAAATTTTACATCTCGAGTACTTTCAATTTTTTCTCTCGTAACGAATTCTAAAGAACAATTAATATATTCATAAGACAAATCCATGGAATCCGGATCAATATTCTTTTGGAATCCATCTTTAGATATTTGCTTAACATTGATTCCTGAATATAGTTCCAATTCATCTTTGTATGCCATAATTGGTCTATAAAGTGAGATGTATGCTTCACCAATTGCACCATAAAAAAGATTCATTTCTGGATTGTGATTACTTTTACCAAATTTTAAAATGTGAGTTTTTGAAATTCCAGGATATGGATCAATATAAAATATTTTAGTTATACCTAATTGATATGCCTTTTTTGAGCACAACTCACATGGCGAAGCAGTACAAAATAAATATCCATCTTTTATTCCTTGTCCACCATATTTTGAAATCTGTAGAAATGCGTTTTCTTCTGCATGGAGAGAACGAGTGTATACCTGGTTTCTCTGATCAGTGTAGGAATTATATATATCTTTGAAGCAATATGGAAAATAACGTCCTGTGAGGTTTGAATAATCAATGGCTTGATTAAGATTTTTTATTGCCTCATTGAATTCCGGATTAGTCTTTTCATATTCACTATAACAATCTGGCCTAGTTGTTTTCTGACATTCAAGAATATCTCTTAAATTGCATGGTATTTGTCCTTTTGCAACATCATTCCATCCAACTGCTTTAATTGCAAAATCTGAGTCTGTTATGACAGCACCAACCAATCTAGAAAGACATCCAGAATTGTACTTTGCATTATATGCGAGCTGCATACATCTTTCTATATGAGTGGGAGTTATTAGTCCAGGATGAATCATTAGAGCTATATATTTAACGAGTTGCCATTTTAAAAATTTGTTATGAGTATCTTCATTGTTATCATTATTTAATATATGGATATCAGCCATCTCAAAGCATCCGCCTATGTTTTGATGAAAAAATAATTCATTTAGCTTTAGTTTGTTTGGGTATTCTATGCTATCAAGTCCGCTTTGGCTCTGTTGATCCATCATTTTAGTAAGACGATTTTTTCTTATATATTCATCTGTACTGATCGATAATAAATAATACGAACGAAAGCAATCCTTTAGGTAGACAGATTCATATGGGTTTCTGATAGCATCTATACAAATCCGAGTATGTGAGATATTATTTATTTTGTTATAAGCACGTATAAGTTTTATAAATAATTCCATACATTTTGAAAAACCATAACTAAATTTTTCATCAAACGTATCCTTATAAGGTTCTCCGGAGGAGCGAATATTATTTCCTATTTTTTGAAAAAGATAAGTA
The DNA here is from genome assembly GCA_910575665.1 of Eubacteriaceae bacterium. Classification (GTDB taxonomy): domain Bacteria; phylum Bacillota; class Clostridia; order Lachnospirales; family Lachnospiraceae; genus Eubacterium_F. The sequence goes on from CAJTFB010000060.1 coordinate 9,495, forward strand.
TAAAAATGAAATTTTATTGGACGTTCATCCTGAATCTTTTGTTTGGTTTCTACATAGCAATCATAATTATCCAGGATTTCTTTCAGACGTTTTTTTCTTTTTGGAAGGTTTACGACATACAAAGAGTAATAATCATTTATTAAATTTCGGTAATCATTATTACCAATATCGAAATCATCTATCTTTTCACTTAGGATATCGAGAGGTTTCTCTTGGTATTCCTCAAAGATATGATTAGTACCTTCTATATCTTTTTTTAATTTTTCATAATCGATAATAGTAAGATTTTTACCTTCCGTATTTTTTTGCAATATATCAAGATAATCTGTAAGTGCGCTACTAGCGTTATTTTTATCTCCTGGTTGTGATAAAATGTATGACAAAATTATAGAACTTCCTTCAATACTAGTAAATGGTGACCATTTTTTTCCCTTGTTCATAAAATGGTCTATAATATCAAACTTGATTTTATCTGTATCAGAATTTAATTCTTTTCTTGACTCCGGGAAGGACAGATCTAAATCATTATAATTTTGGGTAGACAAAATTTTTGCCACCGTTGAACAACCAGCCCCTGTTCTTCCAGTTAACCCTAAAATAATTTCACTCTCTTTTACAGCATAAATATTATCAATTGTTGTTTTGTAAGAAGTCATATTTTAATCTCCTTTGTGTAACTAAATTTGATTATAACGATTATAATGCAACTGTTGAAAAATGTCAAAAATTTATGAGATAAATATATATACCTTACAGAATACAGTCATCCAATTAGGACAGCTAACATTTTTCCCGTCGCAGTACTGTGTTAGAATCGGCTGGATCACATTGGGACGGGAGAGAAAATTGGTGAAAAGTTCATCCACTATGCTGGAAATGCTCTCAAAAACATTCCGATTGGGGATCCATTTATGGTCGAAGGCAGTGGAACTGGTAATGGTGAAGTCATAGCCTTTGTTGCGGTACCACTTTGTTACCGATCATTCGGGGCTGAGGTAAATAACCATTGAGACGAATCTTAAAACGGACAATGATTTGTTCTTTGGTAATATCAATTCGCTCAATTAACTTATTTACCAGCACTCTCTTTGTAGGAATGTCGGCAGAAAGGAACAAGTCCTGCCATGTAGGTATTTTATACTTTAGATTCTTCCCGTCGTTTGTTATATCGGAGGAATTCTGCAAATCGACTTTTTTTTGTTGTACTACGATTATTTGCTCCTGCTCCCTGTGTTTGTGTGTGTCGATGTTGCGGACTAAATCCTCTAAGGAAAGGGGATAGTCACCTGCTATGGCTTCAGGGATACGTTCTTCCATCACACGAATATTGTATTGTATTTTTTCCAATTTTTTTTGCTCTGCCGACAATTCCTGTTCTTTTTTCTGAAATTCAGCATGGTTATTTTTTATTATTTCTTCTAAGATGTTTTCATATTCCAGCAAACGATCGATATATTCTGCTAATGCTTCGTAGACAATTGGCTCAATCATGTCTGCCCGGAATTGTTTTGGTTTGTTGTGGGGAACTCCTTTCCATGCATTTTGACATTTATATATAGGAAATTTGCTTGATCTGCGTTCTCCGGTATCCTTGATGGTCCAGTAATTGTATCTGCTGCCGTTTACCATTTTACAGCCACAGTAGCCGCAGTGCAGAACATCCACCAGGGATAGCATCCCGTCATTTCGCGGTATTATCGTTGCTTCCTGATTTTTTAATGATCTTGTGTACTGTTGCCTGCGCCGTGCCCGCTTTTTCTGCACGTCTGTCCAGGTATTTTCATCAATGATGACGATATCGGGATTGGGTCTGCTGGAAAGAATCCATTCCTTACTGTTAAGACTGCGGTGTCTGCCGTTCATACGTTCTCTGCGGTTGTAAGCGGTATATCCGCTGTAGATCGGATTGGTAAGAATGCTGGTGATCGTACCACTTTTCCAGATGTCATTGGGAGCAAGGTTTTTATATCCGGGATCTTCATTCAGGATTCTGGCTATTTTGGCGGAACCAAACTCCTTATGCGAAGATAGTTCATAAATTCGCTTTACAACTTCGGCTTGTTCGGGAGAGATAACAAGATGCTTGAGGGCGCGTCCATGCTTGCTGATTTCTCCGGATAATTCCAATGTATAACCGTAAGGAGCCCTGCCCCCCATAAATTTTCCCTGTGCCACCAGCTTTTTTGCGGTGTCTTTTACCCGCATTCCGGTGTCAGCGCTGGATTTTTGGGCATTGCCATAACGCAGAGCCAGCATCATCTGGCCCATGATATCATCGGTTTCCGGGGAGATACAGCCATCTTTGACCGTGTAAATGTCCACGCCCAGATTTTTTAGTGACATCACATAACCGCCGATTTCCCACATTCTGCGTCCGATCCTGTCGTCTTTATAAGCCACTAGTATATCGTACTCACCATTTGCTGCGTCTCGGAAGGCTTCCTGTAGTATGTCTCTATCGGCAATGGAATTTTTGTATCCGCTAACTCCGCCCTCAAAATATTCATGACCATCATACTGCCAGTCTGGATGGCTTGCAACATATTCTTCCACAATTTTTCTCTGAGTGATTAAATCTCTTCCCTCATCTAACTGTTGGTCGGAACTGACACGCAGAAGTATTCTCGCCCGTTTCTGGCTGTCATCTTTATTTGATATGAGATGTTTCCTGGTATTTATCATGTGATGTCTCCTTTATGATTTTTTCTTTTAAAATGTCAGAGAGTATTTGTCTGACCTCATCCTTCATAAAGCAGGATTCATAATTTACTGGATCAGAAAATTGGATTATAAGTTCCATATTTTTAACCCTTTGCTCTTGGTTTTATTCATCTTAATTATATTTTTTTGAGTGCTTGTTCCATTCATGTATTTTTACTTTTTAGAAGTAGACAAATAGATCATGATTCTTTATAATGAGAGTAACTGGTGGGCGCAGGACGAAACAGGGGTCAAATTCGCGCTATTGATCTATGTGCAATAAGAAAGTGGGGGGATTAAGTGCCAAAGGAAATTGAGTGGAATGAACGGTATAATATTGGGGTGGAAACGATTGATAAGGCACACCGGAGGCTTTTTTCTGTTGTCTGCAAATCAGCTTGGGGTGGCTGACGGAACATATTTTGATCGAAGACCGCGCTATCAACGGAAGGATCCGCAACCGATGGAATGAGCTGCTGCCAAAAGATGAGCTTGCAGCTGTGGAAAAAGTCGTTTCCATGATGATAATGGAAGTTTTTAAGCTAAAGACCTGTATCGTCAGTGACCACTATGCAGGGGATGAGGTTGGAAAGAGGATCATTTACCGTATCACATATCGTTCCCCCGAGGAAAAGAGACTTCAGGTGTTTCTGGCGCTGGAAGAACAGTTGGTTTTGCGGAAAGTCGGTGAAATGTTAGGCATTAATTTTAAAAAGGTAGATAAAATGGTGATAGAGGTCACCAAACAGCTTTCCCAGCAGATGATGAAGCATATGGCAAGGTATATTAAATTGCTGGGGCAGAATGAGTTTGAGGAGGATCATATACTGACGGACGAGCAGTTCAAGCAGGAATTTGAATCCGGATATCCCCGTTACAGCCTGCTTTTTGATACGGGGATGGGGTATTTTGCATTTTGTATAAAAATGCGCTGATTAATCGGAATACCACGATAACATATGGATGTTACTTTGGTATAAAAAATAAGATTAAGGAGGATTGGTAACATGGCAAGATTTACACTACCTAGAGATTTGTACTACGGGAAAGATGCGCTGGAAAATCTAAAGACTCTTTCGGGAACGAAGGCGATCGTCGTATCCGGTGGGAGTTCCATGAGAAAGGGCGGTTTCCTCGATAAAGTGGAAACATACCTAAAAGAAGCGGGGATGGAAGTCAGGTTTTTTGAGGGTGTAGAGCCGGACCCATCGGTGGAGACTGTTATGAAAGGCGCTGAGGCAATGAAAGAGTTTCAGCCGGACTGGATTGTTTCTATCGGAGGAGGTTCCCCTATTGATGCGGCTAAGGCAATGTGGGCATTTTATGAGTACCCGGATACCACTTTTGAGGATCTGTGCACACCCTTTAATTTTCCAAAACTCAGGACGAAGGCACGCTTCTGCGCGATTCCTTCTACTTCCGGTACAGCGACGGAAGTAACGGCATTTTCGGTGATCACAGACTATTCCAAGGGAATCAAGTATCCCCTTGCTGACTTTGAGATCACACCAGATGTAGCGATCGTAGATCCGGCACTGGTGGAGAGTCTGCCAGCAAAACAGGTTGCCTATACCGGAATGGATGCTTTGACGCATGCTGTCGAGGCCTATGTCTCTACGTTGAACAGTCCATTTACCGATCCGCTGGCGATCAAGGCGATCGAAATGGTCTTTGATTTTCTACCGCAGTCGTATAATAAGGATATGGATGCCAGGGAGCAGATGCACTATGCCCAGTGCCTTGCTGGCCAGGCCTTTTCCAATGCGCTGTTAGGGATTGTACATTCCATGGCACATAAAACAGGAGCGGCTTTTTCCACCGGACACATTCCCCATGGCTGTGCCAATGCCATTTACCTTCCCTATGTTATCAAATACAATGCCCATGAGCCGAAAGCAATGAGTCGGTATGCGGACATTGCCAGAAGGGTAGGGCTTGGCGGTACCTCTGAGAAAGCGCAGGTCAATGCTCTGATAGAAAAAATCGAACAATTTAATCGCCTTATGAACATTCCTAAGACGATCCAGGAATTTGGTGTGAAAGAAGATGAATTTTTGGAGAAGCTTGATTCCATTGCAGAGAATGCCGTTGGAGATGCGTGCACCGGTTCAAATCCAAGGGTGATCACCCCAGAGCAGATGGCAAGATTGTTTAAGTGTACTTTCTATGGTACAGAGGTAGATTTTTAATATAGCCCAATGGCAGAAGGCAATACGGTTCTAATTGGCGCCGTCGGGCAGATCAGAATGGTAGGGCCAGTCACGAATGAGTGGTGACTGCCCTACCATTCTGTAAACACCCGATTCAGCGTAAAAGACTGGATTGCCAGGACATTTGCCTGAATCGTCGCTTCTGGCCAGGTGGAGTAAATTTCGCTGCTGGCTACGTTCTTGATGTAATCTTTGTACTTGACATAATAGTTGGTGGCGGACTGGTCAGAGGGTGGCCCGTCGTGGACTACCACGTATTCAGGGATCACCACCCGGCTTAGGACGATCTCACCGGATTCGTCGATGGGTTTGATCTCGTCTTCTGCGATCTTTGGTGGATAGTCTCCCCACAGGGTATGGTCAGGGATGACATATAACTCAGCTCCCGTCGGATCTGTGGGGCTGATGGGGAGTAGGGCAGCATTCTGGATCGCCAGCTCTCCAGAAAAGATTTCAGCTCCGCTCACTTCCAGTGTCTCATAACCGGGGGCAGAGACATAGATGGTGTATTCTGCATATGGTTTATTAGCACCGGGCGCCATGCTGTAATCAATCGGTGGTGCATTCAATTCCACGTCAGGAATCTGCCCCTCGGTATTCGTGGTAGTTTCTTCAATGATATTATCCGGCTGTCCGTTGTAAGTAATGCGGACAGAGGCCCCTTCAATGGGGCGATTGTCACGCTCGGAGGTTACGTTTACGGTTAGTTTACCGGTATCTTCTCCCTGTGTGACCGTGGCAAAAAGTTCTGGTCGGATTGATTTATTATCCAAAATAGGTCACCCTTATTTTTGATTGTTATATTTATTCTATGCGGTATCTTTCCTGTGGATTCTTTTATTTCGGAAGATTCAGTAGCAATTATTCTTCAAATATGTTATAATAATTCTAAATGTGACGGCATGGAAACAGGAAGCGATATAATTTTATTAGAAAATAAAAAATATTTGCAATTATATATATGCAATTGACATAGAGAATGTATACTTTAATAGTGTATATTATGTACATTAGTTTTGTGTCTGTATTTAGCTTGACGGCGCGAATTTGAACCCTGTTTCGTCCTGCGCTAGCGCCCAAATAGCGTTGTTGCTTTCATTCGGCGATACCACCGCATCGCCTCATTCAAGCGCCTAGCTATTTGGGCGCTATCACAATCCGAAATCTTCGACCTCCGTTTGTGATTTTCCAATTTACAAGAAAACGGAATGAAACGTACTGGAGGTACGTTGATTGACGTTGACGCAGTAAATTGGAAAATCACAGGCGGAGGCAGGGTTCAAATTTGCGCCGTCAAGCTAGGATAGGAGAGTTAACAAATGAAAAGATTTCTAAAAATAAGTTCCTTAAGCTTAATAATATTTTCTTGTGTACTTTGTATTGCTATTTGTAATGACATTGAGGTGTTAGCAAAAACTTATAATTTGAGGATAGGAGAAGTTACATCTGTTGAAATCAAAGCGGATGAAGACGAATTTCAGTTTATTAGAATTCCATTTGGTTATTGTGATTTTAGAATTGAGATAACAGATATTCAAGTTTGGGTTGGGGGAGAAGTGCATAATGAGTATGTACAATATGTTTATGCAGATGATGTATATGATACCGGCAAAGAATATTATGCAAGTAACGGTGTTATTTCATTTAAAAAGGATGGAAGAGAATCGGATTATGAAAGAGCATTTTTGTTAGAAATGGACGATATCGAGCTGTACCCAGAAGTGGATATAACGGAAGAGTATATTATAAAGTGTAATATTAGAATAAGTAAAGTTTCTGAAGCAAAGCTATCGAAAACGAATATTACATGTTATTTGGATGATATCCATGGAAAAACAGTAAAATTGAATAATGCAAGCGATAAAATAGTGTGGACAATAAGTAATAAAAAGGTAGCATCTGTATATAGAGAAGATAATTACGTAACAGTCTATCCGAAGAACCCGGGGACATGTTATTTGAAAGCGAAGTGTGGAGGGCAGAGTTTTAGATGTAAAGTAAGAGTAAAGGGAAGAAAGTATGTATATGCAGGTGGATATATTTACTCATACAATACATGTGGAGACGGTTGTAATGCTTTCCCACAAAAAACCTGACAGCGTAATCAACGTAAAAGTGGAGTTTGGCGAGGGCGAGGGCAAAGTGCCGCTTGATAATATCGCCAAGAGAGCCGCAGCATACAAGCCAAAAGAGCGGGTTACATATAAGATGATTAAGGAATACATAGAAGCGAAATACGGCTTCAAGGTACATACTGCATATATCGCAGAGGTAAAGAGGGAGTTAGGATTGCCGATGTATGATGCTCCGAATGCGGTAGAGGAATTGAAACAGCCGAGGAAACATCCGACAGAGGAGAAAGCGGAAGCGATTAAAGATGCTTTGAAACATTTTGAGGTTATCTGATAATCATAAGCGTGTCATTAGAAATAGTGGTACGCTTATTTTTTTGACCCAATTTGCAGCTTTGAACATTCTGCTATCCGTCTATATAATGAAATCAAAAAAAGATGGTGGACTTTATGAGAGAAAAGAAAAATCATTTGTATGTGGATAGTGGGGAACGGAGCATTTTATTACATAGTCTTGTGGAACTGAAAAATCAGCTCATTCAGCAGGGCAGATATACAGATTGTGTTGATGAACTTATTTTCAAAGTTATCCATGCACCTGTAAAAAAGTTAAGGGTAGAACTGGCAGGGGGAAGTGATGTGCGATAAGGAATTTAAAGAACTGGTGAAAATTGCAGTAGAGAAACTGAAAGACGAATCTGTATTGAAACTGTTAAAAGCAGATGCAAGTTACCAAAAAGATAGTATGGATGAGGGAAAGGCAGAGGATGCTTTTAATCAGCTCAACTTAACAGAAAAGCAGAGGGAGGTTTGCCAACATCTTATAGATTGTAGAGAAAAGCAGGATTTTGAATATGGTACTCATGCGTATATTGCAGGGCTGATAGATGCGTTTCATATTATGGCAGTATTGTTCCCAGAAAAATGGGATACAGAGAGGATAAGAGAAGCCTTATCACGAAAGTGCATATAAGGAGAAGAATAAAACTGAATAGATTTTTACATAGCCGATTGGTGTAGTTTATAATGAACCGCTCCCTGTCAAGTAGACAATTAAAAAAATAAAAATTTCAGCCTGCCAGTCACAAAAAAGGACTGGCAGAGTTTTTATGCAGCCTCCTTCAAATAGTTTCTATATTCTAT
>CAJTFB010000061.1 GCA_910575665.1 Eubacteriaceae bacterium
GTTGGGATTGGGTTTTCCCATTCTGGTGAAGGGAGACGAGGGATTTTTTGAAATCTTCGTCATATTTGTTGTAGTTGTTTGTAGCCATGAAAAGCCTCCTTTTTTGTGTGTAGTTTATTGTAGCATATGGTGCATATCTGTGTCTACTTTTATAGTATAGCTCCAGAGCCTTTTACAGAATGGCGAGAAGATAACGCCGAAACAGTGGAAAGCCGAGATACAGTCTTTGCAATCTGAATATGACAGTATCAGCAAGGAGCAGACCAAGACCGCCACAGAATTAGCATATGCGGAAGTAATCAGCTACAACAAAAAGAACCTTGAAAGGGAGCTTCAGAACGAGAGCCGACAGCATAACAGACAACAGAGCAGGACTAAACGGAGGGAGGAAGAAATTTAATAAAAATTTGATAGAAACGTGAGCGTGATTGTGGTATTCTATTAGTGATACAAATCGGAATATGGAGGCAAGCTATGAGTGTAAGTGAACGAGAAAATATTCATACCCTCTTTTTAGGGAAAAATTATCTTGAGCTTTATAAAACGCAGTCAAAGGTACTACAAGCAATGTTATTTGTTGAAACCCAGAAAGAATTTGAGGATTTCTTAAAAAACGAAGAAAGATTAGAAGAAGATATATTCTGGCTTTACTATGAAACAGTACAGGGCGAAAGTTTGTTAATTGGCGGGTATGAAGAAGATGTTACTTCTAAAGTAACTACATTTATGAAAAAGAAACTGCCGGAAACTGCGTTCACAGCTATTCAGGAATATTTACAAGATATTTATGTGGACATTGACGATATGGATAATCTGCAAGAAAAGATGGATATTCTCAATCAGCATTTATCAGAATACGGCTATCATGTTCAGATAGAAAGTGAAGATACATATTGTGCATTAGCCTACTTCTTGATGTTAAAGCAAAAGTAACTATTCCAGTTTGTCGAAACAAACATTACCACAATCACAACTGAATAAGTAATACAACACAGCGTCAGAGCGTATAGAAACCAGTCTATGCGCTCTATTTTTATGTAAAGGAGCAGAGAATATGGCAGAAACCAAAAACGAGCAACAGCCCCACAGTTTCAAGCGAAAGTTGGGGAACACCACTTACACCGTCAAGGTACATTTCAGTAAAGACACTGACAAAACCTTTAAGGACAGAGTGCAAAAGCTGATTATCAATGAGTGCCTTGAAAAAAATCAGAAATAATCCACGTCAACACTTTACACCCCTTATCAGAAGATTTATTATTATCTGCGATGGAGCGTGCCGGGGCGGAAGATATGGGCGATGACGTGGAGCGGAAAGGCTTGGGTACGCCAGCAACAAGGGCGGATATTATCGAGAAGTTAGTCAAGGACGGATTTGTGAAGCGTGAGAAAAAGCAGATCATACCCACAGAGGACGGAATGAAGCTGATTACGGTGCTTCCTGATGTGGTGAAGTCACCGAAACTTACTGCCGATTGGGAAAATGCCCTGACATTGGTAGCAAAAGGGGAGCTTCCAATGGAGGACTTCATGGCGGATATTGAAAATATGGTGTCGGAGCTGATACACACCTACCATGAGGTCAGTGACGAGCAGAAAAAGATGTTCGCACAGGAGCAGGAGGCTCTTGGGGTATGCCCGAACTGCGGCGATCAGGTGGTAAAAGGAAAATTTGGTGCGTACTGCGTGAAGAAATGCGGTATGAACGTGAGCCGGGTAATGGGAGCTGCCCTTACCGATGCACAGGTAAAAGATATGCTTGCCGGAAAAAAAATCCTGTTAAAAGGGTTAAAGAGCAAGGCGGGCAAGCCTTATGACGCTTACATCATTCCGAGTGGGACAGAGGAATACCACTATACCAAAAACGGAGAAGAAAAAAGCGGGGTACAGTTTAAGTTTGTCATGGAGTTTCCGAAAAAGAAATCTTCTGGCAAGAAGAAAAAATAAATAGAAATATTATTGTAATTGTGGTATTATATTAGCGATACAAATAGAAATTTGTCATGTATGGTAATGTTGTATTTGAGGAGGTATATTTATGTATAGAATAAATCATAATGATGCGATAGAGTTAGAGCATCAAGTCCGGAGATTGTTTAAGTGTGACCGGGCTGGAGTTTCTGGATTAGCTGATGCGGACAACTTTGAATCCCGTCCGATGGATGCAGCAGTTATGGTAGTGTCTTACATTCATGCGAAAGGGTTGCAGAGTAGTGAAACGCAATATGATGAGTTTTTGTGTAAATATGATGCAATTTTTACATATCCAGACGAAAATGATGCGGATCATGAAGTGCAGAACTATATTGACGAATTAACGGAAATTGTTGAAGAATATTTATAGTTATTGGCATAAGTCAGCGTTGGTGTTTTATATAGATTTTAGTTATTAGCCAATAACTATCACAATTACAGTAGAATAGTTACATAGCGTTAGAGCATATAGAGAATATCCTATATGCTCTTATTTTTTTGGAGGGAAAAGTATGTTTACAACTGGAGATAAGTTATTAAGTATGATGAAAGAGGAAGAAATCAGCATTATGGAGCTTTCCAAAATGTCAGGAGTGCCGGAGAGGACAATCATGGATATTTTGGCAGGTATCAGGGAGCCGGAGCTTGGTGTGGTGTGCAGGATTGCGGACGGGCTTGGCATCTGCGTCCATGAGCTTCGTGCCGATGAGGAACAGTATGCCATATCCGTACAGAAAGATACCCTTGCAAAGTTGATCGTTGTCAGCGAGATAAACGGTGTGGAGCTGGAGGAACTGATACATACTATTTTAGAAAAAGGCATTGAGGAACATGGTTTTTATGAGTAAAACAAAAAATAATTAAGAATCGTCTGCTGAGTGCTTTAAGCACTTGGCAGCGATTAGAAAATAGTTTAAAGCTACTTGATACATTCTAAAATGAGCGATATAATATTAATTTATTATGATTAAAAGATTAGAGGTGAAACTTTTATGAAACATGATTTTATATATCTTGATTGGAATGTAGTCAAGGCTTTGAAAGAGAAGAGTGCAGAGCCAATTTTTTCAGTAATGATTGGTACACTAAAAACGCAATTCATCATACCTTTTTCGTTTGCACATTTATGTGATAGACAAAAAAATATGAGTGAAAGCAACATAAAATTCATAAAAGAAGATTTGATGTTCTTTAATAGTTTGTCGGATGGATATATGTTAGGGAGATATGATGATGACTATGATATTGCTAAACACGACATTTTAAAGAAATATGATGAAATAACTACTTGTAAACAGGAACAGTATCCTTCATTTAATATTCCACAAGAAATATTACAAAAGATAAAATCGGTTGGTGCTAAAAATTTTTTTAAGAATCAAGAAAATGTTCAGCTATTTCCTTTAATTGCTTTATCTGCATTTAGTAGATTTAATTGTAATGATGAAGTCTATAAAGAAATGCGGGAGGTATTTTTTTCAGATCCTCCAGAGGAAGTAGCATATTTTAGAGATCTGCAGAAGCCAGAGATAAAATCAGAAGATTTAAGAAAATTTGTAGAAAATATGTTAAAGTCAGAGCAACCAGAAAATCATGCATTACGTTATAAAATGGGGATGGCTTACTTATTTTTAGATTTCAATCAAAATTATAGAGAGAAGGTTAGTCCAAAATCAAATTTCACAAATATGTATACAGATAGCGAGCATATGTTGAACGCAAGTTTTGCAAAATATTATATTACACAAGATAAAAAAACTAGGAAGAAGACAAAGCTGGTTTATCAGACATACAATATTGATACCGAAGTATTTAGTATTGAGGAATTTATTGATAAATTTAAAGTGTGAAGATTAAAAAAATGGATATTTTAAAGCACTTAGGAGAAATCTTAGGTGCTTTTCTTATATTAAAAATCCGAGGAAAGGAGCATACAAAAATTGAATAAAGTTTACCGTCACTGGTGGCAATGGATTATGAACGAACCATAGCCACCTTTTTTATTGCAAAAAAACAACAAACAGGAAATGGAGGATTGCCATGAGAAAATATGACTTAATTTCCTCACTCTCCGAAGAAACTGCAAAGAGAGTGACGAGAAATGATGAAAGCTGGAAGAAATATCTGAACACAGCATCAAGGCTCTACAAGTACCCGTTCAAAGACCAGCTCCTTATTTATGCTCAAAGACCGGATGCTACAGCCTGTGCGTCCATAGAGATATGGAATGAAAAAATGCACTGCTGGGTAAACAAAGGCGCAAAGGGGATTGCCTTGCTTGACGAAGAAGGGAGTCCCTTCACCGGACTGCGGTATGTATTTGACATATCGGACGTGCATAAGGCAAGGCGCATCGGGCGTTTTCCGCAGCTTTGGGAGATGAAGGAAGAACACCAGCAGGCAGTGATTGACCGTCTGGAAGGGATTTATGGGGACACCAACAAGGAAGCCGGGTTTACGGACAGGATCAGGGAGATTGCTTCCCGGATTGCACAAGACTGTTATGGGGAACTTGCTTCGGATATGGAATATCTGAAAGAGGGAAGTTTTCTGGAGGAACTGGACGAACTGAATATCGCTGTGCGTGTCAGGGAAACGCTTGCGGACAGTATCGCCTACACTGTCTTAAAACGGTGCGGCATGGAAGATGCGGAACTGGCAGAGGAAATCCAGTTCCCCTATATCCATGAATTTAATACGGTGGAAACCCTGTCACACATCGGGGACAGCATATCCGATTTATCCAAGCCTGTGCTTATGGAGATTGGCAAGGCAATCGGAGCATATGACAGGGAAATTGCCAGAAGGGAAGTAGCGAAAAATTTTGTTGAAAAAGGACTTGCAAATACTACTGACACACGCTATAATGCTTTAAAGCGTGAAAGCGAAATGCAGGACGTACAACCAACCACACAGACCGGAAATGCCGGGGAAAGGGGAAATAATGATGAATCTGACTTACGAGAAGAACGGGGATTATCTGATACCGATGCTGCAGATGGACGAGCAGCCGGAGGGGACACTGACAAAGTACGGGCTGATGAGGAAGAATTACTTACAGGAACACAAGAAGGGGATTTACACCGGGCTTCTGCTGAAAGGGAAGCTGAAAGAGCATCTTCTGACCATTCAGGAACAGGCGGAGCAGAGGATGGAATTACTGACAGCGCAGATGGCGGAAGCCGAGGGCGTGACGGAGAAACTGAAAGCAGCCGATCAGATGAAGTGGGTGGGGATGATGAACAACATCAGGCACTCGGCGGAGGAAATCGTACTGAAAGAGCTGGTATACAGCCTGTAAATGAGGAGGAAACAACTGAAAATAAAGGACTGGCGGAGCCGGGCAGTGGAGAACCATTGTCCGGTCTTTCTTTGTCCGGGATAGAAAAGGGCATTTTGCAGTTTGATGAATTTATGGTGCATAAATGCCCGGACATTGCCGGTGTGATGCTTTTTGAACCGGATAAGGGCAAACAGACAGAATATATTAAAAACAGTTACAGGCATAAGGAGTTTACCGAGTTTTATATTGGGGAAGAAAGAGCCGGATACAGGGCGGATGAAAGCGGTCTGACGGTCTGGAAGGGGAGCTATTTAAACCGGACAGCGGAGGCAACTGTATCATGGGAAACTGTGAGGGACAGCATCGCCTTTTACATGGAAAAGGGCGAATATCTGAAAGAGGGGCAGATACCGCAGTGGGAAGAACCGAAGGAAACGGAGGTTTACCAGCAGCTTAGTTTATTCCCCACGATAGAGGAACAGATTGGCACGATTGAAGCGGCGCAGGCAGGAGAGAAATATATCATGCCCGCCGCTTTTTCTCTGCCGCAGGAGCAGCTTGAAGCCATTTTACGGACAGGGGGCGGACGGGATAACAGCAGGAGCCGCATTTATGCCAAGTACCAGCAGGGAAAAACACCGGAGGAAATGTCGGAGTTCCTGAAAAATGAGTACAAGACTACCGGGAAAGGATTTGACTTCGGGGAGAATCCCATTTCCGTCTGGTTCAATGAATCCGGCATGAGCATCGGCTATGGGATGTCAGCAAAGGAAGCCCCGGTTGCGGTGATGAACTGGAAGGAAGTGGAGGGCATTGTCCGTTCTATGGTGGAAAATGGCTCCTACATGGGCGCAAATGAAGTGTTCCTTGTGGATGCCATAGAACGCCAGAGGGTGGCAAATGACCTTTTCAATTTCTTCCGGGACGGCATCGGGGAAATACCGGAGAACATACCGATTAAGGGTTACAACCACCCGGAGAGTATGACAAACCTCTGCGAGCTTTTATCCACGCAGGAGGGGCGTGATACGGTTGCCGGGGAGCTTTCCCACGCAAAAGAGCAGATTGAAACCGGGGAAAAGCAGATAAAGTGGCGGTATGTGAAAAATCCGGAGCATCTGCTTTCAGAGATTGCAGATTTAAGCGCAGAGAAAACAGAATACCCGGTGCAGGACAGCGTGGAAGTGCTGCATGAGGATTTTATCACACAGGATGAGATAGATAACCGCCTGACGGGTGGAAGCGGCTATCATCATGGAAATTTCCGCATCTATGAATATTTTATGGAGGGGCATGACAGGAAAGAAAATATTGCTTTCCTTAAAAATGAATACGGGACAGGCGGCGGTTCTCCCGCCTTAATTGGTTCAGACCGGAGCGATGAATGGCACGATTCCAAAGGAATCAAATTAGGGAAAGGCAGGATAGGCGATCCATACGCAAAAGTGCTTTTGAAATGGAACGTGGTGGAGAAGCGCATCAGGGAGCTTGTAAATGCGGATAAATATCTTACGCCGAAAGGCAAGGAAGCCTATGCACAGTACAAAAAAGAGCAGGCGGAGGAAACCATGCGCCGGGAGCAGGAAAAGCTGGAGCATGGTGTCCGGGTGGAGTGTAAGGATGCCATAGAAAAAGCGATTGCGGAGAAATTTGACGGCTACACCCTTCCGAGGGATACCGCAGAGGGCGTTATCCGGCAGTACGGGAAGGAACGTGTAGAGAGTGTCCTTGCCAATACAATCATGCACTTATCCCATGACGGGCGGTTTTCCCCAAACAATAAGGAATGGGCGAAAAGCCTTGTTCCTTCCGCTGACTGGCAGACAAGGGATTATATCGTCACGTCCCACCCGGCTGTTTTGGACGGTTTCACCAATCAGGCAAGGCGGTTTATAGAGCGTGACAGAGAACCGGAAAAAATGGCTGTACCAGAACAGGAAGCGGAAATTTCCGGGGAAAATGTTCAAAGTTCCGAACCGGAAAATAAAGCCAGTGACAGTGAAAAGGCATTGATGGAAAGGCTTGCGGAGATGTCCGCTGTGGTGAAAATCTGTGGTGCGCTGTCCATGAAAGATGTGGTCGGCTGGAATGAGGACACCGGGGCAGTTGCCATTGAGGACGCTGACAGGCGGTTAGAGGGCAGGGCGGTTTATGACACTCTGTTTTTAGAAGCCGCTGATTATGTCTTAATGCAGTCATTAAGCGGCAATACACAAAAAGCAGTGGAGATGGACGCTCTGCTGAAGGAGGCGGGGAAGTATGCGGCACGTTATGAGAGTGAGCCAAAACAGCAGAGGGAAGGGCACGCTGCAGAAGTATCTGAAACAGGGCAGACAGGAGAAAAACGTGAAGAATCCCTTCCGGATGCAGAGCCGCAAAAACAGAGAGAAAAAGTAACCGTTGCCATAGAAACATCAATTCATTTCTCCGAGCCGGAGTATGGCTTTGTTACAGATGATTCAGAGGGCGGGGGTGGTATAAAATACCGCCTTGTGACACTGGACGATGAGGGTTACATGATACCTTATCTTCCAGAGCATCAGTTTTTCACGAGTGAGGAACTGATACAGGAGTACATAAAAGCTCATGCAGAAGAAATAGAAGTCATTTCATATGATGACATGGGATACGATTCTATCCAGATACAGAAAGCGTATCAGGAAGAACAGGAGCAGGAAACAGAAAAAGAGGATTTCTCCGTCATTGACACACAGGCAGTCCGGGAACGTCTGGAAAAAGCGGGCATTGTGGACGGGCAGCTTGTAGATGAAAATGCCTTAGAGAATGATCCGTTTATCCGGCAGGTCATGGGCGATGTGGAAATGCTGACCGGGGAAACGTCGGCAGAGCCGGAGAAAGCACCGGAAAAAGAGCCGGAAGTTGATAAATCAGGCGCAGTCAATTACCACATTTCTTTCAATGAAGCAGAAAGCGCCGGGAAAGGCTTTGCGCCGAAAGAGAAATTTCGGCAGAACGTGGAAGCCATACGAACCCTTGAAAAGATAGAGGGGGAACGCCGCACAGCAACGCCGGAGGAGCAGGAGATTTTGGCAAAGTATGTAGGCTGGGGCGGTCTTGCCGATGCCTTTGACACTTCCAAAGCAAATTGGGCGAATGAATATCAGGAATTAAAAAACCTGTTATCCCCGGAAGAATACGCTTCCGCAAGGGAAAGCACCTTAAATGCCCATTATACAAGCCCGGTCATTATTCAGGCAATCTATGACGCAGTGGGGAAAATGGGGTTTGCCAGAGGGAATGTGTTAGATCCCGCAGCAGGGATTGGGAATTTCTATGGCTGTCTGCCGGAGGAAATGCAGAAAAGCAGGCTGTATGGGGCGGAACTGGACGGGATTACCGGGCGCATCGCAAAACAGCTCTACCCTCATGCGGACATTAAAATCACTGGCTTTGAAAATACCAATTATCCCAATGACTTTTTTGACGTGGCAGTAGGAAATGTGCCTTTCGGACAATATAAAGTGTCTGACAGGCAGTATGACAAGCATAACTTCCTGATACACGATTATTTCTTTGCAAAGACACTGGATAAGGTCAGACCGGGCGGCATTGTCGCTTTTGTCACTTCAAAGGGAACGATGGATAAGAAAAACCCGGAGGTCAGAAAATACTTTGCACAGCGGGCGGAGCTTTTGGGGGCGGTCAGGCTCCCGAACACAGCGTTTAAGGAAAATGCGGGTACGGAGGTCACTTCGGATATTCTGTTTTTAAAGAAGCGTGACCGGGTAATGGATATTGAGCCGGACTGGGTGCATCTGACGGAAAAAGACGGTATCGTGATGAATCAGTATTTCGCAGATCACCCGGAAATGATTCTCGGAAAAATGGAAATGGTATCCGGGGCGCATGGCATGGAGAGCGCCTGTCTGCCGGACACTTCCCTTCCTTTGTCGGCACAGCTTAAAAATGCGCTTTCCCATGTGGAGGGCAGCATCGAGCAGGCGGATTTTAACGAGATTGATGATGAGCTGGCAAGGGAGAACATACCCGCCGATCCGGACGTGAAGAATTACAGTTATACGGTTGTGGAGGGTAAAGTATATTACCGGGAAAATTCCATTATGAAGCCTGTGGACGTTTCGGAGAAGGCGGAGCAGCGCATGAAGGGCATGGTGGCAATCCGGGACTGTACGCAGGAGCTGATAAATTTCCAGTTAGAAGAATATCCGGATGATATGATTTCAAATAAGCAGGCGGAGTTAAACCAGCTCTACGATGACTTCTCCAAGAAATTCGGTCTTATCAGTTCACAGACCAATAAAAGGGCGTTCAATCAGGATTCCAGCTACTGCCTGTTATGTTCCCTTGAAAGGCTGGACGATGAGGGGAACTTCATCGGCAAGGCGGATATGTTCACGAAACGAACCATTAAAAAGCAGGAAGTTGTAACGAGCGTGGACACAGCCAGTGAAGCATTGGCGGTATCGTTAAGCGAGAAGGCGGGCGTGGACTTAGCCTATATGTCAGAGCTTGCGGGCAAAAGCGGGGAAGAAATCACAAAGGAGCTTGCCGGGGTAATCTTCCAGAACCCGGTTACAGAGGAATGGGAAACCGCAGACGAGTAATTAAGCGGAAACGTGCGGGAGAAGCTGTCAGTGGCAAGAACCTTTGCGGAAAACCACCCGGAATATGCCATTAACGTATCTTCTCTGGAGGGCGTACAGCCGAAAGAGCTTGACGCATCGGAGATTGAGGTGCGTATCGGCGCAACATGGATCTCCACAAAATATATTGAGGACTTCATGCGTGAAACCTTTGAAACGCCGGAATACCTGTTTGACCGCAACACAATGGGCGTACAGTATTCCAATGTGACCGGGCAGTGGAACGTGAAGGGAAAAAATGCAGACAGGGGAAATGCCCTTGTCAATATGACCTATGGCACAGGCAGGGCAAACGCATACAGGATTTTAGAGGATTCCTTAAACTTGCGGGATACCCGTATCTTTGATGTGATTACCGAGGACGGGAAGGAAAAAAGAGTCCTCAACAAAAAAGAAACCATGCTGGCAAGTCAGAAGCAGGAAGCAATCCGGGAAGCCTTTAAGGACTGGGTATTTCGTGATCCGGAGCGCAGGCAGGACTTATGTGCAAAGTATAACGAGCTTTTCAACTCCACCAGACCGAGGGAATATGACGGTTCGCACTTGAAATTTCCCGGCATGACGCCGGACATTGTACTCAGACCGCACCAGCTTAACGCTGTGGCGCATCAGCTATACGGGGATAATACTTTACTTGCCCATTGTGTAGGAGCAGGAAAGACCTTTGAAATGATTGCGGCGGCGATGGAAAACAAGCGGCTGGGACTGTGCCAGAAAAGTTTATTTGTTGTGCCGAACCATTTGACAGAGCAGTGGGCGAGCGACTTTCTGCGCCTGTATCCGGGGGCGAATATCTTAGCGGCTACGAAAAAGGATTTTGAACCCGCCAACCGGAAAAAGTTTTGTTCCAGAATCGCAACCGGGGATTATGACGCTGTGATTATCGGACATTCTCAATTCGAGAAAATCCCGCTTTCCACCGAAAGGCAGATGGCAATGATTGAAAGGCAGATAGAAGAAATTGAAATGGCAATCGAAGCCCTCAAAGCGGAGAATGGCGAGCGTTATTCCATTAAGCAGATGGAAAAGACGAGGAAATCACTCTCTGCCAGATTAAGCCGCCTAAACGATTCCAGCCGGAAAGACAATGTTGTGACCTTTGAACAGTTGGGCGTGGATCGGCTGTTTGTAGATGAAAGCCACAATTATAAGAACCTCTTTTTATACACAAAAATGCGGAACGTGGCGGGCATCGCACAGACGGAAGCGCAGAAATCCTCGGATATGTTTGCAAAGTGCCAGTATATGGACGAGCTGACAGGCGGGAAGGGCATCACATTCGCAACGGGTACGCCAATCAGCAACAGCATGACGGAATTATATACGAATATGCGCTATCTCCAGTACAATACCTTACAGCGTATGGGATTGGGGCATTTCGACAGTTGGGCGGCATCGTTCGGGGAAACACAGACAGCGATTGAGCTTGCACCGGAGGGGACTGGATACCGGGCGAAGACAAGGTTTGCCAAGTTCTTCAATCTGCCGGAGCTGATTGCATTATTTAAAGAGAGTGCGGATATTCAGACACCGGATATGTTAAAGCTGCCAGTGCCGGAAGCAGATTATGAAAATATCGTGTTAAAGCCGAGCGAATACCAGCAGGATATGGTACAGTCCCTTGCGGACAGGGCGGAAGCGGTAAGGGACAGGAAAGTGCAGCCGAACATCGACAATATGCTAAAGATAACCAACGATGGAAGAAAACTTGCGTTAGACCAGCGGCTTATCAATGATATGCTCCCCGATGAAGAAAACTCCAAAGCCACAACCTGTGTGGATAAGGCATTTGAGATTTGGGAGCATACAAAAGAGCAGAAGTCGGCGCAGCTTATCTTCTGCGATTTATCCACACCGAAAGGAGATGGGACATTTAATGTATATGAGGACATCAGGGATAAGCTCATGGCGAAGGGAGTGCCGGAGAATGAGATAGCTTTTATCCATGACGCCAATACGGAAACAAGGAAAGCGGAGCTGTTCGCAAAGGTAAGAAGCGGGCAGGTTCGTTTTTTGTTAGGTTCCACCGCAAAAATGGGTGCCGGAACCAACGTGCAGGACAGGCTTATCGCTTTGCACCACCTCGATGTGCCCTGGCGTCCGTCTGATGTAGGACGGATTTTGCGGACATTCAAAATAAAAAAGAAAGTGGAGGTAACAGACAATGGCAAAGACGATTTTTGAGGAACTGGGTGGAAAATACGAACGACAGGGAGATTATCTAATACCGTGCATAGCTTTACCAGCCGAAGAAGAACAGCCGATAGGCACATGGGGGCAACGGCATCTGGACTATCTGAAGCAGTACCGCAAGGTTACATACACCAATCTTCTCACAAGCGGCAGACTAAATACATACCTTGCCGACATCGACAGGCAGGCGCAGGAACGCTTTCAAAGGCTCATAGAGAGCATGAAACAGGCACAGGGCACAACGGAACGCCTAAAGGAAGAAAACGCCTTAGAATGGGTACAACACTTAAATAACATAAGGGCTTGTGCAAGGGAGACTGTGAACGAGGAAATTATTTATAATTAGTGAAGAAACGGTAGGATATCAATATCAAAAATCCTGCCGTTTTTTAATGAGGAACGATTCTTTTTCATGGAATCATTTTCTTGATTGTATTATTCGTTTTGACGCATTATAATATCAGTTATGAAGGAGGTTATTTCAATGTTTGATTACATGAATGTAAAAGAAGCGGCTGAAAAATGGGGATTGTCCGAACGGAGAATACAGGTATTATGTGCTACAGACCGAATCCCCGATGTAATGCGAATCAGCAATGTGTGGCTGATTCCAAAGACTGCATCAAAGCCTATAGACGGGCGTTTTAAGAAAAGAGATAAGGAGGAATCAGACAATGTGTAAGATTTTATTGGTTGAAGATGATATGGAAATCAGTACCATGCTAAAGAATTTTTTGACTACAGAGAAATTTGAGGTAATTACAGCGTATGATGGCAAAAGTGCCCTCGACAGGTTCTTTTCGGATAGTTTCAGTCTGGTTTTGCTTGATTTGATGATTCCTCAAATAAGCGGAATGGAAGTCATGGAAAAAATCAGAGAAAACAGCACTATTCCGATTATTATTATATCGGCAAAAGATACCGATTCTGATAAAACGCTTGGTTTAGGTCTGGGAGCGGATGATTATATAACGAAACCGTTTTCTGTCACAGAAGTATTGGCAAGGATAAAAGCAAATATCCGAAGAAATACACAGTATGCCGCAAGCGCAACCGAGCAGCAGTCAATACTTCAAACGAGAAACCTTGTCATGAATCTTAATGGGTATTCTGTAACAAAAAACGGCTGTAAAATAGAGCTTACATCAAAAGAATTTGAAATTTTAAAGCTGTTATTGCAGAATCCAAAAAAAGTATATACGAAAGAACAGATTTACTCCCTTGTCTGGAATGATACCTATTATGGCGATGAAAATGCTGTCAATGTCCATATCAGCAGATTGAGGAATAAAATAGAGGATAATCCACGCAAACCGCAGTATGTGATTACGGTATGGGGAATCGGATACAAATTGGGGGAGTGATAGGATGAGCGATAAAACAATCATATTCTTTTTGGCAGTTGTTGTCTGCTTGCTATTCCTTGTAGTTTTATACCAGCGTTTTATTTTTGGCAGGGGAATACAGGCAAAGATAAGACGGATAAACAAAAAATTGGAGGAAATTTTAGAAACTGGAAGCGACGAGAAAGTAATGATATTTACGGACAACCCTGTTTTGATGGAATTAGGGGGACAAATCAATCGCCTGCTGATAGACCGCCAAAAAATAAGGGCAGATTTTAAAAGGGAAGAAATTTCATCTAAAAAGATGTTGGCGAATATCTCCCATGACATAAAAACACCTCTAACGGTCATATTGGGTTATCTGGAAATTATGCGTTTGAACCATGCAGATAATGAGATGTTGAAAAAAGTAGAAACAAAAGCGAATCAGGTTATGAATCTTATCAATCAGTTTTTTACATTAGCAAAACTGGAATCTGGCGATACAAATATAAATCTTGGCAAAGTCAATATCAACGAGATATGCAGGGAGAATGTTTTGGAGTTTTATGATATTTTATTGCAGAAAGATTTTGATGTTGATTTGTTTATTCCAGAAACAGCTATTTTTGTGCAGGGGGAGAAAGAAGCCCTGCAAAGGATTTTATACAATTTATTGTCAAATGTAATACGCTACGGCTCCGACGGAAAATATTTAGGAGTTTTTTTGCGTCAAGACAAGAGCAATGTATATATTGATGTGGTTGATAAAGGGAAAGGGATTGAACAGGAATTTGCATCGAATGTGTTTGACAGGCTCTATACAATGGAAGATTCCAGAAATAGGGAAATACAAGGGAACGGATTAGGCTTAACGATTGCGAAGAACCTTACAAAGCAGTTAGAGGGCGATTTGTTTTTAAACAGCATACCGAATGTCAAAACAACTTTTACAGTAAAGTTGAAAAAAATAACTTATTAAATTCCCTGCGAAACACCCTGCGGGTATCCCTTTATGCCCAAAAAGCATGGGCAGGAATAATGAAAGAAATTCGTAAGAATTAGTCAAGAGTTTTGAAAATCTATATCGCTATAATGATATTCATAAAACACCTTTGGGCGTATTGCTACGTCCGAGAAAGGCGTTACTAAGGAAACACCCCATGGGTATCCCTTTATGCCAGAAAACTGGCAACATTAAGGAAAGGAGGCAAAAAATGTCTTATATTTTGCAAACAAGCCATCTAAGCAAAACGATAGATGGGAAACAGTTAGTCACAGATGTGAATATCCATGTAAAGAAAGGTGAGGTATATGGATTTTTAGGACCGAACGGGGCAGGAAAAACCACGGTGATGAAGATGCTTACCAACCTTTGGAAACCGACAAGCGGCACGGTTGCGCTGTTTGGGAAAGCATTGGAAAAAACTTCTTACGAGGTGCTGAAGCGTATGGGAAGTATCATTGAATTTCCTACATTTTATGACCATATGAGCGGAAAGGACAACTTACAGCTTCATTGTGAGTATATGGGGTATTACAACAAGGGCAGCGTGGAGGAAGCTCTTCAGATGCTTGGGCTTTCTGATGCGGCGGATAGGCCTGCGGGCAGTTATTCTTTAGGAATGAAGCAGCGTCTGGGGATTGCCCGTGCCATATTGTGCAAGCCAGAGTTAGTTATCCTTGATGAGCCGACAAACGGTTTAGACCCCGCAGGAATGAAGCAAATCAGAGATTTGTTTCGGATGCTATGTACCGAGTATGGCATGACGCTTATGATATCCAGTCATCTTCTCCCAGAGATAGAAAGTATTGCCGATACAGTTGGCGTTATCCATCATGGAAAGATGATGAAAGAAATATCCATGAAAGAAATTGCAGAAACAAATACGGCGTATATTGAACTTGCCGTAGAGGATACAAAGAAAGCGGCATATGTTTTAGCTGAAAAAATGCAGTTAAGTAATTTTAAAATCGTAAACGATTCGGGGATTCGTATTTATGAGCAGGGTGTCACCACACAAAAGATTTCAAGGGAATTGATGGCAAATGATGTAGAGATTGCTTCCATCAGCCAACATACAGAAAACTTGGAGGACTATTTCTTAAAAGTCACATCGGAGGTGGGAAAATCATGTTAAAGCTTGTCAGACTTGAATGGAAAAAGAATAATATCGGGAAATATATCAAAGGCGTAATCATTATGGCGGCTCTGCTTGGCTTATTTGTCTTTGCGTTAGCGTTTTTGGGCATTGCCAACGACCCAGACGGGACACTGGATGCTGCGCCTGGGACAGATGTAATCTCCGCTCCTATCGAATTATTTACCAGTATGGCTTTTCTTATTTACACCAGTGTAATGTTGGCATCCTTTATTGTAAGCGCATACAAAAACAAGACCATGAATCTGATGTTTTCCTACCCTATTAAGCGGCAGAAAATCTTAGCTTCCCAAATGATTGCGGTCTGGACTTTTAATTTTGTCGCACTCATTTTAACAAAACTGGCAATTTATATGTGCGTGTTCTTTGGGGCAAAATTTATGCAGTCATCCTTTGCTGTTGATTTTTCAATAGGCAGCCTGTCATTTTATATACAACTGATACTAAAATCAGTGGTAATCGTCAGCATGAGCTTTATTGCCCTGTTTGTCGGGATGGCTTTAAAATCTTCAAAAGCAACGATTGTCACTTCATTTTTGTTGATTTTTCTCACGCAGGCGAACATTGGCGATTTCACAATGGCAGGCAACGCAGTATTTCCCATTATTTTGACGGCTATTTCTTTGCTTTTTGCCGCTTTGTCAATCGTAAATGTGGAAAGCAAAGATTTAATGTAGGGGGCGGGGTTATGAATATGAAAAGAATACTGTTAGTGGGAATTTTAGTGATAGCTTTTGGCATATGCGGATGCGGGAATAAAGAAAAAATAGATTCTAACGAGGAATTTTCGGCGGAAGGTATTTCAGAAATTGTATTGGATATTTCCTCTTGGAATTTAAAAGTGATGGCTTCCAGCGATGACAAAGTACACATAGCCTGCGAGGGAAAAGTCGAAGATGACCGTGATATGCAGGTTGTGCAGAAAGATGGAAAACTAATGGTACAGCAGGATGATGATACGGACAAAAATCTGGCGGAGCAATTCTCATTTGGCGAAGCAGGGAAGATAATATTGTATATTCCTAAAGATAATGCTTTTTCCTTAGCCATTAACAATGGTTCGGGAGAGATGGAGTTGGAAGCGGTCAGCATTTCCACTTTGTCCTTGAACAACCAGTCTGGCTATATAACGATGTCTGATTTCATAGCTGAAAGCGCAAAAATAAAATCTCTTTCAGGCGATATTAAAATAACAGACGCTTCATGCACGGACTCTAATATCAATACAGAATCCGCATATGTTACCATGAAAAATACAGTTATTGGAAAGACCGCTGTTTCGACAGATTCTGGCGAAGTGAATATAAGCAACATAAACGGCTATGATTCCCTGTCTGTAGAAACAGGTTCGGGAGATATATCATTGACCCATGAAGCGATGCCAGATAATTTATCCTGCCATATATCCAGTGGTTCGGACGATGTAACCGTACAGCTTAAAAATGCGGAATTCAGTACCGATACGGACGGATGCAAGGATGGGAGCATCGGAAAGGGAGAAAACAGTTTATCTATCATGAGCAACAGCGGAACAGTAATTGTAAAATAGTTTTGGAGTGTAGAAAGATATGGAACAGTATCATTGGATATTTTGCCCTATATGCGATAATAAGACACGCATGAAAATAAGGGAAGATACAGAAATAAAGAACTTCCCTCTGTATTGCCCGAAATGCAGGCAAGAAAGTTTAATCAATGTAAAATCATTAAAAGTAGTTGTTATGAAAGAGCCAGACGCACAGACGCAGAGCCGATGAATTTGTGAAATAATGATATGCTCCCCTTATAGTAGACAGACAAAATAATAAAACTGTCGCTGTAAGGAGGAGCATATTTCATGGGACAACATTCAAAATACTCTTTTGAGATGAAACTGGCTGCTGTC
>CAJTFB010000062.1 GCA_910575665.1 Eubacteriaceae bacterium
AAAAAGCTACTGCCAGAAAACGGAGCATATACGATTATTAACGGATATGTTTATCTTTCCGCTAATTCAAAGCCTCTTTTGATTGCTGTCAAATCCCTTTCACCCCGCGCTTTGCGCCGGACGCTTACGAACAGCATTATGCGCTTTGAAGCGGCAAGAAAAGAATTTGAAGATGTGGTGAAGCAGTGGGATGAAACGTCCCTGCATACGTTAAGCGCACAGCAAATTATGAAGGGCATTCAAGCCGTATTTTACGCCGCATGTATTTATTTCACAAGGATTCAGCTTACATTGCCCGCCGCATCTATCAGCGAAACGTTATTTACAAAATTTTTTCAGGGTACGGTCCGCCGTGCTGGTATAACAGACACTTCCGCTCTCTTGCTTGGGTTTGATACGATTGCGCTACAATCGGAAAAGAACCTGTGGGACCTTTCGGAATGGGCAAAGCAAAATAACACTTTAAGCTTCTATCTGAAAAGCAATCCTGCAACAAAGATAGCAGAAGATTTCAAGTCCTCCATTTTGCCTGCGGAAGTTTCGCAGGAGGTGTGGATAGAGTGGAAAAGCCGAATTAACGCCTATTTCAAAGAATTTGGCTGTACTGCGTATGAATTTGATTTTGCATATGCCACACCACAGGAGATGCTTACGCCAACTTTTGAATCCATAAAAGCATTTTTGGAGGAAAAAGGGGAAAATCCGTATTCGCGCCAAATCACATTTGAAAGGCGCAGGAAACAAGCCGAAAAAGAGATTTTGCAACAGATAGGCGGCCACCGAAAAAAACTGTTTTTGAAGCTGCTCCATTGGGCACAAAATACTGCCCCCATGCGTGAAAACGCTATTTATTTGATGGGGATGGGGCACCCGCTGATTCGCCGTATGTTACAAGAAATTTCTGAACGTCTCTTAACTGGTGGAGCTATTTCACATCTGGACGATATTTACTGGCTCACAAAAACAGAATTGGAAACGCTCATAACACAGCTTGATAAAAATATACCCCTATCTAATCTGAGTGAGGCAATCCCTGCCAGGCAAGCAGAGCATGATACATTCCGAGGTTATGTGGCACCTTCCATGTTGCCGGAAAAAAGCAAAAAAGCCGTATCACACGCAACCCAAATACAGAAAGATGGGAAAATTGTATTGACGGGTATAGGAACCAGCCCAGGCGTTGTTACGGCTCCCGCCTGTGTACTGAACAGCCCGGCAGATTTTGAGAAATTCCAGCCGGGAAGTATCTTGATTGCCGTTACCACAACTCCTGCATGGACGCAGTTGTTTGCCTCCGCAAGTGCGATTGTAACAGACATTGGCGGCCCTCTTAGCCATTCAAGCATTGTTGCCCGTGAATATGGTATTCCCGCTGTTATGGCAACACACACCGCTACGCGAACCATACAAAACGGACAAATGATAACAGTGGACGGTACGACAGGGGAGGTGACACTCAATGAATAAAACGCCTATTTTTGCCTTGAAACTTGCAACTTTTGTAATTGCGTTAGGATATAGCCTTATTATTCCGGTTATGCCGTTTTACATGAAAAATCTCGGAGCGGGTGGCAAAGAACTTGGCTGGCTCACGGCCATATATGCGCTGACGCAAACATTGTGCGCCCCGTTTTGGGGAGTGCTGTCCGACCGAATCGGCAGAAAGCCGATTATCAGCATTGGCATGTTAGGCTATACAATTAGTTTATTGCTGTTTGGCTTGGCCTCCTCTTTTTGGACACTGTTTATCGCCCGTGCTTTATCTGGTGTTTTGTCATCTGCTACGTCAGTTGCGTCCCTGGCCTATGTGGGTGATTCCAGCACAGAGGACGAACGAAGCAAGAATATGGGCCAGCTTGGGGCTGCAATGAGTATAGGTGTCATGTTAGGACCGTTGTTTGGCGGTATTCTGGCTGGCTATTCACTTGCACTTCCATTCTTTACAGGAGCCGGAATTTCATTTATTGCATTTCTACTCATAGTAACAGTTTTGCCAGAGTCCATAGAGAAGTCAGGTTATCCGCACAAAAAAGATTCTTTTGATTTTTTAGCCCTGAAAAGCATGCTGCTTGGCCCCGCAGGAGTTATTCTGATCCTTATTTTTATCGTAAACTTCTGTCAAACCGGTTTGCAGGGGATTACGGGGCTGTATGTCGTTGACAAGTTTGGATTTACCACCGGGCAAGTTGGTGTTGTTTGGATGGTGGTAGCAGGTGTTTTAATTGTAGTACAGGGTTTTTTTACCGGCCCTTTGGAAAATAAAATGGGCGATAAGCTACTAATACTGATAGGCATATTTTGTAAAGCAATGGTTGCCTTTGCTATGGTATTAACCTCTGGATTTATCAGTGTACTTGTTATTTTCGGTCTATTTGCAGTATCTTCCGCCTTAACAGTACCCACGCTAAACGCAAGCCTTTCCAAGGAGGCCAATCAGCGCAAAGGAATACTCATGGGCTTTGCCAGCACCGCCGGAAATCTTAGTAAAGTCATTGCCCCTCTGCTGGCTGGGTATCTGTATGAGCGTAGTATTGAATTGCCTAATATCACCATGGGAGCGATAGCGCTAATTGGAACAATTATATGTTTTATCTGGAAAAAGACTGTGCGGTGAGCTAACATTTTAATGAATCGGGGTTTGTTATACTTGTTTTAGAAACGGAAAACTTTTAGTATACAGTCGAAATGAAAGCACAAATACCCATACTGACAGAGGGGGTGATTACATGGGAAATTAGCTGTATTTGATATATCTGAACCGGGCGGTATAATTGCAGAAAAGCTGCTCATGCTGTTAAGCGCCCATCAGCGTCAGGAATTGTTAAGCTATCTTTTCAATTCCCAAAAACAACAAGATAATCTGGCCGACAGCCCATGCGTCATTTCCGAAACTTATAAAGTGCAAACAACTATTGATGAACCGTTTACAGAGATTCAAGTGGGCGATTTATATTTCTGCCAGGAACAACGGCTTGTATGCATTAGCGAGCAGGTAATTGAATTAACCGCTAAAGAATTTGACATTCTTGCTTTGTTAATCACTCACCCGAAACGGGTATTTACTTATGAGGTGATTATGGAATTGATCTGGAATGAGGATTCTTCCTACTACTCTCGTAAAGCAGTCAACAACCATGTGAGCAATCTGCGGAAGAAGTTGAAAGTTACGCAGGATTTCCCGGACTACATCAAAAGCGTTGTCGGCGTTGGTTATAAATTTGAAGTGCCGTAATTTAAACTATGAAATCAGACGGCAGTTGAATGTGTTTAAGGTGTGGCTGCCGTAGCTATCTGCTTCGCTTAATGTAGGTAATCGTCAAGATTAGAAGTAAGCTCCCTTGCCGATTATCTGTAATTATGCTACCATCGGCTGATAATTTGATAGCATTTTTGCGCATAATAAAGATAGATTGATCAAAGCAGTAAGGAGTAATGCAATGAATGAAAAAATTTTAGTGGGTGATGACGAAAAAGAGTTGGCTGATTTAGTGGAAGTCTATCTGAAAAACGATGGATATACCGTTTATAAATTTTATAATGGCACGGATGCGTTAAAGGGAACCGGGATGTTCTAAGGCATATCATGGAAAGCAGCGGATTTGAAGTCTACTGTAACGAGTGGTGGCATTATGTCCTGGCAGATGAACCGTACCCTGATACATATTTCAATTTTTGCATTTCATGACTAACTGAACTGGTATACTGATGATATTCGTCATTTCGAAACGAAAAGCGGAGAGTGATTTTCTCTCCGCTTTTCGTTTCGATTACTTTATTTTTTCACGAGTGGCTTTCCGTCTTTGCCAACTAATGGGCAAATACCCCCGCCCGTTCCAAACTTTGCGACAAGGTAATTAACACCGGTTTCTTTATCTACTACCACATAAAAGCCCTTAACGCTTCCCTCGGTTTCTGTAATTTCAAATCTCTTGCTTTCCATAAAAAATGCCTCCTGTATAGGTTAAAATCAAAGTTCCTGTCTTGAAAAGATATGATAACTGATTTGGTACATTACATAGCACCACGCCAATGCAAGGAGCGGAGAACAGCACAGAAGGATAAACACAAGCTGGTCTGTCAATTCAACTCCCAGTATGGTAAGAAGCTGGTATATCCCAAAACAAATCCCTGCCGGAATGAGGAATGATACTAACAGCAGCACACGGCCTTTTTCGGCTCCGAATTTGAACACAAGAGGGATTGACATACTTCCAAAGATCAGGGAGATCACCCATGCTGCCAAAGCCAAAAATAACAGCTCTCCAATTCCCGCGAAGTCAAAAGTGATTTTTCTCATAGCAAATCCACTGATGGAACCAATCACCAGACCAAACAGGCTGCCGACAGCACAAAAGATTGCTAATACAACAAATTTCCCGACCACTAACTCCTTCTTTGAAACAGGCATTATCATGGCATATCGCGTCCATTTGGAATTGTCATCAAAAGAAAAGGTTGTTACGATCATCATGCTGCACAAAATTGCACATACAAATATATATCCCTCTACGTCGGAAAATGGGATAAGCGCAACGGCAAAAACTACGAGAATGAACAGCATGGATTTCGCATTGTGGCCGATATTGAATAAATCTTTCAAAATAAGGCTTTTCATCTGGCTTGCTCTCCTTTCACATACAGCAGCAGAATATCGTCGATTGTTGCGTCGTCCACTACTGCATTTTTATATTTTCTTCTGGCTTTTCCTTTATCTGCTACAAGCACATTCCATTGGTAATCATCTTTTCGGTATGCCAAAATCTCATCTTTATCGAGCTGATCGAACATTGCAGCTCCACAACGGATAATACCATAGTGGTAACGAAGTTCGTCTTTTGTTTTACAAAAAAGCACTTTACCCTGATGGATAAAAGTAATGTAATCTGCAACCTTCTCTAAATCGGTTGTGATATGGGACGACATCAAAATGGAGTGGTTTTCGTCCTGCACAAAATCAAGAAATATGTCAAGAATATCATCCCGCATCACAGGGTCAAGACCGCTGGTAGCTTCATCTAAAATCAGCAGCTTTGGCTTATGGGAAAGCGCAACGGCTATACACAATTTCATTTTCATTCCTTTGGAGAGTGTTTTAATCTCTTTATCTGATGGAAGCTGAAAGCGATTCAGAAAATCCTGATATAAATATTCGTCCCACTGTTTATAGGCGGCACTTGAGATTTTTCCGACTTTGGCAGGAGTCAAAGTGTCATAAAAATTGATGCCGTCGAAAACAACACCTATATCCTCTTTAAGCTGACTTGATGAGGATAATTCCTGTCCCCAAAAAGTAACTGTACCATCGTCTTTATGGATAAGGTCAAGAATTGCATTGATCGTTGTACTTTTTCCGGCTCCATTTTCGCCAATAAGCCCCATGATAGTTCCTTTGGGAACAGAGAACGAAACATGGTCTAACATAAAACCGGCGTACTGTTTTGTCAGATTTTCAACCTGTAAAATAGCGTCCATAGTCACTCCTCCTCTTGATAAAAAAGCGATAAAAGCTCAATCAGTTTTTTCAACGATATACCGCTTGTTCGTCCAATATCAGCGGCTTCCTGTAAATGTTCCTCTGCTAATCGCTGCTGTTCCTCTTGATAAAAGTCCTTATTCTGTGCCGATACAAAACTTCCTCTGCCGATAGTTGTTTCAATAAATCCGTCCCTTTGTAAATCCTCATACGCTTTTTGAACGGTAATCACGCTTACATGGATAGATTTTGCCAACGCCCGCATAGAGGGAATAGGGTCGCCTGTTTGTAATTCTCCGCTCATAATCAGGGCTTTTATCTGTGAAGTTATCTGCTCATATATCGGCTTGCTCGTTTTGCTGCTTATGATAATTTCCACAATGTCCCTCCTATGTCCATTATTATACTTATCGTACAAGTACATTATATCCATTTAAAACGGGTTTGTCAAGAGGAGGGGCTGTGTATATATAGAAGATAGTAAATCTCCTTACATCGTTATCCGTGGTTCGGCGAGGCTCACAAAATGCCATGAGTGGGCATTTTGCTGCGGATATGGATTGCACAGTGAGTACACAGTCCCACCGTGAGGATTCGATATTCTCACAGCAATATGGTATGTATTTATAGCTATTGACTTTCTGCTTGCAATAAGCTATAATATGACTATAAAATCAAATCAGTCATATAGGAGGTGTGATGTATGTATAAAGAAGTTGGCATTTCTTCAAATAATGTTCCGATAACACTTTCTATTTGGTATACAGAAAGAAGTAGTCCTACCATTGTTTTTTTGCCGGGTACTATGTCACACCCTCTCATGTATGAGAATTTTCTATGTGGATTGAGCGAAAGAGGGTTTAATATAATAGGTGTTCACTATCTTTCACACGGAAAAAGCCCTAAAATCAAAAAAAATTATATAATGGAAGATATGTTGCATAATGTATATGACGCAACAACTTACGGAATAGAAAATTTCGGTGAAAACATAGCTGTCATGGGTTCCAGTCAAGGCGGGATTTTAGCTGCAATGGCGGCAGGTAGGGACACAAGGTTAAAAGCCGTTTTTCCACATAATATCATGCTGACTACATTAAAAGAAACTATGAGCTTAACAAAATATCCCGCATGGTCGCACCGTTTTATGGGGCTGATACAGTGGGGTTTTCGTGTAGGTGGAAAATTGCTGCCTAACTACAAGGTTCCAGGAGACGCTTATTTAGACTATGACAGAGTATTTTATAGTGAACAGGCAAAACAAGATTGCTTAAATGACCCTATGCTTTTACCCTATTATCCTTTAAGATTTGTCGCCAGCTTATTTAATGCTGACTTATCGTGCCTGGATGGGGCTATACAATGTCCTGTTATTTTAATTACTGCCAAAGGCGACCCGCTTTTTAGCTTTGATTATACCAACAAAGTATTTGATTTAATTCATGCGCCGCAAAAGGAATTGCTTACTTTAGAGCTTAATCGTCACATGATTTTTAATGAGGATACAGACACGACGATAAACGCATTGGAATCTACATTGAATAAATATCTAGGATAGTATATTGATAATATGAGCAGTAAATGTTATACTTTTCATGACGATACTAACAGTTTAGTCATAAGGGGGTTATTAGAATTGCCACGATTTACAGAACAAGAGAAAGAGATCATCAGCAGTAAACTTTTGATAGAGGGAGAAAAGCTGTTTGCATTACACGGTTTGAAAAAAGTAACGGTTGATGATTTAGTAGCCGCCGTAAACATATCAAAGGGGTCTTTCTATGCTTTTTATCCCAGTAAAGAACATCTATATGTGGAAATCAATTTTTGCTTACAAAAAGAGTTATTTGCAAGTATAGAAGCAACCATTAAAAAGAAAAAATATAAGAACCATAGGGCGTTAACAGAGGACGCTATCATGCTAAGTTTAACGGGGTTGATTACTTCACCTATTCTTTCACAGATTGATTTATCTTTAATGGACTACTTACAAAGAAAATTATCTCCGGATATTTTTGAAAACCATATGCACAATGATATTCGTATATTGGAGATACTGGAAGATTTAGGAGTTAAATTTTTGGTTCCGCATACGGTTCTTATAAAATCTTTATATTCTGTTTTATCCTGCATGGAACAATTCAAAGAGGATAAAGAACTTGAAAAGATACAAAATCTTTTAGTAAATGGTATTGTGCAGCAAGTAGTAGCCGATTAAAATTTTTTGTTTGGTTATTTAATAGCAAGATAGCCAAACAAAATTTTTACAATTTATATGACTATATTTTCAAATATGTCATATCGTATAAGGAGGACACCATAATGATTGATGTAAAAAAACTGTATTTCAGCTATACTGACAAACCGTTTGTGGAGAATGTAAGTTTCCATGTTGGGAGAGGAGAAATTTTTGGTTTTTTAGGACCCTCTGGTGCTGGAAAATCAACTATTCAAAAAGTTTTAACTGGGCTTAATACAAGATATAAAGGCAGCGTAAAAGTTGCAGGTACAGAAATAAGGGAGCATACAAATCAGTTTTATGAAAATATTGGGGTAGACTTTGAATTTTCAACCTGCTACGAGAAATTCACAGCACGACAAAATCTCGCCTATTTTGCTTCTCTATATGAAAAGCAACCTCGGTCTATTGATGAATTATTGCATATGGTAGGCTTGGAAAATGACGGGGACAAAAAAGTTGCTGACTTTTCCAAAGGTATGCGTTCCCGCTTGAATTTTATCAAGGCGTTAATTCATGACCCGGATATATTATTTCTTGATGAACCGACAAGCGGTCTTGACCCTACGAATAATCGTTTGATGAAAGACATTATTCTTGCAGAGAAAAAGCGCGGAAAAACTGTCATAATCACAACTCACAATATGTTTGACGCAACAGAACTATGTGATCAAGTGGCTTTTATCGTTGCAGGAAAGGTTAGTGCATTGGATAGCCCGCATAATTTAATTATGTCAAGGGGAGCTGCAAAAATTCAATATACCTATTTTGACAATGGAGAAAAAACAGGGGAATGTCTGCTTGACAGAACCGTAGAAGATATGACATTGAAAAGTTTAATTGCCGAAAACCGTCTGCTTTCTATTCACAGTAGTGAGCCTACACTAAATGATATTTTTGTTGATATTACGGGGAGGACACTTCAATGAGATTAGGACGTTTAATTCGTGGAGATATACATTTCCAATGGAAATATGGTTTCTACTTTATTTACTTTATTTTAACGCTTTTGTATGTATGCGCGATTGCGGCCTTGCCGGAGCATTGGAAAAAAGATATTGCTGCTATCATGATTTACTCTGACCCGGCAGCTATGGGCTTGTTTTTTATGGGGGCGATTGTCCTTTTAGAAAAAAGTCAAAAGGTATTAAATGCTATGGTAGTATCACCTGTAAAGATATCGGAATATATACTTTCAAAAACAATCGCGCTGATTGCTATTTCCACAATTATTGCATTGATATTAGGATTAGTTTCCGGGAGCAATCATTTACTCGGTATCGCCGTTGGAACCGCCTTAACATCGGCAATCTTTACTATGCTCGGCATAATTGCAGCTACAAAAATTTCAAACTTGAACCAATTTCTCATTGTAATTATGCCGATAGAAATTGTTTGTTTTGTTCCACCTATTGTTGGTCTATTTGTGGAATTGCCAAAAATATTTTGCTTTTTCCCGTTTATATCCTGCATGAACCTTATAACCGGAACAAGCTCTTTACTATCATTTGATACGATACTTGTATTTTCTACACTGATTATTCTCTATATGGTTGCGCGGCATACGGTTGAGCATATGTGGAGAAGTTTAGGGGGTGTAAAGCTATGAAAAAGATATTATCCAGTACCATACAGGTATTTAGGCAAATCAAGAGTGATCCTATGATGTTTGCAGCCTGTTTCACACCGTTTATTATGGGTGCCTTGATTAAGTTTGGTATTCCGTTTCTTGAAAGAATAACAGAGTTTTCTTTGCAAGGGTACTATCCGATTTTTGATTTATTGCTTTCTATCATGGCTCCTGTATTGCTTTGTTTTGCATTTGCCATGATTACGTTAGAGGAAATCGATGATAAAGTATCGCGGTACTTTTCAATTACCCCTCTTGGTAAGGCGGGGTATCTCTTTACAAGGTTGGTAGTACCCGCAATTATTTCAGCGGTCATTGCTTTTATCGTACTGTTGCTTTTTTCATTAGAAAAGTTGTCCATTGGAATGACAATATGTTTGGCGCTTCTCGGCTCAGTACAGGCAATCATTGTTTCACTTATGATTATTACGTTATCAGGTAATAAATTAGAGGGTATGGCTGTAACAAAACTCTCTGCACTTACACTATTAGGTATTCCAGTCCCTTTTTTTGTAAAGGGTATATTTCAATATGCAGTTGGTTTTCTACCCTCATTTTGGGTGGGAAAAGCAATACAGAACAATGGTTATATAAATTTGCTGATTGCTTTACTCGTTGCTTCTATATGGTTCTATGTATTGATAAGCAAGTTATTGAAAAAATTAGCTGGTTAGGAGGTGATATATAATATGGCTTGGTATTGGTGGCTGATACTGATTGGTGTTTTAATTGCTATTGGGCTTCTCAAAATTGTAATTATGAAAAAGTATAATGATAAGAAGAATTCAAACAATCGTTCAAAAGATAGTGAGGACAATTAAGGCTAACTTTTAAAAGGCAGTAAAATTTGGGTATTCGATTGAAACGACGAAATAAATGCCTATACTGGCGGAAGGGATGTGACGATATGGGAAATTAGCTGTATTTGATATATCTGAACCGGGCAGCAGAATTGCGGAAAAGCTGCTCATGTTGTTAAGCGCCCGTCAGCGTCAGGAGTTAGTAAATTATCTTCTCGATTCTCAAAAGCAACAGAACAATCCGGCTGACAGCCCATTCGCCATTTCCGAAACTAATAAGGGGCATACAGTCCTGGATGAACCGTTTACAGAGATTCGCATGGGTGACTTATACTTCTGCCAGGAGCAGCGACTTGTATATATTGGTGGGCAGGAAATCAAATTAACAGCTAAGGAATTTGACATCTTCGCTTTGTTAATTACTCACCCGAAGCGGGTATTTACTTATGAACTGATTATGGAATTGGTCTGGAACGAGGATTATTCCTACTACTCTCGCAAGGCAGTCAATAACCATGTGAGTAATCTGCGGAAGAAATTGAAAATCATACCTGGTTCCCCGGACTACATTAAAAGTGTTATTGGCATTGGTTACAAATTTGAAGTATTGTGATAAAGACCATGAGGCAATTTTATTTGTCTTGTGGTCTTTATCATAATATGGGGATCTTTTGTAAAATCCGTTCGAGACCGTGATTACCTCAAAACACACTTTATATAAGCCTTACCAGAACTATGATATTTCAAGGAAAAATATAGAATTTACCCCTATATAATTTCCCCAAAAGGAGGCTGAAAGGATAAGCCTTCTGCGCTTCCTTTTCGGGGAGGGCTGATAAATGCTGCCAAAGGGGAATATTCAACAAAATGGTTATTTTGCATATAGAGCTTTATGCGCCGTAATCCATGTGGTGTGGATTGCGGCATTTTTTAGTTTAACCATATTTGCGGGAACTTTTTCTTATACCCCTTCCCATGCGCCTAATCTTTTGCGGACGCGCATTTCATATACAAGTGGCAGCGGCAGCAAGAATTATCCACGCTGCCGCTCCCCACCCTCTGATTTCGATTTTGCCTAACAACTTAAAAATCGAAATTGGAGGAATTACCCATGAAAGAAATCAATCTGCGGGATTACTACCCGTTTTATACACAGGATGTTATTGTGGAAGTGCCGGATGAGGTGGCGCTGCTCCTTCGTGAATATATGCTTTTGGAAGAAGCATACCGGATTCGTACATACCGCTACAAAGCATTTTACTCTCTGGATCGTGATGAAGGTATTGAACGTGAGATAATGCAAAAACCGTTTAACCCGGCAGAAATTTTTGAACAGCGCCAAATGACGGAAGCCCTCTACAAAGGGCTTGCCATGCTGCCAGAGAAACAGCGCCAACGGATTTACGCACATTTCTTCCTTGGTATGAGCAAAGCGGACATTGCCAAAGCAGAGGGGACGCATAAAAGCCGGATCACCCGTTCTATCGAAGCCGGGTTGCATAACCTGGAAAAATATTTCAAAGAAATTTTCTGACAGACGGCAACTTTGCCCCGAAAAATGTACGGAATAATAGAGGGACATGTTTTTAGGCAGGACAAGCCTAACGGGTGTGGCCGCACAGCACAAACTCCGGCCCGCCCCAAATGTAAAAATGTCATAACTGCCACGCCCCTCGCTGTTCCTTGACAACCGAATATACGTTGCTGTAGGTACGTCATTCTGTGTTCCGAGCGGCAAATGGGGCGGCGCAAAGACAGGCAGCTAAGGAGGTGATGAATCCGGCTGTCCGAGCGATCCACGCAACTCATTGACCCGGCTGTGGCAGGCCGGGCGCGACGACGGCACAGATCATAATGGTACTTTTTCACAATCCCTCACAGACTTGAAGGGAAGTCCCAGCGGTGTGCGCTTGCTCTGGCAAAGCGGCGGCATTTGTGGGGCTATGATGCGGTAAAGCTGGCCGCAGCCTATGGCAACCCCGCTTTGTGTAAACAGGGCTGCCGGGGGGCGTGGCAAATACGGCAAACAAAATCGAAATCAGATACAATGGGCCGGGTCTGTGGTTCTGGATGCCGCAGGCCCGACCTATTCATGTGGTTTTGATAATTCCACACACAAATTCAAACTATGGATAAATCGTAAATTTTTCAATTAGCAGCAGACAAATGGCAGGCGGCGCGGTAGAATAATGGTAGGAAGTCATATCCCGCACACTGTCTTTGTCGGATGCAGAAAGGAGGGAAAATGAGCCAGACAACAAACAGTGTGCAAAGAAATGTTCCCGAACAGAGGACTTACAAAGTGGAGGATATTGCTGCCATGCTGAATATTGGCCGCACTTCTGCTTATAGTCTGGTAAAAGAGGGTCATTTCAAAATTGTACGGGTTGGTAATGCCATACGAGTTTCCAAAAAATCATTTGACGAATGGTTAGACGCACAGACGTTCTAACTTAGAAAGGAAGATCGAATATGGCATCTATTATCAAACGTAAAAAATCTTATTCCGTTGTTTACAACTATGTTGATGAAAATGGAGAAACGAAACAGAAATGGGAAACTTGGCATACCCATAAAGAAGCCCTGAAACGGAAAGCAGAAGTTGAGAACCAGCAGAACAACGGCACATTTCTTCCTCCGAACAATCAAAAGGTATCGGATTTTCTGTATGACTTTGTTTCCACCTACGGAGAGAAAAAATGGGGCGTGTCTATGTATGACGGCCAAACAGCCCTGATTGCCAACTATATCAATCCGATCATCGGAGACATGGAGGTTCAGGACATTACGCCCCGCGTGGTGGACAAGTATATTCAGACCCTTCAAAAGACGCCTTCTGTTTCCAGAAAGAACAGGAAAGCCCGGACGGAATTTGTTACCAACCAGACCATTGAAAAGATTATCAAGCTGCTCCGCTGTGCTTTCAAGCAGGCGGTAAGATGGGAACTGATCGGGAAAAACCCTTTTGATAATGCGGTGCTTCCAAAGACCGAGTACAAAAAGCGGGACATCTGGGATGCGGAAACAATTCGCCTGGCGTTGGATCAGTGTACGGATAGTAAGCTGTATATCGCTATGAATCTTGCTTTTGCTTGTTCTCTGCGTATGGGAGAAATTCTTGGACTGACCTGGAAAAACGTTCATATTGAAGATGAAAATATAGCGGCGGACAATGCCTATATTTACATAGAGGCAGAACTAACAAGAGCTTCCAAGCAGGCCATTGAAATGTTAGGACAGAAGGACATTTACTATATCTTTACCCCACTTATGCCAAATACAAGTACCCGGCTGATTCTTAAGAAGCCGAAAACTGATTCCAGTGTCCGCAAAGTCTGGCTTCCAAAGACGGTTTCATATATCCTCCGTGAATGGAAAAAGTCTCAAGAAGAATTAAAAGGTTTCCTCGGCGACGAGTATCAGGATTTTGATTTGGTAGTTGCGCTGCCGAATGGCAGGCCTTGTGAGAATCGGATTATCGAAAAAGAGTTTTCGCTGCTGAAAGAAAAGGCAGGGCTCCCAAATGTGGTATTTCACTCTTTGAGACATTCCAGTACGACTTACAAGCTGAAGCTCAATCACGGCGATCTGAAAGCTACACAGGGCGATACAGGTCATGCGGAGATAGATATGATTACCAAAGTCTACGCCCACATTCTCGACGAGGATCGCAAAATCAATGCACAGAAATTTGAGAGTGCTTTCTATGCAAAGCCTGATTTGAGGAATGTGGCACCTCCACAGGAACAGTCCCAGGCGCAAACATTAGACCTGGCAGCGTTGATTGAACAGCTTCAAAAATCGCCAGAACTTGCAAGTACCCTGGCAGCTCTGATCTCAGGTCAGAAAGCGGTCTGAAATCTGAAATTAGCAAAGAGACAGTTTTTATTAGCAAGACACAGATTTTTGTCCGTTTCCAATTAGCAAAATATACACCGTAACTCATAAACATTCAATTACCCTCCAACTAAAGGAGATGGTTTCGTCTAAGGCTTGCAGCAGAACAAAAAAGCTGTAAACCCTTGAAAACAAAGGCTTACAGCGTTGTTTCTGGCGTCCATGAGAGGATTTGAACCTCCGACCCCACGCTTAGGAGGCGTGTGCTCTATCCAGCTGAGCTACATGGACATTTATCAAAAATATTAAGTTGTATGCAAGATTTAGACTCGAACCATCTACCGCTTAGGAGGGAGGCGGTGAGGGTTTTCTGCGGTGTCAGAATAGGGTGGAATGTTTTTGAATGCCTGAGTTTTCAGGGGTCGGAGACGTTTTATCTTTTGGGATGAGCTGTGCGTTTTGAGGTATAAATACCTCTTTTTGTTAGTTGGTGTTAGAAAAGTGTTAGAAACCAAACATTTTGCGGATTTCTTCATCCGAAAGTTCAGGTTCCTCGTTTTCATATTTTTCTGTAGTATAATCGCCACTTCCTCCATGATCGAACTGTTCAAGAAAACGCAACATACCTGTCACTCCAAGGGATTCTTTTAAAGCGTTTAAGCCGTTTTTTTGTATTTCTGCATTTGTTATAGTATCATGTTTTGTTGTAATCATTGATATAACACCTCCAATAACCATTCATTTGGATTCATAACTTTAGTAAATGTGTCAATACGTTTACAGTTATTCTTAAATTTTATGAATTGTCATTTGTTCTGCCCACTCCAGTATTAACAATATTGAATTTCGTTCATAATAAATTTGTGAGTAGCTACGATCATCAAATAGTCGGTTGTAACAGCAACTATCTAAGTATACTTTCAATATAATCACTCCTCCATGTTTAGTATATCATTATTATGTGAAAGAATAAAGAGAAAAATTATGGATACTAAATAACCTCTATATGAGGACTTAAACATATAAGGTTCGGACTTCCCTTTGTCCGAACCTTGCATTTAGTGTTTTGCATGTTTGTGGTTTGCTAAGGTTTTGCCAGCTTTGCTTTTTGAACTTTTGCTAGAACCTTTTTTTGCAAGAGTTCTCCCAGCTGCGCCTACCTTCCCGCCATGATGTACAGCCATGTGTTTGTCCTCCTTTCTCATACTCTTGGTAATTTTAGTAGATTGTCGTTTGGAGTATCGTTAGCTTGTGAGCGCACATATTTTTCTCCACGTGAGCTTGTAGCAGGAACAACATACGGAAACGGAGAAAGGTTTACCTTTATGGTGTTCGGATGTTTTTTGAGATGATCGTGCAACGAAGCTTTGGAAAAAAATCCTGGATTGTTACAACCATCTACATAAATTTCTGAAATTTCTTGAGTTTTATTAGAATCAGCACATCCTTGTTGCATTCTAATTTTTTTTGCATACATCATTTATGTATACCTCCTTTTTTATTTTACACGATATAGAAGGTAAATTGATTAAAAACACAATATATAGCGATTGCACATATTGTGAAAAAATGATAAAATAACCTTAGGGATGAGGTTATGCCGTAGTGGTATACC
The DNA here is from genome assembly GCA_910575665.1 of Eubacteriaceae bacterium. GTDB lineage: Bacteria > Bacillota > Clostridia > Lachnospirales > Lachnospiraceae > Eubacterium_F. Next base: position 15,595 of record CAJTFB010000062.1, read on the forward strand.
TATCTATATGACAGTGGGGAAGTAATGGGTAGTTACTTGCCACTGTTTGTGTATTTTGTTGCATCGTGTTCCTTTGATGCAACATTATTATAGCATACGTGTTCCTTAAATGCAACACCTTTTGTTGCATTTGTGCAACAAACATGCTATAATTTACTTGAAAGGAGCATAAATCAATGGATAAAATGACATTTGGGCAATTTTTAGTTGGTTTAAGGGAGAAGAGGGGGTTTAGTCAAAGAAAGCTGGCAGAAGCAGCAAACATAACGAATTCGACTGTTAGTAGAATTGAGTCAAATCAGGTAAAACCGGACCCTCTTACGCTAGAGAAACTGTCACAAGCGTTATCTGTAGAGAAATCATTATTGATGACGAAGTGTGGATATAGTGAAATTCCAGAGGATTTTGTTGTTATTGCTAGAAAGACTGGTGAAGTAAAAGAACAGCAGAGAGAAAAACTATTTAATTTACTTAATGAAACAATAGACTCTTTTCTTGCTGGGATAGATGAAGATAATAAGGAGGGTTGAATTTGAAAATCAATTGGAGTGATATCACATCACGTGCGTATATGTTGTTGTTAGAACTCAATTATCCAGCCTTTCCTATTCCACCAGAGAAGATAAAGTGTAAGGAAGCTATGATTATAAGTTATCAAGAATTTTCAGAGAAAACGAATGTTAGTATTGAACAATTAACTTGTGGAAGAGAATTGGATGATGCTTTTTTAATAAAAGGACTTCGACCTAATATGTCTTTTGTTTTTTATAACAAGGAGAAGTATAATAATAGATTAAAGCATACGTTTTTGCATGAAATCGGACATTTGAAATGTGGTCATAAAAAGCATGGTGAAAAAGAAGAAATAGAAGCTCACTATTTTGCTGCTCAAGCAAATGAACCAAATGTTTTAATTAAAGAAATTTCAAAACGAGGATATAATATTGATGTTTCATTTTTGCAAGAGTGTTTTGGTATAAGCGAGGAATCGGCTCAGAAGAAGAAAGATTATTTGAAGGGACTATGAAAAAATCTCTGTAAAAAATGAATAGCAGTGTTCCAAAAAGGTCTTCTATGATAAAATCAAATTATCAAAGGAGGCCTTTTACTATGGCAAACAAAAAGAGAAACGTGT
>CAJTFB010000063.1 GCA_910575665.1 Eubacteriaceae bacterium
TGTGACAGCAGCCAGTTTCATCTCAAAAGAGTATTTTGAATGTTGTCCCATGAAATATGCTCCTCCTTACAGCGACAGTTTTATTATTTTGTCTGTCTACTATAAGGGGAGCATATCACAGCGAAAATTCCTCGGCTTATTTTATTTTCAAGGAGGTGTGTGATTGGATTACCAAGAGTACAGACAGGTTCTTAATCAAAAACTGGCTGAAAGAGTACAGCGTGAGCTTGCCGATTTCCGTGAAGACATCCTAAGCAAAAGCCCGCAGGAGATTTACGATGCTGCATATCAAATCATCATAAAGAGTGATATTGCATAGTGCTTTTCGGATGCGAACTATTCCCCACAGGCATCAAAAGCCCTTATGAAGTCGCCGAATCTTTTGCAGGATATTTATGGGGAATGGATTGGGAGGGAGGATTCCCACATGGACGAATTACGCCAGACTGTTGCTGATTTTAAGTCGTATATGGTTAAGACGGAAAAGATTTTGTCTGGGAAAGAGAGGTGAGCTTGTTTGGATGAGAAGTAACAGACCCTATGTGCAGATTGACCCAGATGTGCTTGAGCGGGCAAGGCAGATAGATTTGCTTTCCTATCTTCGGGCTTACGAGCCGAGCAACCTTGTCAAAGTCAAAGGTACAACGAACGTCTACTGTACCGCCGAGCATGACAGCTTGAAGATTTCCAACGGCAAATGGTACTGGTGGTCGAGGGGGTTCGGCGGTTATTCCGCCCTTGATTATCTGATGAAAGTTAAGGAATACGGCTTCGTGGAAGCCGTGGAAATCCTCACGGGGCAGACGATGGCGGACTGGAAGCCGCCGCCCCCTGCTATGAAAAAAGCCGAGCCAAAGGTGCTGCTCCTGCCGCCGAAAAATAAAAACTGCGACAGGGTGGCGGAGTATCTTTTCGGGCGTGGCATTGATTATCAGCTTATCCAAGAGTGCATCGCCGAGGGAATTATTTTCGAGAGTGCCGACTACCACAATGTTGTTTTTATTGGAAAAGATGAAAGCGGAACGCCAAAGTACGCCGCCTGCCGTGGCACAATCAGCAGCTTCAAGCGTGACGCATCGGGCAGCGACAAGCGGTATTCGTTTCGGCTTCTGGCGAGAGAACCGTGTGCTTCGGTGCATTTATTTGAAGCCGCCATTGACTTACTCTCCTACGCCACCTATTTAAAATGCGAGGGCAGGGATTATAAGACAGAGAATCTTCTCTCACTGTCGGGCGTATATCAGCCGAAAAAAGAGCTGAAAGAAAGCAAAATCCCCGTTGCCCTCACGACTTTTTTGAAAGCAAACCCGCAAATTAAAACTATATTTCTGCATCTGGATAAGGACAGGGCAGGTCGGCTATGTACCGCCGCCTTGAAAGAATTATTGCAGAAAGACTACCGAATCGTTGATGAACCGCCGCCAGTCGGCAAGGACTTCAACGATTTTTTAATGTCCTATCTGGGGATTGCAAGGCAGAAACCGAGCCGTGAAAGGGGGGATGCCCGTTGATTGTCGGATGATTTTTTCTAAAAACAGCCAGACAGAGAAGAAAAATATGCAAAGAAAGAGAGGAATTTGCCATTGAAACAGTATGAAGTTACGCTCACAGGTCACTTTGAAAAGACCGTTTCCATCTATGCAGACAGCCCCGAACAGGCGGCGGAAAAGTTAAAGATTGTCCTGTTTGACACAGACCTTATCCAGTTTTCCGATGGGGATTTTGTCTGCGGCAAAGCGGACATTAAGGACGAAAATGAGGACGGTTGTGAAGAAATGGAGAGCGAGGGCGGTGGCTTTGAGAATGTAGATTGTTCAGACTGTCCGTACTTCTGTCCCGTGTGCGGAGAATGTATGTATGAGGGCGAAGATTAAAGACACGTCTTACCAAGCACTGAATTTGGTTATCCATCTGCCGATGGAAACAAAATTCGCTTGTTAGGGGAAAGTTCCCCTAATACCCCATAAAAAGAACAATGCCAAAGTATGCCGTCATGCCGTGTGCGGCACGGCGGTCACAGAAAGGAATCCAAGAATGAGTAATTTCTTATATTTTATCCTCGGCACAACGCTCGGAGGGATGTGCGGCGTGGCGTGCATGTGCGTGTTGCAGATTAACAGGCTGTCCGAGGGAAAGGGGGATGCAGATGCGGAAACGGAATGTGCAGATACTGTTCCGACTGACCGAGGAGGAAGCTGAATACCTCTGCTCACTTGCAGAGAAGTCGGGACATTCCAGACAAGCCCTGCTCCAGTCAATGGTCATGGGATACCGCTTATGCGAGAAGCCAGACCCAGAGTTTTATAAAATTATGCGGGAACTGTCTGCCATAGGCAACCGCATCAACCAGCTTGCGGCAAAGGCGAACGCCCTGAACTTTGTGGACACGCCGATGCTCTATGACGAAGCCAAGCGTTGGCGGGACTTCCGTCTGGATGTGAGCAGGAGTTACCTTGTTCCGAGGAAGATGTCTGGCTGATGGCGGTCTGCGAAATCTGGGACGTAAGGGGCAGGCTCGACCATCCTATCGACTACGCCGAGAATCCAGAAAAGACCGCCAACCCCAAATACAGCAGAGCCGACCTGCAGGCGATGGGCGATGTGATGAAGTACGCCACCAATGGCGACAAGACCGAGCAGCAGTTTTTTGTCACAGGCGTAAACTGCGACCCGACTACGGCAAGGGACGAGATGATGATAGCCAAAGCACAATGGAACGACCAGAGCGAGATTGTCTGCTACCACGGATTCCAGAGCTTTAAGGCAGGCGAGGTCACGCCAGAGCAGGCACATGAGGTCGGCGTGAAGTTAGCCGAGAAGATGTGGGGCGACAGATTCCAAGTGATTGTGGCGACACATCTGAATACGGAGTGCCTGCATAACCACTTTGTTGTCAATTCCGTTTCCTATGTGGACGGAAAGCATTATCACGATAACAAGAAGAATCTGCGATTATTGCGTAAGCGTTCGGATGAATTGTGCCGTGAGTATTCCTTATCGGTCATTGAACACCCAAGCGGCAGGAAGAAACCCTATGCTTTATACCAAGCCGAGAAGAACGGTCTGCCTACGAGGGATACCGTGGCACGGCAGGCGGTGGACGAAGCCATTTCAAAATCGTTCACGCTGAAAGACTTTGACCGCCAGTTAGCGGAGATGGGATACCGCATCAACTTTGACCCCAACCGCAAATACTGGACGATTATCGGCAAAGGTTGGGAAAGACCAAAGCGGCTCTATAAGCTCGGTGAGGATTACACCAATGAGAGGATAACGGAACGCATACGGGAAAACTCCTATGCGGTAAAGTTCCAGAGCTTTTCCAAAGAGCAGCCGCAGGTCAGGGTCTACCGTGTCCGTGGCTCTCTGAAAGATGCAAAGAAAATCGGCGGCTTGCGTGGGCTGTATCTCCATTACTGTTATAAGCTCGGCATCCTGCCAAAGAAGAAACAGCAGAATTACGCACGGCTTCATTATCTTCTGAAAGACGACTTGATGAAGATGGACGCCATCACAGACGAAACAAGGCTGCTCTGCCGCAACCACATAGATACGGCGGAGCAGCTTTTATCCTATAAAGGCTCTCTGGAATCCGAGATGCAGGAGCTGACCGAACAGCGTAAGGGGCTTTACTCCCAATCCCGAAAATCAGTCGGGGAAGAAAAAGAAGCGGTCAAGGCTCGGCTGTCGGAAATCACAGAGCGGATGAAAACATTGCGGAAGGAGGTCAGATTGTGTGAGGGAATCGAAGCCCGCAGCGATGCCCTCAAGGAAAAATTAACTGTCATACGGGCAGACGAAAAGGAACAGCAAAGAAAGGAGCTGATGAAGCATGAACACAGGCGGCGAAGCGGCAGAGCAAATCGTAAGGATGAGCTTGGAGGGATTTGAGGTCGCAGCCAAAATCACGGGGGCGGGTGCGAAGAATATTGCCATCCTGCTTTACTCCATTCTGAAAGAGGAACAGAAAACCAAAGGAAAGGCAAAGCTCACAAATATGCTCCGCTCTGGAAAGGAGCTGAAAGTCTTTACCGTTAAAAGCGGCGACTTAAAGAAGTTTACGCAGGAAGCGAAGAAATACGGCGTACTCTACTGTGTCTTGGCGGACAGGGGAAATAAAGACCCCAATGCGGAGGTGGATGTGATAGCCCGTGCGGAGGACGCATCAAAAATCAGCCGCATCGTGGAGCGTTTCAATCTTGCTTCCGTAGATACCGCTTCTATCGTGAACGAAGCGGAGAAATCGAAAGGAGCAAAGGGCAAGACGAAAAATGCCAAGACAGCAGGAGAAAAAGATGCAGGGGCAGAGAACGGACAGCCAGACATTGGCGTGCAGGAAAAGGCGGAGAAAGACAGGCTCATGGACGCTTTGATGGGCAAGCCAATAAAGAAAGAAGAAAATGCCCCAAACCCCTCATTGGCAAAGACAGAAAAATCCCCTCTGTCCGAGCCTACCTTAAAGCAGCAAAGGAAGTCCGCAGAGGGGGCTACTATGACTAAGGCGGAAAAGCCGTCAGTCAGGGAAGAACTGCGGAAGATAAAAGAGGGAAGGAAGGAGCAGGAAGCGGATGCTGCCCCTGCAAAAGAGAAATCTTCTGACAGGGCAAAGAAACCGCCCGCAGGAAAGACGGAGCATAAACAGCCCCAGAAGCGGAAACGGAAACCAAAATCGAAAGGAGCAAGATAACCTATGAGTATCTATGATGTATTCAGCGGCGGCAGCAGAGCCTTTAACAAAGAGGAATGGGCTGCCCAAAAGCAGGAGCAGCGGAAAGAAACTTATGAGCTGATTGACAATACCTGCTCTGAAATGATGGCAAACGGCAACAGCTTCCGCCAGTACCTTGACGTGCAGGGGCATTTTGACCGCTATTCCGTCAACAATGCAATTCTGGTATCGGCACAGATGCCCGAAGCGACGCAGTTAAAAGATTACGGCAGTTGGAAACAGAGCCGTGTCTATGTGGATAAGGACGCACAGAAAGTGACTATCCTTGAGCCTGGGAAAGAGTACCAGCGTGACGACGGCTCAAAGGCGGTCGGCTACAACGCTAAGATAGTTTATGACGTTTCCCAGACTTCGGCAAAGGACAGGCAGCAGCCGCAGGAGCAGAAAAATATGCGTGAGCTTGTGTCGGCGATGATTGACGCAAGCCCCGTTTCCTTTGTGCCAGTCGATGACCTTGAGCTGCCTGCGTTCTATGACAGCTCACAGCAGACCATCTTCATCAAGACGGGGCTTTCCGAGGAACAGCTTTTTGTCAGCATGGCAAAGGAAGTGTCGGCGGCGGTCTTTGACTGCAAGCATAAGGAGAGCCGTGACGATTCTGATTTCAAATCGTTCTGCGTTGCCTATATGGTAAGCTCCCGTTACGGCGTGGACACAAAGGGATTCCGCTTTGACAAGCTCCCGAAAGAATTTGAGGGCATGGAAACGCAGGAGTTTAAGGGGGAGCTTGGCTCGATGCGTGACGTCCTCGGCGAAATCCAGTCGGATATGTATAAGAGCCTTGAGAAGAACAAGCCGCCCAAATCCAAAGAGCAGGAACGCTAATCGGAGGTGCAGCCTATGAAAGAAGAACGATACCATCTGGCATTGGATAAATATGATAAGAATATTGTCCTCAATGCCCTCAATACCCTGCGGACACAGCAGATACAGGAGGAACGCCCCACCGAGCCTGTTGACGAGCTGATAAGCAGGGTGGCATACGCCCCGACCAAGAAAGTAAAGGTCGCCCCGTGCAAGTGCCATGAAGAACGGTGATGATTATAAGGCGGGTTTAATCCTCTCTTTATGCGGCATTATCCCTGTCGTGTGGATTGCCCTGCTGACAGCCCCTTATGTCAGCGGTGGCATCGTGGAGATAATCGGCAACTTATCCGTGGCAGTCGAGAATCCGTTTTCCATAACGGTGTGTGGGGACAGCGTAAGGACTGTCCTTATTTTTCTGCTTGCCTACGGCATGGGAATCGGCGTTTATTTCTCCACACGCAGGAACTACCGCAAAGGGGAGGAACACGGCTCTGCAAAATGGGGCAACGCAGGTACGCTCAATAAAAAGTACCGAGATAAAAACGCATCGGAAAACAAGCTGCTGACCCAGAGCGTCCGCATCGGGCTTGACGGGAAAAAACACAGGAGGAACTTAAATGTCCTTGTGGTGGGCGGCTCTGGTGCAGGAAAGACCAGATTTTTTTGTAAGCCAAATGTGATGCAATGCAACACTTCAATGGTAATCTTAGACCCGAAAGGCGAGATTGTCCGTGACACGGGAGGGCTGCTTGAGAAGAAAGGCTATGAGGTGCGTGTCCTTGACCTTATCAATATGCACAAGAGCCACTGTTACAATCCGTTTGTATATTTAAGAAATGATAATGATGTGCAGCGGCTTGTGACGAATTTATTTAAGGCGACCACGCCGAAAGGAAGCCAGTCGCAAGACCCGTTCTGGGACACGGCGGCGAGTATGCTGCTCTTATCCCTCGTGTTCTATCTGAAATACGAAGCTCCGCCAGAGGAACAGAATTTCCCGATGGTAATGGAGCTTTTAAGGGCGGGCGAGGTAAGGGAGGACGACGACAGCTATGTAAGTCCGCTTGATGAACTGTTTGACCGTCTGGAAATGGTAAACCCAGAGCATATCGCATTAAAGTATTACAGAGATTACCATTCTGGTTCAGCCAAGACGTTAAAGAGCATCCAGATAACCCTTGCCGCACGGCTTGAGAAGTTCAATCTGGAAAGCCTTGCATCTCTGACCGCTACGGACGAGCTTGATTTGCCGTCTTTGGGGGAGAAGAAAGTCGCATTGTTCGCACTGATACCAGACAACGACACCAGTTTTAATTTTCTGGTGTCACTATTATACACGCAGTTATTCCAACAATTATTTTATCTTGCCGACCATAAGTACGGCGGGAGCCTGCCTGTCCACTGCCAGTTTATTATGGATGAATTTGCAAACGTCAGTTTGCCCGATGACTTTGACAAGATACTGTCGGTTATGAGGTCAAGGGGCGTATCCGTTTCGATTATCCTGCAAAATCTGGCACAGCTCAAGGCACTGTTTGAGAAACAGTGGGAAAGCATTGTCGGCAATGCCGATGAGTTCCTCTATCTGGGCGGCAATGAGCAGAGTACCCATAAGTTTGTGTCAGAGCTTTTAGGTAAGGCGACCATCGACACGAACACCTACGGGAAAAGCTCTGGACGGAGCGGGAATTACTCGACCAACTATCAGATTTCGGGGCGTGAGCTTTTAACCCCAGACGAAGTGCGTATGCTTGACAATCGCTACGCACTTCTTTTTGTGCGTGGGGAACGCCCTGTCATGGATTTAAAGTATGACATTTTAAAACACCCGAATGTGAAACTGACTGCTGACGGAGGGAAACCGCCGTATATCCACGGCGAGCCGACACAGGCGGTCGCAACCCTTGTGTTTGACGGGGATATTCCTAAGAACACCGTAAGCGTGGAAGCCGTCAGCACTTCCTATGAGCTTCTGTCCGATGAGGACTTGGAAGAAATATTCAATTTATAAGGAGGAATCACCCTATGAAACTTTTTAAGAAAAACGAGAAGAAAGCAACCCAGAAACTGCCGATGGGCAGAAAGGCAAGAAAGGTGTTCGCCGTGTATGCAGCCCTTGTACTCTGCATGGTTTTCGGAACGACTACCGCCTTTGCTGCCAATGACCCGATTGCCGTTGTCAACAACCTCTCCAACTTCATTTTCGGTCTGATACGGGCGGTCGGGATGATTATGCTCGGCTTCGGCATCGTGCAGGTCGGCTTGTCGCTGAAATCCCACGACCCGTCCCAGAGGGCGAACGGCTTTCTGACCCTTGCGGGCGGCGTTGTGATTACCTTTGCAAAAGAGATTCTGACCCTTATCACAGGCTAATCCAAAACAGACTGAAATAGCAGACTGACACAAGACAAGATAACGGGGCAGATCCGCCTTGCGGAACTTGCCCCGCTGTCCAATTCTAAGGATGGAGGTGTTGAAGTTATCGAGAATATAAAAAAATACGGCATCATTTACGCTGACCCGCCGTGGCGTTATGACCAGAAAAATCTTTCTGGGGCTGCGGAACACCATTACAGCACCATGAGCGTAGGCGAAATCTGCAAATTAAATATTGCGGAAGTGGCGGCTGACGACTGCGTGCTGTTTTTATGGGCGACTTTCCCACAATTACAGGAAGCGTTGCAGGTAATTAAGGCATGGGGATTCCAGTACAAGACAGTCGCCTTTGTCTGGCTGAAGCAGAATAAAAGCGGAAAGGGATGGTTTTTTGGTCTGGGATTTTGGACGAGGGGAAATGCGGAAATCTGCCTGCTTGCCACAAAAGGGAAACCCCGCAGGAAATCCGCCCGTGTGCATCAGTTCCTTATCAGCCCTCTGCGTGGGCATAGCCAGAAGCCCGACGAAGCAAGGGAAAAAATCGTTGAGCTTATGGGGGATTTGCCGAGATTGGAGCTGTTTGCCCGTAATAAAGCGGACGGTTGGGATGTATGGGGAAATGAAGTGGCGTCTGACGTCCAGATGAACATTTATCCAGAAAAAACAGGAGGTGGTCTATGTGTCTGATAACTGGGTAGTCCAGAACTTGGAGAACGCCCTTAACACTTGGAATGAGAAGTTAGCCGAGATATGGCAGCTCATTACCCAGTCCCCAGAGAATTTCAAAGGCGGTGCGATATGGAAAGTCATCGTTGACATCCACGGGGCGTTGCAGGCTATCGGGCTTGCCCTGCTCGTGCTGTTCTTTGTCGTGGGCGTGATGCGTACCTGCGGCGACTTCGCAAGCGTGAAGAAGCCCGAACACGCCTTGAAGCTGTTCATCCGCTTCGCCCTTGCGAAAGGTGCGGTCACTTACGGCTTGGAGCTGATGATGGCTCTGTTCAAAATCGTGCAGGGCGTGATTTCCGCCATTATGAAAGCCGCAGGCTTCGGCTCGGCACAAAAGACCGTCTTGCCAACAGAGATAGTGACAGCCGTGGAGGACTGCGGCTTTTTCGAGAGCATCCCTTTATGGGCGGTCACGCTGATAGGCGGGCTGTTCATCACGGTGCTGTCGTTCATTATGATAATGTCCGTGTACGGCAGGTTTTTTAAATTGTATCTCTATACCGCCATCGCCCCCGTGCCGCTGTCCTCGTTTGCGGGAGAGCCGAGCCAGAGCGTGGGAAAGAGCTTCATTAAGAGCTACTCCGCCGTCTGCCTAGAGGGTGCGATTATCGTGCTTGCCTGCATCATCTTCTCGGTGTTTGCGGCGTCTCCGCCCGTAGTCAACCCCGATGCGGCGGCGGTCACGATGGTGTGGGGATATATCGGGGAATTGGTGTTCAATATGCTCGTCCTTGTCGGTGCGGTCAAGATGGCAGACCGTGTGGTAAGGGAAATGATGGGCTTGTAATTATCCAACAGGAAAGGAAAATTGAAATGAAAAAAGAAACGAAGTATTGCCAGAATTATTATATCCATTTGTTAAATGGAGAAGTCATCGGGGCTTCCGAAGCCTATGACCTGCCTGTTGAAAAAGGATTGGTCGGAAAATTTGAAAAAGCTGACGATAACGAGATATTTGAAATCGGGGATGCCATTTCTGGATTTGCATATATTCCGAAACGCAGCATCCTCTTTATTTCGACGGGGGATGTCAGAGAGGAACGGTGCTGATATGGAAGTCAAGATAAATAAGGAAATCCGCAACTACACGGAATCCATGTTCTTCGGGCTGTCAATGCGGCAGTTCCTGTTTTCCGTACTTGCCTGCGGCGTGGCGGTCGGCTTGTTATTCCTGCTCCGTGGCAGGTTCGGGACGGAAACATTGAGCTGGATGTGCATATTGGGGGCTTCCCCCTTTGCAGTCATGGGATTTGTAAGGTACAACGGCATGACCGCCGAGCAGTTTGTGTGGGCGTGGATAAAATCTCAGTTTCTGATGCCGAAGAAGATTTTATTTGTCCCAGAGAATCTATATTACGAAGCGGTGAAGCAGGCACTGGGCGCACATGAGAAAGGCTTGCCCGTCGTGCAGGATAAGAAAAAGAAAAAACGCAGGAGGGCAGGGCGTAAGGCGGCAAGGGAACGTAGAAAACAGGCTGAAAAAGCCAGAAAAAAGAATGAAAAATCAAGAAAGCGTAAGGAGGTAGACCATGATTAAGACGCTGAAAACGCTGTTTAAGCAGGACAAGGAGAAATTCATTGTGCCGAAATCGGTGCAGGCGGTCATCCCGTTAAAGACCATGTGGGAGGATGGCATTTTCCTCGTGGGCAGGAACAAATACGCAAAGACATTCAAATTTGAGGACATCAACTACGCCGTGGCTAGCCGTGAGGACAAGGAAGCGATGTTCCTCGAATACTCGGAGCTTTTAAACGCCCTCGACAGCGGGGCGACCACAAAAATCACGATAAACAACCGCAGGCTCAATAAGGCGGATTTTGAGCAGACAATCTTAATCCCGATGGCAGAGGACGACTTGGATAAATACCGCAAAGAGTATAATAAGATGCTGCTTGACAAGGCGACGGGGGCAAACTCCACCGTGCAGGACAAATATGTGACCGTTTCCGTCTGCAAGAAGAACATTGAGGAAGCGAGGAATTATTTTGCCCGTGTCGGTGCTGACCTTATCGGGCATTTCAACCGTTTAGGCTCAAAGTGTACGGAACTGGACGCAAACGACAAGCTGCGTATCTTTCATGATTTCTACCGCACGGGCGAGGAAACGGCGTTCTCCTTTGACATGGCACAGACCATGCGGAAAGGTCACGACTTCAAGGACTATATCTGCCCAGACTCCTTTGAGTTTGAAAAGGATTATTTTAAGATGGGAAACCGCTACGGGCGTGTGATATTCCTGCGGGAGTATGCCGCCTATATTAAGGACAGCATGGTGGCGGAGCTTTGCGAGCTGAACCGTAACATGATGCTCTCTGTTGATGTTGTCCCTGTTCCCACAGACGAAGCCGTGCGGGAGGTAGAAAACCGCCTGCTCGGTGTGGAAACCAACATCACGAACTGGCAGAGGAAACAGAACCAGAACAACAACTTTTCTGCCGTCATCCCCTACGACTTGGAGCAGCAGAGAAAGGAAAGTAAGGAGTTCCTTGACGATTTGACGACCCGTGACCAGAGGATGATGTTTGCCGTTCTTACGATGGTGCATACCGCAGATACCAAAGAGCAGCTTGACAATGACACCGAAGCGTTACTGACGACAGCGAGAAAGCATCTCTGCCAGTTCGCCGTGCTGAAGTACCAGCAGATGGACGGGCTGAACACCGCCCTGCCATTCGGCGTGAGGAAAATAGATGCCCTGCGTACCCTCACCACGGAGAGCCTTGCCGTATTTATCCCTTTCCGTGTGCAGGAAATCTACCATAAGGACGGCGTGTATTACGGGCAGAACGTCATTTCAAAGAACATGATTATCGCCAACCGCCGCCACCTCTTGAACGGAAATTCCTTTATCCTCGGCGTGTCTGGTGCGGGCAAGTCGTTCACGGCAAAAGAGGAAATGACGAACATCATCCTGACCGACCCTAACGCTGATGTCTTGGTTATAGACCCAGAACGAGAGTACGCCCCTCTTGTAAAGGCGATGCAGGGCGAGGTTATCCACATCTCAGCAACGAGCGACAACCACATCAATGCAATGGACATGAACTCTGATTACGGCGACGGAGCGAACCCCGTCATTTTGAAATCAGAGTTTATTTTGTCTTTGTGCGAACAGCTTATCGGCGGTGCAAGCCTTGGGGCAAAGCAGAAATCCATCATCGACCGCTGCACGGCAAGCGTCTACCGTTACTACCAGCAGGGCAACTATATGGGTACGCCGCCGACCTTGCAGGACTTTCGTGAGGAGCTGTTAAAGCAGGACGAGCCAGAAGCGCAGGAAATCGCCCTTGCGATTGAGCTTTTCACGGACGGCTCTCTCAATACCTTTGCAAAGCATACGAACGTGGACACCCACAGCCGCCTTATCTGCTATGACATCCTCGATTTGGGCAAGCAGTTACAGCCTATTGGTATGCTTGTCGTCCTCGACAGCATTTTAAACCGAATTACCCAGAACAGGGCGAAAGGCAGGAACACCTTTATCTTCATTGACGAGATTTATTTGCTGTTCCAGCACGAATACTCGGCAAACTTCCTCTTTACCCTCTGGAAGCGTGTGCGTAAGTACGGGGCGTACTGCACGGGCATCACGCAGAACGTGGACGACCTCTTGCAGAGCCATACAGCGAGGACGATGCTTGCCAACTCTGAATTTATCATCATGCTGAACCAAGCATCCACAGACCGTATTGAGCTTGCGAAGCTTCTTAACATTTCCGATTTGCAGATGAGCTATATCACGAATGTCGGTGCAGGGCAGGGGCTTTTGAAAGTGGGCAGCTCCCTCGTGCCGTTCGTCAACAAATTCCCACGCAATACGGAATTGTATAAGCTGATGACAACGAAATTTGGGGAGTGTTAAAAGGAGGGATTTTTATGTCGGAGATAAGGTTTCGCAATGCAGCCCACCGTGATTTTTTTCTGGATAGCATGGTGAAATGCAGGGTAAATGACTGCTACCACAGGGCGTTTTTCTATGTGATGGGGATTGCGGGGGAAACAAGGCAGAACATCAACGCCATGTTCGATTTTAAGACGGACTGCATCAAGCCAGAGGGGATGCACGCAGGCTGGCAGACGAGCGGCACGGTCAAAGTCTGCAACCTTGCCTTTAATCTCTGGAACGGTTATGCCGAGGAGGGGCGTGAGAAACTGTTCACGCCAGAGGAACTGTTCTGCTGCGAGTTCGCCCCGTATTTCATGGAGGGCATCAAGGCACGGTATCCCGAATATTGCAGGGACTTACCCACACCCAAGAAGCAGGCGGAGTATACACGGTAACTGAAAATAAATGTCAAGGAATTACCCTGCGGGCATAACTTTATGCCCAGAAAGCAGGGTAGAATTAAGGAAAGGAAAAGCCTATGAATTTTAAGGACTATAAAACCATTCTCTGTACCGCCGCCGCTGTCGCCCTTTTGGGAGCAGCGGTTTTTTGCGGCTTTAAGATTTACACCCATTACCAGCAGATAGACGAGCAGACGGAAGCCTTTGCGGAGATTGCCGAGGTTGTGGAGAACGCTGAGCCAGAGGAAGAACCGTCCATAGATGAAGATACGCCCGTCAGCGAGGGAGAGGATATATTAGCGAAATACAAAAAGTTGTATTTGCAGAATGAGGATATGGTCGGTTGGATTGCCATTGACGGAACAGGCATCAACTACCCTGTCATGCAGAGCAAGAACAATCCCAACTTCTATCTGAAGCACAGCTTTGAAAAGGGATACAGCGATTTGGGAGTACCGTATATCCAAGAGGACTGCGATATCCTCACAAGCGACAATCTGGTTATCTACGGACACCACATTAAAGGCGGCAGGATGTTCGGGGCGTTGGAAGATTACAAATCCAAGAGCTTTTATGAGAAGCATAAGAACATCCAGTTTGACACACTCACGGAGCAGGGGAGCTATGAAATCATTGCCGTATTTAAGACGGTTGCATACAGCTCGAAGGGCTACCGCTATTATGATTTTGTCAATGCGGAAAATGAAAAAGGGTTTGATGATTATGTCGGGAAGTGTAAGGAGCTTGCCTTATATGATACGGGCGTGACCGCTGAATACGGCGATAAGCTCATTACCCTCTCCACCTGCGAATACTCGGCACAGAACGGCAGGCTTGTCGTGGTGGCGAAAAAAGCAGACTGACATGACCGCAAATCCTCTGGGAAAGGAGGTCGGATTTTATGGCTGATATAAAAACCAGAGATGCGGTCAAAGGCACGATAAAGACCCTTGATAAGGCGGCTGTTGCAGGGGAACGCATGAAATCCGCTTACGCTAAGACAAAGGACAAAGCGGAGCAGGGATATTATGCAGAGGAAAACTCCCCCACAGAATATGCTGCCGATAAGGTTTCCCATACTTCGGGGCATATCAAGGACGAGGGCATCCATCAATTCAATAAGCAGGGGCAGAAAAACGCCCAGATTACAAGGGAGAATATCGGTAAGGCAAAGGATAAAATCGCCAATTTTAAGGCAGAGCGGGCGAAGAAAGCCGCAGAGCAGAAAACAATGCGGAATAAGGCAGGACAAAACGTCATGCGTACAATGGGACAGGACGGCTTGCAGGAGATACAAGGGACTGCAAGCCGTCCCGCTGTTTCTGCTACTTCTGTTGCTTCTGCCAAGACCGAAACGTCCCAGACGGCGGCAAACTCATTGATAAAGACCAGACAGCAGGGAAAGCGGACGATAAAGACGACCGCCAGAAATGCGGAAAAAACCGTCAAGACCACAGCCAAAGGCACGGTCAAGGCAACGGAAAAAGGCGTGAAAACCGCAAAGGCGACATCCAAGACAGCGATTAAGACCACGGAGCAGACCGCAAAGGCGGCGCAGAAAACGGCGAAAGCGTCTGCCAAAGCTGCCCAGAAAGCGGCACAGACAGCGAAAGCCACCGCAAAGGCGACAGCCGAAGCGACGAAAGCCACGGTCAAGGCGACCATTGCGACAGTCAGGGCGATTATCGCAGGGACTAAGGCGTTGATTTCCGCCCTTATCGCTGGCGGCTGGATTGCCGTCGTGATAATCCTCATCGTCGTCCTGCTTGGGTGCGCCGTTTCCCTGTTCGGGGGCGGCAGCGACAGCACATCCTATACCCCTGTCAGTGCGGAGGTCGAAGCCTATACGCCACTGATACAGAAGTATGCGAAACAGTACGGAATCTCCGAATATGTGGAGCTTATCAAGGCGGTGATGATGCAGGAATCTGGGGGAAAGGGCAGTGACCCGATGCAGGCGGCGGAGGGGAGCTTCAACAAGAAATACCCCCATCAGCCGAACGGCATCAAAGACCCCGAATATTCCATCGAGTGCGGTGTGCAGGAATTAAAAGCCGCCCTTGTTTCAGCCGAAGTGGAGAACCCGATTGACATGGAGCGCATCAAGCTCGCCCTACAGGGCTACAACTTCGGCAACGGGTATATCTCATGGGCAAAGACCAACTACGGCGGCTATTCCTATGCAAATGCGGTGGAGTTTTCCGCAATGCAGGCACAGCGGCTCGGTTGGGAGAAGTACGGCGACACGCAGTACCCCGCCCATGTGTTACGCTACTACCCATACGGGAGGGCATTCACAAGCGGCGGCAATCAAGCCATCGTGGAAGTGGCTCTGACGCAGCTCGGCAACGAGGGCGGGCAGCCTTATTGGAGCTGGTATGGCTTTGGCGGACGTGTGGAATGGTGTGCCTGCTTCGCATCGTGGTGTGCCGACCAGTGCGGCTATCTGGAAAGCGGCATCATACCGAAATTCTCCCTTTGCTCGGACGGCGTGAACTGGTTCAAAGGCAAAGGACAATGGCAGGATAAGAACTATGAGCCGCAGGCAGGCGACCTTATTTTCTTTGATTGGGGGAGCGACGGCTCAATCGACCATGTGGGCATTGTAGAGAAATGTGAAAACGGGACGGTCTTCACCGTGGAGGGCAACTCTGGGGACGCCTGTAAACAGCAGAGCTATCCAGTCGGGAGCGGCTCAATATACGGCTATGGATGCTTATGTGACTAATCACATAAGCATCCTTATGTAGAGAAAGCACTTATGTAAAGAGAATGGGTAAATCTTTCATAATACCGAGAGATTTACCCATTTTTATATATCAAAACTTTACATAAC
>CAJTFB010000064.1 GCA_910575665.1 Eubacteriaceae bacterium
TTCGACAGTCCCAAAAACATAAAACCGACAAAAACCTCTTACATATCTAATTCTTATCAGGAAAGTCTAAAATCCATAGACACAAGATTTTTTACAGCCTCTAAATTCATGATACAAATCCCCACTCCAATATCTTCGTATGATATTCTTCCCCCCTACCGGTGGATTTAATTTTCAAGCATATGCCAAAGGGCAGGGATTTGAACCATACAACAAGACGGTTGCACCCCCGTTCGAATTCCCGGTAAACAACAATTTTCTCTAGCATCTCACGAAATAATATTACATTTTCCTCGTTAAAGGACAAAATTTCATCCAGCGTTTTTTCCAATTCGTCCATTTGTTCCTTATGTCTGCTATACTGCCTATCCCTCTGCTCGTTCTCTTCGAGCAGAATTTGCAAGTAGGAGAGTTCGTTGTCATACCACTCTGTCTGCTTTTTCCAGTCTTCTTTCGAAAGCATCCCCTCCAGCATGGCATCAAACGATTTTCGTTTTTTTTCCTCAATTGCCCCCATCCTCTGTCGTATTTTATCTTCATCTATCACAGTAACCAGTTCCCCGCAAACATCCTGAATTTCGGAAAGGATCTCCCTGCGCAGTTGATTCTGGTTTTGGCATATGAGATTGACACAATATTTCATACAGGTAAGCAATGCTTTTTCATTGATGGAATTATTATTGCATCCAATCTCCTTTCCCTCCGCATCCATTTTTAATATGCCATGATTCGCCGTCTGATAACACCGCCATGCCTTATATGTGCCTACCGTCAGTTTCTTTGTCCGGCTCACAAACTTGCTCCCACACTCCCCACAACAGATTTTGCCACTGCACCAATAGCGGCTGCTGTGCCTCGATTTTTTTGCAGCTGACAGAGATCGCCGCTTTAGCTCTGCCTGGGTCCGATTCCACAGATCACGGTCAATGATCGCCTCGTGATGATCTTTTATGTAAATCTTTTCCTCTTCTCCACGGTTATATTTCTTTTTGTGCGTCAGATAATCCGGCGTAAATGTTTTCTTTTGGCATAAATCCCCCACGTATTTTTCATTTCGCAAAATTCGGAGAATCACCGTGGCAGACCACAGAGAAATCCGTTTCGGTTTAAGACCTTCCTCTGTCAACTCCCTGGCGATGACATGTGTTCCTTTCCCCTCATTCGTATACTTATGAAATATAGCATTGATAACGGGTACTTCCTCAGAGTTCACAGACAGGACACCATTTTTTACCTGATAGCCAAGCAGTTCCCTGCCAAAGACCACTCCCTGCTCCATTCGCCTCTGCTGTCCCCATTTGACTCGTTCCGAAGTCTTTCTGCTCTCTTCCTGTGCCAGACTTGCCATAATTGCCAACCGCAGTTCACCGTCGCTCTGTCGGGTGTCGATATGATCGATGGTAAAGATCACACCGACTCCCGCCTCTTTGAGCTTCCTCGTAAAAGAAAGGGTGTCCACCGTATTCCTTGCAAAACGGGAAACCTCTTTGGTCAGAATAAGATTAAATTTCCCATTGAGCGCATCTTTTATCATCTGATTGAATCCGACACGTCTCCTTGTCTGAGTACCGCTGATTCCCTCATCAAAATACACTTCACTCAGTTCCATATTGCTCTGCCTGCTGATATAATCCGCAAAATAACTTTTCTGGCTGGTTAAAGAATTGATCTGATCGTCCTTTTCTGTAGAAACCCTAGCATATACTGCAACCCGCAATTTATTCTTCATCCGCGCTGCCTCCGTTCATATCATTTGAGGATAATAACATGTCTAATTGACCGTCCGATAGCATTTTTCTTCGATGCAGTTCCTTATAAACTCCCTTTTTCAAAAGACGATCGAAGGAATTTTTGACTTCTATTGATATCGAAATACTTTCATGTAATGTAATTGTCTGATTGAATGTTTCCTTTTTCATGGAAAACCTACCAGTATTTGCTTAATACATCATATGCACAATACTTCTTTACATGTCCTTATTACTCAACTAACAGGCGCCATTTAGTCAGTTCAGCGCTCCGCAAAAGCCAACTCCACTTTGCCTTAGCTCGACGGCGCAGATTTATAAAAAAATAAGACCAGGCAACAGCCTGGCCGGTATTAAGATCTTGATTATTCGTTATTTTCATGTACTTTCTTTCTTAAATTCTCCATATTTTTTCTAGTCAATGGAATAACGGTGTCGTCCACCATCCTGATTTCCTTTGAAGTATAATCTTTGACATAGCACACATTTATGTAATAACGTCTGCTCACACGTATAAAATGTTGTGATTGCTTTTCCACTCTTTTTTGAACCTGAGCCAATGATTCCCAGAAGCTGATTTCTTCATTCAAAGCCACCATTTTCACCCAGGACCACATCGATTTAAAATACACTATTTCTTCGATAGGCTTTCCATAGAATACGCCATCTGTCTTAATCCAGAATACCGAGTCCAGCTCTTCCATCTCTAACACCTCCATATCCATTTTACAAAGAGGTGCTACAGCAAAACAAGTGGTAAGTTATGGTAAAAATGACTAAAAAATGCCCCCTGCGTAAACAAGGAGCCTCTTTTCTTTATTATTTTATTCATACATATAAGGCTGGCTGCTATACTTATCATTCTTAGTAGAGCGGTCAGACATTTTTTTTGTCTTTATAAATATATATTTGGCAGTCTTCTTTTCAATGTTCTTCTTTGTTTTCGTTCCCCGGGTATACAGAGTCAATTTTTTCTTTCCAAAAGATCGGTACCATTTTGAATTAAACTTCACCTGCACTCCAGACGAAACCTGCAGAAACGATATCTTTTTGCAACGAGTCAAATCCAGTTTCTTATCTTTGGTCATGTACACTAGTTTTTTCAATGAATTGCCCCTGGGGAGTTTTAACTCACAAGCACCTGTTACATCCGCATACATGCCTCCCGCCCGTCTGCCGGACTTAAAAAAATCATAGAGATATTTGTCGCCTTCGATTTTTATTTCCCGAATTTTAGAATTCTTGCTTAAATCCAGACGCTTAACCTTGACACCATGAAACCATATCTTCTTTAACTTTTTATTTTCTGACAGATCGACCTTGCCAAGCAATGAAGGACGCATGATACGACTTCCACAAACACCGATCTGTAATTCCTCCAAATTAACGGCATCCCGAAGTGAAAAATTCGAGCATTCAAAACCATGACCGAGTTTTATGGTCTTCAGCTGCTTCATGGGAAAATCCCGTCCCAGTCTGGAACAATCGGTCCATTTGCAGGGCCATTCGTACATTCCACCATAGTTATCGACTCCAATAATGATTTCTTTCAATTTGAAATTATTCTTTAGAGAACCTTCTGTTTTGTCATATCCATTCACGCGATAAGTCTGCAATTCCGGAAAATACTCAATTCCTTTTACAGACAGCGTCTGGTGATTTTCCTTCCCTGACCGCCAGCGCACCTCCAATTCCTCCGGTCTCGCTGTGCCAGGACCACACAGGGTAGAAGCAATTAAGTCGTATTCAGCCTTGTCCTGATAGTACTCCGGATCAGCATACTCAAGAGTCAATTTCTTCAACACACTTCTTTCTGCGAGAGTCAAAATCCGATTCTTGTCTATATCATACCGGGATGCAATATAACGAAACCTCTCATCCGGAAAATTCTCCTCATTAATTTCCACGCTTCCATCTGCATTAACCGCTGCCTGCATGACCTTCGGTGACATACAGAAAAGTGAAACGCATAGAAGCATACCTAATATCATACAAAAATTTGCCTTTTTCATCACACATATCTCCTTTCATTTATTTCGTCCCACCTAAATAAATCCCATATTCGCATTGGTAAGGATAAAAGTTATATCCTGCCATTGCCTGCATTCTTCCAGTGCCATATGTAGTATTGGTATGTCTTTTTAGATACGACAATTTATTTTCTTGGACAACATTTCCATAACCGTCTTTTATCGACTGTTCTGCAATTAAACGGTCAAAATCTATATAAGGGCTGCCTACAATAAAATGTCTCAAAACAAGATTAGAAACCCTTTGGGCAACAAGATATCGATCCTGATAAAAGCCGGAATTGTCTTCATAATT
Organism: Eubacteriaceae bacterium; assembly: GCA_910575665.1. GTDB lineage: Bacteria > Bacillota > Clostridia > Lachnospirales > Lachnospiraceae > Eubacterium_F. The sequence goes on from CAJTFB010000064.1 coordinate 4,074, forward strand.
TTGATTAAGATATTTTTGCATTTCATGGAAATTTATGCCCCTTTGTAATTCGCTTCTTAATTCGGACAACGGCTTTTTTAAATGTGCAGTATTAATACTTTTATTGCCCACTGCATTGGAAAAACTTACACCAGTCGGAACTTTAGTTTTATGTGCATAAGTATCCCCTATTGTATGCATTAGCATACCTAAAATTGCCAGTCCCCTTCTTTTTTTCCATTCTACACTTTTACCTGAGGCTATAGAGGCCATCGGACCTTGAGCAGACGCCATATAACGTACCGCTTCTTTCACCTCTGTGGCAACCGTTGCGTTACTCTTTCCTTGGTCATTATAACCTTGACAATCTGGATTATAGGGAAATTTTTTACAGCTCGCGTTTATCGTGACATTGTCCCCTGTTGTATAAACATCCCTTAATACTTTATATAAATAATCCATTGTACCAAGATAATTGTATCTTCCATGAAATACATTTAATGTTTTATCTCTGAAATATGAGCGATAACTGTCACTATCCAAGGAAACACATGTCTCTTTAATAAACGTTAATATATCTGTACTATAACAACCAATCGACATATTCGGTCTATCAGCCCCTGTGTCTGCTTTATCAATAATATCTTTATGCCCACTCGGAGTCCAGGAACCTTCCACAAAATCTAATTCATCGTATGTCTCCACAATATCTTCATTGCACTCTATCACAGCATCTTCACTATTTTTTTCTACAACGTTTTTACTTGAAATCTGCTGCTTGTCCTTATAGCCCTTTTCATACTTCTTATACTGTTTTAAGGCATATTTCAAATCAATCAGCCCATAACCACACTTCTCTGGATCATCAATTTTCTTCGCACTTTGATGTAATAACTCCCGAACAAAATTTTCAGATTTGCCAGTATCTCGTGACCATATGACGGAAGCAGCACCAACTACGTGGGCTACGGACATACTAGTCCCACCTACCACAACATTTCCCCCATATAAGCCTTCTGTATTCACTTGCTTACCGGGTGCCACTAATTCCACTTGCTCTCCGGAATTACTCTCCGAAGTAATATTTGCTTTTGAATCAATAGCACCTACAGCAACAACTTCATCATATGCCGCAGGATATTCCACCGAACCCGAACCGTTACCCGTTGCCGCTATCATCAATATTCCTGCTTTTTTAGCGTCCTCTACTGCTTTTTTTAAAGCCGGCGAACTCACTTTGCTCCCAAAGCTCATATTAATAATCTGAATATCATTATCTATACACCAATAAATTCCTTCTATAATACGGTCCATTTTTCCAATATTTTTAGAATCCAGGACCCTAATGGAATATATTTTAGCATTTTTATGTATATCTGATATAATACCTGCTATTGCCGTTCCATGTCCAGTAATGTCCTCATTGAATTCTGAAATATATTTTTCATCATCCACTAGATTAATATGTCTTACAACATTTGTATCTTCTGAAAAATCAATTCCTGAATCCATAACAGCATATCCCCATATCGAGAGTAGTCGTCAAAAACAAACTTATCATATTTTTCCTTAATTCTCTTCACTACTTTTTGATTTTTTGTCGTTATAACATATTCATCTAGATTTCCATTTTCGGCAGCTAATAACTCCACTTTATTTCCAATAACTTGTATAAACATCATGCAAATGATTAGAAAACCTGCCACTAATTGTCTTATGTATTTCTTCATGTTTCTCCGCCCTTTCAACTTGCGAATGCAAATAATTAATAGGATAAATATAACATAAAAAAATAACACTAGCAAAGAAAATCGTTCGACATAATTCGACAAAACATTGTATATGTTATATTTTCACTTTACCTCCACGTAAAAAAGGTGCGGCTGAGAAACGCGCACCTCCAAAGAATTGCCTTCGGCCATTCTTTTGCTCCGCGAATCGAGGACTTTCCTAATAAGATAAAAAAATGCTCCCTGCGCGAACAGGGAGCTGGCAGTACTAAGGCACTGCTGATAAGATACTTCGTTAGTATAACATACTTTTATCAAAATTACAACATTTATTTCCATTTTATTCCCATTTTTTACTTTTTTAAAGCTGACTCAATGGTTTTCTTAATTTTCAAAGAAAACACTTGCTCCATCCGCGGCCTTTACATTATCTTCCCCTAGCGGTATCGTATGGAGCTGACCGCCCGCCTCGATCTGGAAGGTATAAAAGCCATATTGAGGCCTGCAATTGTGTGCATAGAGACATACCGTCAGCGTTTCCACAGTGGAATCTGAGAGAAGTGCTCTTGCCCGGTCATCCATTGGAATCTTTACCAGTCTGAGCTGTCCTGCCTTTACCTTGCCCCAGGAGGATTGAGATTCCTGGATCGACAATCTATGGCTGGTCTTTGGAATCACTTTTCCATCCACATTGACAGAAGAGGTTCCGGTCACTTCATCCTGGATACCTGTGCTGCGGGAAGTCAATTCCTTGTCCGACTGCTTCTGACTTCCGGCATACAGCCTCAGGGACAGATCTGTTCCAGAATCCACGCCCATGCGGAAACCTGTGATATCACTCTTTTTCACACCCGAAGGCAAAGGAATCGAAATGGTTACGTAACTCCTAAAATTGTCTTCCGTGGTGACCACTACTTTCGTACCTATGCGTACAGCCGGTTCTTCCGGTGTCGGAGCTGGTACAGAAGAGGTTCCAGGAGGCTGAGGAGCATTGGTATTTGACGGAGCATTTTCTACTACAATCTGGCAAACAGCCTTCGCTCCCCTTCCATCTGCGGCATAGGCTGTTATGGAAGCCTTGCCGGCCTTTTTCGCCGTTACAACCCCTTCCTTAGATACCGAAGCAACTTTGTTGCCCGAAGAACGGTATATGATTTTTTTCACCGTTGCGTTCTTAGGTGCCACACTGGCTTTTAGAGACAGTGTCTTCTCGCTGGAAGAACCACTCAGATACAATGTTGCCTTCTTCTTATTCAGAGAAAGTATTTTAACTGCTTTTAATTTTTTTACAACTTTGACCTGAATTGATGCCTTTTTCCCGCTGCCATCTTTCGCTTTCAGTGTGATCCGCGCCGCGCCTGGCTTTTTTGCCTGGATCACTCCTTTGGCAGAAACCGCTGCCACCTTCTTTTTGCTGGTAGTAAATGCCACCTTGCGATTTGAGGCATTCGCTGGTTTAACTTTATATTTGATCCGGAATTTTTCACCCTTTTTCAGATACAGGGAAGCACACTCCGGTTTTTGTACCGTGATCTCTTTCACTTTCTTTTTTGCCTTCGCATCCACCCTTTGATAATCTGTCACCCCTGCCACAGTAATTGTCATGACCAGGAAGAGCGCCAGCGGTTTTTTATATGATTTCCTCACTCTAGTTCACCCCTTCCTTAAATATTGTGTCATATACTAACTGTCCCATTAATTTATAACCGGCAGGATTTGGATGAAGATTGTCATTGGCATACTTTTTAAGCATTTTCTCCGGATCGCTGCTGTCTGCAATGGCAGTTGCAAAATCAATCGTGCCGTCAAATCCCGAATCCTCTGAAAGAATAAACTCATTCACTTTCTTACGGATCTGCTCTCTAACTACAGAATAATAACTATGTCCTTTAAATGGAAGGATCGTACCACCGTATATCTTGATCCCTGCGGCATGAGCTTTGGCGATCATTGTCTTGTATTCCGCAATGATCGAATCTGCCAGACCAGGATCGGAAGAGTACCCGATGTCATTTACACCCTCCAATATAATCAGATATTTGACACCTGCCTTCTTGAGCACATCGTTGTCAAACCGGTCTTTTCCCGGCTTTCCACTGCCGCCGAAGATAGCGTTTCCTCCGATTCCTTTGTTCAGAACTGAAAGATGCTTTGTGGCATCATCCTCCTGAAGAAGCTGTGCCAGCACATCAGTCCATCTCTCATATCTATTTACCGTGCAGCCATAACCATCGGTTATAGAATCACCAAAACATACGATGGCGTCATTCTTCTCTGGAGAAAGAACATCCATGCTGTCTACAAAATACCAGCTGACAGTAGTCTCAGCAGCTCCCAAAATAACGTCGGAAACATGGTCACCAGCAACGAGCCAGTTGTGACATCTTGCCCCGGTATGGCTGGTGATGGTATTCGGAACTTTGCCAAAGTAGGTCGTAACTGCCACCTGCTCCAATGCCTCCACCGGATACTCCACCGCATCCGAGGTAACGGTACCGCCTGCTGGGATCACTACAGATTCTTTGCCCTCAAAAGTAAGAGCTGTGTCGGTAGATATATCAATCTCTGAACTTTTTGCATCGATCTGCCGCGCCAGATGTGCCGATTTTATCTCCAGTTCGCTCTCTCCGTTTTCATTGGAAAATGTAAGACGAACACGGCTTCCCCCCGTAGAGGTCCGAATGATCTGACGGTATGTGCTGTCTTTCAGTTCCTTCGGCGGAAGTGAATCTCCCGATGCGGTCAACTGGGCGCTGGTCCAGGTGCCCACCCATTCACAGGTTCCTACCTGTCTGGAATCTACATATACCTTTCCAAAAGTATCTCGGATCGTAATCACACTGGCACTGTCAGCCTTTAATGCCACAGGGGTCTCTTCGGTTCCAGAGGGAACAGCCAGCGTATATTCGTTTATTCCCACCGGCTGACCATCCACCTGATCGGTGACTTCAAAGATAAACTCCATATCCGTATCTGTCAGATTCGATACCGCAAAGGTAATCTGGTCACCGGATTGGTTCATAAGCGGTGTCGTTACAAACGCTTCCGAAGCATTTACAAAAGTATCTACATATCCCCAAAGATATACATTGGTATAATAATGAACTTTATTTTTCTGATTGGTACAGAGGAAGATCTCATCCTCCTCTTCAAACTCTATGGCAGCTTCTCCTGCCAGCGGAGAAGCAAGCCAGCCCTCGCCCAGCGAAGAAGTCGCATTGGTAAGATTGCTGCCGGTCTCGTCTGGACCATCGCTCTCCAAGGGATAGCTTTTTTTAACCGTACCTTCTGCGTCCCTGACCTCAAAGAAAAGAGAGGCTTTATTGTTTTTATTTTCTGTGGTTGACCAGTCTTCTACATTGATCATCAGAGAAGCGCCAAACACATTTCCACTCTTACCAGTTTTCACATAGTCCGTGATATTCATAGAAATTCCATTGGTATCATCTTCTACTGTTGATGTATACTGCATGGATCTTAACTGATTCACCAACTTTCCACTGGCATATGCACGATAAGAACGAAGAAGCGTCGAATTTATATTTCCCAACTCATGATAAAGAAATCCGGTAGCCCCTTGTGGAACCACGGAATCTTCCATCATCCCCGCGGGTTCTGCATGCCCCTCGGCTTGGTTTGCAGTCTGGCTAATCTCCGCATAGCTCATCTCCTGATGCCAGTATACGGAAACACCGGTAATGATTAGTACCAGTGCACAAATAAGACCAATCAGACGTTTTTGTCTCTTTGTCTTCATTTTCAGTGTTCCTCCTTTATTAAAATGATATCTTTCACCTTAATACTTTTTTTAACAGATTAAACAGTTTCTCCACATCGATCGGTTTTGCCAAATGGCCGTTCATTCCACAATTTAAAGCCTCTCTTTTGTCTTCTTCAAAGGCATTGGCAGTCATCGCAAAGATTGGTATCGACGACAATTTTTTATTTTCCAGCTTACGAATCGTTTTGGTAGCTTCATAGCCGTTCATCACTGGCATCTTGACATCCATGAGAATCAGCTGATAATAATCCGGCTCGGAATTTTCCAGCATTTCCACGGCAATCTGTCCATTCCCTGCCACTTCAACATGAATTCCGGCCTCTTCCAAAATCGCAACGGCAATTTCCTGATTCAGCTCATTATCCTCAGCCAGAAGAATTCTTCCTGACGGAAGCTCCTCTGTCTCATCATCGGCTTCCTTTTCTTCCATATCTTCTGCATTTACAACAGAATTCAGGCAGCTGCTGAGTTCCGACAAAAACAACGGTTTGCTACAAAATGCCGTAACACCGGCTTCCTTTGCTTCATTCTCGATCTCCGACCAGTCATATGCCGTCAGCACAATAACCGGCACATCTTCTCCCATCTCCTTTCGGATTCTCCGGGTAACTTCGATACCGTTCATATCAGGAAGCAGCCAATCTATGATGTATACGCTGTAACAGTCTCCCCTCATAGAAGCCTGGCGGGTACGCAGCACCGCTTCCTTTCCTGATAACGTCCACTCTGCGCGTAACCCAAGCTGCCCCAGCATAAAGGATACGCTGTCACATGTATCAAAATCATCGTCTACCACCAGCGCCCTGCAGTTCTTAAGCTCTGGAATCTCCTGATAGGATTTTGTTTCGGAACTGAGACGGAAAGTAAAGGAAACAGTAAACTCGGTCCCTACCCCCTGCTCACTCTTTACATCAATCGTACCGTTCATCATATCTACGATATTTTTCGTGATCGCCATTCCCAGACCAGCTCCCTCGATTCCGCTGATGGTCGTCGTCCTCTCTCTCTCAAATGGCTCAAAAATATGCAAAACAAAGTCCTCACTCATACCGATGCCAGTATCTTTTATATTAAACTCATAATTTGCATAACCAGCTGGCGCTCCCGGCTTTTCTGTCACCCTCACACTGACGATTCCACCTGCTGTCGTGTACTTGACTGCATTACTCAGCAGATTCAAAAGTACCTGGTTTAACCGCAGCTTGTCACAATATATCTCCTCATTTATGACGTCCACAGCGTCCAGGTATAGTTCCAGTTGTTTGGCGCGGATGTCGGACTGCAGAATGTTACGCAGTTCATGTAAAATATCCGGCAGACTGCAGAGCTTCTCCTCCAGACGCATCTTACCACTTTCGATCCGGCTCATGTCCAGAACGTCATTGATCAGGCTCAACAGATGATTTCCCGATGTCATGATCTTCTTAAGATATTCTTCTACCTGTTCCTTCTGTTCGATATGAGTGATCGCCAGAGCTGTAAAGCCAATAATTGCATTCATCGGAGTACGGATGTCATGAGACATATGGGAAAGAAATACACTCTTTGCCTTGCTTGCCTGATTTGCCTGCAAAAGAGCATCCTCCAGCAGATTTTTCTGCTCCATCTCATTGCGAATCTCCTCGTCCACACTATGAAATCCGAGAACAACTCCATGGTTTTTCTCCCATGATCCCGCACGAACCACTTTTAACTGGAAATACTTGATCTTACCCTCTTTCTTTATGCGGTAATTTACAGAGTACATCTTCTTTCCTTCCAGCTCTTTTATGAGAAGTTCACGGGAAGAAGACTTTCTCAGCATTTCCCTGTCATCCTCATGAACAAAATCTTCTATGTACTGCGTCATGCTCTCCTCCAGAGAAAGTTTCTCATCAAAAGCATCCTCAAACATATTTTCATCATTTTGTACCTGGAATCCCATTCCGGTATCAAGATCAAAGAAGCAGACAAGATTATAATCGATACTCAGCGCCTGCACCAACTCCTGCTGACGTTTTTCCTTTTTCTTTTCCTGCAGCTTCTGGGCTGTACAATCCAGAAGGAAGCGCTGGAAAACATGCTTACCGTCTTCCTCCAATAATTTGACATTACCCATGACATGTAAAATTTCCCCATTTTTATGTTGCACACGGTACTCTACGGCAACATTATCTCCCACTTCTTTCAGTTCCCTGATGGAATCCAGAAGCTTCATTCTATCTTCTTCTAAAACAGATGAGGCCACCATATCAAACCCCTCTGCCTCCAATTCCTCTTTAGAATCGTATCCCAGAATCTTGAGCGCCGCCCGGTTGACGCTGAGAATCTGCTTTCCATCCTCTGAATGGAGCATCACACCACAGTCGATGGATGTGAAAATCTTTTCCAAAGACTGGTTTTTTTGGATAATCTCCTGCTCATACTCCCGCTCTTTTGTCACATCGATGGCGACGCCCACCGTCCCCATTACACTGCCATCCACATTGTATAATGGTGATTTGTAGGTGGTAAGCTGCCGCATGCCCTCTCCGGTTTTAATCGTTTCTTCAGATATAAAAGTTTTCTCCCTCGTCATAACCTCACGCTCGGATTCAATGCATGCCGGGTCATCTTCCTCAACATCCCAGATATAAGCGTGGCGGCGCCCTTGTACCTGATTCTTGGTCTTCCCTACTGTTTGACAAAAACTGTCATTCACTTTCTCATGAACGCCATCTTTATCCTTATACCAGATCAGGTTTGGAATGTTGTTGATCGTCGCCTCCAAATAATGACTTGTCTCCCAAAAATCCCTACTCATTTTATAAGTCTGCTGCCATCTCAGGAACCGGAAGTGAATCTCCTCATCTGACAGCGGCAACGTCCATATATCCGTAATCTCTGAAAGATTGTCTGACAGAACCTGAACCTGTTCCTTGTCCGCAAGTAGAATGATTTCAGCATCCTCTTTCCTTTTTGAAGTCAACATCTGCAAGGTTTCCTTTGCATCCATTCCCTGTAAGCTGACCAGCATCACATCCGCCTGAGCTGTCAGCTTCTCCTCCGGCTTGTCACTTTCCGAAAACTCATGGGTAAAGGGTACAAGTGGGGACATTTCCTTTACGATTTCAAAGGCTCTGCACGGATGACCTGCAAAATAAAAATGAATATGGCAATGATACATCTTCTTCCCTCCTGTATTTGCTGATAACTGTTACACTTTCATAGAATACGCAACACCTTTATATTGATATATTAATATTCTTCATAATACATGTCAATATGAGAAATAATATAACCTTATTATAACATTATTGAGCGAAAAACTCCAGTGTGATTCTATGAAAAAGCAATATAAAAAGGACCCAGTCTTTTAAAGTCCTTCCAGTCTAGATGCAAAATGCAGTGGAGCAATTTTCTTACCGATACAGGTACAGAAGAACTAGCTCACATGGAGATCGTATGCGCCATCGTCCATCAGCTCACGAAAAATCTTACTGCTGAAGAGCTTCAGGAACAGGGCTTTGCTCCCTATTATATCGATCACACCATTGGTCTGTGGCCTCAGGCAGCTTCTGGTGAACCATGGAGCGCATCCATGATCCAGTCCACAGGAGATCCCCTGGCGGACCTGCACGAAGATATGGCAGCAGACGCTGCTGCTTTATAAGAACAACTGAAAGTAAATTTCACAAAAATACCATTAAAAAAATGCAAAAAAAGCTTGCAAAATATTCAGAATCCCTTATTATGAAAGTATATACTTAGTTCCGTTATGCAGATACATATACCGGACTATCTCAGGGAAGAATCCCCGCAGCAGATAATTACCGAAAATTCAGACACTTTCGTCCAAAATATGCTGGCGGGAACAAAATCGAAAAAAGGAGATGACCAATGGCACTTAAAACGAGTAAAGCTGCGCTTGTAAAAGCAGTTTCCGAAATGAAAGAAGCGGATTATACGAAAGATGCGGACCTGCAGGCGATTTATGAGCGATTACAAAGCGGTAGAAGACAATTTGGAGAGATTTTTGAGAAAAATATCAAAGCCGTTATGCAGATTAGTTCTCTTGACCTGACCATGCAGTATCAGACAGAAAAAATAGTTGATATCTCTCGCAACGTAGCGAACGCTACAGAGACCATTTTCGGCTCCTCTGCCGATCCTGCCAGTGGAAGAAATAATAATCAGCATGAACAGCTGACAAATACGATCGTTAAGGTATCTTCTGATACCAATGATGTATTTGAAAAAATTCAGGAGGGACAAAATGAGTTGACAACCATTCGGGACCTCTCCGGACAGACCATCGATATCTCTTTGGAATTACAAAAAGATATGGATAAACTGCTACAGGTACTTGAGTACATAAGTGATGTTATTTCTGGAATCAATGCCATCTCTCTGCAGACGAACCTGTTGTCATTAAACGCCTCCATTGAAGCGGCAAGAGCCGGGGAAGCGGGAAAAGGGTTCGCTGTTGTGGCGGAAGAAATCGGTACCTTAGCCGGGGAAACACAGAAACTAACCAGTGATATGGAGCAGTTTGTGGAGACCATCAAAGAAGCTTCGGAAAAAAGTGTTCAGAGCGCCTCAAATACCGTTGAATCGCTGGAAGCTATGTCCAAGAAGATCAACTATGTATGGGATTTGAACAGGGAGAGCCAGCAGAGTGTTTCCAGAGTCAATGATTCCATTCGCTCGATCGCTGAGGTAAGCGAGTATATTAGCAGTTCTATGAATGAAATGGAAAATCAGCTTAGAAACAGCACCAGCTTTATGAATCAGGTCAGTGTGGATCTGAAAAAAGCAGTAGAACCTGTCGTTGGCATTGAGAAAACTCTGGACGCCACCGCAAAGCAAATGGGACTTATGTCTCAGGACGCTTTCTATCATTTAGAAAATACGGAATTTGCCAAATATGTCAGAGATGCTATTACTGCCCATCGAACATGGCTCAACAATCTGAGAAATATGGTTGAGACCCATAATGTCACACCGCTGCAACTGGATTCCACTAAATGCGGATTTGGCCATTTTTACTATGCTGTAAAACCGCGTATTCCAGTTATTATGCCGGTATGGGAAGCACTGGAAATGAAGCACAGAAAATTTCACCAGTACGGGGCCACCATCATCGAAGCATTAAACAGCGGCTCTTATGCAGAAGCTGATCAGATTTACAGAGAAGCAGAGGAATTCTCCAAGGGACTGATTGCCGATCTGGAAAAGATTCTGCATGCGGCGCGGAACTAATAAGATGATTTTATAAGGTAGTGTAAATAAGTTTGTGTTTTTGGAAATAAATAGCTCCTTTTTGGTAAGAATTAGGATATGGAAATTCTTATCGAAAAGGAGTGTTTTTATGCCAGTAGCAAAGGAACAAATTCGACAGATTATCTCAGAAAACAACTTAAGCAGCGTC
>CAJTFB010000065.1 GCA_910575665.1 Eubacteriaceae bacterium
TTTTGGACTTACGTTAGCTTTGCTATGCTCTAAATCTCTTTGTTTCTACATGCCGAAGCCTAACTGCCAAGTTCCAACTCTAAATTAGGGTGTTTTGCTCATCCCTATTACATCATCTATAAATAATTGTCCTATAGAAATGCCTCCACGTAAAAGCCACCCCACACTATCGCTGGCAGAAAGTTCTTGGAAGTGTCCAGCACACATTAGAAGGCTTCGAATCTCTTGAGTTCGTTGGGGTATCTGATTTGACAATTTTTTAGCTATTATAATATTATCCGAAAAGATTTTGAATTGTATGTCCTCATTTTTCTCAATTTGAACATCTCGTGTTAATTTTACCGAAAATGAATAAAGATTATGTAGTTTGTTCATTGCCAATTGGCTATCCTTTGATTGAATCTTATTTGTTACACCCAAAAGGTCAATGTACGCAACAATATATTCATCTGTTTTTCTGTCATAAGTATCTTTATTTTGATTTACCAACATAATAATTTTTCCATCCTCCCCTATCAATGGAAATGTGTTGTTTCGAAAACTTTTTCCCAGATTCACTGGAACTGTGGTAATGTGTATCAAGAGAGGTTCAGTTTGTACCTTTCTTGATCTTTAAATTATATTTTTCACACTCTGCCTCTAATTTGGGAAAATTCAGGCAGCGATTCCTGCCTGCAAATGTGTGTAGACGTCACAGATGATACACTATCGACTGTCTGCACCATGATTTTACACGGTTTACACGACTTTAACAATATCTGTTCTGTATTATAGTCACCCTATAAATTTATTTCCATATTACGTCATTTCGACGTTCAGCAAGTCCAGTCTTGAAGAGAAAAGGCGAAGGCTCAGCCGTCACGAAATCACCTTGCCGGCTCCTATACCTCTTAGTGCCGTTCATCAAATAGCAGACATCAATTGCACGCGTTATCCCCACATAATGCAAGTTTAAATCTTGCATTTGTGCGGCTGCATCGCCATATTCATTTGGCAGAATCCACCGATACATATCCATATGAAATACAATGTTAAACTCAAGTCCTTTTGATTTATGTAACGTCATAAGATTTATTTCATTTTCCGATGCAGGAATATAACTATTCAACAACTTATCATCCATTAATACCTGATGAAGCATGGTAATTGCCGCTTTATTTTTCTTTTTTGGATAAACCAATTGTGCTAAGGCTATAATATCAGATTCAACTGAAGAGATGTTATCCCGGCAGCACGAAAAAATTTTTTGGCAAAGATTGAGTGTCTTACGATATTTTACATTTTCTAATTCTTCAGAAAAAAGTTGCTCAGCATAATCAACAGCAAAAACATCCTCATCAAAGCGTGCAGAAATTATGTCACGAAAAAAACGCCCCCACTCAGAATTATCACGATCCAATGGAGTGTCCGTAAAAGTTTTATGAGATGTTTTCAGGGCAGCATCTAACAATTGCACGATACCATTATTTCGGCATAAAATCGCTACGCTATTGTTATGCTTTACGCCATACTTTTTCTTAATGGCAGCTAAGTTTTGATCAATTTTTTCAGCAATATTTTTTTCGTTTCCTGCAACAGAAACCCTAAAAACACGTTTTTCTTCATACACCTTCTTTGATGCGCCAAAGAGGCATAGTGAATATTCTGAAATACTCGGATGACAACGATGGTTTTTGTTTAGTTCAATGTGTTTAAAATTTTCCTGCCCAATCAAAGAGATCAGATATTCGGGAAAACGGTCTGAAAAACCATAAATTGCCTGATTGATGTCACCCACGGCGATGCCTTTCAATCCGTTTTCTACTAACAACAAAAATATTGCGTGTTGTATTTTCCCACAATCCTGGTATTCATCTATAAAAATATGCGTATACCGTGCCTTAATATAATTTAGCGCACCAGGCACTTTTCTTAAAATATATAAGGCAATTTCCCCTGAAATCCCCAAAAATATTTTTCCTTCTTTAAGTGCAGAAAGTAGTAAAGATTCCTGCTGTGGCGTAAGTTCTCCATCAATGTTACTTAGCTCAGAATATTGGGAATCATTTTCTAGCGCATTGACTACTTCATATTCTGGCATCAGGCAGGTTAGGTGACTAGCAAATGGAATTATTATTTGCGAAATATAAAACTTGTCAATCGTTCCAAAAAATGACTGCTTTGCCTCAACCCCATGTTGTTTGCAGCGTCTTTTGAGTTCGTCACTCGCCTTATTAGTAAATGAAATCGCTATCACGCCCTGATAATCTGCTAATGATGGCATGATATTGGAAATCTTTTCAACCACTGTGAAGGTTTTTCCTGACCCCGGTTTAGCCGTAACAACAATATTCCCTGTATGCTCCAGCACTTGCATTTGCTCTTGTGTAGGTTCTTTAATCATGATATGGATGAGTCCTTTCTTCGACAGTCCGGCTAAGCGTTATTAATGGTTCGGCAATTTTGTCTCCGACCAGCGTCTTCAAGGAAGTATGGTGTTCGGCTAAAAATCCAAGCATATTCTCGGCCTTTTTGGTTTGCATAGCCTTAACAAGTGTATCGACCTTCTTTTTTCCATAATATTGAAATAGTTCCTGCTGTAAAGAACTATTAGCTAAATCATTTTCTAAATCAACATTGGACAGAAACATTCCATACTCTTCAGCCCGTTCTTTAATGTAAGCATTTAAAGTATTAGCCGCCATTGGGGCTTCAGCTCCATACTGCCATTCATTTTCAGCTTTATGGTTTGACCAATATTGCAACAACTCATTATTTTCATCGCTAACATGATCAAGAATTCCCATGATACGGGAAATTCCCGCATAATATTGCTTATCAGGCGATTTTGTGGGTTTAGAAAAAACATCATTATCGGTCCTAAGCACCCATGGAATATTCAATGCATCGCAGATTGCAATGTATGGTTTAAAGCCTATCCCCTCAACAGACAGGATAGATAGATTGTGGCGATCTAAATCAACATCAAGTTCCTGGGCTAAAGATGTATAAAACAATACCTCCGAAGTTCCCTCTACGAGAAAGACCCCGTCTGAAAAGAATGTTTCTGATGATAGCACGTTAAGGCGATAGCCGAATTCTTCAAAAACTTCTTTTAGCATCGTGTTGCAGCCACCGCACGCTGCATGGGTAAATTTATTTTCGGGATAGAGCCTCACCATATTTTCCGGCTTAAACCGTGAGGCAATGTGCGGAGAGTGTGAAGTTATAAACACCTGGTCGTCAAATTTGTTTTGGATATATTCGGATAATTTTCGTTGTTGATGTGGGTGTAAATGAGCTTCGGGCTCTTCAATAGCATAAAAAGTAACATGGTCTACATTTTTTTGGATGTTCTGCTTTGCAATCCATGTAGCTAGAAAAATTTGATTATTTCTACCATCTCCACCTATTGCCAAAGGATTTTCTTCTGAAGAATACGCCAAAACCAAATCATCTAACAACTTTTCTGCACGGCTTTCACCGGCAATAAACTGAACTGACTGATCCGTATTATGAATTGACAAGTCAGACAGCTCCTTGTTCACCTGTTCAAGAGCCGTAGCTACATAGTGCAAGGAACTGACTTTTGTATTAATGGTATTTAAATCGTTTTGGATGTCTGTTGTTTTTGCATCATCTTCTTTCTCCGTTTTAGGCGTTCGTTTATCTTTTGCAAGTGCCAGCATCTGATTTCTTTCGCGTTTCAAAAAAGAAAATAAATCACGATTCGTGTCAACGTACTGCATATTCAAGCGCTTAATGTAATGGCGGCCAGGAAATTCATCTAACGTCTCCTCGCTAAAACCCATGAGAATCCTATATGAGCCATCTTTTGTATTTGAGTAACGAATTATAGTGGTGCCGTCTTTAATAGAGCCGCCGAATGCACTCAAAAGGCAATCTTCTATTATGTCGCAAATTGTAACGGTAATTTCGATCTCGTTGGCCTTGGAGTAAGCATTATAATCGCTATCAGTCAATTCTAAATCATGTTCATTAAGTGATTTATCGAATAATAACCTTATGGCATATAGAAGGTTAGTTTTTCCTACATCATTCGCTCCAATAATTAGAGTTTTTGCCTGAAAAGTTATTTCTTCATCATCAAAGTTTCGGAAACCTTTAATATGTATTTTATCTATTTTCATCTCAATACTCCTAACAACTAACCAATTTATTCTATTTATGAAATATCGCAAACAAAAACAGTACCTAAAATATGTGGTTTAAGCAATTTCTCTAAATAGAAGAATACAGCTTCATTTACCATAAGAAATTATATCAGAATTTCTATATATATGCAAATATAACAGCCGTGGAATCAGCTCTGACGAGCAAAATAGGTTACTATTCACGGGGCCGTGCACCCTGCTGCACGGCATCCGAGCCGATGAAGTAGGGGGGGTCAGCATCCAGCCCCTCGCTGAAAGCGACTTTTAAATGGGCTGGATGCCTTACTATGAGCGGACGGTTAGTCCGTGAATAGTAACCAAAATAGCAGATATATTGTGGTATTAATCCATAAAATGTGGTATACTAAAGATAATTGAATTGATTGGAGGAATTTGTATGACGGTAGATGCAGCTTGGGATTATGCCATTGGTATGATTAAAGTGGATGGTTTGGAACCAACTGAAGATTTTAAGAAATATATTGAATTAGAAAAAAATGGGCAAGCTACTACAGAAGATTTAAAGAAATACCTGGACAAAAAATATAAGGTAAAGCAGGATGCTTGATCCATATGTATATCCCGGAACTAATACCCTCAGGAATATCTTAGGCATTCAAGATCGGCAGATACTGGATGATGCAGAGGCAGATTATGTTTCCCTTCGTCTAAGAGAACTCGCTGAGAATCCATTAGAAGGGAGTTATGATGTCGGTCATTTGGCCAAAATGCATAAATATATCTTCCAGGATATTTACGAATGGGCTGGAAAAATCCGTACAATCAACATAGAAAAAGAGGAACCTGCACTAGGTGGTTTGTCTATAGAATATTCGGACAAAGCAAAAATTGAGGGCGATTTGTCTGATGCCTTAAAGAAGATGGCGTCACGTTCTTGGGCTAACCTATCTTTAGATGACAGGGTAAAATGTTTTTCAGAAGATTTGGCGGCAGTATGGAAAGTACATGGTTTTCGTGAAGGCAATACCAGGCTTGCCGTGACCTTTTGTTGCCAGTTTATTGAGGCGCAAGGAATTCCCATTGACCGAACAATTTTTGAGAAACATAGCACGTACGTCCGGACTGCGCTTGTCGCTTACTCAGCAGTATTCCACGATTTAGGGGATTTATCTAAGAAAGAATACTTGGAAAGAATCATCAGAGATTCTTTGGAGCATGCGAAAACACCGTGTGAGGAATAAAACTTTAAAAAGCCCACGGGATCAAATTCCCGCAGGCTTTTAATACATAAGTTACTCACAGCCGGGCTGTGCATTATTAAAGTGCTATTATGCTGTTTATTTTATCCCTTTTTGTTTTTTGGCATTTGTATTGGAATTCTCGTCCCATCCCGGAATAGGAATTCCAATTTTTTATCAGCATATACAGTCACGGATTCAATCATAGAGCTCCACAAATCATCGTCGAACTCATCTAGAATATCCCCACATTCCCGCAGTTCATCCAGGCAACGGCGGATCTGCTCTTTCCTGCCCGACTGCGCTAGAATCTCTTTTTGTATGGTCTCGATTTCCTCCTCGGCCTTTTTACATTCTGTATCCAGTTCAGAAAAGTGCCGGTTGTATTCCTTTTGGTCTTGGATCTGCCTCGTGTTTTCTTCCATATAGAGGCGGAGATTATTCATCAGATGGCTGTGTTTATTTTGAGTTTCAGTCAGTTGTCTTTCTAAATTTACTGGTATCAGCGAGCAGCGGCAACATTTCCTCAAACCGGGCAATATACTGTTCTTTATCGCCAAGCATTCGGTTAAACGCTTCCACGAAGGCTGCTTTGAGGGTTGGCTCGTCCAGATTTGGAGTGGAGCAGACCGTTTTTTCTTCATATTTTTGGTTGCAACGCCAAATGTATTTACGGTGCTTACTGTTGCTGTGCCAAACTTTCCGTCCATAATAACCGCCACAGTCCCCACAGATAACTTTTGCCGTAAATGAGTTGCTGCGGTGCAGCTTATGGCGTTCCGGCCGCCGCCGTTCAATCTCTTTTTGTACCAGGTCAAAGGTTGCCGGGTCAATGATGGCAGGGTGGGAGTCCTTAATATAGTATTGCGGCACTTCACCGTGGTTCCTTTTTATGCTTTTGGTTAGGAAATCAGCAGTATAGGTTTTCTGAAGCAGAGCATCGCCTTTGTATTTCTCGTTTTGGAGAATGCTCATAATTGTCGAGACTCTCCAATTTTTCTTGCCCATTGGCGTTGGTATACCCTGTCTTGTGAGGTGGTCGGCAATCATCCGGATAGTCTGTCCTTCTAGAAACAGCTGGTAAATACTGCGGACAATTTTCGCTTCTTCCTCCACGATTTTAGGAAGCCCGTCTTCGCCTTTTTCATATCCGAGGAAATGTTTGTAGGATAGGGAGAATTTACCGTCCGCCATGCTTTTACGCTTTCCCCAGGTGACGTTTTCTGAGATGGAGCGGCTTTCTTCCTGCGCCAGGCTGCTCATAATCGTAATTATTACTTCGCCCTTCGCATCTAAGGTATAAATATTTTCCTTCTCAAAATATACTTCCACATTCCGTTCCTTTAGCTTGCGGACAGTCGTCAGAGTGTCTACCGTATTGCGGGCAAAGCGGCTGATGGATTTGGTGAGGATTAGGTCGATTTTGCCATCCAGCGCGTCCGCCACCATGAGGTTGAACCCCTCACGTCTTTTGGTGTTCGTACCGGAGATGCCTTCGTCTGCATACAGGCCGACAAACTCCCATTCCGGATTGCTTTGGATATGGCGGGTATAAAAGTCAACCTGTGCCTCATAACTGGACTGCTGTTCGTCTGAATCTGTAGACACACGGGCATAAGCCGCCACTCGCCGTTTTTGCCGCACCGTCATGTCAGCGGCATTTTGGCGCAGGCTGGCGCGACTCTCTATTTTATGAACTTTTCTTGTTGGCGCTGCCATTATTTTTCTTCCCCCTTTCTTTCTGATTCATTCTGTTTTGCTGTTTTTCCCTCGCCGACTGCTTCATGGAGGCGCTCCAACTTTCCTGCCGGGAGGGGTTCTGCCAAGTGGCATCTTCCGTATGCCCATCGTTAAAGACATAGGTCAAAACATTGTGTCCCGGAACTTGGATTTCTCTGATATGTTCCAGCAGGATTGTTCGGTTTAGGACGCTAGTCTCCAATAACTCTGAGGTTTTTGTAATGAGAATGGATTCCGGAATCTGCTGGGAAGGGCAGGCTGTTTTGCCGCAAGTGTCAAAAGTCAGGCAAATCCATACAGCTTTCCTGTATTGATTATTGTAATAAACAATGCGCCTGCGGTAGCGTCTGCCGCATATCCCACAGCGTAACAAGCCTGTAAAAAGGTATGGTTCAGATCTGGCGCTTGGATGGTAAAACTTCTCTGCGCGCCGTTTCATTTCCTGCTGCACCCGGTCAAAAGTATCCTTGTCAATGATCGCTTCATGGCTGTCCTCTACATAATACATGGGGAGTTCGCCATTGTTTTTGCTTCTTTTTTTACTGATGTGATCCGAAGAATATGTTTTCTGCAGCAACAGGTTGCCGGTATATTTGTCATTGCGCAAAATCTGATAGATGCTACTTGGGCTCCACGGATTACCCTGTTTGGTGGTAATACCCATGCCATTTAACTTTCTGACAATGGCAACCCGTCCCATGCCATTGAGGAAATCGTTAAAAATCTGTTTTACAATTTCCGCTTCTTCGGGGACCACCTGCAGCATACCGTCCCTGAAACGGTATCCGAGCACTCCGCCGCCCATGGGGATTCCTTGTTCGAAGTTCTTGCGGATGCGCCACTTGACGTTTTCCGAGGTGGATCGGCTTTCCTCTTGGGCAAAGGAAGCCAGCAGTGTCAGCATCAGCTCGCCGTCCGTGCTTAATGTGTGGATGTTCTCTTTCTCAAAATATATGTCAATCTCCAGCGTTTTAAGCTCACGGGCAGTCTCCAACAGTGTTACCGTGTTTCGCGCCAGCCGGGTAATGGATTTTACAATTACCATGTCGATTTTCCCTGCCCGGCAGTCGGAGAGCAGTTTTTGGAACTGTGGGCGGTTTTCTTTCGTGCCGGTCATTGCTTCATCGGCATAAATTCCAGCCAGATCCCAGTCGCCCCGGCTTCCTATATAATTGTTGTAGTAGCTGATTTGGGCGGATAAGGAATGCAGCTGTGCGTCCTTGCCGGACGATACGCGCGCATAGGCAGCGACACGTTTACGTTTGACGGGCTGCGTGTTTGTGCCCTCTATTTTTGTTATTTCTCTCATAATACCTCCGTTCCTGGCATCCCCTGTTACATCTATCACTCACATTGGCATAAAAAGCAAGTGTCATTTTTAATAAAAGGGGCTGCCATGGTGGCATGCCCACCGTAAAGTTCAGGGAGCCCCATGAGAGGCTCCCCCGTTAATGTGCTACAGTTTCCTCACCCGGTCGACGCCATATACGACGCCAAGCCCGGAACCGCAGTCCCAGTCGACGAACACCGTCGCGGTGTCGTCAACTGAGCGGACTGTGCCTTTATCGCCAGGTTTGAGGCGGCTGTAAGGATCATCCATCTGAACCAGTTCCACCCGTGTGCCTTCGGGGTACATTTTCCGTACCCGTTCGACGGCTTCCCGGCTGGGAAATCTGCTATTTGCCATAAGTTTCACCTCCCGCGTCTTCTTCCTGTGTCCCATATCCTGCGGCATCCTCTTCTTCCAGCGGAAAGGTAAGCTCCTGCGCGGTCACAAGTGCCGCTTCTGCCAAATTTGGCGGGATTGCAGCATTCTCATTACATTCCGGGCGGTGGCCGGATTTCCAGCTGCTGTTGCCGGTAAGGTTCCTCAGCAGGATTTTGCGGGCAGTTTTATACTCATTCCCGATAAAACCTAAGCGGATCAGAAACAGGCGCATGGTAAACTTAGCGTTCTCAATCGGTTTTTCTACCGCCGTTACCCGTTTCTGCGTCTTCGCCATTTTGCAGATGGCGGCGATTAAGCGGTTGTAGGCGTCAGCTTCACCGTCAATACTATGGAGAGTGAACCATGGGAAAGCAATCTTGCCGTCAAGCTCTATGATTGATAGGTCGTCCGTTTCCAGCGCTTGTTTAAGTAAGGTTGCTTTGCTGGCAACGATTTTCTTTAGATTTTCCCGCATTTCCGGGGTAAATCCTATGTCGGGAATCTCGATTGTCAGTTTACCCGGCGCATCAATATTTGACGCTTCACTAGGCACATTCTCACCTGCATCAAATACTTCTGCCATATTGTCTATGGCTACCCTTTCTGCCTCGAAACCCCGTTCCAGCAAATCGCTAACGAGTACCGCTGCAAAATCAGGGTGGATATCACTGCCATGTGACAGCACGCCGTTTCTGTCTACGGTATAATCACCAATGATGTAGGAGAAACTGGGTGCGCCCTGGTAGACAGCAGGTCTATCCAGTATTTGACTGATAGCTTCAACCAGCGGTTTTCTATCGCTGCCATGGAGATTGTAATTATATTGGAAGTTCATATTATTTGCTCCTTTCGTTTGGCTGTACACACATCTATCACTCAGACTGCCGGTTCCGGCAAGTCTTGTTTTGTCATAACAATATGGAATAATGTGTGTCATTCTGCTTCCGGGGTTTCGCCGGTGAATATGTAATTTGCATATTCTTCCCGGTGTTCTTCCAAATAAATGACTAACTCATAGTAATTCTCACGGTTAGCGATCCACTGTACCATGCGAGTGTCCAGCATATTGGTTTCCCCACTTTGCCGGACAGCCTCAATCTGCTCCTTAATTCTTTCTGTCATACGTCTCACCCCCTTCGTACTTTTCTGCCAGATATGCTTCCCAAACCGAATCAAGCACGGCATGTCGCAGAATTTTGCGTCAAAGCCAGCATCCTCATAGCCTTGTAGGATTGTATCAAAATAACTGCGCGACGGCGCGTCATAGGGATGCAAAGCTTCGTTCATGATATAAACCATTGCCCGGATCCGTTTGCCGTCCACCGTCATTTTTAGTGTTTCTTTACGGTAGAGGTGCGGAAAGCCTTCATAAATGTCGAGGTTATACTCGTCACTTGGCTGTAGTCGCCAAATGATGATGGGGACTTTGCTGCCTTGATGCCTCTCGATCGTGGCTACGGCAGTGCCTTTGCCACGGAACATCAGGCGGTAATTCTGTAAATAAGTTGCTTTTATAACCTCTGCTGTCGGGCAGCGTTTTGCCATCTGCCCCAGGTTGAGGTTGGAGCCATAGGCGATATAGAACCTGTCTTTTGTTACATTGTTACTTTTGCTCATATGTTTTGCCCTCCATTCTCAGTATTCCTGGCGCCAATATGGCTCCTGACATTCTCTTTGGAACCATACCGCCAGGCGGCATTGCCGTCCAGGTGTTGGTAGAGATGCTCCCGGCAGCTCTTGAACTCGTCGCCGATAAAACCGATGCGGTTCAGCCAAACACGCATGGCGAACTTCTCATTTTCTTCCTGCACCTTGCGGTAGCTGGCGCTTTTCTGTGTCAACGCCTGATGGTTCAGGGCGAGCGCCAGCACGATATACGCCCGGATTTTCCCGGCATGGAGCGTGCTGTTGAAGCCCCGAAGCTCCACCGTATGGTTGCCATGGAAGAAGCTGTGTAGATTGAGAAAATGATAGCGGCTGGTGTGGTAATGACCGTTACGGTTTCCCGTATAGTTCTCATACCAAATAGATTCTATCTGCCTTAGTGTTTTTGGCTTTACCTGGTTCATGCGCTCTACCAAAATAGCATCCATTTTCTTGCAGTAACGCATCCGCTCCGGCGCAATCTGAAGTGACTTATAAAGCAAATCATTGTGCGCGTAGATGATGTTGATGAAGTTGCGGATGCTTCTAGGGGTGTGGGCAGCTCCGTCGAGATGGATATGGATGCCGCAGGACTTGTTCGCAAATCCTCCGGCTTTCCTGAGCCTTCTTGCCAAAGCCTGCACCCGGTCAATATCCTCCCGGTAGAGCAGGATGGGACTGACCAGTTCCACGCTGTAACTGTCATTAGCGGAGACAGTCCTGCGCCCCTCTTTTTTCTGACAATGCAGGCTGCCATCGTACATCACTTTCCAGACACGCCCATCCGGAGCGGTTATTTTGTGGGTGTCATAATAATCCCCGGCAGTATCAGTCGTGCCGCCTAAGTAATGTGCGACAACTTCTGCTGCTTTTTGCCTGGTAATCCCGGTGAACTCAATTTCCAGGCCGAATCTTTTCGTAAACATTTGCCCTCCTTTCCTGCGGCTGTTGGAACGCGGAATGGGGGCGGCTGTGGTGCGCCCCCAACTTGGCTGCGCACCATGCCGCAATGTTTACCTGGTTTTTATGTTACCTGTCTAAATCCTCCTTTCCCGGAACTTTTTCCGTGAGATTGTTTAGCGCCGGGCTGAGCCCTGCTGCGGAACCGGCTGCCGGTCGGTATTTTTTCTGTAGCTTTGCCGTCAGCTTACGGCGTTCCGCATCGGTAATCAGCCCGCGCTGATGAAGATGGCCGGCGATGGCAAGCATCGCGCCATATTGCTTTATCTGTTCAAAATGTGCTTTATCCATTACGGCAATCCCTCCCCATAGCGGCTGAGACGGTAACATTCCCTGCCGCAGAATTGATGGTCTTTTGGTTTCTCTATAGCGCATGAATATCTCTGCTGTCTTTTTAATAAATTCATAAAGTTTTCTCCATTAACAGTTAATTGTGCTGCCCGGGCTCTTGGCACAGCTAAGGCCGGCAGGATGAGCTAAATCAGCTAAATCAGCAAAATGATTACTTCTTTTCTGATGTATTGTTGCTGTCTGTTTTGCTATTTTTTCTCAGATGACCAAGGATTGTTTTGGCAATTTCT
Organism: Eubacteriaceae bacterium; assembly: GCA_910575665.1. Lineage (GTDB taxonomy): Bacteria > Bacillota > Clostridia > Lachnospirales > Lachnospiraceae > Eubacterium_F. The sequence continues at coordinate 11,987 of CAJTFB010000065.1, forward strand.
GCTGTTCTCATATCGCCCCGGACTGTCGCTTTGTATAGCACCTTACCCAGCATATCTACTGCTTGGCTGTGCGTAAGGGCCATTTCCCAGCCGGTGATTTTTCCGTTTTCGTCTGTGTCCACACTCAGCGGTATGTCTTTCGGGGTATTTGAATTATCTACCATAATCCTCCTTATGATCATTTTTTCTAATGATTAAACAGTTGCTAAATATTCTCTAAAAGAAATGTATCCTTTGCCTATTGATGCATCCTTCCCCTTAGCTGGGTCAAAAGCCCGGATGATGGGATTAGGGAATGCTTTCCCCATAGCGGCTGAACCGATAGCATTCCCGGCTGCAGAATTGCTTTTTCCTGTTCCCGAAGCTGACGAATTCTTTTCCGCAGCAATAGCAAATCAGACGGTATGGCTGCCTGCTGCGGAAATGGTTCCACCACTGGTAACGGCACCGGTTGCTGCAAAAAATCTTGCGTCCGCCACCCGTGGGGTGCGATAATGGCTTGCCGCAATTTTTACATAAACCGGTTTCCGCACCGTTGCTAAGTGGGGCATGGACGCCATTGCGGTAGCAGATGGATTTTACAGTATTGGGAGATAAGGAGAAAAAATCTGCAATTTCCGCATACGATGCGCCATCCTCACGCATTTTTAGTATTGCCTGTTTGGTTTTGGGATCAGTCATGCTGCCTCCTTTCCTGTTCCTGCACCTGCCATATATGCGGCTTTGATGCGCAGTCCGAGGGCGTGTACTACATTGACGGTTACGGCGTTGCCGGCCTGCCGGTAAGCCTGGGTGTCGGAAGTCACGGCCAGCAGTTTGTCAATCTGTCCATCAGAAAACCCCTGCAGCCGCAGGCATTCCCGCGGGACGAGGCGGCGGATTCTCATATCTTCCCCCACGACTGCCTTGTCTGCGTGCGTGGTAAGGGTATAGGAGACGCCATGCCCCACGCGCGCCCGCTTCTTGTTCTGTCCGGCGTAGGAGATGTCGACCGAATCTCCCGGCTCCGCCTCACTGTACCCGCGCCTGGTGGCTTCTTTAATCAGCAGGACGCCATCACGCACCTGCCTTGAGCTTATGCCTTTGCAGTAACTGGCAGTGAGGGTACGGGCGCAGTCCCGTGTGTCCGTGATCCCCACCTGGCTGCTGCAGCTTACGAGGTACAGCCCGGTTTTTCCGCCGCCTCCCCCGGAGCTGGCGAGCTGGGTGCAGGCGACCCCGGCCGGGTCGTAGACCCTTTCCCCTGTGCCCCGCGGATGATCTGTATAAGAGCTTTTCCGTCTGCTCCGGTGAGAGGTAGTATTTTTCCGGCACATCTCGGATCAAGATATCCGGCAATATACACCCGCCTGCGTGACTGTGGGACTCCAAAATGCTTGCTGTTAAGCACCTGCCTTCCACACCGTACCCCAGTTCTGATAGCGTGCTGAGGATGGTTGTAAATGTCCTTCCTTCGTCATGGCTAAGCAGTCCGGGAACGTTTTCAAGGATAAAAAACGCAGGCTGTTTGGCTTTAAGGACACGCGCGATCTCAAAAAAGAGCGTGCCTCTCGCATCTTCAAAACCACGGCGCTTTCCGGCAATGGAAAAGCTTTGGCAGGGGAACCCGGCGCAGAGCAGGTCGAAGTCCGGCATTGCTCCGGTGTCAATTTTTCTTGCGTCTTCATAATAAACCTCGCTTTCTTTTATATTGTGGATTGCCTGGTAAGCCTTTTCTGCGTGCTTGTCAATCTCGCAGTGGCCGATGCAGGTAAAGCCTCCGGCGCGTTCCAGCCCGGCACGGAACCCGCCAATACCGGCAAACATATCAAAGAACCTGATATTTTGTGTAGACATAGTAAACCTCCTCGTATAATAAGTTTGTAAGCAAGGAAAACAGCTTACAGACTTATTCTTTTTTGGTATAAATGGTAAGGACATCTAAGAGGAACTCCCCTCATCCCCATTCCCATCTATACAGTTAATAGTTACATATCATTATAGGTAGATCCTGTGGT
>CAJTFB010000066.1 GCA_910575665.1 Eubacteriaceae bacterium
CAAACGGCGGTTTTCTTTCTCCAGTTCTTTTACCTGTCGGCGAAGCTTTAGGAGTTCCTCGTTAAGCGTCATAGCGCTTTGTGGAGTCTGTGAACCAGCTCCAAGGTCAAGATTGCCAAGACGGTTAGCCCGTACCCAGCCATACATGGTGTTTTTGGGAACTCCCAGTTCTTTAGCAGCTTTAGCTTGTCCGATTTCTTTAGCGAGCTTCACTGCCTGTACTTTGTATTCGTGATCATATTGTCTGTTTTCTGCCATTTTGTTCCCTCCTTATTCTCTTGATTATATCTCAAATCCTTGAGAATGTGGTGTCAACTTTTTTTATACCACATCAGTAGTGAGGAATATTTTTCACTGGTTCGTTGACGAGGGCATGAGCAAGAACGGCATTACAAAAAAGCTGACCGAAATGGGAGTACCCACACCCACCGCATACAAGCACAGCAAGGGCTTGAACTTGCAGACACCGAGAATAAGCAGGAATGACGGTATGTGGGGAATAACCACCGTCTGCACTATCCTTAAAAACGAAATGTATATCGGAAACATGGTACAGGGAAAGCAGCGGGTAATCAGCTACAAAGTGCATGAGAAGATTGCACCGCCGAAAGAAGAATGGTTCATTGTGGAGAACACCCACGAAGCAATCATTGACCGGGAAACATTCGACAAGGCGCAGCGGTTACAGGAACGGGACACCCGCACAGCACCGGGCAAGAAACAGCTTTATCTTTTTTCCGGCTTGCTAAGATGTGCGGACTGCCAACGCTCCATGACAAGACGGACGAACCGCAAGCCCAACAAGACCTATGTTTATTACGCTTGCAGTACATACGTCTTTAAGTCAAAGGACAAATGCACCCGGCACGTCATAAAGGAAGAAGTCTTGCACGAAGCAGTATTGAAAGCGGTACAGGCGCAAATCTCCCTTGTGGGGGATATGGCAGAGGTAGTAAAGGAAATCAACAACACTTCTACCGTCTGCACACAATCCAAGCGGTTACAGCAGCTTTTGAAAGACCGCAGCAAGGAACTTGAAAAACTTACCTGCGTTACAGATAACCTTTATATGGACTGGAAATGCGGGGACATAACCCGTGCTGAATATGTGAGAATGAAAGCCAAGTTTGAACAGCAGGCAGAGCAGGTAAAGGACATAATCGCCAACCTGCAAACAGAAATTCAGCTATCAGAAAAGGGCGTAGGAAGCGACAACCCTTATCTGACAACATTCTTGAAACATGAGAATGTAAAAAGCCTTGACCGTGGGCTTCTGGTAGAATTGATTGATACTATATACGTCCACGACAACAACGAAATTACAATTCAATTTAACTTTGCCGACCAACACAAGCGGATTGTTGAGTTTATCGAAAACAACCAACATAACCTTGAACTGATAAAGTCCAACAACGCCGTGTAATGATTAGCGGCGTGTTGGTATCAAATCTTTAGGCAAAGTTGTCTATAAATCTATGCACCTTTGGCTCCAAGAAGTCCATAAATCGACAGCCCTGCCCGTGAAGATGGCAGCCAAAAATGGGTTGATTTTGTAACCGCCTGCTGGCATGTGGATTGTGTTCGTAAACTGTCCTTAAATGATTTTTCAGAGCACTATCAAAAATGGTGCCAACGCAGGAAGTACAACTTCAGCCAATCGAAAGCTGAAGAAATCTATGGAAAAGCAAAGGAACTTGTTCCTGTACTTCCAAAGGATGATTTAACAAAGCTTATCATCAAACAGGCGATCGACCGTTAAAAACCGCCTCCCATACAGTCGAAGAACTCCGTTCCCTAATGAATGAAACTGCTTCACACGTTTCACTCACAAAGGGGCAATTACTGCTTTTGCAGGCGTTGATCCGGGCGTTAATCAGTCTGGAACTTATGAGCAGAAAAGTGTTCATGCTTCCAAACGTGGAACACCTGTACTCCGAAAAACATTATTTCAAGTCATGGACGTTCTTATCAAAACAAAACCACAGGATGACCCGGTGTATTTATTTATGGATAAGAAACGTGCTCAGGGCAAGCCATACTATGTCTACATGACTGCCGGAGCAAACAAATTCCTCAGGATCTATTACGGACGAGTGAAAGAATATTTAGCTTCTCTTCCGCAATAACCAATACTTACATACCCTTGTTTCAGACCAGCGATAAATGGTGGTCTTTTTTCAATGTTCAAAATACTACATAAAATTTTTTGCCTGAAATTATCAATTCACTATTGACTTTTTATTTGCAGGCTTTATTATACTTCAGATACCTGAAATATACAAGGAGGCAGCTATGGATTTATCGGGATATCACCAGCTTTGCATCACATAATTGTCCATATCAGTCTGACACCACATTGACAATGCAGATTTGTGTTGCTTGCAAACCGTCTGCTGCAGAAGTTCCCCATATTTCCACCATTTGCCCCGTTGTCAAATCGGAGGCCGTTCCATTTTCTGTCTCGAACCTGGCTCCGCCGTCATAAATATTTTTAATTACAAACACTGTATTATCATCATATGTAACCGTAACCTTGTTGAATTCGGAATCATCACCGCTTCCCGGTCCCACCATAATATCTCCGCCATTTTCGCTTTCTTCTGTAATGGCCTCTACAACAGTAAGCTGTTTTTCCTGAATGTCCTTTATTCTTCCTTCTAAATTGGGAGCAACAGTATTAATATCGCCTCCATTGGCCTCAGACTGACTTCCGTTAGCTTTATCTGTATTTTCTGTGTTTGATTCTTGATCTTCATTCGGGATATCTTTTTCTTTAGAATCTGTTCCGCCTATCTCCTCTTTGTTCAGATTCTCATCCGAAACTTCTTTTGTCCCCTGACAGGCACAAAGCGTAATACCCATAACACATAAGATTCCTGTCAGCATAAAAACTTTTTTTACTCTGTTATTCATTTTGTACTCCTTTCGATGTAAATACTGAATCATTATTCCAAGCTTATCTTATCAAATTTATCTTTAGGCATCCTTTAAATTATCTTAAAATTCCTTTATTTATATTAAGATTCCATATAGATAGAAAATCTGTTTTTTTAAAGTACGTACAACAAAAGGACACCAACACACAGCGAATACTGTGTATTGATGTCCTTTTATATTAAGCCATTCGCTTGCGGAGCCTTTTGGTGTTAGTATATAAGTGTGGACAGGAAAAGTTGAACAACCTATACTATCAATTAAAAGAACAAAGGAGATGTTCAACATGGCGAAAAACTAAAAATCTTACACTCCGGAATTTAAGCAGCAGATCGTGGATCTGTATAATGCCGGAGGAATTTCGTATCCACAACTGGAACGTGAATATGGCGTAAACCAGAGTACGATTGGCGGCTGGGTAAAGCAGCTCTACCCCATTAAAGTATCAGATGAGGAGACGGTCACCCTTAAGGAGTATAAGGCTCTCCAAAAAGAAATCCAGCGCCTTAAGACCGAGAACGAAATATTAAAAAGAAGCGTATAGCCGCCTTTGGGCGGCATTACCATATTCGCAAAAGAACAATAGCCGAAATTGTTGCATTTATCCAGGACAACTTAACCAACTACTCTGTATCCCAGCTTTGCAGTGCCTTGAAATTCCCAGGAAGCACCTATTACAAGGCTCTGGTTTGTGTAACCTCAAACAGACGGCAGGAGTACGAAGAGTTTGGCCAGAAAGTGAAACAGACATACCAGGATTCAAAGAAAAGGTACGGAGCTGTCAAAATATGCCGCATACTCAATGACAGCGGAACTGGCAGTGAAAGCGGTAGAGAATGCCTGCCTGAACATCAGGGATACAAAAGGGATCATTTTGCACAGCGACCTTGGAAGTCAGTATACGAGCCAGGCATTTGAAGATTGCCTGGGCAGTAAAGGAATTCAGCACTCATTTAGCCGTAAGGGAAATCCATACGATAATGCCTGTATTGAATCCTTCCATTCTGTACTGAAAAAGGAAGAAATATATCTTCATACTTATCAAGATCCAAAGGAAGCTCGCAGAGCAATCTTTGAATACATAGAAGGCTGGTATAACCGTAAGCGGATACATAGCTCTATCGGTTATCTGACACCGCAGCAAAAGGAGGATGAGGAATTCAAAAGAGCAGCATAATCTTTCAACTTTTTTGTCCAAAGTATTGACATAGATCCAAAGGAAATCGTAAAGGTACGATACCTTCTGCTTTCTGGTATAACCGATCCCTTTTCCGTAAAAACACAAAAACGCCGCTCATCAGAAACACTGATAACCAAGCGGCGGCAGATACAATATGTCTTCCAGCTTCTTTCCGAGATCCGGTAAACTCCGGTAAGGTATTGGCAAGCGCTGCAGCGATTACGTCTTCTGAAACCCCTTGCTCCAATAATACGGATATCATTGTATTTTCCCTTGTGTAAAGCATTTCCTTTGCAGAATCGGTCTGAAGGGAAAATAGCCAAGCGCCGCTCCCTGATAAAATGAGAAGAAAGAGAATGAGAAAGCAGCAAAAACACCTGATTTGTTTGTCCAGAAATAGCTTCATGGGGATACCGCCTTCCACTGATATCCAAAGCCCCGGACTGTTATCAGATGCTCCGGCTGGGAGGGATTGCTTTCTACTTTTTCACGAAGCCTTCGGACATAGACGGATAAGGTATTATCATCTACAAAATCTTTATTACTATCCCACAATTCATCCAGAATCTTCTCGCGTGTCAAAATGAGGCCTTCGTTTTTTACCAGACTCACATCATCCTCTAACAATAATATTTTACTCATTTTCCACCTTCTCCTGCTGCACAGACATTTTCTTTCCCAAGCTTGTGGAGCATCGCATAAACAAACTGATAAGACTGATACGCAGCTTTTTCATAATTTCGGTTAATTGCCTCTTGGCCAGGCTCTTTATTATTGTCTGATATAGATCGGATCGCCACAAACGGCACTTTGTTCAAGTAGCACGTATGCGCTGCAGCAGCTGTTTCCATATCAATACACAAAGCATCTGGATGGATTGGTTCCACATATCTGTCTCCCGTCGTGGCGAGACCAAAATAAATTTTTCGTTCCATTCCTTCTGCTGCTTTTCTTGCCAAAGAAACCAAATGCTCATCCGCATAAAATATGGGTTCGTCCATAATCGGAAAATCTGTATATATCTCATTATCCGTATCATGGAACACAGAAGCTGTGCATACCACCGTATCAAACACTTCGAGTTCTTCCTTCATGCCGCCGGCTATCCCGGAGAAGATGACTGCATCCACCTGATACCGATCTATCAAAAGCTGCGCTGTAATGGAAGCATTGATTTTCCCACAGCCCGAATATACCGCTATAACCTCTGTGCCGGCAATCAGGCCATTGCAAAAGCAATGCATGGCATACTCGCTTGCTTTTTTTATCTCAATTGTAGAAAGATATGGATTAACCTCTTTAGCTGTGGCACACAGTATTCCTATTTTTTTCATCTCATCCCTCCTCAGCTATGGCCAGTTCCCTATTCTATAACATCAAAATCTTCTGATTTATACTCTCATCGAAGATGTATTGGTTGTAAACCTGAATTCTTTGATACCGATTCGTTTTCTTGGCGGCAGCATAGCTTTCATATCTGGGAAACCTTCCGCAGAAATCGAGGCAATGAATGAAACGTTCTGCTTATCGATTAAATTTCCTATTGTTTGTTCTGGATTTCTCATTTTGTTGTCCCCTCCACTCTTTTCAGCAGCGTTCCCGTCTCCAGTACATTTCCTCTCAGAAAGACATTAACTTTCATCCGCTTTTTCCCAGGAAGCTGCACTTCTTTTACTTTCAATACTCCATTCCCGGTCTGAACAGAAAAAAAGTCATTTTCCACCTCAAGAACCGTACCCGGAACCTGCTTTATTTCGTCTTTCTTTTCTACGGCAGCCTTCCAAATCTTCAACATGTTTCCGTTCCAGAAGGTATAGGCGCCCGGGCCATGGGTCGAATCCCCACACCATACGCTCAATTTTCGCTGCGGATCGGTTCAAATCAATACTCCCATTTCCTTATGAATCATTTTCGCATATGGCGTCGGGCTTTCCCCCTGCTTTTGAGGAATCAGGTCTCCTGACTCCAGTTCTTTTAGCGTTTTTACCAGGAGATCTGCCCCTGCTTTAGCCAGCTTGTCATATAGGCTCCCTCCAGTCTCGTCTGCTTCAATCGGCACTTCGACCTTCAGCAGCATATCACCGGTGTCCACTCCGGCCTCTTTAACTGGCGTAGACTGCAAAGCTTTCCCTCGCCCTTTTGCTTTATCCGGCTGGGTCACAGCAAGACATATCTGATGCCCCGCAACAACCAGTGCTTCTAATGTTCTCACCGAAAAATACGGTGTTCCCATAAAAATCACTTTCATTTATTGCTTCACCTCCTTCAAAACGAGCTAAACCATTCTGCAAAGTTTTCTTGCCTTACTTGCTTAATCCTCCAACTTACAATTTTGCTATCGCTTTTCTGAGATCCGCAATATACCTGGCCTGCTGCTTTTTCAGATACCCCTTTACAAACAGATTCATAATCGGGTTCCTCACCTGTACCTCTTCTGTAAAAGTAATCTGGGTACCACCATCACAGCTCTCAAATATGCCGCTCCAGTGACCTCTCATGTTTTGATTTTCCATATCAAATCGGTATTCCTGGTATGGCTTTTTTGCAGTAATCCGAAAATGTGTTATAAATCCATCCCTTGTATACTCGTCAAACCGATTTTCATCAATTATTTTGATCTTGGATAAGTCGCTCCGCCATTCAAAATTCTCATTATCTGTAACAATGTCCCAGACCGTTTTACAGTCGCAGGGAAACTGTGCTGTCACTGTTGAGCTTTTCACTGGACATCCCTCCATTCTTTTATTGTTTTTTCCAGAAGATTCCTTTTGCTGCATTCTGGTATCCTAGCAAACTATTAATAAAAAACAAATAACATCCAATTCCGCTTTTACGCTCTCTACAACTTCCCGATAAATGGGAAGTTGTGGGGTAAATAGAAACTTTGCACCACAAGCAATTGAGCAGAATTTCCCTATTTTTTTTCAACTGATTCCCGTTAATTGGGTAATGATATAAAACATTATTTCTTTCAAAGTCCCTTGGGTCATGTACAAAATCGTTATACATTGTATAATCGCCAATTTTAATACTGGCATCTGTTATTACACTTTTCAAATAAACTGTTTGCGTATCACCCGTCCGGAGATATATTTTCTTCTCCGATATAGCCATTTCAAAATCCTCCATGTTCATGTTATAATAATTATTATGTAGCTATATCGGCAACTACAATACAACGTTTCACTTTTCCACCTCCATCACATATAATTTATTTCTTTAATACCAGCGTCTAAATATGATTATTTCCGCGTCAGCGCCACAGCCGCTGTACTCAGATACCATGAGGTATTTCTCATCAGCAATGATCCCGTAGCACCTGTCACTGTCCTTTTTATGTAGCTGATTCCCAAGATAAATCTTGTTATCATCCCAAAACTTTACAATCTGGCCGTTGGGAAGGGCATATTCAATGTTAGCAAAAGAACCTTTCAGCGCATTCAGCTCTGTTACTTCTTCCATATCCGGAATGTGTAGCGCATTGAACGCCGCAATTAGCTTTTCTTTCAATTCGCTTAACGCTGTCTTGCTTTTTTTACAGCATTGTGCAATAAGGCATTCCGCTCCAAAGGGCTGACCTTCTGTTGCTGCACACCCGTTACAAGTGCCACTTAATTCACAGTTTGTACAATCAATTCCACAGATAGATTTCATTCTGTTTTCCTCCGCAAATTCTCCTTTTTACAACTTCCTTATCGGGAAAAACATATATCCTTTCCCGGTCTGAGGGCATGTAAAATCATGGACAGCTCCTACTAATGAAATGTCATGCTCCTGCAAATATTGTATTACTTCCGGAAAAACGTCGTCATTTTCACGTTCCGCATAGATATACTCATAGCCGGGAATCACCCATTTTGTCCAGCCTTCTGGGGCTTCTGCGCCATCGATGCATTCTACTCCCGCAAGATAAAGCCCTTTACTGAAGTCTTCCCAAGGCTGGAAGGATCGGGAGAAATCAGACATCGCGCCCCATATTCCACTGATGTTCCCGTTTTCGTCTTTCTTTGCCAGATGCGAAACTTCTCCAAAATGGGAATTGGCATCATCCCATAGCTTTTGAATAAAGCCGGCCCCGTCTGTTGTTGCCCCCTCTTTTCCGATTACAACAAAGGACTCTTTATTGCATTTTTCGATTTTCATTGATTTGTCATTCCTTTCGCTTTTTTATTTATATTTAATCGTCTTAATTTTTCTATTCCATCACCATAATTGTGGTTTTGTTTCTTATCAAACCTGAAAAGATTGCTCTTAAATCCTCCGCTAATCAGCTTTATTACATCCTGTAGGGTGACTAATGCCATCACACCCATCAACAGCACAAAACCTACCGCATTCACCGCTGCCTGGCATTTTTCTGGTACCTTGTGCTTGAACAGCAGCAGTTCAACAACGTCCACCAGTAGGAAAAATATTCTCCCTCCATCCAGAGCTGGAAGATTCAGAAGATGTTCCCACCTCTGTCATGATAGACATAATACCTACGGGACCGCTGAATTCCTTCACACTCACATTTCCACGCATCATTTGTATTATGCTGAACCACATTTGTTGCACAAAGTCCAGAGGCTGATAGCCGATAAAACGCAAATTCGTCAAAAAATCTGCTGGAACTTGCTTCGCTCCCACCTGCAGACCAAAACTATTCTGACGCTCTCCATAAGTTCCACGGTAGAGAGGCAGGTCTTCCAAGACGATTAACTCGCCGTTTCGAATGGCAATGATCACAATTCCTGTGAGAAGGTTCATGAAGGACACACCAGCCAGAATTGTGAATTTTTTCCAGAAGCCTTGACGGGCCAAGCATCGTTCATCCCCGGCATCCTCGTCCTGCCCATCCAGAGCACAGAAACCTCCAATGGGTAGAAGACGAATGGAATACTGGGTATCCTTCCGTTTCTTTATGCCAGATGCAGGGGCCCATACCGATGGAGAACTCATTTACCCTCACGATATGACAAAAACGGGAATATCAACGCCAAACTGCCTTTTTATCATCGTTTCAATCTGGTTTATAAATCCCTCCATATCGCCTTCATCACTTGAAAAAATCACATTGCCGCTGTTCAGATATGTTCTGACTTCCGAAAATCCTATTTCTTCAAAGCCATTCTTTAATTCCGCCATTGGGACTTTATTTTTTCCGCTTATATTAACACCACTCAAAAACGTAATATATCTTTTCATATTCGCTAACTCCTCCACACAGCCACCCGATTTATTGCTCTACTATATATTTTTATATTTACTCAATTATCATCTTCCTAACCTATGTATTTTATAAATATACACATAGCAAACCATTTGCTATCTACAATCTAACCACCCATATTATCCAATCCGGTCCGTTAGTTATGTCTTTTAGTTTCATCCCGATTCTCCTTTCCCCCAAATAAACACTCTATAGTTTTGATAATTTATTATAACCGATTTTTATTCGCTCTGCTCAACATTTCAAGCCCATCTAATGATAGCTTTCCTGTCTTTGCAATATAAAAAGCCTTTCTGATTGTTTCTGCCAAATCCTCTCTTTTTCGTACAGTTACCGCATATTTGCTGATGCTTCTTGTAATGCCTACGATATCTACTTCTTGAAAAGCCTCATTCCCAATAAGGCTGGTTGGCACTTGCCCCGTAAAGCATACAAGCGGAACACTGTCATAATTTGCAGTGGCAATACCCGTAACGAGATTGGTGGCTCCCGGTCCGCTTGTCACAAGGCAGACACCCACTTTTCCTGTGGAACGGGCATATCCGTCTGCCGCATGGACTAAACCCTGCTCATGGCGTGGTAAAATAACATCTATTTCCTTTTCTCCATATAACGCATTAAATTGACGCACGAATTAAAAGCGGAAAATATATAAAATCGAAAACTGAGGTGGCTGATAATGGCTGTTCCAACTAATATAAAAACACTCCTCTCCGGAAGTGTTGTAGAATGGGCAAGAATTGAATTTAAGGAAACATGGGATGCGGAGGCTTCCCTAAAAACGATCTACGCTTTTGCAAATGATATTGATAACTGGGGCGGTGGATATATAGTCATCGGCATAAAAGAAAAAGAAGGCCGTCGGATTCATTGCAGGGTGTTCCTGCCGAAAAGATTGACCACTATTTGAAGGATATGTTGAACAAATGTAAACGCATACAGCCGGAATATCTTCCCATTGTTGAAGTTGCAGATTATAAAGGAAAGAAATTTATTGTGGCATGGTGTCCAGGCGGAAATCTCAGATCTTATTCTTCACCTAAATCAATGACCAAAGGCGATAAAGAACGAGTTTGCTACATCCGCAAAATGGCAAGCACCATCCAGCCTTCAGATGAAGAATTACACGATCTTTATACGCTTTCAAACCAAATTCCGTTTGACGACAGAATCCACCATCAGGCTGAACTATCCGATTTGAATATCACTCTGATACAAGGTTATCTGCGGGAGATCGGAAGTTCTTTGTATGAAGAATCCAAAAATATGGATTTTCTGGAGCTATGCCAGAGCATGAATCTCGTTTCTTCTCTTCCAGAATATACGAAGCCCAAAAATGTAGGGCTGATGTTTTTTAGCTTTGAACCAGACAAGTTTTTCCCCTATACTCAGATTGATGTTGTTCAATTTCCGGAAGGAACCGGCGGCGACAAAATCATAGAAAAGATATTCAAAGGCCCAATTCAGCAACAGCTTAGGGAAGCATTATTATATATACGCAATAATATCATTACTGAAAAGGTGACAAAATATCCTGACAGGACTGAGGCTGACCGCTTTTTCAACTATCCCTATGTTGCTATTGAAGAGGCGCTTGCCAACGCTGTTTATCACCGCGCATATGATATCAGAGAACCGATTGAAGTCCGCATTGAACCCGACAAAATAGAAATTTTGAGTTTTCCCGGTCCGGACAGATCTATAACAATGGAAAAACTGCGGACTTTTAAGGTTATTTGAAACCGATGATTCCCACAGCTATTTCATATCACGGTTTTACCTGCATCCTGATTTTAAGATGGATGCCACAGATGCCAGGGAAAATGTCCCTAATCGTGTCCCTAATGTCCCTAAGCAAGAAAATTCACTGGCCGAAATGGAAGAGAAAATACTGGCCTTGATTGCTGAAAATCCAATTATTACTTCTCAAAGCATTGCTGGCTTTTCATGGCAGACCAGTATGGTCTGCTACATATGGATGGCTGCTGGTAAATGCTGCAGATAAGCATGTGTCTTTTCCAGATGGCCACACTTTGCCATTTGCGGATATTACCGGTGAATTATTTATCTTCGCTCCTCCATTTTCTGAGGCAGAACCACCGAAAGAGCCACCGTTAACCCGATCTGAAATTAGCGGGCAAAAAGAGATCTGGCTGGAACCAATTTCTCCAGACTCAGATTTAAGACGGGAACTGCAGGGATGGTACCAGGTAAAAGACCGATTTGTTGAGAATGAGTTTGGAAACCGATTCTATCTGACTACTTATGGTTCCAAATGGTTGGCATTCTCTTCTGAAATTAAATTATGATAGCATTTAAGCCAAAACGAAATGAGGTGAGCGCGTGGCAATTATTTTGATTGCAGAAGATGAAAAAGGAATGCAAACTATTATTGCTGATTATATGAAACGTGGCGGCCATACCTGTATTACTGCTGATGACGGCATAGATGCTATTTCCATATTGAAAAACAATTCTTTGGATTTAGCCATTTTAGATATTATGATGCCTCATCTGGATGGTTTTTCGGTCTGCCGAATGGCAAGGGAAATGTCCGATCTTCCCATTCTGTTTCTGACTGCAAAAGGCACGGAAGAAGATAAGCTAAGAGGATATGGGTATGGTGCAGATGACTATGTAACCAAACCATTCAGCCCCAAAATACTGCTTGCAAAAGTCAATGCTCTTCTCCGACGTTCCGGCTGGATACCTCAAGAAGTCATACAAGCAGGCGGTATTTCATTGCTCCCCTATTCTCGCGCTGTTTCTATAAATGGTGCCGAAATTGAGTTAACGCATAAGGAATTTGAATTGTTACACTTCTTTATGCAAAATAAAAATCAGGTGTTTTCCCGTGAGCAGCTTCTTAACCGTATTTGGGGCTATGAGTTTGAAGGGAATACCCGTACTGTTGATACACATATCAAAACACTGCGCCAAAAGCTTGGTAGTGAAAGCCGACGCATTGTAACACTAATCCGTTCCGGATACAAGTTTGAGGTGTAGTTATGAATAAGAAGGAAAAGATTTACAATCTCTATTCTGTGCGCAAAAAAACGATGATCCTTTCCAAACTTACCGGTGGGATGCTGGTATTGTTTTATCTTGTAACTGAGGACCTTCCAATGAGTCGCAATGCAAGCTTCTGGATCTGGTTCACCCTCCTGATCGCTGTTATCATTGGAGTTGACTGTCTTTTAGGTAGGCTGATTTCAAAACCACTGCACAAAATCAACGACACCGCCAAGCAAATGGCAGAATTGGATTTTTCTGCCCACTGCGACATCCAAACGAAGGATGAGTTTGGTGAATTATCTAAGAGCCTGAATACTATGTCATCCAACCTACAGGAAGCATTGGATAAACTGGAGGCGGCGAATTCCCAACTAGAGAAAGATGTTGCACATGAACGGATCTTACTACATGAAAGAAGAGAACTGGTAGACCGTCTATCTCACGAGATGAAGACTCCCTTAGGGCTGATCCGGGCCTATACGGAAGGATTGGACGGGGAAATAGATTCGGAAAAAAGGCAACAATACATGAATGCAATCCTAGATGCCATAGAACGTATGGACGATTTAATTATTTCGCTTTTGGATCTCTCGGCATTAGAATCTGGTGTCGCCAAGTTAGCAACGGAGCGTTTTGACTTTATAGAACTTGTGGAAACAGTTGCTGGGCGCCTGTTACTTGATACGCCAGAAACAGGATTTTCAAATTTCTTCTATAAGCATCCCTCCATTTTCAATCGTATTTCAGAGTCAAAACATTACCTAAACCCTCCTCCTTCCCTACTACAATATATTTATGGTTAATATCCCTTACAGCCAGTAAGGAATTACCCATCTTGTTGCTTAAACTGCTATAATGATGGAGCAATCGGTATATCGGCTTCCTTTCCTGGACTTCGCGTC
>CAJTFB010000067.1 GCA_910575665.1 Eubacteriaceae bacterium
CGCATTTTTATCCTGCTGTGGGACCATTATACCACAGAACCGCAGAAAAAAACGGGAAAGTTGCTACAAAAGTGGAATTTCGGGTACAAAATTTGAAGGTCGCTTTCAAAATGTGAAACTCGTTTACAAAACGGGAAGGTCGTGTTACATTCGAGCAATCAAGATCATTTCTTAAATGAAAACCGTCAATTTTTGCAACTTTCCGTCAAATTATGTAATTGCTATTGATTTATTATAAAGATGTATGATATATCTGTGGGCAAAGGAGATGGCGTGCAATGGTGGTAGATTTTGTTGATTTTTTGATTCGGAGTCACGCATTAGAAGAAAAGTACAGAGAAGATTCTATTTATGGTTTGACACTTGTTTTTGAAAAACTAATTGTTTGTACGGTTCTATTTATGCTTTCTTTTCTGCTTGGGAAATTGTGGGAGGGAGTGGTATTTACAGTATGTTTTCTGATGCTGCGTCAGACGACCGGAGGATTCCATGCAAAATCGTTTCCGGGCTGTTTCATAGGCTCGGTAGCTGCGGTTGTACTGACCTTTGAAGTTTTTGTGCCATTACTGGCAAAACATATGGTTATATTCGGATTGATGCTTGCTATTTCCATCCTTTGTATTCTGTTTTTTGCGCCTGTGAATCATCCTGACCTTATGCTGACGCTGGAGGAGCAAAGAAAATACAGAAATTGGAGCAGGGGAATATTGTTTTTGGAAATCGGAGCAGCAGGGATAGGAACTATCTTAAAAATGAAATGGCAGCAATATATTCTGATGGCAATCATCATATGTGCTGTTTTCATAGTAGTAGCAAAGTTAATACGGCAGGAGGTGAGAACAGATGAAAACAAGGAAAACAGGCAGTCCAATTCTTAATTTGGCAGGAAAAATTGCAAAAATGGAAGCGGTTAAGTCAAAGTCAGGATGGCCGCCAATCTGTGCCGGGATTCTGCATCAGCCGAAACGTCCAGTTAAGAAATAGTCGGAATCTTGTGATGCAGAACCAAAAAGTGATTGCCCATTGTATCTGTGCAATGGGTAGGGAATTCATCAGTTATCTTGACTGGTTTTAATATATAACATAAAGCAAAAGTACAGAAAGGGGATTGCGTATGAATCAAAGGAAAAAAGTGATCATTGGTAGTTTGTTAACAGGTATTTTAGCATTTACTTCTATCTTCAGTTCAAATTTATTGATTAACAATGAGAAAGAGGCTGATGCAGCCTCGGTTGACGCTGCTTCGGCGGAGGCAGTTGTGACCAATGCCCTCAAGGTTGCATCCGCCATTACCGGGGAACTCCCTGCCAAGCGCACCAAATTTGTCAAGCAGTTTGCCATGTCCGACGGCAGCTATACTGCCGCCACTTATTCTATGCCGATCCATTATCAGAAAAATGGCACATGGAAAGAGATTGATACCACCTTGGTCAAATCCGGCAAAAAGAACTACAAAACCAAAGCCACCGACCTTTCCATGAAAGTATCCAAAAAAGCAAACAAGAAATCGGTTGTCTCCATGAAGCGGGGCAAAACCAGCCTGTCGATTGCCTTAAAGGGCAAAAAACTCAAAGCAGCGAAGGCGAAGCGAAGCAATCCTAAGAAAAAAACAGCAACCGATGTGCTGAACCAGAACAAAGTTACCTATAAAGGCGTTATGAAAAACACAAGCATCTCCTACGATATTTTTCCAGAAAAAGTGCAGGAGATCGTTAAAATTAGCAAAAAACAGAAAAGAAAAGCCCTTTCGTTCAAACTGAATACCAAACTGAAAGCAAAAGTAAAGGGCAAAAAGGTCTATTTCAAAACTAAAAAGGGCAAGACAAAATTTACACGCATGAGCACGGTTATCACGGATGCGGGTGGGGTATCCACATCCAAAGTAAAATTATCCTACAACAAAAAGAGCAAGACATTAAAAGTGACACCGGACAAAAAATGGTGGAACAGTAAAAAGAGAAAATTCCCGGTAGAAATCCGGACGACATATTTAACTGACAAGCACAGCAGGGACGTAAAAGTAGGCGCAGCCTACGCCGGAACGCCAGACAGCAACTTCGGTTATGACAAATCCCTGTTATTGCAGCCAAACAAATGCGTGGCATTTACTAAGATGTCCACGCTCTCGGAACTGAAAAACAAAAACGTGCAGATCCGGGATGCGGCACTACATATCAAAAACGAGAAAACACTGAGATTAGGGGCGGGAAAGACCTTTGACATCGGCATCCATAAAGTAAAGCAGAACTGGAATGTCAGGAAATTAACTTACAACAACCGTCCGGCTTATGAGCCGGATGCGGCCGCTTCCGTGGGAATCCAGAAAGCGGGCAGCTATCAGTGTGATGTGACAAATATCGTCAAAGCATGGTATGCCGGGGAAGCCAACTACGGCGTAGCCCTCGCGGCGGACAACTCCAACCGCTCCTATCAGGCAAAGCTCGATAGGAATCCGTACTTTACCGTGCATTATGAGGTCGTTGGCTTTGAAGGAGCCGTGGAATTGAAAGAAAATATTCCCATTACCCGCTCCGTCATCAAGGCGGGACAGGAAAACTACTATTACTTTGATGCCAAGCCGGGCATTGCCTATGACATTTACACGGAATCCTCCATAGACACCCAGGCAGTCATGTATGATGCCAATAAAGAGCGCGTGGGCTATGACGATAACGCTGGTCTGGACCACAACTTCCTTTTCACTGGGGCATACGAAGGCAGAAAATACCTGAAAGTCAACGTAAAAAATAATGGGACGGGAAATTACACTCTTCACCTGAAAAAGCGTTTTGCCATCCCGGAGCCAGTAAGCATCAAAGGGCAGGACAAAGTGACCATCACATGGGATGCGATAGACAAGGCAAAAGAATATCTAGTCTGCATCTATGACGGTGGAAAGAAGACCGGTGAAGCCATCGTAACAGGCACTTCCTATGATTACATCTACCACAACGAAACGGCAGGAAAAATCCTTGGCTTCACGGTCACGGCAAGGGAAAACGCATCCTTGACAGGGGAATCATCCCGCATGATATTTAGCACAGACAGCCAGTCTGAGTGGGTGTATGCGGCGCCCATGCAGGAGGCAAGAAAAAACAGTTCCGTCACGGCACTGGATGGAAAAATCTATGTATTGGGCGGGGAAAATGCCACAGGTACTCTGAAGAGTTTTGTGGCATACGATAGCGAAAAGAAAACCTGGGAAACGCTGCCGGACTATCCCGGAACGGAAACCGGAATCTGCAAGGCAGCCATGTTTGCCTACAACAATGAGATAACTGTCGTTGGCGGTCAGACCGACACCAGCGCTACAGGCAAAATGTTAAATGCTGTATATGCTTTCAATACAGAAACAAAGCAGTGGCAGAAAAAAGCAGACATGGCTGAGGGCAGAACCAATCTGGCAGCCGCTGTCAGCAAAGACCAGCTTTATACATGGACAAAGGCAGGGGCAACCGATAAGGCAGAAGTTTATAACATCAAGACTGATACCTGGGAAACGGCAGTCATGCCGGACACCAGCACCGTCATCGATGCCGTCAGCGTGGACAACCGGGTGTTCGTATTAAGAGAAGATGGAGAGAAGATGTTCTGGCAGGAATATCTCCCAGAAGACAATATTTTTGAGGACGCTGGGGCAGAGTGTCCATTTGCAACATCCGACAAATACAGGGCATCCGCTGTCATCAGCGGTAAGATTTACATGGTAAAAGAGACGGAGACAAAAGAAGTCCTCGTCTACGATGCTTATGCGGACGAATGGAGCCAGATTTCTGCCATGAACCTGACCAAGAAAGATTCCGCGCTGGTGGCATCCGGCAAGGACGTGTACAGTATCGGCGGGGAAATGAGCGGATATGGTGTGCTGGATGTAGTGGAGCAGTATAGCGTCAAAGTGCAGAGTACAACAAAAGAAATGTTGGTAAAGAAAGGCGGAGCCTACGAACTGCAGGTAACTGCCGGAAATCTCAAAAAGGGACAGACAAAGATTGTGACCGTAACTGTCAATCCCGATGAAATGCAGATCGTAAATGCATCTTCTTTTGAAACAGAAGATGCACTGAAAGAGGGAGCCGACGGTGTTACGTTGCTGAAATACCAGCCCCAAAAGGGTGTGCTGGTATTGAAACTCACGGGGAGCCTGGAGCGGGGAGAGAGTTTTGAAACCTACCAGTCTATCCCGGTGGAGGGAAAGATTGACGGAAAGACCAAGGTAGAGATTACCCTGACGGATAAAGAGGAAAAATAAGAACAAGAGGATTTGCCAGTTATGGATGTCCATAACTGGTAAGTCCTAATTGTATTGTAAAAAAAAGTTTTACGTCACATAATTAAATGACCAATATATGAATATGCTTTTGCTGAATGTTGTTTTGAACGCTTATATTGGTGTAAATCAAAGTTAGATTAATTACTTGTTTTGAACGGAGGAATATCATTGGAGTTTGTTAAAAAATATAAAGTAATTTTGTCGGGCATTTTGATGGTTTTGTTATTCGCTGTCGCAGGAACGGTGTTTTTCATGATGCGAAATCATAACCAAAACAAGAAGGAACAGAATGTAGAGAAGCAAAAAGAGGAAAATTACCTTTCCCTCAGTGCTTCCGATCAGGAAACTGCCGATTTGTATTCAGAACTCTACGAGATATCCAGAGAGGATGTGGCAGAGCAGCAGATCAAGATGAAAGATTGGGAAAAGACAGCAAAGGAACTGGAAAAGGCTTTCTTCACCATTCCGGAGAACGAAAAATACCAGATGGAAAAGGACGGTTATTCCCTGGAGGATTTACAGGAAGCGGAGAAACTGTCTGTCAAAACTGGAAGAAAAGCAATAGAGCTGGCGGAAGCCAAAGGAAAGATTTCTGATAAGCGCAAGTGGTCAGAGGTAGTCAAAGATAGTGAGATTTTGACTACGGAGGAGCAGCTGGGACTGACCAAGGAGCAGATACAGAGGTTGGAGGACAAGTCGCTGGGCAAGGAAGAACGGGTAGAAGTGGCGATTCTGATTATGAATGGGACATATACCTTTGATGAAGTGATACAGAAACTGGCTGCAGGAATAACGGTCGAAGAATTGAAAAAGCAGAATGAAAATTGATAGTAAATTTGGCAGGAAGAATGGAGTCTTGCATAAGAAAGGAGTTTGGAATCTATGAGGAGATTAGGAAAGATATTGTTTGGAGCAATAACCGCTGCTATGATATGTGGAACATTTTTGTCTGCGAACAGCAGCATCTGCCAGGCTGCGGGGGAATCCTATGATACAGCACTGGAAGCCGCCTACGGCGATACTTTCCGCAGTGTTTACGAAAACCGCCTTGCTGGTTCTCCGCTGGAAGCAGAAGTAGCAGATGGCGTAGACACCGCCACCGGGCATTTGATGCTCTCCCGGAATGACCTGTCGTTGGAAGGCACAGGTGGCATGGATTTTGAACTTGACCGTTACTATGATAGCAATGAAGCCAATCTCGGTCACGCTACCGTGGAGCATGTGGATGCTTTGAAAGTAGATACCATCCGAGTGCATTTTATTGACCAGGAAGGAATGGATAAGAGCATTGTAGTCAATATCGCCATATGGAATAAGCATAAAAATGCCCTGAAGAATCTCTTGGTAAAATATACGAAAGGAGATGTCTGGAGGGATGCTACGGAAAATGATACCCAAAGGACAAAAATTGTCAGCAATGAAGGGCACAACGTGTATGGTCTGGCAAGTGGCTGGCGGTATGATTTTCCATGGATTGAGACAGTAACGCTGACGAAAGAGGAAGGATGGGGGAAAGAACCCAAATACCTGCACTACGGCAGTGCCGGGGTCATGAATATCGAAACAGAGAGAGACGATGCCAGCAAAAGTTATCATATCAAGGGACTGGAAGGTTATGATTACGATGATATTAAATTAGAAGATTGGGATAAGACCGTAGACGGCATCGCCTGCAAGTACCTTCTCCGTGACAAAACGGGGCTCCGCACCTATTTTAACGAAAACGGAGTGATTGTGTTGCAGAAAGATGCCCACGACAACAAGATTGCCTATACATACACGGATGACATTTACTTTAGTAAGATTACGGATTCCGTCGGGCGGGAGATCGTTTTCCATTACAGCGGAGATGATGAGGAAAAGACCTTGGCATCAGTTACCGTTGAGGGCAGCAAGATGGAGGGTGGAGTATCTCAAAAAACGATTACCTATGAAACCGAAGAGAAATCCTATACCCCCCATCATGGGGACAGGCTGAACGGCGTGGTTCTGACCAGCGCAACGGTAGACGGCAGCAAGGAAAAGTATAGCTATAAGACGGTGGAGCGTCTGGTTAATACCTCTGGTGCGGGAGTGGCATCCCAGCGTGTCTCTACCAACCAGAGTTATCTCCTGACAAAAGTATCAGCAGAAGGAAGCGAACAGCATTATGAATACAGGGCATGTTCCCTGCGTGGCTCGAAAGAATCTGGAACGGGGCAGAAAAGGGACGTGGTCACGGAGCAGTTTTATGTAACCAGGGAATATGAAAAAGATACGAAGACGGGGAAAAAATCAAACGGTGTAAAGTATGACTATTTCCAAAAGCAGGAAGACAGCCTCATTTCCTTTGCGGATTTTTATGAAAATCATGATGAGGTTTGGCAGTATGGCAACAGCGGACTGAAGACAGTAACCATTGTCAGTACCTTCAATCCGAATAAATATAAAACGAATGGGAAGTTTTATGATTTCAAATATAAGAAATCAAAGATCAACCCGGACAACCTTCATTTGAAGAGTAGCACGAAGAAAAACGTCAGTCTGTATATTTACAATGAGAACAAGATGCTGGTGGATGAAGTAAATTATGGGAAGGAAAAAGAGCAGACAACATACCAATACGATAATAAAGGTTCCCTTGTGACATTAGAAACCGGTAAATCTTTTGGCCAAAAAGGGGAAAAGGCAGTCACGACAAGGCAGGGATATACCTACGACAAATATCGGAATGTTCTAACGTATAAATCCTCCAAAGCATATCTGGCAAAAAATAAGGGGAAAGAACATCTGTATACGACGACCTACACCTACCGGGGGACAGGAAGTGGATATCCGGCAGGAGACGCTGCAATGGCGTGTCCTCTGGTCACGGAAGAATCCTATGTGGGCGCAAATACCAAAAATAAACTGGCAAGCACTGTGGCAGCGAATGGCATTGACTATGCCAGCATCTCCGAGCAGAGAAGCGTAAACGGTGGTGCATACAAGACCATTTCCAA
Source organism: Eubacteriaceae bacterium (assembly GCA_910575665.1). Lineage (GTDB taxonomy): Bacteria > Bacillota > Clostridia > Lachnospirales > Lachnospiraceae > Eubacterium_F. The sequence goes on from CAJTFB010000067.1 coordinate 7,252, forward strand.
AACAGATTTCCAGTATGACGGGCAGGGAAATGAGACCCAGGGGAAAGTCTACCCTTCCTACAGTACGGATGGGGAAAAAGAAGTCATCCAGAACGATTATACCTACAACAGTCTGGGACAGCAGACCAAGAAAACCGTAACCATCACGTCCGCAAAACGTCCGGAAGATAACCGTACTTATACCGAAGAAGAGACAACTTATGATTCGTTCGGCAATGAACTGAGCTACACTGATGAAAACGGTCTGGTATCAAAAACTTCCTATGACTCGGAAACCGGGGAGGAAACGGAAACCATCAACGCTGTGGGGACGGAGTATGAATCCAAAGAGAAAGAATATCAGTCTGCGGATGGGCTGAAAAGCATGACCGTAGACGATTATGGTCGTGTCTCCATTGACATCCAGGATGCCTTTGGCAACACGGTAGTCAGCAAAGATGAAGCCGCAGGCACATGGACGGAGAGCATCTATGAGTATGGCAGCGAGGAAGATGGAGATGATTCTTCCGACAATGACGAAGGAAATGATTCTGATGAAGAAAAAGAAGAAACCGCACGGCTGATCGAAGAACGTACCTATCCCTTTGAGCCGGATGAAAAGCGCTTCATTGTCAATGAAAATGGGGAAACCGTACCGAACTATTACATTACCGGAAAAGGACGGGATATTCTCTCTGGAAGCAAGCACTTCTATGACAATCTGGGCGATGAAATTGGCAGTGCAGAGTTCAGCAATGGGGAACTGGACGCTTCCCACTGCACTTCATGGAGTTTCAGCAAGAGCGAGACAGAAGTAACCGGGGAAGAAGACGAAGCACAGACTATCTCCACCAGTTACAGCAAGGTCTTAAATCCGGCGAAATACCAGCCGGAGGCAGATGCAGAGGGGTACTATGACCAGTTCAATGATGCAGTTCTAAGTGAAAACATTACAAAAACCGTAACGGATGCGGAAGGGAACACCCTGTCCCAGACAAGCACTGCCATCCGTGGTAAGAACAGGGTGGAGACAGTCATTACCTATGAAACGGATGATTTTGGCAGAACCACCAAAGAAAGTACAGTTACCAGAAAACAGCAGGACGGGAAGTGGCTTCCTGCCTATGAGACGCAGACTCTTTCCACCTATGACGATAACGGCAATGTCAGCCAGACCGAGACAAAGAGCCGGAAAGAGGGCGAATCCAGCTGGCAGTCCCAGACTGTCAAGACCGACTATGACGAGCAGGGACAGGTAACAGGAGAATACACTCCAAGGGGAACCAAGGAAAATGTGGCAACCAAGTATGAGTATAACATCCTCGGCCAGATGATCCAGTCCGAGATCCCACAGGAAAAGAAGGATGGCAGCATCGAATACCAGACCACCACGACGGAGTATGATAACACGGGAAATGTGACGGAAAAGAACGAACAGATTGACAGTGACAGGACGGCAAAAACCGAGTATACTTATGATAAGCGGGGCAATCTTGTCATGGTCAAAAGTTTGCTAGATGGTAAGAAAGCGCAGTATGTCCAGTATGTCTATGACATCCAGGGGAACAAAGTGCGCCAGTTTACGGGAATGACGGAACCGTTGACCCTTACTGTGTCAGAAGTAACGGATGCTGCTGAAGATATGGATACGTTCTCCTATGCCGGAAAGACCTATCAGCTCACGGTCAGCGGACAGAAAAAGACCGATACCGTAGCCGAGACGAAGTATGAATATGACGGAAAAAATCAGCTGGTTGCTTTTACTGACCCGGAGGGCAGGAGAGAGACTTATGCTTATGATGTGAATAGCAATCTGACGAAAACAGTGGATAAGAATGGCAACACCCAGAAAAGCACCTATGATTATCAGAACCGCCTTACAGAGATGATAGCAAAGGAGAAAAAGACTGGGAAACAGACGAAACATACTTATACCTACAATGCCTATGGAGATGTTGCGACATTGGATGATACGTCATTTGTGTATGAGGATGCGTCCGGGCAGGTCACGAAAGAAACCACAAAACTGACCAAGAACAAGGATGTGGTGAAGAACTATTCTTACGACAGTGCTGGGAATAAGTCTGCCTTTGCCGTAAAAGTGGGGAACGATACCAAACTTTCCCTTCAATACAGTTATGACGGGGAGTCCAAACTGACTGCCGTTACCGATGAACAGGGAAATCAGATAGTAGGATACTCCTATGACATGGATGGAAACTTGGCAGAGAGGACCGTGCCTGGCAACAATCAGACGACTACCTACACCTACGATTACCAGAATCGCCTTACAGCAATGAAGAACCAGACAGGCAGCACCGGGGTAATATCCCAGTATACCTCGGAATATCTTGCCAATGGACAGAAGTCGAAAGAAACTTCTGATGTGATGGACAAAGATGGCAAGAAATCCCAAAAGACGGCAGCCTATACCTATGATCTGTTAGGACGTATTAAGAAAGAAACCAAAACAGGCAGTGAGGACATTTCCTACACCTATGACAGCAACAACAACCGAAAGAAAATGACGGTTGGGAATAAAGTAACTGCCTACAGATACAACAGAAACGATGAACTGCTCCGCACCGATACGTTAAATACTGACACGGAGGAGGATTCTGTTGTGATATATAAATATGATAAAAACGGAAACCAGCTTGCCACGGTCAATCGTTATGAAATCCCCAGTGACAAGAAAGACAGCACCTATGTTGACATCGATGTGACGCTGGGGGACAATCGGCTGAACGAGAACGTAGTCAATCATTACAATGCACTGAACCAGTTGTCACAGACGCTTACAAAGAATTACAAGGTAAACTTTACTTATGATACCGAAGGACTGCGTACCAGTAAGACGGTGAATGGGGAGAAGACTGTCTTTGTCTGGGATGGAGACCAGTTGGTAATGGAACTCTCTGAGAGTAGTAAGGTGCAGAAACGGTATATCCGTGGAAACGACCTTGTGTATGCCGACAAAGGAGAAGATACAGAGAAACAGTATTATGTGACCGACCCGCATGGGAATGTGGTACAATTGACCGATGAAAGTGGCAAAGTCATCAAGACCTACGAGTATGATTCGTTCGGAAATGAGGTAAATCCGGACAGTAAAGATGACAATCCGTTCCGCTACTGTGGAGAGTATTACGATAAGGAAACGGGGGAGGTTTATCTGCGGGCAAGGTATTACCAGCCGGAAGTGGGAAGGTTTTTGACGAGGGATACGTATACAGGGGAAGATGATGAAGCACTAAGTTTACATTTGTATACATACTGTTATAATAACCCAGTTGTTTATTTCGATAATGGTGGAAATTGTCCGATAGTTGATTGGGCTAAATCATTTTGGAATTGGATAACAGGGGGTAACAAATCAAATAATAACAAATCCAAGGTAACTCCAAAACCTACAGTAGCACCAACTGCAACACCTCAGGTGACAGCTAAACCTAAAGTGAAAAAAACATCAAAGGTATATGCGATCGCAGCAAGTGATTCAGGAAAACATCGAAAATATTTGACTAAAAAACAACAATTGAAAAATGCTAAATATATAAAATCATATTTTGAAAAAAAGAAATGGTCTATAAATGCTATATGTGGTCTATTAGGAAATATATATGAAGAATGTGGCATGAATCCTGGACTATGGCAATATTGGAATGATGTTACTTATGCGTACGGATTGCTTCAATGGGATGATGCGACTAATTTTTTGAATCGTGCAACTTCAAAAAAATTAACACCCAAAGATGTTAATTCAATGGCTAGTGATAATCCTAAAAAATTAATGGATTTACAACTTAAGTATTTTGAAAAAACAATGGGAGGGAAATATAATACTTGGTATCAGACAACTGCATATTATGGTTGTATAAAAATGAGTGTAAAGAAATATAAAAAGAGTAAGAAAAAAGCAGAAAAGCTTGCATATATTTTTCATGGCTCTTATGAGAGGTCTGGCGATACTGATGATGAAATAAAAGAGAGAGGAAAAGCAGCAAAAAAATATCATAATAAATTTAAGTAAAAGCCAACAATATTCTAAAAATATACAATTTGAAAGATTATACTGATGTATATTTTATAAAAATATTTTGGAATGTCTGACTTATATAGAAGATTTGACAGTATTATATTCAGTAGAACAGGAGGAAAAACTTAATTGTTTTGTTTACAGCAATTGAGTTGCATTTATTATATGAAAAAAAAGTTGATTTTTATTTTGGCTATAATTTGCTTTTTAGTGGGGTGCAATAGGGAATCAAATAAATCCGAAAAATTGGCAGTAAGTTCAGAAATGGCAGATAACAACAACGATTCTAATCAAAACAAACTATTATGGGAGAGCATAGTTGGTAAAGTATGGATGAAAGAAACGTGGAGTGCCAGTGAAGCTTATGAAGATATATCCTTTGTAATCACTAGTGTAGAACAAGGGAAATTAGAAGGACAGTTCTTGGAAAAAGGTGTTTTAGCAACAGACGTAAGTTTATATTCAAAAAAAACAAACAATAATATGGTGCTAGCAGGTAATTATAATGAATACAGGGCGGAACTCACTTTTAAAGAAGGTGAAAATATTAAGGGAAAATTAAATATATCACTGAAAAATGAGAATCTGCTTAGTGTAGGTATTAATTACATTGGACACAAAAAAAATACTTTTAAATTTAAACCTTATAATTTAAAAGATTTAGAAACGGATATTCGTGCTGAATTTGATAATGATATTACAGATATTGCTTTGGAAAAATGGGGTAAAATAAAATTTGTTTCTGTAATTAGAACGAGTACAAAACGAAAAACATTGTTTATATATTTAGTAGATGACAAAGAAAATATACTATATGACTTTTCGGGCTCAATGGAGTTTCCAAGTGATTTTAAGGTAAATGATTTTTTGTTTAAAGATATAAATGATGATGGTAGGGAGGATTTGTTGTTGATATTGGGAGGAATAACGGATTTAGAACTTCATAAGATTATAATTTATGATCAAAATGAAATGGGAGGATTTGAAGTAAATATTAAAATGACTCGAAAAATAAATAAAAAAATGAATAAAGCAAAGAAATATTCCATTCAGAATATTATTGATTGTTTAGGATATTGATATTAGAGATAAAGTAATTGTTTACAAAAACAAAAAATGATAAAAACGGAAATCAGTTTGCTATAGTCAATCATTATATTGCCCTGAACCAGCTGACAAGAACTCTGACTAGGAACTATAAAGTAAGTTTTACTTATGATGCGGAGGGACTGCGTACCAGTAAGACCGTAAATGGGGAGAAGACAGTATTTGTATGGGATGGAGACCAGTTGGCAATGGAACTGTCAGATAGCGGCAAGGTGCAGAAACGGTATATCCGTGGAAATGACCGAGGTTACGGCAGTAACCTTGTGTATGCCGACAAAGGAGAAAATACCGAAAAACAATATTATGTGACCGATCCGCATGGGAATGTGGTACAGCTCACGGATGAAAGTGGAGCGGTTACCAAGACCTATGAGTATGATTCCTTTGGCAATGAAGTGAATCCGGATGGGAAGGATGATAATCCATTCCGTTATTGTGGAGAATACTATGATAAAGAGACGGAAGAGATTTATTTGCGGGCAAGGTATTACCAGCTGACAGTGGGTAGGTTTTTGACGAAAGATAGCTATACTGGGGAAGATGATGTAAGAATCCCTATATATGGTTAGGTATAATTATATTGTGTCTCGGTTCATATAATAATGGAGGTTTTAAGTTTGAAACAATTAAGTAGAGGACAGCCAAAGAATAAAGGGCATAGCAAATAAACCACCTATATAGCTGGTTTTAAAAACTAAATATAGACACAACACCTAATCAGGTAACAGCAACAACATCATCTTTGATGACATATCCCCGTTGTTTCAGTAGATTAAGTGCCTGTGAAGCAGTCAGTATCTTAGATTTCTTCACAGGACGTGGTTCAAGAAAGCCTACTGGTGTATATGGTTTTAAATCT
>CAJTFB010000068.1 GCA_910575665.1 Eubacteriaceae bacterium
AAACAGGAAGAACATCTCTGCTCCTCCTGCATTTGTATCGTCACTTTCACTGCTGTGATTTATTCTGTTTGTATTCATCTTTCCCCTTCAGACGGGAATCTCGGATTACATTTCACGATCCCCACAGAAAGTTTTCTCTCTGTGAGGATCGATGTATTTTATTTGCGAGTTAAACAATTCCCTGAGCAGTCATTGCCTCTGCCACTTTCTCAAAGCCGGCGATGTTTGCTCCAGCCACATAGTTTTTCTCAAAGCCATATTTCTTGGAAGCATCATCACAGGCATGGAAAATGTTTACCATGATATCTTTTAATTTGCTGTCAACTTCTTCAAATGTCCAGCTCAGTCTCTCGCTGTTCTGGGACATCTCCAGAGCGGATGTAGCCACGCCACCAGCATTAGAAGCCTTACCAGGAGCAAACAGCACACCATTTGCCTGCAGGTATTCTGTTGCCTCGATGGAGGTAGGCATATTCGCACCCTCTGCCACAGCCAGTACGCCGTTAGCTACCAGCGCTTTGGCATCATCGATCAGAAGCTCATTCTGGGTTGCACAAGGAAGAGCAATATCAACCTTTACAGACCATACGCCTTTTCCTTCGTGATATTGAGCAGAAGATCTCTTCTCTGCATACTCTGTCAATCTTGCACGATTTACTTCTTTTACTTCTTTCAGAAGCGCAACGTCGATTCCTTCTGGATCGTATACCCAGCCGGTAGAATCGGAAACCGTAACAACCTTAGCGCCCAGCTGCTGTGCTTTTTGGGTTGCATAGATCGCAACATTACCAGAACCGCTGACTGCAATGGTTTTTCCAGCGATGTCAATGCCGTTGCATTTAAGCATTTCTTCTGTATAGTACAGAAGACCATATCCAGTCGCCTCTGTTCTTGCCAGAGATCCGCCAAAAGTCAGTCCCTTTCCTGTCAGGACGCCTTCATAGCAGTTACGAATCCTCTTGTATTGTCCGTACATGAAACCGATCTCTCTCGCACCTACACCGATATCTCCGGCAGGTACGTCGGTGTCTGCACCGATATGTCTCTGCAGTTCTGTCATAAAGCTCTGGCAGAATGCCATAACTTCTCTATCGGATTTACCTTTTGGATCAAAATCACATCCACCTTTTCCTCCACCGATCGGAAGACCTGTGAGGGAATTTTTGAAAATCTGCTCAAATCCAAGGAATTTGATGATTCCAAGGTTTACAGAAGGATGGAAACGAAGACCACCTTTGTATGGTCCAATGGCACTGTTAAACTGCACACGGTAACCAGTATTTACCTGAACATTACCCTTATCATCTACCCATGGCACCCGGAATTTGATCTGTCTTTCCGGATTGGTCAGACGCTCTAACAACGCATCTTTACGAAACTTTTCTTCGTTCTTCTCCACAACAGGACGAAGAGATTCAAGAACCTCTTTGGCTGCCTGATGGAACTCCGGCTCAGCAGGATTCTTTTCGATCAACTGAGCCAATACCTCATCTACATATGACATGTGTCATTCCTCCTTATAATAATATCAAAAATATTATATAATAATTTTTTCGCAGATACAAGATTTTTTTATGCCTGTACCAGCGGATTTTTTCAACTGGCAATCAGAACAGGGAATTATACCATACAAATCACGATCAAAAAAATGCTCTCGCAAAGCCTCACGGCTTCACGAAAGCATTTTTTCTTCTATTTGAAACTTACATTTTTTCGTTTAGTCGCAATATCCAATAGCAAATATTGTGAACGGTTTCTTTTCGTCCCCATCCTGCATACGGATCTCCAGTTCATGTTCCTTCACTTCATCTTCCTGGAGTGCACGGAGCAGACCGGCATTGTTCCAGCCGCTGCCGCCCATGGTTCCGACCCGTTTTCCGTCGATGTAACAATCCGCTTTTCCAGAAGAACTGCCAGATGGCATCTTATATGCCACAATAAGGCTTCGGCAGTTGATCGTCGCTTTGAAACTGTCACTTCCTGTAGATGATGTGTGCATCCACACATCCGGGAACCACTGCATCTTTTCTATTCCATCCTTGATATACTGCAGTGTGTTCTGGGCGCTGTCTGTCAGCATAGAGAAGCTGCCCGGATCAACGGATTTCACTGATGGATTCTGGGAAAGATCCGTGGAAGACAACAGCGTCTTCATTCCCTGGAATGTATCGCTGGTTTTTGGAGGAATATCATTGATATCAGCGATATTATCCTCCTCTTCATCCTCCTGATCAATCGTTAAAAACATATTTGTGATACAATCCGCCATATACCTGTGACCGCCCACGTCAGGATGACCATAAGAAGTGTCGGTATTTCCTTCAATCCAGTAGAACCATTTGTCAAACTCTTCTTTTTTACAGGAAGCCATTCCATTTGCCGGGCTCACCATGGCAAGGTCATAATATTTTCCATACTGGGTGTATTCTTTCTCATGGGCGCATCCGCCTGTATAAAGTACAAACATAAGCACAACCGCAGATCCCTGCTCCAAGGCAGTACGGATCACACTCTCATAGGTATCCGCGTCGTTGCCGTCATTTACTGCAAAGTCTATAAAGAGAATATCTGGATACTCGCCTGTCTTCATCTGGTCCAGTACATCGCGCTGATATCTCACGATACCCAGGGATGACGGTGTTCCGCTCATGCCCGCATTGATAAAATGTACATTGCTCCCATCGCCGGCGCCAAATATCTTCTTGAACTGCTTGTAAGAGGTCTCTGCATAACAGTCACCGTTGTCTGTCTCAGAAGCAGCGAATCCCTCTGTAATTGAGCCGCCCAGATAAGCGATGGTCACGTCCTCACCCGCCTGTGCTTTTGCAATCGCTTTTTTGATCCTCGCATTGTTGCCTGTGGAAGCAGTAGAATTTGCCACCATGGAGGCGTAGTCCGCGCTGGCAAAAGGCTGAGTTTTTACGGTCACATGTTCCACTGTAAACATTCCTGCCCCGCTAAACTTAAGGTTAAAGTCCTTTGAGTACTTCGGCACTTCAAAAGTAAACTCCTGCTTCGTCTTCTCCCCACTTGGACAGCTAAAGGTCTGGACATCCGACATGGGTTCATCCTTAAATGAATTTTTGTCTATGTATGCACCATTCTTTTTAAAGCTCAGATATATGCCGTCATAGCCGACGGAGATATCCTGTGCGCTTCCCGTCTCCTGGGTAAACTCAGCTGTCACAGTACACAATCCACCGTAAAGCATCGCTTTTTCTAATGGTACCGTAAGTTCCGACTCCACGACCTTACTCGTGCTGCCGTCAAAATCCAGTGTTTTCGTTTCATAAGCAGGCTCTATCGTCGGTCTGACTATCGGAGTCGGCTCAATGGTAGGTGCTTCGGACTGTACTGCTGGTGCTGACGGACTTGCTGCCGGGGTTGCCGATGCACTTACTATAGGTGGTGCTGAAACTTGTGGCGTCACGGTTTTTTTCGCCACCACTTTTGCCTTTACCGTTACCTTAACGGTTCCGATGGTTTTCTTTTTCTTTTTATATGTTTCACTGACCTTTACTTTTGCTGTTCCCTTCTTTACCGCTGTTATAACACCTTTTTTACTCACCTTGATCTTTTTGTTGGAAGCCTTGAAGGTGTATTTCGCCTTTTTCCGTTTCCCTGTGATCTGGATCGTCTTTTTCTTACCTACATTCAGCGATACAGATTTGGTTTTTAATTTTGGTTTTTTTGCCGCCTGGGAATCTGTCGGTTCCGCCAGTGCCCCAAAAACGCAGGAACCCGCCATAACAAATGCCATCGCCATGGACAGAATCCGCTTATTAGTCTTTTTCAGCATGTCGCCATCTCCTTTTTTCGGCCCTTTGCAATATGTGTTCTCTTAGGGTACGTATTGCTTAGTTATCAGCCAGATTTCTTAATTTTTAAATTAACAACTGTCCAGCGCCGCGGGCAAAATCTAGCCCCGAAGCTGGACAGTTGCTAAATTAAATTATTTCTTTTAGTATACAACAGAACATGTCATATCCCAATGATATATATAGAACATTATTTGATCTATCACGCCTCTGTCACAATGCCATGGAACTAGTGCAGTGATTCGCAATTTGTAGCCAGATAGGCATTGGAATAATGGCAGTCATCGCTGACATTTTCTGCAAACCAATTCGGAGGAACAAATTGATCTGCCTCTTCTTCAGAAGGGAACTCTACCTCAGCCAACACCATTCCCTCGTAATGCCCATGAAAGATATCCAGTTCGATTTTATAAGTCCGGCCACCCGATGGATAACCCATCGTATATCGGGTTTTCTCGATCAAAACACCATCGATCTTTCCTGTCAAATGTTGGTAGGATTCCCTGGTCAGAGGCAATTCCTCTTCCTGGTTGATACAAACTCCTGCCACTTTTTGTACACCCTGCTTAGACTTATAAGTCAGCATATACTGATCATCCATCCTGCGAATTCGGATCACTGGATCTGTGCACAAATACCCCTGTTGGATCACAGAAGCTTTCCATTGGTCCAGATTCTCTGGAATTTTCAAAACCAAAAATTTTTTTTCAATTTCCATTTCCTTCTCCTGTCAATCTATCATAATTTCTGTGCATGCTTTCAGCACACGCCAAGTTGCGCGAAGAAAAGTTCGTTAGAAATTATTCAATTCTTCCAAAAGATTCCCAGGGCAGCACACGAAGCCACGCCTTTCCTATGATCTGATCCCCTTTAACCATCCCCACCTCGGAACTTCTGCTATCCTTACTGGCATTGCGGTTATCTCCTAGCACAAAATATTCATCCTCTCCCAACTTTACATTGTTCTTTGCAATCCCCGCATCTTCTATTACACCGCTTCCATATTCATCAAAAACAGCGCAGTCATTTATATAGATCTTCCCTTCCTCATCAATCCGCACTGTTTCTCCGGGAAGTCCGATCACACGTTTAATATATTTGGTAGTTTCATTAAATTTAAATACAATCACATCATAGCGCTGTGGTTTCCCAGTGAGGTAACTGATTTTCTCTACCACCAGCTGATCTCCACTGGCAAGCTCTGGTTCCATAGAACTTCCTTCCACTGTCGTATGGTTTGCCACAAAGCTGGAAATCAGGATAGCAGCGGTCACTGCGATCACGACACAGACCAGAATGCAAATTATGGTCCTCCTTATACCGTGCTCTTTCGTCTCTGGCTTTTCCTCCACATCCTGCTCCGCGGGCTGCTTTTGAAACTCCTCCCCTCTCCAAAGTGGCTGCACCGTCTCATATTGTTCTGGTTCTGAAACTGGCTCTTGCTTTTTCTCTGGTTCCACCTTTTCTGACTCTTTCAGATCATCTACTAATTTTGGTTTTTCTGGTACGATCCTGCGTACTGGTTCTGAAACTGGCTCCGGATTTGCCTCTGGTTCCGGTTCTTCCTTCTCCGTTTGATCCAATTCTTCTAAAAATTGAGGTTTCTCCGGTATTAAATCTGGATTTTGACTTAACAGCTCCTCACATATCCGTAAACTTTCCTCAATTTCTTCATTCAGTGTTCTGTTATCATCCATTTTCTCAACTCCCGTAGTTCCAATCTATCCTTCCTTTTCCGGAAATTCCAGGGAAATCTTTCCCAGTCTGGCATTACGAAAATCATCCAAAAGAAGTGCGGCTGTCTTTTCCAGATCCACCTCTTCTCCTTTTTTCAGACATTTTCTTATCTCTCCAATGCCCTCCAGGATCTCCACATCGGTTCCCTCTTCTTTTCTTCCATAAAACTCTGCCAGTTTCCCAGGATATCGTTCCAGCATAAAATTGATAAAATCCAGAGAGATTTCAACTCTCTGCAAAAGTTCATCTTTTATGGAACCGATAAATGCCAAACGAAGTCCCACCGTTTGGTCCTCAAATTTGGGCCACAGGATTCCCGGCGTATCCAGCAGTTCTACCTGCTTATTCAGACGTATCCATTGCTTTCCCTTCGTCACTCCCGGCCGATTGCCGGTTTTCGTACAAGCTCTGCCCGCAAAACTGTTAATAAACGTCGATTTTCCTACATTGGGAATCCCAACGATCATCGCCCGGATCGGACGGTTGAGAATTCCTCTTTTGCGGTCCCTCTCTATTTTTTCCTTACATGCCCTCTGAATCAGCTGGTTCACAGCCTTTAATTCATTTCTTTTAGTCGAATTTACCGCTATGACAAAATACCCTTTTGATTCGTAATAGTTCTTCCACTCCTGCGTCACTCTGTCATCTGCCATATCTGCTTTGTTTAAGAGCAGGATTCTTGATTTTCCATTTGCAAGAGTATCGATATCAGGGTTCTTGCTGCTGAGAGGAATCCTGGCATCCACCAGTTCAATCACTACATCGATTAACCGGATATCTTCCTGCATTGCCCGCTTTGCTTTCGTCATATGACCTGGATACCATTGAAAATGCATAATCTCTACTTCTCCTTCGGTTTTTCTGTTTCGTATGCTTTACTATCTGGACCCGTCACTCTGGAAAATGGTTTATATTTAAAGGAAACCTTTCCCACGATCTGGGATCTCTTGATATTTCCAAAAGACGCATTTCTACTGTCATTCGTATCAACCCGTGAATCACACAGGACAAAATACTCATCTTCTCCCAACGTAATCTCCTGTTCTGCAATTCCAGTAGCAGCGATTGGCAGATACGTATATTTTTCCGTCAATTCCTTACCGTCAATCCAGATTTTTCCCTCTGCGATCTGCACCTTTTCTCCCGGTAGCCCGATCACACGCCGGAAAGTAAGCAGTGGCTCCTCCCCATCACTGTCTACATCCTCTTTATCATAAAAAGCAATCACATCTTCCCGTCCCGGCGAAAAAATCAAATATGCTTTTGTATTCAAAATCACCTCTTCGCCATTATACAGTGTTGGCTCCATAGCGGAACCTATTGTACTCGTCCGCCTGAAACATACGTTCACGATCAAAAATGCAGCCAGAATAACAACGATGATCTCGATCAGCCAAATCAGGCATTCTTTTACTATCTTTTTTCTATTATTTTTCTTGATCTCTTCTTCAAAATTCAGATTCATATATATTCCCCGTAAAGCAAACATAGTGTATGCTATGGCATCTGCTATAACATACACTACGTCAATCGTTCTTAAGTATTAACGAACCAGTTCTTTTACCTTCGCCGCCTTACCAACACGGTCACGTAGATAATTGAGTTTTGCACGTCTTACTTTACCAAGCCGAACGATCTCGATCTTCTCTACGATCGGAGAATGAAGCGGCCAGGTCTTCTCTACGCCGATTCCATTGGAATTCTTGCGGACTGTAAACGTCTCACGGCTGCTTCCGCCCTGTCTCTTCAATACAACACCTTCAAATACCTGTGTTCTCTCGCGGCTGCCCTCGATAACCTTTGCAGATACTCTTACGGTATCACCAACATGAAACTCAGGAATTTCCGCTTTCATCTGCTCAGCTTCGATTTTTCTGATAATCTCGTTCATTTTTGTTGTTCCTCCTACATTTTTTGATGTTCTTAATGCGATATGCCTGCACCAGAGGACCATCTATTTTTTCCTGCCATTCACCTAAATGGCATCACAACATTAAAAATATAGCATAAAAACATGGGTACGTCAAGAGATTTTCCAGGATAAATCCCTGCTAAATTGCGGTCACCTTAATTTTCTTATTTAAACCACTTTTCCATAACATTTTTTTATACTGGACTTTTCTGCTCTTAGGAACCTTTACAACACAGGATTTACTAAACCCGGAAAAAGCCCCTTTGGATATCTTTTTAATCTTCTTTGACTGGATTACAATGGATCTTAATTTTTTATTTGCTGAGACCAGATCGCCTCCGCCTGAAAAAACTGTGGACAGGAATTTTATACATCAATTTATTAATTAGGCGGGGGAATTTTATTCCCCACCCAATAGCCCGCCAAAAAGCTGCCTTTATAATAAATTGGAATTATCATTTACGACGCACTGATTGTATCGACAATGGATGTTTCTTTCATTTTCCTGATTGGGTTTCTTACTGCCAAAATTACTGCAATGGCTACAACAACAATAATGATACCAAGTTCAACTAAAGGAACACTCCATGCATCGCCCCAGTAATAGGTTATAAGTTTGCTAAATAAAATCTTGTTGCAAACGATTCCCAAAACGCTGCCGCAGATAATACCTGTGATTGCATAAGTAGATGCTTCGGCAACAATCATTTTAGCCAGTTGCCTGTTACTTAATCCAATCGCTCGAAAGGCTCCGTATTGTTTCATTTTTGCAGCCACACTCATGGCTATACTATTTATGATATTGAATAGCGTAATCAATGCAATCAATACTAAAAAACCATAGATGAAAAGACCAAAACAATAGTAAGCTCCACGGGTGTTGCTATTACCCATTCGCTCATCAGAAAAAGTGTACTGTGAGCCTACCAAACTGTGAATATCCCTGACATCATTTTCCGTTGCATTTTTAAATAACTGTATGTCAATGATAGTATAATCCGTTTCTCCCGTTAATTTCCGAAAGGTATCTTCGGAACAAATTAGTTTTCCAACCCCTGGGCTATTATTAAACGGACATTGCGATACCACACCGACAATCTCCAAATCTGCTTGGCTTCCATTCAGATTTAAAGTAATGACATTGCCTGCCTCAATGTCGTTTTGTGAATCAAAGACGATAAGTCCTGTATTAGTTTCACTTTGTGCTTTTTCCAAGCTGCCAGACAAGAGATAATCCTTAGCCCAATCGAATTGCATATCTTCATAGGAAATAAGGTCAACAACTTTTTCCTCACCATTTACGATTACGGGAACATTGTAAGCGAACATTCGCCCATAAGCATTTTTTACGGCGGAATTTTGCCACAATTCCTCAATATATTCAGCCTTTACCGAGCAGGTGTTTTCTGGACTGATAACAGATATATCGGCAGTCCACGGCTGTAAAGGCGTCAATGTGTGATTCATAAAATCAATTGTCACTGAAAATGCAAGAAAGAGAATAATACTTACCGAAAAAGAGCCAATCATTAAAATAAAATTCTTTTTGCTTGCTTTCGCATGATGAATGCCAAGAGAAGTTTCTATCTTGAAAAATTTGGTATTCGCCGCTTTTTTTACAGGCTGTAGGTCATTTGCGTTTCCAGATACCGCTGCCAAAGGAGAAACTTTGGATGCTTTCTTAGCGGGAGAACGGGCAGCAAGAAGAACGGTCAGAAGACCGACAACAATACCCGCTATAACACTTGGATAGCTTATGCTAAAAGCAGGCATACCGCCAAAAAATTCTGGACTAAGCTGCCGTAAAATAAAACATAATACCCAAACCAATACAATACCACCGACAACACCAAGCGGAATTGCAAAGCGACACCAATTCAAAGCCTCTTTGCGTACTAACCGCATAACTTGTTTAGGTGTTGTCCCTATGCAGCGCACCATTCCAAAAAACTCTGTTCTTTGTGCCACATTGCTGTTCATACTGCTTGTAATCATCAATACGCCTGCAACTAGAACAAGGATAAATAATATGACAGCAACAGCATATACCTGTAACATAAAAGAATTACGGCTCTGTCCTAATAGTCCAAGCAATTCTGTATTTTCGGACACTTGCTCATCGGATAATCCAAACTGTTGTTTAATCACAGCTATGTTACTCTGAATATTTCTGGCACTCTTAAATTGCACATAACGCATTGTGTAGTCAGCAGGATTACTTCCCGTACCATCTGGGTAAATGGCACGAAAACTTTCCGTTGTCAAAAATACGCCGTAAGAGTCTTCGCCCATAAGTTTCGCAGCGTTATTCATAAACCCCGATATTGTGTATGTTCTTTCGCTCCCATCAGGCATAGTGATAACAATTTGTTCTCCGATTTCTAAATGCAGCATATTTTTTGCATTATTTGTTACCAGTGCTTCGTTTTCATTTGAGGGAAATGCACCCTTATCCAATGTTGCAAAAATTTCAGTAACAGCACTTTCATTGCTTCCACATATCGCTACATTTTTCCCCGATAAAGTATAGCCTTGCTCACCCCGATAATTTAAAACTCCGTAATCGGCTACGGCAGCTACTTCTGGGCGGGATGCTATTAAATTTGCATCTTCATCACTTATGTTTCTTATTCCAATATGCCAATTTCCTTTTTCCTGTTGTGCCTGCAAAATCTGTCCTCTGATAAGCATATCAGCCATACCGAAAATAGCCGTTACCAGAAAGACCGCCAATACAATACAAATAATAGACATACGATTTTGCTTTCGGTGTACTTTTGCAGAAATAGGAACAAGGTCAAGATAACTTTTCATTCGCATTACCTCCCAAGTCTGTCAGTACGCCGTCTATGACACGCAATACACGGTCAACCATAGAAGTAAAGCTGTTGTTGTGCGTAATCATAAGAATTGTCTGTTGGTAATGTCTGGATGCTTTTGTCAGCAAATCAATAACATCCTGGCTATTTTTGCTATCCAGATTGCCCGTAGGCTCATCCGCAAGAATTAACTTTGGCTTTGTAATCAATGCCCTGCCAATAGCGACACGCTGTTGCTGACCGCCAGAAAGCTGGCTTGGCAAATGGTTTCTTCGGTCTGTTAAGCCAAGTAATTCTAATATTTCTTCTACATCAGAGGTTTTCGGTTTGCGGTAATCCAAAAGAAGCGGAAAAACTATATTCTGTTCAACCGTCAATTCAGATACAAGCTGACAAGACTGAAAAATAAAACCGATATTTCTCCTTCTGAAAATCGTGCGTTCCTCTTCTTTCATTGTAAAAAGATTATTTCCGTCCATCGTAATCACGCCAGAAGTAGGAACATCCAATGCACCGATGCAATTTAGCAGCGTGCTTTTTCCAGAGCCAGATTCACCGACGACAGCAACAAATTCTCCTTTTCTCTGGAAAAAGGACACATCTTTTAAGGCCTCAACCTTTACCGCACCCGTTCCGTATGTTTTACATAATTTTTGTACTTTCAATATTTCCATATATTTAAGTACCTCCTTTCTCGATAAAGGATAACACCTCGACCTTACAAGCAGATGAATTTGAGCTTACGATTATGTAAGGTTAGGAAAGTTAAAGTATCTTTGCAAATATCTGCAAAAGACTGTAAACAGAGGGGTACAAGAGATTAGGGAATGTGGTTGTAGAGTTTATTTTCTCATATTTTTACATATTTTTTCAGTGAAATGGTGTAAAAGTGCTGTAAATTTAAGGTGGTTTTGGTGTACAGAATGGTGTAAATCATTTTTACAATTACCTTCCATATTCTCAAACTTTGCTTTTACCATCCCGCTTCGCGTCAAACTTCTCAATTTCATCCCGCATACGCTTGTCGTCCACATGATTGTATACTTTCATGGTAATTGCGAGGTTACTGTGCCCCATAATCTCCTGTAATGTCCTCTGATCCATCCCTGCCTCCGCCATTCTGGTACAAGCAGTATGCCGCAGGATATGTGCGGTAATATTAGGCAATAACTCAGGCTCCCTGTCTTCCATGATGGCATTTGCCACCTCAATGCTGTTATAATCATATACAATCCTGTGAAGTATAATATCCAGTTGTGCAGCACTCCAAAGTTGGAATCTCTTTGTAAGGAACACAAAACCACTGTGGGAATCCACCGTAAAATTTCCCAACATTCCATGTTTCAGCATATACTCTTTCTGCTTCTTCAAAGCGTACAGTGCTTTTGCAGTCAGCGGAATTTTTCGGATGCCTTTGATTGTCTTAGGCGGGCAGATTTGAAATCTGCGTTTTCCCTCCTCATCCAGTTCATACAATAACTGATGGTCGATTTTGATATATTTCTTTCTGAAATCTATATTTCCCCAGAGTAAGCCTGTTCCCTCGCCACTGCGGCATCCAGTTTCAAGGAAAAACTCAAACATCCAATAGTATGGACTATATTCTTTGCTTTCCCTGATGAAATTCAAAAACTCCACCTGCTGTGCCTGTGTCAGTGCATCCCTTTTGTTATTGTAAATGCCAAGTTCTTTTGTGCAGCCATGGGCATAATTCCTGCGGATATAATCCTCAGAAACAGCATGGTTGAACATTGCCGATAAGACTTTATGGATCAAGGTAATGCTTCCATTCCCCATGCCGTCCTCCAGCATTTCCTGATAACAGTCCAAAATATGCGTTTTCCGTACTGCCTGAATGGGCATCCCGGCAAACTTCCGTTTCCGCATGTTTTTATTCCATATCTTTGTATAATTCTCAATGGTGCGGACAGTGATTTTCCCACGCTTCTGTTTCATTTTGACATAGAAGTCAAATAATTCATTGACCGTCATGCTGCCATACGAAGTAGAAATCATGTCATACCTGTCCTGCTCAATCAGGGTCTCTTTCTCACGCAGGGACAGTTCTTTCTTCCTGCCCTGTGGCCGCGGGTCACTCGCCACCAGTCGCCAGCTATACTCCACCTGACGGTCGCCATTCGCATTCGTATAGCGGTACATATAACGTCCGTCACTTCTCTGCAGCTCTCCTTTCCTTAAAAAACGGGAGCTTTGGTACGATACAGTCATTATACCGCACCAAAACTCCCTGTGCCATGCCTAAATTGCATTTAATTGGTCTACAAATTCCTCAAACAGCTTTCTCTTTATCTGTGGTCTGTTCCCATTCCATAAAATAAAAACAGCATCCTCATTTTCGTTGATAAGCCTACGCAGCTTTGCCTGCCCGATACGAAAATAGCGGGAGGCTTCCTCCACTGTCAGGGTGTATTTCTGCCATAAAGGGAGTTCTTTGCTGTCCGAAATTTGAGGAGTTTCTTTTTGAAACGTTGGATTTTCCATATGCCCATGCCCCTTTCCTATAATCTGGATTAAGCATAGCCGAAAAGCAGGAGATGAGCCATTGAAAAGAAGAATAACCACTCCTCTTATCCCATGGCAAGACTGACTGTATTGTATGACGTTACGAATGACTTGATTGTGGACGTCCAGTTTACGGGCATATCTATAGGCGAAAG
>CAJTFB010000069.1 GCA_910575665.1 Eubacteriaceae bacterium
CCAGGAAAGGAAGCCGATATACCGATTGCTCCATCATTATAGCAGTTTAAGCAACAAGATGGGTAATTCCTTACTGGCTGTAAGGGATATTAACCATAAATATATTGTAGTAGGGAAGGAGTGGGATAACAAATGAAGCGGTTATTTTTACTGGAAGATGATTTGAGCTTAATCAGCGGTCTTTCCTTTGCTGTAAAGAAACAGGGGTATGAAATAGACGTTGCCCGTACCACACTGGAAGCTGATACATTATGGGTAAACGGGAAATATGATTTGGCTATTCTGGACGTATCGCTTCCCGACGGTTCTGGCTTTGACTTCTGCAAAAAGATAAGACAGACTTCAAAAGTGCCTATCATGTTTCTTACTGCTGCTGATGAAGAAACAGATATTATTATGGGGCTTGATATTGGCGGCGACGATTACATTACAAAGCCGTTCAAATTGGCGGTATTCCTGTCAAGGCTTAATGCGCTGCTCCGCAGGAGTGAAAATTTCAATACCGACGTTACAGAATTGAAATCCAACGATATAAGTATAAGGCTTCTGAAAGGCGAGGTTTATAAACAGGGGAAGCTGCTTGTCCTGACGGCGAGCGAGTATAAATTGTTATGTCTTTTCATGGAAAATCCCGACCAGATACTTTCCCCGGAACAGATTTTAGGGAAGCTCTGGGATTGCAGCGAAAATTATGTAGATAATAATTCCCTTACCGTATATATCCGCAGGCTCCGTACAAAAATCGAGGACAATCCGGGGGAACCGAAACGGATTGTTACGGTTCGCGGCATGGGCTATAAATGGAATACGGCAGATTGAGGTGTATGATGAAAATATTTGCGAACCGAAAAATCAAATCCCTGTTTGTCGGTATTTTGTCTTGTATCATGGTTTTTATACTGGTTTCAGCAGCATTGGTAATCTTTGATATTAGAAATGCGGTATATTACATTATCATTTGCGGCGTATGTATGGGGATTTTGATATTGCTGCTCTGCTATGGGCATTTCAAAGAGCAGCATAAAATCATGGAATTCGCCATAACGCAGATTACAGAATATATATCCGGCAACAAAGACGTTACGATTGAGTGCAACGACGAGGGCGAGCTATACAGGTTATTCCATGAGGTAAATTCTTTAGTAGCTATCTTGAACGCCCACGCTGAAAATGAAAAAAGTGCGAAGAAATTTTTACGCAATACCATATCGGATATTTCCCATCAGTTAAAAACGCCGCTTGCCGCCCTTAATATTTACAATGGGCTTATACAGGACGAAGCAGAAGAACTCCCGGCCATACAGGAATTTAGCCAGCTCTGCGAACAGGAGCTTGACCGTATAGAAACCTTGGTACAGAACCTTTTGAAAATCACAAAACTGGACGCGGGTACGATTATATTAGAAAAGTCTTTAGAAAATGTGTCTGAACTTGCAGAGGATATAAAAAAGCATTTCCTGTTCCGCGCCGAACAGGAGGGAAAAGAAATCTGCTTATCGGGGAATGAAGATGTTTCACTTTTATGTGATCATAACTGGATAATAGAAGCTATCAGTAACCTTGTAAAAAATGCTCTTGACCACACAGAAAAAGGCGGTGTTATCCGTATCGAGTGGCGGGCGTTTACTTCTATTGTCCAGATAACCGTAAAGGATAATGGAAGCGGCATACACCCAGAGGACTTACACCATATTTTCAAGCGGTTTTACCGCAGCCGTTTTTCCAAAGATACACAGGGTATTGGGCTTGGCCTGTCGCTTACAAAAGCGATTGTGGAAGCTCATAACGGGACGATTGAAGTTGACAGCACATTAGGCACAGAGACCTCTTTCATAATGAATTTTTTGAATCCTACAAAATTGTAGGCTGATTGTAATATTGGTGTAGGATTTCTTTGTTATATTGGAGCTATCAAAACAGAAAGAGGTGTTTACACATGAACTTATTAGAAGTCAACAATATCTGTAAAACATACGGAACCGGCGAAACTGCCGTACAGGCTTTGAAAAAAGTCAGCTTTTCCGTTCCAAAGGGCGAGTATGTGGCTATCGTCGGGGAATCCGGCTCTGGAAAAAGTACGCTGCTCAACATGATAGGTGCGCTTGACACACCTACATCTGGCAAGGTAAAGATTGGCGGCAAGGATATTTTTTCCATGGACGACCGCAAACTGACCGTTTTCCGTAGGAGGAATATCGGCTTTATCTTTCAGGCGTTCAACTTAATTCCCGAACTGACAGTTGAGCAGAATATCATTTTCCCGGTGCTGCTTGATTATCAGAAACCCGATAAGAAGTATCTGGAAGAATTGCTTACGGTTCTTAATCTGAAAGAACGGCGTAACCACTTGCCGAGCCAGTTGTCCGGTGGGCAGCAGCAGCGCGTGGCAATCGGACGTGCCCTTATCACGCGCCCGTCCTTAATTCTTGCCGACGAGCCGACCGGAAACCTAGACACGCAGAACAGCAGAGAAGTTATCGCCCTGTTAAAAGAAGCGTCAAAGAAATATGAGCAGACCATTATTATGATTACCCACAACCGCAGTATTGCACAGACCGCAGACCGGGTGTTACATGTGTCGGACGGCGTTCTGGCTGATTTAGGGAGGTGCCGGGAATGAAAAGCTATCTTAGTCTTATACCTATTTCGGCAAAGGTGCATAAGCGGCAGAACAGAATGACCATTTTATGTATTATTTTCGCCGTTTTCCTGGTGACTGCCATTTTCAGTATGGCAGAAATGGGTATTCGGATGGAACAAACAAGATTGTTAAATAAGCATGACTATTTGACATTGCAGGATATAATAAGCAGCACAACCGGGCAAACGCTCTGTATAGTTGCCATTGTATTCTTTGTGTTGGTGTTGATAGCAGGCGTATTGATGATTTCAAGCAGTATCAATAGTAACGTGAAACAAAGGATAAAATTTTTTGGAATGATGCGTTGCATTGGAATGAGTAAACAGCAAATTATTCATTTTGTAAAACTGGAAGCTCTGAATTGGTGCAAAGCAGCTATTCCGATAGGCGTTACACTTGGTATTATCATCACATGGGGTTTATGTGCTGTTTTACGTTTTCTTGTCGGAGAGGAGTTTTCTGACATTCCTCTTTTTGGTATCAGCATAGCCGGTATCATCAGTGGAATTATCGTAGGTATTGTTGCAGTATTGATTGCTGCCAGAACTCCAGCAAAACGGGCAGCAAAAGTATCTCCTGTAACGGCGGCTTCTGGAAATTCTGAAATCACAGGAAATATAAACCATGCGGCAAAGGTCAATTTATTCAAGATTGAAACAGCTCTGGGTATTCATCATGCAGTAGCGGCAAAGAAAACGCTGATACTTATGACGGGTTCATTTGCCCTTAGTATTATTCTTTTTCTGAGCTTTTCTGTTTTGGTAGAATTTGTTGGTTATATCATGCCACAGTCTGCTGCCACCGCTGATATTAAAATTTCAAGTGTTGACGTTTCAAATGGTGTAGATAGTGCTTTACTTGATACTATCGGCACAATGGACGGAGTAAAACGTATTTTCGGACGCCGCAGCGTTTTTAACATTCCGGCGCAGCTAAATTCAAATGCGGTTGAAATTGACATGATTTCTTATGATGATTTTGATTTGAACTGTCTTGAGAAAGACGATATGCTGAAAAAAGGCAGCGATATT
This sequence comes from Eubacteriaceae bacterium, assembly GCA_910575665.1. Taxonomy (GTDB): domain Bacteria; phylum Bacillota; class Clostridia; order Lachnospirales; family Lachnospiraceae; genus Eubacterium_F. The sequence goes on from CAJTFB010000069.1 coordinate 3,673, forward strand.
TCTAAAGTATATGGAAACAGTCATTATGTGCTTGCGACATGGGACAAAGATAGTTCTCTGGAAATTGGCGATAAAATATTTGTTGCCGATGAAGAATTTGAAATTGCGGGTTTGTTGAAATATGATCCGTTCAACAGCGACGGGCTTACAAACGGAGAAATAACCCTTATTACTTCTGGTGATACCTTTATTCACTTAACTGGAATAACGGATTATTCTCTCGTTATGATACAAACAACGAGTGACGTAACGGACGAAGATGTAACAGCAATTCGGGATATCTTAGACCATGACTGCACCTTAAACGATTTACGCGACCAACGAACTACTGGGACTTATATTGCATTTGTGTTCTGTATTTATGCGTTTTTAGCCATTATTGCTCTGGTAACGGTATTAAATATTGTAAACAGTATTTCTATGAGTGTGTCCTCAAAAATTAAGTCATACGGGGCAATGCGGGCAGTAGGGATGAACGAACATCAGATAACTAAAATGATTGTTGCGGAAGCATTTACCTATGCATTGTTGGGAGGTATTGTTGGCAGTATGGTCGGGCTGATAGTTTACAGGCTGCTATACAACATTCTTATAGGCACTCATTTCAGCTATGCAATATGGAGTTTGCCAACAATTCCTTTACTAATCATTTTGCTATTTGTTTGTATGGCAGCTATCATAGCAGCTTATATTCCGGCAAAACGGATTCACAACATGGCAATAACCGAAACAATCAATGAATTATAATATCTAGATTTTAATAAAATATATTGACTTATCTCAATAGGATGCATATAATAATAGATAGATAATTATCTATATGAGGTGAGTTAAAAAATGGATGAAAAGCAAATAGCGGTAATCTTCAAAGCGTTTTGTGATGAAAACCGCATTAGGATTATAAAACTACTGCGTTCAGGCGAAAAATGTGCCTGCAGGTTGTTGGAAGAAATCAAAGTAACGCAGCCTACACTTTCACACCACATGAAAATACTTTGTGATGCTGGGATTGTTATAGGTCGCAAAGAAGGAAAATGGACGCACTATTCTATTTCGGAAAAAGGTGTGAAACAGGCAAAGGAATGTTTGCAAATGTTGACTTCACTTGATGATGAAAGTGAAGGCGGGCCGTGTTGTGAAAAGTAAGGAAACAATGCTTTTTGGCACGGCTTACATTAAATTTAATATATAGATAAATTTCAATTTGTCTATGCGAAAGGAGCATTTCATGGAAGTAATAAAAACAGCCTGGGACTTTTTTCAAAATGAAGTCCTTGGTATGGGGTGGCTGAGTAGGCTCATATCTGCAATCCTGAATGCCTGCGGTTTAGAAACCACAAGCAGAATTGGCGGCAGCGTTCAATTTTTCATTTACGATATCATAAAAATTATGGTGCTGCTTGGCGTATTGATTTTGATTATTTCATATATTCAGAGTTATTTCCCTCCTGAAAGGACAAAAAAGATACTTGGAAAGTTTTACGGTATATGGGCGAATATTATCGCTGCATTACTTGGCACTGTAACGCCGTTTTGTTCATGTTCCTCTATTCCCCTGTTTATAGGATTTACAAGTGCAGGATTACCACTTGGCGTTACATTTTCTTTTTTGATTTCTTCTCCAATGGTTGACCTTGGCAGTCTTGTTTTACTGATGAGTATTTTCGGTTGGAAAGTTGCTGTTCTCTATGTTATCCTCGGCTTAGTGATTGCCGTTGCAGGTGGTACATTAATTGAGAAATTACACCTTGAAAACCAAGTGGAGGAATATATACGCAATGGTCACGCTATCGATGTTCCGCTAGAAGAATTGCACTTCAAAGACCGTATGAAATATGCCTGGGAGCAGGTTGTTGCAACAGCAAAAAAGGTTGCTCCCTATGTTTTGATAGGTGTAGGTATCGGAGCGGTTATTCATAATTGGATACCCGAAGATTTTATTGTAAAAGTACTTGGAGATAACAACCCATTTGGTGTTGTACTTGCTACGCTTGCAGGTGTGCCGATGTATGCGGATATTTTCGGTACAATCCCGATTGCCGAAGCTCTGCTTGCAAAGGGCGCATTACTCGGTGTAGTACTCTCTTTTATGATGGGTGTAACTACACTTTCCCTTCCCTCAATGATTATGCTGCGTAAGGCAGTGAAACCGAAATTATTGGGCATTTTCATTACAATATGCACGGTTGGTATTATCGTTATAGGTTATTTTTTTAATGCGGCACAATATTTAATTATTTAATTTTAGGAGGCTATCACTATGGTATTATTCAATTTTGGAAAGAAAAAGGAAGCAGAAAGCATTAAAAATGAATGCTGCCCCGATATAAAAGAGGGACAAATCTGCTGTATCAAAGTGTTAGGTGCAGGCTGTAAATCCTGCCATGAGCAGTATGAGAACGCAAAGCAAGCAGTAAAGGATATGGTGGGTTTTTGATTATGGAAAAGAAAAAAATAGCTTTTATCTGTGTTCATAATTCCTGCCGTAGTCAGATTGCAGAAGCACTCGGCAAGCATTTAGCAGGAGATAAATTTGATTTTTATTCTGCGGGAACAAAAACAAAGCCACAGATCAATCAAGATGCTGTGCGGCTGATGAAACATCTTTACAGAATAGATATGGAAGAAAGTCAATTCAGCAAAACGATTGATGAAATCCCTGATCCCGATATAGCAATCTCAATGGGATGTGATGTCGGGTGTCCTTATATTGGAAGGGTTTTCGATGATGATTGGGGGCTTGATGACCCGACAGGCAAGAGCGATGAATGTTTTGTGCAGGTTATAGAGGAAATTGCCCGAAGAATTAAAAACTTGTAATAGGTTTTGATCTTGGCGTATCTTGATCTGAAGTTAAAAAAACCTGTTACGAATGACCTGCAATCAATCGTAACAGGAAAAAGAATCAGATCAAGATCAGCCATAGATCTTTTCTATCAGGCTGGAGTTATCCATACCCTGGAAGGGGAGCGTGCCGTGAGCCTCGTAATATGCTCGCCATTCTTTCAGGTGCTGGCGTCTTGAAGCGATCTCTGTCTCCACATTGTCTTCATTTAATAGAACACCAAATCCTGCATATTTACAGGGCTTGCCTGCCATCGTATCGATCATGAGATCTCCGATCTCATAATAGTAATGAGCGATGTCATAATAATTATATACGTTCATTGCCACGTCGTTGAAGGTGTTGAAACACCATACGTCTCCGGCGGTCTGTACAACCTGTCGCAGAAAATGATAGAAACTGTCGCCCTCGTAGCCCATCATCTGACCGGCAAAGACGGAACCGAAAAAGACCTGGAATTCTACATTGTTCTTATCACACAAGTTTTTCATTCGCTTGAGGGAGGCGATGCACTGGCTGGTGACTTCGGATTTATCTTTTGTCCCGTTTATCAGTGTCTTATAAAAAGCATCCACTTTCTTTTTCATGAGGAAATTGAAGTATTCCTCTGTCCCCTTTTTTTCATTGAAATAATTGTAATATTTAGTTAGGTTTCGTTCTCCGGTCTCCAGGCAGGGATACCGCTCAGAATCATCGGTGATCTCCTCGAAGGAAAGTTTTAGGTTCTTAAATAGGAAGGTCATATATTCTGAAATTTTTGAGTCGCCGCTGAGCATCGCCGGAGTTTCGTAGATGGCGCCTCTGGATTCCCGATCAAACTGCTTGATCTCGGAAGTCGAGATCTGGAGCAGGATTTTCTTTGCTTTCGTATTCTTTACGATATATTCGGTATAGGCTTCATAATCCTGAAAGTTTCCAGACATTACCCAGCAGTTGTAGTAATTATAGCCATCCAGCTCTTTCAGCTTCTCTGTGCGCAGGGCGCCAGCCTTGGAGCCGCCGATGAGATAAGCATCGTACCGGTCAGAAAAATGTTTGATGTGTTCCGCTTTCAGTTCCCGGAGATAGTCATTTTCATCCAGCTCATAGCAGTCTCCGCTCTGGCTTCGGAAATAACCATAAGGATCTACAAAATAGTTGATTCCCATGATCGTGACCAGGGCAGCCAGGATGAGACAAAGAAAACTGATACACCATTTTTTTGTCGTCATATTTTCCTCCAATCATGCACGTTGGACTTTACTTTAAGTTTGCCTTATCTTTCGGGATATTACTGGGAGCGTCAAAATCAGCGAGAGGGATCGTACCGGTTTCTTTATAATATTCCCGGATCTTATCGGTCTCTTTTTTGCGCAGTGCGATCTCAGAAGCTATGTTTTCCGGTGTCAGATAGACGCCGAAATTTTTATATTCTGTCTCTTTGCCGCTCATGCGCTCGATCATCAGATCGCCCATTTCAAAGTAATAGTGACGTGCATTGTAATAGTTAAAAGGATTGTATACCAGATCGTTATAATTGTTAAAGCACCACAGACCTCCGGTGATCTCTACCATCTGGGTGAGCCAGTTATAAAAGCTGTTCCCCTCATAGCCCACCATTTCACCGATAAAGAGAGTACCTAAAAATACCTGGAGCTCCACGTTGTTTTTGTCGCAGAGCTTTTTGATGTCTTTCAGATAATTCAGGTTATTGTTGACCAGCTCGGCTTTATCCTTCGTTCCTTTTATCAGGCGCGGCAGATAGGGATCTACCTGGGCTTTCATCAGGTAATTATAATAATCGGCTGTGTCATGGTGTTCCTTATAAAAGCTGTAGTATTTGGTGAGATTCCGCTCTCCGGTCTGAAGCACCGGGTATACGGTTTCTTTGTTTGTGATGGTGTCGTAGCTCACCGACAGATTTTTAAACAAAAATTTAAAAACTTCTGCGGTCTTGCTCTCGCCGCTCATAACCGCCGGAACTTCGTAGATATCTCCCTTCGCTTCCCGGTCAAACTGGGCGATCTCTGAGGTGGAGATATGGAGAAGGAGCTTCTTTGGATGTGCGGTCTCAATGATATATTTGGAATAATTGTAGTAGTCTTCAAAATTTCCCGACAGCAGCCAGCAGTTGTAATAGCGGAAGCCGTCAATCTCAGAGAGTTTGTCGCTGTGGATCGCGCCGGCTTTGGAACCGCCTACCAGGTAAGCGTCATAGTCATTGGCGTGATATTTGATATGCTCTGCTTTTTGTTCCCTGAGATAGTCCTCTTCGTCCATAGCGTAATTTTCCCCCTTCTGGGCTGAAAAATATCCATAGGGATCGATCCAGTAATTTGCGCCTGCGATAAAAAGAAGACTGAGTATTATGAGAAATACAAACCCGATGGTCCATTTTTTTGTCGTCATTTTCGTCCTACCTTTCCATACTTAAATAAACGTGCTTAGAACTGGAAGTAAAGGAACTGAACGACCTTATCCATATTCAGGATACAGATGATCAGCAGCGTTGCCGCGTAAAGCAGATATTTCCAGTTTGGTTTGAATTTCTCTGAAATTTTTGAGGTGGTAGGGCAGAACCAGCAGATGGCAAGTCCCACCACTGTGAGAAGACACATGTCCCAGTTGTCAACAAAGAGCGCTTTCAAAGTCGACAGGTGAAGGGTGGAGAAGTTCACCAGCCCCTTCAATACGTGCTTCGCATTGGTAAAGGTATCGGATACAAACAGAATTCTGGTCAGCACCGCCAGAAGGAATGTCAGCGGCACACCGAGCCAGAGCGGGGTATTCTTCTTACGCTTGTTCCGCCAGGAGGCGATACATACGAGGAATCCATTGACGATTCCCCAGACTACGAAAGTCCAACCGGCGCCATGCCAGAAACCGGATACAAAAAAGGTTACCATAGTAGCCACATAATAGTTCCTGTATTTGACGCCCTTGCGGTATACATTACGGAATACATAGGCGCCGAGGAAACGGGAGAGAGTCATGTGCCATCTCTGCCAGTATTCCTGAAAATCCTTCGCCTTGTAAGGAGAATTGAAGTTCTGCGGGATCCGGATATTGAACATCCAACCCAGTCCGATGGCCATATCGGCGTAGCCGGACAGGTCAAAATAATAAGAAACGGTATATTCAATCGAGTGGAACCAGGATCGGATAATAGGAAGGTTTGCTGTCACATTGTCAAAGAAGCCCTGGGCGTCTGTAGTGAGTGGATCGGCGATCAGCATTTTTTTTGCGCAGCCGATGGAAAAAATAAAAAGTCCCATTGCCACGTTGTCGAAGATTAGTTTGTGGTTTTTCTTGTTCTCAAACTGCGGAACAACCTCTGCGTGATGAATGATCGGTCCCACGATCAGCTGTGGGAAAAAGGTGATAAACAGCAGATAATCCAGGACATCATAGCTCTCGGTCTCACCCCGGAAAGAGTCCACGAGAAAGGCGATGAGCTGGAAAGTAAAGAAAGAAATACCGATGGGCAGTATGATGTGCTGTAGCGGTATGTGGGTTCCGGCGACAAAGTTTACATTTTCGATAAAAAAGTCAGTATATTTGTAATAACCCAGAAGCCCTACATTTGCCAGGACACCGGCGGTGAGGAGAAGCCCCCTCTCAATGCGGTGTTCTGCCCCCTGCAGTTTGCCCAGTGTGTTTCCAACGACGTAGTTTCCTACGACACTTCCCAGGAAAAATGGGAAGAAATCCGGGCTCCCCGCCGCATAGAAGTAGAAGGAAGCCAGTACGAGCCAGATCTTCGCCAGATTGTGGTACTGAAAGTGCTGCAGAAGAAAGTAACCGCAGAAGGTAATCGGCAGGAAGATCAGTATAAATTCGTATGTTGAAAAAATCATGATTATCTCCTTAAAGTTCTTTTACAATGGAATATTTCCGTGTTTTTTGTGAATGCAGTTGATGGAGCGCTTGTCAGAGAGCATCATAATGTCGCCATAGATGCGCTCCCTGGTCGCCTGGGGTTTGATGATCTCATCCACATAGCCGTGCATGGAAGCGATTCCCGGATTCATGAACTTTTCATTGTATTCGTCGATCTTTTCCTGGCGGAAGGCTGCTTTTTCGGCAGGATTCATATTTTTCATCTGTTTTCCATACAGGATATCAGCGGCCCCGTCGGCGCCCATAACGGCAATCTCTGCGGTAGGCCATGCGTAGACAAAATCAGAACGCAGGTGCTTGCTGCTCATGGCGATATAAGCACCACCGTAGGCTTTCCTCAGAATAATATTTATTTTTATCGTTGTAGCCTCAGAATATGCATAAAGAAGCTTCGCCCCGTGACGTATGATTCCCTTGTACTCCTGGTCCTTTCCAGGCAGGAAGCCGGGGACGTCTGTCAGGGTGATGATTGGAATGTTGTAGGCATCGCAGTAGCGGATAAAACGAGCGGCTTTGTCACTGGAATCGCAGTCCAGCACGCCTGCCATGAAATTTGGCTGATTGGACACGATACCTATGCTGACGCCTTTGATCCGGCCAAAGCCCACTACAACATTTTTTGCAAATTCTTCCTGAACCTCTACGAAGGAACCCTCATCTACGATGCCGTAAATGACGTCATGGATGTCATAACCCTGATTGCTGTGCTCTGGGATCACGTGTTCCAGAGATTCATTGAACTGTAAGTTTTCATTATATTTGGGAAGTCTTGTCCCTTTTTTTGTATGAATGCAGCCGTCCTCATAGCAGGGAGGGATCACAGCGATCAAATCTCTGACTTTCTGGAAGCAGTCCTTCTCAGAAGGAGCGTGGAAATGAGCCACACCGCTGCGCTGTGCGTGGACACCGGCACCGCCGAGGCTGTCTGCGGTAATGTCTTCGTTTGTAACGCTTTTGATAACTTTTGGTCCGGTTACGAACATCTGGCTGATGTTATCGATCACAAAAATAAAGTCAGTGATTCCCGGACTATATACGGCTCCACCGGCACAGTTTCCGGCGATAATGGAAATCTGAGGAATGTATCCGGATGCCATTGTATTATAATAGAAGATTTCACCATAGCCGGCAAGGGCGTTGACGCCTTCCTGGATTCTAGCTCCGCCGGAATCGTTGATTCCGATGATGGGGCAGCGGTTTTCGATCGCCATCTTGATGGCATTGGCGATCTTTAAACCGTGCTGCTTGCCGAGAGTGCCGCCGATCACGGTAAAGTCTTCAGAATAGATGACCACCTTCTGCCCGCCGATCGTACCATAGCCGGTGATAACACCGTCATACGGAAACTGTCCTTTTTTGATATTGAAAGCATCCTCCAGATTGGTGATATTTGAACCAATTTCACGGAAGGAATCCTCATCCAGCAAAAAGCAGATTCGTTCGAGGGCATGCAATTTACCTAATTTGTGTTGTTTTTCCATGTTATACATGTTCATTTCTCCATTCTTTCTTAAAATTCCCTATACTAAATTATAGGCAATTTGCCATAATTACACAAATATAATCATATCACAAGAGCGGAATATGTCAATAGCTACCTTATTAATGAGTTTTGAATTGCGTCTTTTTTTCAATTTTATTTATATTTTTGACCCCTTTGTCGAATTTTGTCGAACGAAAGTTCCAGAAATTAGGAGAAAAAGCTAGAATCAGATCCAGATCTGCATTATAATGCTGAATAAGGAAAGACATTTGGGAAGAGCGGGTAAGGAACCCTACACAGCCCTGACACACAAAAAGGAGATAAACGATGAAACCAATGACCCAAAAAAGAACCAAACACCACATACAAAGACGAATCCTGGCCCTACAGAGCCGGAACACACGAAAGAGAAAAGGAGACAAAAGATGAAAATAACGATGAAACCAATGACCCAAAAAAGAACCAAACACCACATACAAAGACGAATCCTGGCCCTGGTGCTGGTGGCAGCCATCGCCCTGCAGAGCCTGTCCGGGACCGGAGTGGCAGCAGAAAAAGCAACCACAAAGCAGACCCTCCAGTCAGAAACAACAAAGCTGGAAAAATACGGAATCTTTGCGTCGGACAGAAACCTCCAGCTCTACTGCAATGAGGCCAACCTAGCAGCAGACCTCTATACAGGAAAAGACTTGATCTGTTCCGGCTCCAGGATCCACATCGAAGGAGAAGCAAACGCAGGCGGGAGCGTATATCCGTGGTGCGGCCAGTTTGCCGCCACCGCTGTCAACCAGGGACATAAAGAGGAGTCCTTACCAGATATCCGGATGGACTATAGTCAAGAGAATGGACACATTTTTGTGTAATTTATTTTTGAGAGCAGCAGCTTAGTGCTGCTCCCAGTATAACATTTCTTTCTCGTTTGGGGTCAGGAGACCGAGGGAACTGTGTGGTCTTCTGGTGTTATAATAGCCTTCTATGTATTCAAAGACAGA
>CAJTFB010000070.1 GCA_910575665.1 Eubacteriaceae bacterium
TCATATTGTCTGTTTTCTGCCATTTTGTTCCCTCCTTATTCTCTTGATTATATCTCAAATCCTTGAGAATGTGGTGTCAACTTTTTTTATACCACATCATACAGGGTATGCTCTCTATCGCATTTGACCGGGCTATTGTTTTAGGGATTGCAAAGAAAAACCCGTCACGCATGATAGGGAACATCAAGAGCAAAAAGACAAAGGTTGACTTCTGGACGTTGGAGGAATTTCAGAAAGTGATTTCCCTGCTCTACAAGGGCGATTATTACGAACATTACCTTTTCATTTCCTTTTGGGTACTGTTTATGACGGGCATGAGGATAGGCGAAGCCGCCGCCCTGCAATGGTCTGACATTGATTTTGAAACGGGACTTTTAAGCATTACAAAAACCCTGTACTATAAATCAATGGACGATTACAAGTTTGTTGAGCCAAAGACGCAGGCAAGCGTCCGCACAATCTATATCGACACGGACACCATAAAGGAGTTGCAGGCGTGGCGTGAGGTTCAACAAAAGGTACTGAAAGGCTGCGATCTGGTGTTGAGCTACAACAGTATTCCGACCAGTAAGCACACACTTCCAAGAGCCTTAGAGAAACTTGCCGGGCTTGCAGGCGTACACCGTATCAAAATCCATGCGTTAAGACATTCCCACGCTTCCCTCTTAATCAGCATGGGAGAAAACCCGCTTTTGATTAAAGAGCGTCTAGGGCATGAGAAGATACAGACCACTTTAGGAACATACGGGCATTTGTACCCTAACAGCAATCTTGAAGTTGCCAATAAATTAACGGGCGTGCTGACATACACACCCGCTTCACACAGCATTGCAGATTACACAAGCAATCAGCACACCGCAATCTATCACAGAGAGGTTGAATAGAAAAATGCAATCGTAATGCAATGAGAAAGAGAAAAAGCCGCCAAACCCTAGTGTTTACGGGCTTTGCGGCTTAGCTCCGACTATTCGAACTCGGCGTGTTCTTTGTTATTGCTAATCATATTTGTTTAATTTTTGTGCAAATTCACGCCGTTTTTTACTTCAATTACATCAATTATTCTGGCTTACTGATTTTCTGTTGCCAAAATGTTGCCATTGACATTATACATTGTATCATATTTAGAGTCAATTGATTTACATAATATTTTTTTCTATTACACTATCACCTTTTCCTTCAAAAAATTCCTGAAAAACAATATCCTCTACTTTTCTTTTTATATCTCTTAAATTATTATAAACAGCTAATGCTTCTAAATCATCTTTTATACAACTAAAATTAACTTCTCTTCCAAAATTAATTTTTAATTTATCTATCAATTTTATAGCACTATCATGTATAAATATTAACTTATCTTGTTTTGGTACCCCTACAAAATAATACACCATATCAAATCTTGACTTTAATGAATCCGGGATATGATCCTGGTATATTTCTTGATGCATATTAGATGTAAATACAATCATATAACCATTCAAATCATGTTTCTTACCATGGCGATCCGTAAATACTCCATCCTCTAGTAATTCATAAAAAAAATTATATACACTTTTAGTAGCCTTTTCAAACTCATCAATTAGGATAACCTTTGATTTAGATTTTTCTATTTTATTTATGAGTTCACCTCCTTCTTCGCTCCCAACATATCCTAACGGAGAACCAATAAGGCTATTAAGAACTCCCTCTGTTGAATAATTTCCAAAGTTTATTTTAATTAGCTCTTCATCTGGATACAATTTCTTTGAAACAATTTTAGCAAACTCTGTTTTTCCAATACCTGATTCACCACAAATCATTATTGAAAAAATTCTTCGCTCGCCTATACTATTTAAAAAAGAATACTTTAGTAAATTTCTTTTAAAATCTTTTTTAAAATCGTCATGTCCTTTTAAAACATTATTTATTTCATTCGCAATCTTATTTATATCAATGTATTTGTTGTCGCCCTCTATTTTTTTGTCCTCTGCCGGTTCTTCTACCCGTTCTTCTATTTCAACAATTTCAGTAAATATAAATGGAAAGTTTTCTTCCAAGGCGCAAATATAATCTCTTTTTATGCAAAAACTTTTATTATATACAGTTGTGATTTGCCAAAAAAGAATTTCTGATTGTAAAAGTATGTCATTTCTCAATTCGACTGCTTGTGTTATAGAAGATATATCTATAAAATCAATTTCTTCTAATCTAAGCTTTTTTTCAATATCTTCTATATTATATCGAAGATATATACCTTCATATTTCTCAATTAGTTCACTAATTGGCACTATTCTTTTTTTATCAAGGTTTTCCATTGTTTGAATTTTATCATACACATATATTTTACATGGTTTTTTATAATTCGTAATTACTGTTTTCTTATTTGGAATTCCCTGTTCTTCTTCTGTTTTACTAAAAGTTTTATCAATATCCTCTTCATCAATAAAATCTGGAAACCATAGCATAAATTCATCCAAGTACATTTCATTAATACAAAAATGCACATCCTCAATATAATTTGCCAAAAACCAGAGAAGTCTCTCAGTATACACCTTAAAATAGTTTCCATCCCTAATCAAATTCGTAATATCAACTATAAAATGAATAAAATTCTTTTTTTGTAAGATATGCAAAATATCATTTAAGTTATCGCTTTCACGAAGAAAAAATGATAATCCAACAAAATTATAATTATTATATTGTTCTTTGAATTGCTTTCGTTTCTCAATATTTTCATATACAAATAACATTTTTAATCCTTCTCCATTTTACTATCAATATTTATTTCTTGAATAATAGCTATAACATCAATTAATGATATTTGTCCTTCTAGTTTATGGTGTTTAAACTTAAATTCAAAAGAATTTTCCACCTTTTCATTGTAGCTTAATTTCATAATTTTATCTTTTCTACTTACTGTTTCATTAGAATCAAACGATTTTTCGATCATCTCTAAAAATTTCGATGATATGCTGTCTCTCTCTGAAAAATTCACCTCTCCTCGATATATTCCTATTAGACTTAATTTGCCTAACTGCAAATCGTTATGTTGATATCCATTTTCAAAGTTTCCAGATGATTTATAAGGCAATTGAATTATATACTTTTTTTCTTTATCCTTACACCATTTATATTTAAAAACATAATCTATTGTAAAATCATCTAACATTCTTTCCATCATCTTATTCAAATTAATTTCCAAATCATCGTTTTCTTGATTTTTAATTTTACTGTCTTGTAAAACATTTAAAATCATTACTATGTCATCAGCGTTACATTGCTGTAACTCAATATTCTCAAAAAGTACCAAGTCACCCCCCAAAAGCTCTTCTTTCGAATTATGCACAGCAGCTTCATAAATTTTTCGTAACATAATAGACTTCGTTGTCTTAACATCAAAATTCTCATATACTCTCCTTTTGGAACTATCTTCAATAGTATATCCTATTTCGTTTTTAGCAATATCCTTTTTTCCATATGTTGCAGACATATTATATTTTAATAATTCTTCTGATGTTTGCTCTTCCTCAATTGTTTTCATAATCTTGTTATCAATCAGCATTGCAATTTCATGTGTTTTTGATGTATTTAAATAAAATAGATTAAATAAATAATTTTCTTTTACTTTTTCACTTCCATTATTTTGCTTTAAATTGCATCGCTCTACCATTAATGCTGAAAATAAAAATAGGCATGTGATAAAAGAAAAAAGGCTGTATTCTTTCCAAATAAAGCTATACATTTTATTATTACTGATAGAACAGTAAAAAGCAACTAGCGCTAATAAATTGGAACTTTCAATTAGTATGCTTTCATCAACTATTTTTCTATTATACTTTCTAGCTAAACGCGAAGCGACATATGTTAATATGGGTATAATTCCCCAATATTTCTGTAATCCAATGTTCTGAACAATTCGATATAATGTAATCTCTAAAAGAAAGTATATAAACGAAATTGCAAATATATAATACGCTTTTTTAATCCTCTCCATCTTCTTCTGATCCCCTTAAAAAATTTCTATTTTATAATATTACATCTATCCACAAACCTATTTTTTCTTGTCATCCCCTTTGGTTACTTTACAATAAATTAGAAGAAATTGAATTTCCCACAAAACGTGGCTTAAGTTTTAGACATGACGCATTTTTCTTATCAGCTATCCAACAAATCCTGATAACTCACCCCCAACACCTTTGCAATAACCTTCAACTCAATATCTGTCACAAACCTTTTGCCACTCTCAATCCTTTGCACAGCGTTTTTATCCAAGTCCAGCCCTTCCATTTGCAACATATCTGCCAGCTTCCTCTGTGAAGTCTTCTCTGGAAGCCGTTCCCGGATTTCCTTTACTTTCTGCCCGCATATATTATTTTCACCATCAGCCGCCTTATTCTTATACATAAATCCTCTCCTGTTTGACATTTAGTGATTGTCATTTTCTCTATTATATGCTAAACTATAAAAGAATTGACATTTACTAGATGTCAAATATTATATTTTAGTAAAAGGAGCGCATTTATGAAAAGCATATTGACAGAACTGTACGAGGGCAACATTTTCCCGGCAGAGCAATATTCTCCCAGAAGTGAAGAATACCGCCAAATCCATCAAAGTCACTATAAGCACTATGACAATTTCATTGAAACTTTAAGCAAGTTAGAGCCGCCGCTTGATAAACAATTTATTAAAATCATGGACGAACAGCTTGATGTAATCCCCTATGAATTTTCAGAAATGTTCATTGACGGTTTCCGCTTAGGCGCAAGAATCATGATTGATATTTTCCAAGGCGATTTAGGTATCAGAGAGAATGAATCTTCCGCTAAATAGCAAAGCCCCACCAGCCTGTCAAGGGTAAATAAACGGCTGTCGCCGCCCTTGACAAACTGGCAAGGCTTCGCTGTATGACACCTAAGAGGGCTTTAAGCAGCCCTCCGGCTATCACCGGGCTTCTCGATTCTGTTTCCTTCTTTCTGCCCGCTTTTGCTCCTTCAATAGTTGCTCTCTTTGTTTCTCCATCTGAACAATGCCAGACACTTTCTCCTTTCCAAGCACCGCCTTTACACATTCATAATCCCGGACGATTTCTTTTAATTCCTGATTCTCTGTATAAATTTCATGGAAACGGTCAGATAGATTATTTGCCTTTTCCACAGTCCGATTATAAGACAGTTGCAGCTTATCAAACTTTCTGGAAACGTCCAGATATGAGGCATAAACAGAACGTAATACCTTTACAATCTTCTCCATCAGCGGCTTTGCTTTCTTCTCCCGGTATGACTTTCCGCTTTCTATGCTCCCGGCTTCTGGAAGCACCTGTTCTGGATTGTCTGAAAATTTTGCCGCCATGTGTTCCATATCCTTCACCATCGGGGCGAGTTCCTGCATACGCTTCTGGTATTTGTCCGCCTGTTTCCTTGCGCTTTCTGCTTCCTTTTTTGATTTCTCCATGCCGTTTTGTATGGAACGGACTTCATCATCTAATTCGCTCAACTGCCCTTTTAGATTTTCGTTGATTTCCTCATAGGATTGATTTTCTGATTGCAATTCCGTTTTCTTCTTTTCCAGTTCTTCAACTTCCTTTAACCGTTCCTGTTTTTTAAAGTCCAATACGGACAAATGTTTTTCATGTGTTCCCTTTTTCTCCCACTCAATTCCATGATTCAGCATAAGTGCGGAAAGCTGTTCTTTCTCATGAGCATACCATTGATTTCGTTCCGTTTCGCTTCTTGTACCGCCCTTAAATCCAAGTGCCTCCAGTGCTTTCTTCAAAGATACCCTCGTTTCAAGCCCCCGCTTGCTTCCAGTGACATAAGGAATGAAATCTATATGCAGATGAGGTGTCGCTTCGTCCATATGTAAATGGGCACTGAACACTTTAAGTGTTGGATTGCGTTTCTGGAATCCTTTCATATACTCGTCCAATATCTTTCCGGCAAGTTGCCCATCCTCTGTCTTTGCCCCCATATTATCTTTATCACCTATCTGCACGATAATCTCATAAAATGGCTTTTCCTGTTTGCCGGATAATATTTTTTCATAGTAATCATCAATCCGGCGGTCATTCCGGGTTTGCTTCTCATTGTACCGGGCAAGGGCTTCATCAAATAATTCGTGATATACGTCCTTGATATTTTGATTGAAATATTCTATATTTAAGTGGCTGCGTTCCGGGTCAATATTAGTTGCATGAAATTTTCTGCTGTTATGGTTGACCGAGCCTTTCCCTGTGGTAAAACTGATTGTTCGTTTCAATCACTCTGTCCTTTCTCCCCTTTAAGGGTAATCAGTGCCGGATACGGCACAAAATAGAAGAACCTTCCCGAACATTAGAAGTCCGGGAAGTATCGGGGCGAAGCCCCTCCTTTGTTACTTTCTGCGAAAGTAACGCAAAAGCACTTTTATCAGCTACGCCAACAAAAATGCAACCTGCAAGCAGGTTTTGCGCCCTGCCGGGGGCAAGCTATCCTTCGGATAGCATACCGTCCTACGGACGGGCGGCTGTTCCAGCCTTTCCACTGCCGCTGTCAGTGCCACATTGTCCGACGCTTCATTCCATGCGGCAATCCTTCATTTTTCCTTGTCAGCTAATAGACAGGGGGCGTGTCACGCCCCTGTTAATTATCGCCGAAGGAAAAACTACCAGCGGAAGCTGTCCGGCACTCCCCGCTTATCCAGATATTCTTTTCTGGCTTTTTCTCTTTCTTCTTCCGTTGGCGCTGTCTTATATTTTGCGTACAGTTCATGGCGCACCATAGAATCCAGTTTCTAGTTTCTTTTCCAGCCCTCGCCGGATTTCATCAGCACAAGAACCATCTTCCACCAGATGATACCGGAGTAACGCCATAAACAAATCATAAGGTATCTGCACATTTTTCATTTTATATCCCTTTCTGCGTCGGTTTGCGCCGATAGCGACGGTATTTTCTATACCGCCCCGCTATCTGAAATACCGTCGCAACCGACGCATATCGTCGCTTTTTATTCGTTCCGTTCCAGCCGCTTTAAAATGATTCTTCTCTCATGCCCCCGTTTATTGTCATAGAAAATGCCATAGTCATTTAATAACTGGCTGTTTACTACATTTAATCTTCTGGAAAGCACATTTGCCGATAGCTGCATATCCGGCAACAGTTTCAGAAGTTCCGTTGCTGTTCCTTCCCACTCTTGTCTATCCTCCGTCAGAAGTCCGTTAATGGCTTCCAGAAGCGGGTTCGGCGGCTGTTTCCAAAGTTCCGTTTCTGCCTTTTTAAATTTCCAGATACAACGCTCACGGTCAAACTCGATTGTCAGTTCCTGGTCTGGCTGGTCACGCCCCACAATATCCAGAATCGCCGTGTTGTCCGTCCGCTTTTTCTTCTGCATAATAAACGCCCCATCAGCCGCCCCAAGCAATCCGTTTGTGCCGGAAATCATATCAAAGCTGTCACCGGATTCCATCTTGCGGGTATGGTGTACCACTAACAGGCAGATACCATACTTGTCACTAAACGCTTTCAGCTTTGTTACAATCTCATAATCATTCGAGTAGCTGAACGTTTCCCCGCCGACTTCCCTCACCTTTTGCAGAGTGTCAATGATAATCAGCCTTGCATCTGTATGCTGTTTCACAAACTCCTCTAATTCACCGTCCAAGCCTTCCTTCAGCGTCTTTGCCTGTGTCGCAAAATAGAGATTGTCTGCGCTCTCTATACCAAACATTTGTGAAAGCCGCCGCTGAAGCCTTGCGTAATCATCTTCCAAAGCCAGATACAAGACTGTTCCTTTACGGACGGGATAATCCCACAGAGGAATCCCCATTGCTATATGATAGGCAAGCTGCCCCATAAAAAAGGATTTCCCTACCTTTGGCGCACCTACAAAGAGATACGTGCCGCCATACAGAAAGCCATCTACAACCGGCGACCTCGGCGGGTAAAGCGTGTCATATAATTCTGTCATGGAAACCGTCTGCAAACTGCACCCGGATTTCTCCGGGCTTTTGCAGTTATTTGTGGCTTGCAGATTGATTTGTGCGGTTTCATTTGCTATAATTTCAGTGTCTTTTTTAATATTCGGCTGTTTCCCATCTGCGCCAACAGATGATACGGAAGCAGTCGTTTTTCTTTTTCCTGTCATTCATCTTCTCCTTTCAGACCATCCAACGTGATTGCAATAACTTGTAATGTGTAGAGCAGTTCATCATTGTCCGGGCTTATGCTCTCCATACGCTTTAATTCCTCATGGATTGCCGCCATCTGGTTTTTCAGAGCCTTATACACCCTCGGATTGCCCTGCACCACCACATCCCGGCATAAGAGCCGCCTAGTGATATAGTCCTGCTTAGTCAGCCCCGACAATGCCACTAAATCATTTAACAGTTTTGCTTCTTCGTCCGAAACCCTAAACGCCACCGTATGATTGCGCCATCTTCCTTTGTAATCAAGTGCCTTATCCATTTTTCTAATCCTCCTTTGTCATTCGCTCCATTTCCAATCTTTCTGCCATTTCTGTCTGAACAGTAGGAAACAAGTGTGCATACCGGTATGTAATCTTCTCCGCTTCATGCCCCATGCGCTCCCCAATCGCCAGTACCGAGAATCCCATGTTGATTAAAAGCGAAACTGCGCTGTGACGAATATCATGCACACGAATCTTCTTTACACCTGCCTGTTTCGCCCCTCTCTCCATCTCGTGATTAAGATAGGATTTTGTGACGGTAAATAATCTTTCATCCGGCTTAATATCGTAAAGCATTTTGATGTACTCCTGCATTTCCTCACAGAGAAAAGGCGGCATTTTGATTGTGCGGTTACTTTTCTTCGTCTTTGGGCTTGTAATAATATCCCGCCCTTTGGAACGGTGAAACGTCTTGCTGATCGTGACCGTCTGCTTCTCAAAATTGAAATCTGCCGGAGTGAGGGCAAGCAGTTCACCGGAGCGCATACCGCACCAGTAAAGCATTTCAAACGCATAATAGGAACGTGGCTTATCCATCATGGCTTCGGAGAATTTCAGATATTCTTCCTTCGTCCAGAAGTCCATTTCCTTTACAGCTTTGCTCCCAATCGTTCCCGCCCTCCTTGCCGGATTGTAGGGAAGATTGTAAAAGTTTACTGCATGATTGAATATCGCTGTAAGCTGTGCGTGTATCGTCCTCAAATAATCTGCGGAATAGGGCTTGCCTTTCTCGTCCTTATATGCCATCAGTTCATTCTGCCACGCTATCACGTCCTTTGCTTCAATCTCTGCAATTTTGCGGTTTTCAAAGTATGGCAAAATCTTTGTCCGTATCACATGGCTTTTTGACTCCCATGTGCTTTCCTTGACACGCTGTTTCTTGTCGGCTTCATATACCTCAAAAAAACTGCCGAAAGTCATATCCAGCTTTGCCCCCTGTTTAAGCATAGCTTCATGTTCCCAGGCTAACGCTTCCCTTTTCGTTGCGAAGCCCCTTTTTTGTGTCTGCTTCCTCTCCCCCTTCCAGTTGGTGAAACGATAGATAACCCTCCACGTTCCAGTTGCATTGTCTTTGTATACAGCCATCTTCTAATCACTCTCCTTCCTTATTCGCTGTAACAGACCTTTTTATGAAAAAATGTAGCGTTCACACGTCCTGTCACGGTCAGATAACCCTGTTTTTGCAACTCTGTATTCAGTTCCCTTACAATCTGGTAGGCTTTTGACTTCGACACACGCAATTCCGCTGCCACTTCCTCCACTGTCATAAATGATTTTTCTGTCATTCAGTTTTCTTCTCCTTTCTAACTATTTTTGTTTAAGTCCTGCATATAGAATACTAAATAAATTCCGTTAAGTCAAGTGGTTTTCAAAAGAATCTTAACTTTTTTTATTTAAGTTATTCTTGCTATTTCCATTTTCTCATGCTATACTAAATTCAACAAATTTGTTTAAGTACAGCCATGCACGACTGGCAGAAAACAGGACGGCGGGTGCTTGCACACGCTAGACTGGTTTATGACAGGCGTATATGGCGCACCGCCACAGTGAGATGAAGCACAGCGGAATCGAGCTGGCATGGCTGTGCTTAACCACTACAACGGAGGTTTGATTATGGCAATCGGCAAACGTATCAAATTTTTTCGCAATAGAAAAGGCATGACACAGAAGCAACTGGGCGAAATCCTCGGCTTCCTCGGAAAGACCTCTGATGTCCGTATGGCACAGTATGAATCCGAAGCCAGAGTGCCGAAGCATGACCTTGTAAAAGAAATGGCGAACCTTTTCGGTATCAGCACCCACGCCCTCACCGTGCCGGATATTGATACGAATATCGGGCTTATGCACACCCTCTTTGCGCTGGAAGATATGTACGGGCTGAAAATCGGTGAGATTGACGGGGAAATCTGCCTGCGTCTGGATAAGTCCGATTACTCCACCTATTCATCCATGTTCAAAATGTTCCACGCATGGCAGTCAGAAGCCGCCAGACTGGAAAAGGGCGAAATCACCAAAGAAGAATATGACGAGTGGCGGTACAAATATCCAGAACTTGACACGCACCAAATCTGGGCAAAGGTTCCTCCGCAGGAATTGTTTGACTTTATCAATGACACTGCCAAAGAAGCAGAAAGTACAGACAAAAAAGAAGCAAAGCGCAAGAAGAAAAAATGAACGCAAAAAACCTTACCAGTTTTCAGTTGTCATATCTGAAAATCAGTAAGGTTTTTCTGTTATTGAAGTATTCTTTTATCTAACGAGTGATACCCGAAATGTTGCCAAATCGTTGCCAGAGTCTAAACAAATTTGTTTGGAAACCGCATAAACACTAGGTTCTTGAAGCCCATTTCATCACTCGAACTCCCTATAGCTATAACATAATTGTTAAATATTTGATTGTTTTTTAAGGATTTTCATAGCTATAATATTCATATTTTACACCGTATTTACAGTTTCAGAGCAAACAGGTATCATACGGGTATCACAGATTTTCTCCTTGTCTGCCATATCTACATGGTGCTAGCACCATGTAATTATTACATCAATAAGGAAATTTTATATAATCGCTCCTGTTACGCAACATACCCCCTATTTTGATGATACTGGTACAAGATACCGCCATCATAGTTTTTACTGTTAAATCCCTTATAAAATAAGCGTTTAAAATCTCCTAAAGCGTAACAACACTTTTTTCATCTTACTACAAACATGGATTTATTTCTCTTTTTTGCTCATAAGAGAACAACTGATAGCTACAAATAAACCAATTAAAATCCACGGAAATGCTGCTCCTAAAAAATCACTAACCATACTTCATTCCTCCTTCAAAATTTCGATTTTATTTAACAATGTGTGCCGTGATAATTGTATAACTATATGAATTGATAGTAATTTTTATATTCTCAATCTCACAATACCAATTTTTGCCCTGTTTGTATATGTTACAATTTTTATCTAACACTTTATTTTTACAGTACTCAACAACATCTGTTGTATCTATTTTTAGGTTTCTTTTAATTCTATCAATTCCCATTTCGGTTGTATGAATTTTATCAATATTATCAAGCAATATCTTTTTATCTTCCATTTTTTTCTTTAACTCCTGCTTTGTTCATTTGATTATACCACTTTTATTCCTTATTTACCACAAAAAATACAGGACATAGCAACCGCTACGCCCCACATTTCTTATCGCTCCAATGATTTTTCAATCTGCTGTTTCTGCCCCTTCAAGTCATTCTGCTTCTCATACAGATTATTACGCTCTTTACAAAGTTCTTTCATACGCTCCAACTGCGTCCGTACTCCCTCCCGGCAATCCGGCTCTATCCTTTTATATTCCCAGATCAGATTACGAATTGTATTATTGTTTTCTTTTATCTGCTCCGATAAACACACCCAATCTATCAGATTCTGCACTTCCTTATCCGTTTCGTAAAGGTCTGTTTCTGCCACGATTTTAGCGCACAGCCGTATCATCACTTTTTTCTCCATATCTGTCATATCCTATCAATCCCCTTTCCTATCGGCTCATTTCAAAGGCACGTTCCGAGCGTTTATTTGCCCTTTCTGCCTGTTCTATTGCCTTTGACCGTTCCACTATCAACTGCACCTGTTCCTTGCCTAAATGACGCTCCAAACGTCCTAAATCAGTCGCTTTTTCCTGCAATCGGTATATGGTGTCGCTCTGTTCCATAACCTTGTCCGTCAAGCGGCTAATCTGTACTTGTTGCCCGTCCACTTTAGCGGTCAGCTTCTTGCCCTGCTCGGTAAGCTGTACGCATTTAATAGTCAGACTTTTTACTATCTCTTTTAATTTCTCCACAAGTGGAAGTGCCTTTTTCTCCCGATAGTTTTTTGCGCTCATCAATGTCCCCGGCTCTGCCAACTGCCATTTTACATCTTCATCATAGGCATGGATATTTCTCTCCATAGCTTCCTTTGACTGTACCATTTTGTTGATTTGGAGCTATACTATAAAAGTAGACACAGATATGCACCATATGCTACAATAAACTACACACAAAAAAGGAGGCTTTTCATGGCTACAAACAACTACAACAAATATGACGAAGATTTCAAAAAATCCCTCGTCTCCCTTCACCAGAATGGGAAAACCCAATCCCAAC
>CAJTFB010000071.1 GCA_910575665.1 Eubacteriaceae bacterium
GTATATTTTTGTTTTAAACCAGCGATACCCGGTGGTCTGTTTGTTATGCCTAATATCCTGCATAAAACTTTTTTCCTGAAATTATCAATTTACTATTGACTTTTTATTTGCAGGCTTTTTGCAATTTCCTCATCCGTCAAATCATACCAGAAGTCAAGCAACAATACCTTCTGCTGTTTTTCCGGTAGGGAAAGGAGTGCTTTATATAAAGTTTCACTGTAGACCACGCAGGATAACCCATCTGCAAAAAGCACAAAATAGTCGGACGGATACCTGTCCTCGTGGCTTAAAAGTTCAAGAATATAGTCTATCGGTTCTTCTGAAAAGTGTTTGTCCCGGTTTTCCTTCGCCCTTTTTAAGTTTCTGCTGAAATTGCGAGCCACCGTCTTGCTGAACGAGTCAAACATGGCGACCATACGCTTTTCACGGTTATCAGAGGGAACTCCCATGACACATCCCTCCTTTTTGCAGAATTGAGCTGGTTGGTTTTTTCGCCTCCTCACATAACCGGAACACATCTCAGGGTGCAAAACCGGAAAGTTTTTTGAAAATATTTTTATTTTATTTTTTAAGGCAGGCAAGTGGGTTCGCAAAGCTATAAAAGAATTCGCATGTACGGACACCTCCTTTATGCACAAAATGGGCCAATCTACACGAGGCAGACTGACCCATTCCGGCAGGCAACAGACCTACCCTGCAATATTTTCAAGTACATCAATTCAGGAAACAGGCAGTATCCATAGCGGTAACTACGGTAATTCATAGAAGCTGCAAGTCTAATATTTTCACCTCGTTTCACTCTCACCATATCCATTATAGAGAAATAGGACAGTTACCACTGGATTTCTATCGGGCGCACAAAGTATATGAAAATTAGTGAGCTTTGATTTTATCATAAATTGTGATGCTATCAGTAAATCTGTCATCCACAGTGGAACCCATCATTACACAAATATAAGTTTTCCCGTTAATTACTGCTGCAGAAACTAAGCAGTTACCCGCCAAAGTGCTGGCACCTGTCTTTAGGCCAATGGCTTCGGGATAATAATATTGGCTGTTGGGATTGAGAAGTTCATTAGAGTTGTTGTATGTAACCTCTCTGCCGCTAACCCATTTTGGGTATGACTTATAGTTTGCTACAATCTCTGAAATGTAGGGATCATCCAAACACGCCTGCGCTATGATGGCAAGGTCATAAGCAGTAGTGTATTCCCCTTCAGCATCATATCCCTCTGGAGCCACAAAGTTTGAGTTTTCAGCACCAAGCATGTGTGCTTTTTCATTTACCTTATCCATGAACACATTAATGGCTTGCTCATTTGTCAGTCTGCTATCGCCGGCAATTTTCTTTCCGGTATTGACCGCAAGCGTATAAGCTGCGTCATTACCGGAGGGGAGCAAGAGGGCTACCAGAAGTTGTCTTACTGTCAGAACATCGCCCTGATTAAGCCACGCCCTGAACGAACCCTCGTGCATCAGTTCTATCTCAGTACCTACCGTCATTTCATCTTCTGAGTCGCAGTAATCAAGTACCGTCAACGCTGTAATCATCTTGGCTGTACTGGCTGGCGCAATTTTGTCTGTACTGCTTTTCTGATACAGCAGGGTATTGGTGTCGGCATTCATTACAACTACATTCTTTGCTGCGACGTCCACAGAAATTGAACCAACAGAATCAACCGCCCCAGGTACAGGAGCAACTGCTTCGTTCTGCTTGTGATTCTCTTGGAAATAACTCTCGTTACTACTTGTAATTCCATTGTCGGGAGAGGGAGGACTTTTACTGCCTTTTAGCAGATTTACGGCACCAAAGGTGGCACCTGCTATAAGTAAGCAGAGCGCAATACACACGAAACCATAGCAAATCCTTTTCCTTTTCCTCGTCCTTGATCTCTACCGGTTCCTTATATTATTGTTTTGATGTTCCATTTTTTCTCCTTGTCAATTTAGGGCTTGCCAGTTATAAATCAACGCTCATCAAGCGTATGATTTTTCTTTTGCCGTCGTTCAGCAGATTGGGGCTATATGGATTTAGTTCTTTCGGAAAAAGCGTTCAAAGTGCTCGTAAGGGGGTAGCCCCCTTATCGGTGATTTCAATATAATCAGCTTTAGTCATACCGTACAAATAGTAATCGCAGTATGTGTTTACCATTTTACCCTCACGGATAAGTCCCTCACGCTTGAAGCCTGCTTTTTCCAAAGTTTTATACGATGCAATATTTTGTACATGAACATCAGCCCAAAGACGCTGCAATTCTGTTTCTTCAAAGCAGAAGATAGCTACTCTCGCCAGCGCTTCTGTCATAAGTCGGTTGCCTTGATAGGCAGGAGAAAGGCGAAATGCTACTTTTGCCATGCGGTCATTTTCAATGAGATACACCCACATATCCCCAATGACTTTATAATCTTGTTTGTGAACAATACCCCAATGAAAACTTTTTGTGGGTTTCTCCGGCTTTTGAAAAAGCAATTCCGGGTTTAAGTCACTTTTCCCGGGGCGTTTTCCCCAATACTGATAAATGGAACTGTCACCCAACCATTCTTTCAAATCTGAAACATCTTCTTTTCGCAGAGGGCGTAGGATAAGTTGTTCCGTTTCAAGAACAGGCTTATTCTGCGCATAATCCTGTAATTTCATAAGCCACCCCCTTCTTAAAATTTGAACACCTGTACCCAATTAAAATAACCGGACTCTTCTGTGCTTTTCGGCCATTCGCTGCACCATGCGGGAACACCGGGTGTTTCAACCCTGTCAAAACTCGGAGTGTACGGCTTGATGTCAAGCACGGGCGTATTGTCATTTGCGTCAATGAATGTAACACGAATCATGCCGTTGGTGAAATCAATGTTGATAATTTCGGACGCTGTTAATGCAATAGGGTTCGGACGCGCAGGAGATCGTGTCGCAAATACACCCATGACTTCGGGCGCGCCTTTATAGGGCTGTTCTGTCTGTAATTCATTCCGGTCTGCGTCGTTGTCGCAATCGCTGAACCACCAAAGGACATTGATGTGGCTGAAGCCCTCTAAGGCTTGCAGTCCGGGAATGTACCCCGGCTCTAACTGAATAAATGTGCCGAATTCATCATTTTTTACTCTGCCAATGGCTTTTAATTGATAGGTCATATTTTTCCTCCTTGCTTTTGTTGGTAAAACCAGTATAAGACCTCACATCATGTGAGATGCAATAGGGAAAAATAAAAAATGCCCTGCATTTTTAGCAGGATATTTCAAAGTCTATACAATCATGCGTGTTCCAGCGGTATTTGAAGCTCAATCAAATATTTTTCAGAGTTATTCTCATTCCACGGACCTCTATGCACGATTTGGCGCATCGGGTTAGACATTTTGTATTCGCTGTTTTTCTGCAACCATTGGGCAAAGGCAAGGTAGGCACCTTTTATATTTGCAAAATCACCATAAACCATTGCATAGGCCATATATGGGACTGGTTCTGTCATGTGGAAACAAAATGGCTCTTTTGCCATTCCCATTTTCTTTACCGGGGCGCATAGCTCAATATCAACATCTGTCTCTCGAAATTCTATATCGTGATAAATGGAAAATGTATTGCCCGTTATTTCGATTTTTTGCGCTTCTGTGAAAGTAGAAAGTTCCTTCCATAAGTCACCCTCGGAATAGTAGTTTGGTACAATTTTCCGCAAGGATAGCACCTGATACGAAGGGATTGACTTAACGGAGATGTTATAGTGCAGTTCTCCTTTATTACCCTGTATTTCACTTTTTGCCAGTTCGATCTTCCGCAGTTTTTTTCGTTCAGCCTGTATTGCGTTTTCTATCTCTATGCGCTTCTTGTCAAGTTGCACAAGAAGTGATTGCTCGTCCATCGTCAGGGCAAGCGCAATTTCCGAAACATTCAGCCCACTATCCCGCAAATACAAAATCTTATTTAGACGCGGTATTTGCTTTACTGAATACAGTCGGTGTCCCGTCCACTTGTCAACCTCTGCCGGTGTCAGAAGTCCTACCTCGTCATAGTAGCGAAGCATACGAATAGATACCTGCACCAGCTTTGAAAATTCACCTATTCTAAACATTCTATCACCACCTATCTATCATTATATCCATAGTTTTTGATACTTCAAACAGAAATTCGCTTTAAGTAATATAGATTTATTTTGGCTAACTGATAATGATGTGGCGCTTTTTCAAATACATTATCTCTTTTTCTTGTGTAGCTTTAAGTCAATATTTTTCGTTGCCGCTGCATCCTGCAGTAATCCAGCGACAAAGGCGCTTTTTTCTTTGAGCGTCAGTGTCTCCATATCAGGTTTACGATCCATTTCCCTAAGTACCGTTTGCAATTCTTGCAGTTCCAACAGGTTGACGGCTACACAAAAGAGTGTCTTTTTGCGGCCATCATTATAGTTGGACAAGAAAACCTCCAGCATTTTTGCTTTTTCCGCCTGCTCTGCATTATAAACATCTATCCCGAATCGTTTGGCCTTTTCCATATCGGATCTTCGGCTTCGGTGTGTTATAAAGGAATCAAAGTCGTCAATATGATCGTATTTTCCGCAAGGGTATTCACTGCATTGGAAGCAGTATTCAACACTGTCATGTTTCATGCTGCACCTTGCGATTTTGCACGACTGATTTCCTTCACCGCCGCCGCAGCCAGGACAGTTTTTATTCAAGAACATGGGGCAAAGCCCGCAATTCAAACCGCAGAGGGAAAATAATTGATTTGGTCGGTTAAATCCTTTCATGGCATCTCCTAATGTAAGATAAATCCTAATCTTTGCTAAACGTGACTCTCAGCAGACAGTAATCAAATCCCTGTCGTATGCTTTGCAATATTTCCACATCCACGGGAGTCTCAAAAACAAGTTCAAAAAGTTTCTTATTATATCCTGCAGTACAGTGGCACCAAGTTAGGGATTGTGAAAGAGCCGCCTCCTCTAACATCGGACACTCACAAGTAAACATTTTGGTATATAACTGATTTTCTTCTATATACCAGCCGGCACCATTTTTATTTAATGCAGATACAAAGCGGTGCAAATCTTTATTAAGGGATTTATATAACCGTTTCAGTTCCTTAGCCGTATCTTCCAATCTTCCATTTTCATTACAATAACAATTCTGACGAATTTCTTTGACGATATTTCCATCAAACCTGTTTTCCAGAAGAGACGATAGCTTTTCCACCCATTCCGCGCGTTCTGCAGGTGTTGAATTTGGTGTTAACGGCAATTCAAACATTACACTATCTGATGACTCTTTTGAAACTGTCGTTTCCAAACTGCGTTTCAGTCTCATAAGTTCATCCAATTCTAAAGTCGGTGATATGTGCTCCGGCATAGAAAAATTTCTCATATTTGGCACCTCCCTCGGCTCAAAATTTGTATTCCAGATCAAAGAATTTTTTTATTCCAAGTCCAGCATACTGATTGATTCACATTTTCCCTTCTCAATCACAATAGCAGGCATAGCTTTTGCAGGCCGCAATCAGTTACCAAAGAAGTCTATATCATACCTTGTCCCATGTGAGAAAAGAATTCCTTCTGTTAATTGAATACATAATATAATCGTATTTTCATCGTCAAAATCAGTATGGCCGTTATCGATCCATTCAGCAAAGACCTTTTTCAATTTGTCAGCAATCAGACAATTTTCCGTTTTCCCGAAATATCCTAAGCTAACGCCTTTCCCATGGGCTGTAAACCACTCACCGGCGATTGCAACAACAGGGTTATCCTTTATGTGTTGCATTTTATTTGAAAGCGCATGGGTAATGATATAAAATGCTCCATTTTCGTAATAAGCATTTACATATCGTACATAAGGCATCCCGTTTTCTGTTGTTGCCAAGGCGATAATTGTGTCTTTCCCGAAACGCTCAATCATAACCAGTTCTGCTTCTTGACTAAATTCTTTCATTAAATCTTTCTCCCTTCAAATTATATTTTTCGGATCTGTTCAAAGTCTCGACAAGCTGGAATTTAGCTATTGTCTTTTCTTTTCTATTGTGTAGGATTGCAGACCCTTCTGACAGCCATTCTTTTCATAAAATCCCTCTACTCCCGGTTGTGAACCAAAATATAACATAGTAGGCGTATTATCCTTTGCAAGTTGAAGAAGTCTACTTCCTACTCCTTGTTTTTGATATTCTGGAAGAACAAGCAACTCTGTAATTGTTCCAAAATAATAACCATCTGAAAGAATACGCAAACACCCTATCAGCACTTTGTCATCATAGGCGGTTATATTCAGCGTTTTAGATAATGCCTCCTTTGTTCTTTCGATGTCATAATCGCCTTGCCATACTTGATTAACAAAGGAGAGAAAAGTTGAAGCATTAAGTTTTTTATCACCCACTTTGTATTCCATTATTATACCTCCACAACTCCGAATCGTTTTTCAATTTGACAAAAGCAGAAGCCATATAAACATCACTAAAATGATAGCCCCTATTAAAGAAAAAATGTTTACAACTTTATTTACTTTTGCCTTAAATATTTTCGATAGAATGAAGAAGACTCCCATGCCTATTACTCCGCCCAAAGTGTTTGCTAAAAGGTCAGTAATATCACTTGCCCCAATAGCAAAAACAAATTGTACGGTTTCAAAAAACAAACTTGTCAGAAATATTGGAATAAACTTTTTAAGGAAAGGCTTCTCTTGTTGCAATGCACATAACAAAATTCCGAAAGGAATAAAAGCAAAAACATTATTATATATCTCACCAAAACTTATTGTTCCGTTGACGATAACAGAACCTCGGAAAGGAATTAGATTCACACTTCTCAAGTGATCTATATCTTTAAAAGAAAATTGTAGTTTAAATATTATAATCCATGTTAATGCTAACAGATATACAATAAGTAATCCTTTGGTTATTTTTTTTGATTGCATTTTATCGCTCCTTTCTATAAAATTCCGGTTAGTTTATCCGTCCACAGTACATTAACTATTCAGAAGTTTTGTCAAATCCTCCACGGAAGCGTCCATTTTCACAGAAACTTCTTCCATTGTCATACCGGTAGCAAGAAAACGCTTTATAACCATTTTCATATCCTCGCCAACCTCAATGATATGTCCGTCCAAATCGTAAAAGCGAATCACCCGCTGGCCCCAGCTATGATCGATCACTTCTCCCAGATATTCAATATCCGGGTATTCTTTCAACTTGTTCAAAAAACCGTCAAAGTCCTGTTCCTCAAAGACGATTTCCGCATTGTTGGATTTCTTTAATATCTTTTCTTTTGGCAGATCTACAAGCCAGTCAAAATCCTGCTGCAATGCCAGGCCGCAGGTAAAAGCAATGTTTCTGCCATAATCCTGGAACACCTCTAATCCAAACAAATCCTCATAAAAATTTCTTGCGGCACTGATGTCCACCACCGAAATCACAGTACGTGTATATTTCATAATGATAATTCCTCACTTATAGATATATTTTCGTGGCTCAACAAAACGGAAATTTGTCATTTTCGGTTCGGTTTTCTTTTGATAGCCAACAATTTCATGTAATCATCAAAATCAGCCGTATTAGTCGGTTCAAACATAACCCATTTCCCGTCATGATAGGTTTTCGCCTCATCATACTGCTTACAAACAGCATTAGAAAGAGTATCCCTTATCGCTTCAAATTTGGCTCGTTCATCTTTGCCTAAGATTACCATAAAGCCCATACAGTTTTCCCTTGCATATAGGGCGCAAAGTGTTTTTCCGCCTCTGCGATATTTGTATTCATAGGTCCAGGACTTGCCACCGCTGTTCCATATGCGATCCATATCGTATTTCTCGTCAATCGCAGCGCATAGCCTCTGCCATACGTCATATAAAGATTGTCCAATCAAGGCAATCATATCATTCTCATCTGGTATTATGTTGATCATAACTTAGCCTCCTCAAAACACCACTATCGATCCTGTTTTCAAAGATTGCGCCATTCCTCATTTGCTCATCAACCATATTGCCGCAACCCTTTGATATAGTCAACATGATATAGTTTCCACACATGAACTGAAATTCTTTCTATGTGATTTCTGTTCGTCAGACCAGAGGTTTGCTCTCCGGGTTAGTACTTTCCCCGAAATCCGGCTTCCTTCAGATTCAACTTCACGATGGACACCCTTGCCTTCGGCTATATCCTTCCCACTACCGGGCGGATTCCAGACTTTCATTGGTTAGAAACGTGCGCCGCCAGGCGCACCACTATAAAAAAACAGGTTTGAAAAACTGCTTTTTTATATATGAAGTATCATTGTCGCCAGCCAGAAATAAATTAAAAGTGAAAGCGCATCCATAACCGTCGTAATAAACGGAGATGATATTACAGCCGGGTCAAGCTTCATTTTTTCTGCAAGAATAGGAAATACGCATCCAACCATTTTGGCAAATATAATTTCGATTATAAGTGTCAGACTGATTACAAGATCAACCTGAATAGTAATAGCACTCATACCGAGCAATATTCTGTCAACAAACCATATTTTAACAAAATTGACAGTGGCAAGTGTAATTCCGCACAGAACACCTACTCTGAATTCCTTCCATATCACTTTAAAAATATCTTTAAAATTTATTTCTTTAAGTGAAAGAGCACGGATAATAACGGAACTCGCCTGACCTCCCGAATTACCGCTTGTTCCCGTAAGCATAGGTACAAACGAGGTCAGTACAATCAGTGCCGAAAGCTTGTCCTCAAAAGCATTTAAAATCATACTCGTAAATGTTGCACTTATCATAAGAAACAAAAGCCACGTAATTCTGGATTTCCATGTTTCAAAAATGCCTGTTTTGAGATAAGGTTTCTCGTTAGGCAGAATAGCGTGCATCTTCTGGATATCCTCAGTATTCTCTTCCTGCAATACGTCAATAGCATCATCGACTGTAATGATACCCACAAGCCTGTTTTCCATATCCACAACAGGAAGAGCAAGGAAGTTATACTTATCAAGGAAATTTGCCGCTATTTCTTTATCATCATGCGTGTTTACAAAAATTATATTTGTTTCCATAAACTCTTCAATCTTATCGTCATAATCGTGTAACAAAAGTTCCTTTACTGTAGTTACACCAATAAGATGCCTTGAGCTGTCAGTAACGTAACAAGTATAAATTGTTTCCTTATCAACACCTGTACGTCTTATTCTTTTAAAGGCATCCTCAACAGTGTTATCCTTTTTCAGATCAACAAACTCAGGGGTCATAATTGAGCCTGCGCTGTCCTCAGGATACTTTAAAAGAGTGTTAATTGATTTTCGTGTCTGTGCATCAGTATTTCTGAGTATTCTTTTTACAATTGTTGCAGGCATTTCCTCAATAATATCAACTGTATCATCAAGGTAAAGCTCGTCAATAACCTCACGAAGCTCTGTATCTGAAAAAGCATGGATGAGAGCCTCCTGCGTTTCACCGTCAAGCTCAACGAATGTTTCAGCCGCCTCTTCTTTAGGAAGAAGACGGAAGAGCAAAATCCTCTGTTCATTTGGAAATTCATCAAAAAGAACAGCAATATCAGTTGGATTAATGTCTGCTAAAATGCTTTTAAGCTGTGAATATTTCTTCTCTCTGTAAAGAGTGGAGATTTGCTCTATAAGCTTTTCAAATTCAAGTTTTTCAAGATTCATAGTCCGTATCTCCTTTCGTTTTTTATTTTATTCCATAGTATTGTTACCTCCTTATGTATCAAAACTGTTGAATTGGAATTTGTCATAATAAATTAAGGATATTATAGGTTTAAGTAGTAGCAAGACTTTAATAAAGTAGAAAAGCCTCAATTGAATTTCTATACCAGATTAGTTACTGTGTATAACCTCCATATAAACGTCCTCTTCCATCATTTGTTCTTTTGATTTTTTATCCAGATATAGCAGATAACCACTCCGATTAAGGCTATCCCTCCTGTGGTTATATATGGTAATTCAATATTGCTTTCATACAGATACCCAGTTAATAAAGGAGCAATAACTTTGCTAAGATTTCCGGCGGTACTGGCAAATCCCATCAGTGTTCCTTTATGCTGATTGTCAGTTTTTGAAAGGGTTGCGTTTAATGTGGGTACTGTAATAGCAGAAGATACCGCAAATAAGCCAAAAACCACCAACACACTAACAAACCCAGTTGTCAATACCATGGCAAACGCTACTAAGGCTTTGCAAAACACACCTATCAGTATTAGTGGCTTCTCACCAATTTTTTTTGCTAAAGGACCAGTCAAAAAGCCTTGTACTACAATCAAAATACCTGCTAGAGCCATCCAAATAACACCAACTTGCTTAGTGGAAAATCCAAACTTATCTACGACATACAGCCCCGTAATTCCTTGCAAGCCTGTTTGACAGAAATGCACAACGAAAATAAGTATCAAAACCATTCCTGCTGAGCCCAAAATTATACTTTTCAGGTCTGAAAAATCAAAGGGTTTTCTTTTTTCCGTCTGTCCTGAACGCTCAATTGACTCTGGCAAAAGTGTTAGAATTAGTAGAAAGGCAATAAATGAAATGCCAGCGCCTGTAAAAAATGGGAGCGCAAGCGAATAGCCTGCAAGAATGCCTCCCAATAATGGTCCCATCATTACGCCAATGCTCATTGAAGCTCCAAGTTGACTCATATTCTTGCTTCTTTCTTCCTCCGAGCTGGAATCTCCAACATATGCCAAAGATGCAACGGACGTAGCAGATGACAAAATACCCGATAAACTGCGAGCTATAAATAGTGTCCAAAAGGATGAAGCCAAACCGAACAGGAACAAACTGATGGAATATCCTATAATACCAATGCTGATAATCGGCTTTCTACCAATTCGGTCGGACAGTGCACCCCAAAAAGGTGCGCATACTGTTTGTGCCAGAGCATATACGGCAGTGAGCCATCCAAGCTCACGACCGCCAGCACCTAGATTTTCCATGTAAAATGGCATGACCGGAAGAACTAAGCTATATCCTAACGCAATCACCAAAGTAGCAAGATTTAAAGCGAAAATTGGCTTTTTATTCATCAATCGTCACCGTCCCCTCTGAGCCGTCCACCGTTATCATTTGTCCATTTTTAATACTTCTCGTGGCTGTGTGTGTCGCCATAACGGCAGGGATACCACATTCCCGCGCAACAATACTTGAATGACTGAGAGGACCTCCAATATCCGTTACAATTCCACTTGCAGAGGCAAATAAGGGTGTCCAAGCCGGAGTTGTAGTAACGGCAACCAAAACACTTCCTGGCTGGAAATTTTTAAAATCTGCCGGACTATTTAGTATGCAGGCACGAGCTGTCACAACACCAGAACTGGTTCCTATACCCCTCAACACGGTTTTTCCATCTTTTTGTTTCTGTGGTGCATGTGATATGCTTTTTACTTTCTTCTCAGGTAACTGAGCTGGTGACACATAGCCCTGATACTTTTTGAGTTCCGCTTTTCGCTCAAGTATCGAATTTTTTCTATCGGATAAAGGTATATTTTTGTCTAACTGTACTATGAGTTTTTCCAATTCCAATTTTGTGAGCCAATATATATCATCTATATGCGAAGTAGCTCCGCCACGTATAAGGCGTGCTGAAATTTCATGAAACATCTGGCGAATCAGAGGATGCCCCATTCCCATGCAATAAATAGCATTTTCACGCATAGGAGCAGTTTCCTGCGCCCAATGGAGCAACTTCAAAAACAGTTTTTTGCGTGAGCCACCTATATGTTGTAAAATTTCTTCTTCTGCCTGTTTCCTATGCTTTTCAAATTTGGATTGACGTAAAAAAGGACTTTCACCTTTGCCTTCTACAAAGGTTTTTATGGATTCAAAGGTTGGTGTAAGTGTTTCCTGCGGTGTGGAATATGCAAAATCAAATTCATAAGCGGTACGACCAAACTCTTTAAAATACTGATTGATTCGATTTTTCCATTCTATCCATACTTCCAGCGAAACTTCGTCAGGCGGAACTGAGGACATAAAATTTTCCGCTATCTTTGCTGTTGGATTACTTTGCAGATAAAGGTTGAGAGTATTATTTTGCTTTACCCATTCCGAGAGACTCCACAGGTTCTTTTCGGCTTGCAGAGCAATCGTATCAAATCCAAGCAGGAAAACAGAAGTATCTGTCATACCAGCGCGACGAGCCGCTCCCTGAAAAAATTTTGTAAATAATGTTTCGCTGATAGAGGCGGCTGGCAATGTAAGCTGAATTCTTGTAAAATAAATACAAGCGGCATAAAATACAGTCTGAATCCCCTTCATTATTTGATGGGCATTCAGCGTATGCAGGGGCTTTTCTTCCCATTGTTTAATCACATCCTCAAATTCTTTTCGTGCTGTTTCCCAGCGTGCAACACTGTTCGTGAGCGCACGGCGTAAAGATCGGGGTGAAAGGGATTTGACAGCAATCAAAAGAGGCTTTGAATTAGCGGAAAGATAAACATATCCGTTAATAATCGTATATGCTCCGTTT
>CAJTFB010000072.1 GCA_910575665.1 Eubacteriaceae bacterium
TATTATACCATATCCAGTGAGGAGTTATTAGTATTTTTGCAACAAAGAATGCTGTATTTATGCGGATTGTGGCGTTTCGCAAACGC
Source organism: Eubacteriaceae bacterium (assembly GCA_910575665.1). Classification (GTDB taxonomy): domain Bacteria; phylum Bacillota; class Clostridia; order Lachnospirales; family Lachnospiraceae; genus Eubacterium_F. Next base: position 87 of record CAJTFB010000072.1, read on the forward strand.
CTATTACAAACTTATTATACGAGGAGGTGTGACATGGACGGAGAAAAGATGCAGAAAAAAATAGAAAAACTGGAACAGCAGATTGCGGAACTGCCGGTGGGTTATATTTCTAAAAAGAAAATTCATGGAAAAGACCGTTTTTACCACCAGTGGACGGAAGATGGCAGGGTCAGGAGTAAATACCTGCGGGAGGGCGAAAAAGAGCCATTAGAGGAACAGGTTCAAAAGCGGAGAAAGCTGCAGGCACAGTTAAAGGAACTGAAAGCCAAAATGCCAAAAGCCGGAAAGAATACCAAAGGAATTCACTTAGAGCAGGTTTCCTTTGAATGTAATGTAACAGTTGGCAGGGAACTTCTTGCCCTGTCACAGGATGTAGATGGCTGGGAGAAAAGAGACTGTTATTCTCAGTTGGAAGATTATCTGTATCATGGGGACAGAACCCGTATTTGCCTGGTCTATGGGCTCAGGCGTACCGGAAAGACAACCATGCTGCGGCAGGCAGTGGCGGATATGTCAAAAGAAGACCAGTTAAAATCTGCCTATATCAAAATCCGCCGCAGTGACACGATGGCAATGGTAAACCGTGATATGAGAAAGCTGTTTGATGCCGGCTATCAATATGTGTTTCTGGATGAGGTAACACTCATGAAAGACTTTATTGATTCGGCTGCCCTCTTTTCCGATGTGTTTGCCACAATGGGAATGAAACTTGTACTTTCCGGGACAGATTCCCTCGGTTTCTGGCTGGCAATGGACGAGGAACTGTATGACCGTGCGAAACTCATTCATACCACTTTTATCCCATACCGGGAATACAGCAGACTGTTAGGGATTGACAGCATGGATGAATATATCCGTTATGGCGGGACACTCCGTGCAGGGGAAATTCACTTTGAAGACCGGGAACTGAATGCAGAAGGTGCCTCGTTCCGGGATGATGAGACGACGAGGCGGTACATTGATACTGCCATCTGCAAAAATATACAGCATTCGCTTGCCTGTTATGAGGACGGGCATCATTTCAGGCATTTGTATACACTTTACGAGGCAGGAGAATTGACAAGTGCCATTAACCGTATTATTGAGGATATGAACCATCGGTTTCTTCTGAAAGTGCTGACGCAGGATTTTGTGTCCCATGATTTGCGGCTTTCCGCATCCAATCTGAGAAAAGAGCGTGATCAGGAAAAGCGCACTGATGTACTTGATACCATTGATACAGAGGCTGTAACAGGATGTCTGATGAATATTTTGGATATCCGCAATCAGGAAGAACAGTCGATTGGTATAAAAGAAGCACATATCGCAGAAATCAGGGAATATCTGGCGGTACTGGATTTAATCATCGACTGCCCGATTGAGACAGCGACAGCCGGAACCCACCCGATGGAACACATCCTGTTTACGCAGCCGGGAATGAGGTATTGTCAGGCACAGGCATTGGTCTATTCCCTTTTGAAAGACGAAACATTTTTCTCACTGAGCGAGTATGAAAAGAAGATGGTAACGGAGCGTATTCTTGAGGAAGTGCGTGGCCGGATGATGGAAGACATTGTACTGTTAGAAACCATGAAAGCAGCCGGACAGAACTGCCGTGTGTTTAAGCTGCAGTTTGCAGCAGGCGAGTTTGACATGGTGGTATATGACACAGAGGAAAACTGCTGTGATATCTATGAAATCAAGCATAGTGAGAAAGCCATCCCCAATCAGTACCGCCATCTGATCGATGAAGAAAAGTGCCAGCAGACAGAGAGAAGATTCGGAAATATCCGGGGACGCTATGTTCTGTACCGTGGCAAAGATGCAGAGACCGAGGCCGGAGTGATCTACCAAAATGTAGAGAACTATTTAAAATCGCTTTCGGAGGGTATTTCTGTATCACAAATGATAGATGAGCAACAGATTATTCCTACTATTTGAGCAAAGAAACAATAGTAAAAAAGTGAATTAACTTTTAATAAATGAAATAAAAAATCAGTCGTTTTGCAGGAGAGGAAACGGCTGATTTTTTATGCCATTTTTTCACAGCAAAACGTGTGCGAATGGAGGTTAGGGTGAAAAATATATTTTTCACCCGGCAAGTTTGTGACTGTGCGTTGCTTGCACAAACATTGCATCATGCGCAAAAAGCAGCGCAGAAATGAGGTGAAATTATGTTCAGACGAAAACCAAAAGTATTGACACCGGAGCAGATGGAGGAAATCCGCACCAAAGATTTCTTTGACATGATCCTGCCCGGGAACATCAAATTTTTTTCCGACCATTACATCATCGGGGATTCTTACCGCTCGGTATGGGTAATCCGGGAGTACCCGCCGTCCACGGAGGAACAGGCAATCCTTTCCCAGCTTGCCGACCGCAACGGGGTAACGCTCCGCATTTACCACAGGCTGGTGGAGTCGATGGAGCAGAGGAAGATTTTACAGAATGCCACCAGAAAAAACAAGCTGATGTCCGGCGGCAATAACGTCAATGAAACCATTGAAGCAGAGGGCAACTTACAGGATGTGATTGAATTGCTGGCGAATCTCCGCAAAAACAAAGAGCCGCTCCTGCACTGTTCCGTCTTTATCGAATTAAAGGCGAGGAATATGAATGCATTGAAAGAGCTGCAGAGTGAAATCTCAATGGAACTCACCCGCTCCAAGATATCTGTGGACCGGCTCACGCTACGGCAGAAAGAGGGATTTCTTTCTGTCCTGCCCGTGGGGATAAACCAGTTCGGGGCGCAGTATGAGAGGGTGCTCCCGGCAAGTTCCGTGGCAAACCTGTATCCCTTCAACTTTTCCGGCAAGACGGACCCGCAGGGTCTGTATCTTGGCAGGGATAAATACGGCACGAACATCCTTGTGGATTTTGACCGCAGGGCAGAGGACAAAACCACTTCCAACATCCTGATTCTTGGAAATAGCGGGCAGGGAAAGAGTTACCTGCTGAAACTGATTCTCACCAACATCCGGGAGTCTGGCAAGACCATCATCTGCCTTGATCCCGAATCCGAGTACGAGGAACTGACGGAGGCAATGGGCGGCTGTTATATCGACTTTATGTCGGGGGAGTATACAATCAATCCGCTGGAACCAAAAGCATGGTCGGACAGCACGGAGGAAATGGAAGCGGACGCACCGGAGGCGTTCCAGAAGGTAACACGCTTAAGCCAGCACATCGCCTTCCTCAAAGATTTTTTCCGTTCCTACAAGGACTTTACCGATGCACAGGTGGATACCATTGAAATACTGCTGATGAAACTCTATGCCCGGTTCGGCATTACCGACAGCACGGACTACAGCACCAAGAAGCCGGCAGACTTTCCGGTAATGTCTGATTTTTATGAACTGTGCGAAGAAGAATTTATGACTTACGACAATAAGCGGAAATATCTCTATACTGAGGAAATGCTGCAGGAGGTGTGTCTCGGCATCCATTCCATGTGCGTGGGGGCAGAGTCCAAATATTTCAACGGACATACCAACATCGTGGATGACAAGTTTGTCTGCTTTGGCGTGAAAGGGCTGATGGACACCAACAAACGGCTGAAAGACGCCATGCTGTTCAACATCCTGTCCTATATGTCCAACGAACTGCTGGGGAAGGGAAATACGGTAGCATCCATCGACGAGCTGTATCTGTTCCTCACCAACATGACAGCCATCGAATATATCCGCAATGCCATGAAGCGTGTGCGGAAGAAGGAATCCGCCATCATCCTTGCCAGCCAGAACATCGAGGATTTTCTGATTCCCTCCATCCGGGAGTTTACCAAGCCGCTGTTCTCTATTCCGACGCACCAGTTCCTGTTCAATGCCGGGCAGATCAACCCCAAGGACTTTATGGATGCCCTTCAGGTGGAGCCAAGCGAGTTTGAGTTAATCAAATATCCGGAACGGGGAACCTGCCTGTACCGCTGTGGCAACGAGCGGTATCTTTTGCAGGTCATTGCACCGGATTATAAATCAGCACTGTTTGGAAAGGCGGGTGGACGGTAATGGGCGAAAAATATAAGGACTTATCCGTGGATGAATCAAGCATCCCTGTATTTTTTAACCGGGTGGATGCATTGGTAAAAGAAAAAGGATTTCATACAGAAATTCGTTCGGACAGCAACAATACCGTACTGGGTATTTTATGTGGTGATAATGAAATCGCATTTGTCGATGGATATTCGGGAAATGTTTGCGGGCATCCAGTGGAAGGATTTTGGGAATTATGCGACGACGTGGAAGCAATCCGTTTATCCATACCCTTTGAAAACAGCGAAGAACGGGAGGCAGACCGTCAGAACCGGTGGGAGGCTTACCATGAGGTAGCGGAATCGCTTATGGGAGAAGATGCACCGGATACGGGGATGACATTATGAGTGCTACGGTAGGGGCAGCATTGAAAAAGATTGCGGTTGCCCTGCTGACAGATAAACGGGTGCTGAAAACACTTGGCGGGATTGTACTCGGTATCCTTATTATTATCATTATGCCGATTGTGGCTGTCATTTCTGTATTCAACGGAACCATTGAACTGGATACCGATGCCCTGCAGCAGCAGATCGTGGCACAGATGACAGCAGAACAGAAGGAAGAACTACAGTTTATTGAAGATAACATGAATGCCATTGAAACCGAGATGACAAAGGCAGGATTTCCGGAGCGGGTAAAAGAGGCGCAGGTGCTGTTTGTCCTGGCTCTTTCCGATTATGCCCGTGAGCCGGATTTTGTTACAAAGCTGGTTAGTTGCTTTGTCAAAGACCAGACGGATGAGCAGCTCATAGCCAGAGTGAATGAAACCTTTGGAACGGAGCTGGGAGTGGAGGATTTTTCCAAAGTGATGGCAGGTATCCACTCCACCACCATTGACACCTCAAATTTTACCAATGCGGAAGGAAAAAATAATCTGGACTTAGTCAAATGGGTCATACAGGCAGAAAAAGCAGGATGGGGTTATGTGTGGGGAACGTCCGGGGAAGTGCTGACCAAGAAAGCTTACGAGGCACAGAAGAAACTGTATCCCTCTGAGGTGGGCGGCTATGCCGATTTTATTGAGAAGAACTGGCTTGGGAAACGGACGACAGACTGCTCCGGCTTAATCCGGAGTTACCACTGGCTGAATCCCAAAACCGGAAAGATTGAAAATGGGAGCAACGGCATCCCGGCAATGACGGCAGACGGGATGTATCAGGCGGCAAAGGAAAAGGGCAGCATCTCCTCCATACCGGAAATCCCCGGTCTCGCTGTCTGGCACAGCGGCCACATCGGAGTTTATATCGGGAACGGAGAAGTGATTGAGGCGATGGGAACAAAGTACGGGGTGGTAAGGACAAAGCTTGCCTCCAGAGGATGGACGCACTGGCTGAAGATTCCGTATATCGATTATGAGAAAGAGAAAGGCGACAAAAAGGAAGATAAGAAGAAAAAGGATGGGAAGAAAAAATCAAAGTCAGCAGATGGGAAACCGTCAGGGTAAGATTAGTTTTGATTGGCAGATGTAGCCTTTAACCTTAATGGTAACCCATCGGAAAGGAGGCAGAAATGAAAATAAAAGGGATCATGATGAGGAAAGAACCTCAGTTCAGACTTCATGAATGCAGCATTGAAAAGCTGGTGGTACTGCCGGAACCGGAGTACCGCCAGTTTTGTACAAAAATGCTGGCAGACTATGACTTTATTGCGGAGAACAGGGAACTTATGTATGTGGAGGGGGCGCCGGGAGCGGAAACGTACCATTGCCTGCTGGTTATGGGAGAGGATTCTGAGGATGGTGTGCTGGTGGAAAGCGAGGGGGCTGGCTATGCCAGATACGCATCCTACCAGCCCTATATAAAAAGTTATCTCCGGGAACAGCTCCGCATGGCGGCAGATGACATCCTGCGGGGAGAGATGGGGAAACAGGCAGACGGTTCGTGGCTCATTGGCTGGGATGACATCAAAGAACATCTGGATATTACGGTAAGCCGGACAAACGGCATCGGGCAACTGCTTGTGGAGGAACTGAACCGCAGGGAAGAAGTGGCAGAGGCTATTGCTACGGAGGACGGCATGGAAATGTCCATGATTCTGGCGAGGAATCAAAATGCAGATATGATGGACTTATTTTCTGTGATGGGATGCAATCTTACCGATGTGTGCTTGTGCCATGAACAACAAAATAGATACAATGAGGTAATTGCAAAATTAAATCCGAGTACGCTGACCGCAGAGGGAAGAAAAGAGTGGTCGGATATCCTCTCCGCAAAAGTAACCGGTATCACTCCCGGCTGTGCCGGTATCCATGTCACGCTGTCCGGCTGTGAGGCACAGAGAATTTCTGATTTTGCCGGAATGCTTGCCGGGCATTGCCAAGTGGAAGAATATGAACGCTGGGTAAGAGATGAGGGCAGAAATTATGCACAGGGAGCATTATCCCAAAAGACGGACAGTATAACGAGGAAGATAAATCTGATTGCGACTTATGAGGAACTTTTTGGTATTCCAAAGGAGCAGCGAATCACACATTACTTTGGTGATTACGGGGATCATTTTTTCAATCAGGGAGTGACGGAGGAAGAAATCAGTAAAGCCTATCACAAGGCGTTGGATGTGATAGAGATGGAGGATATGGATTTTCAGGAACCGGGCAACAAGTATGTCCACCGGGGAGAAGTCATTGCCCGCATGAGGGACTGCCTGCTGCAAAAGGAATTAAAACTTGGAGATCAGGTTTTGTTTGTTGCCACCCAGCCGTATGGCGGACCGGGGGATTTTGCATTCCGGGGCGGCATTGTGGAAAGCGTGGACACATGGAAAAAGACCTGCTCTGTCCGCAGTGATTTTTTTACAATGGATGATGTTCCGCTCCACTATGTGCTTGGCAGGTACAATCCCGATATCCGTGAAAAGCATTACGGGAAGGAATGTGTGGAACCACTCTTTGGGGAACACGAAGCACTGGCACAGCAGTACCTGCGTGAAGCGGAGGAAGACTGGAATGAACGATGGGAAGAATCCGAATCCCAGAGTGGCGGGATGGGGATGAATCTATGAGAAATGGAGGAAAGCGATGACGAATCAGGAGAAATTCATAGAAAATATAAACCGGGTTCTGCAAAAGGTAGATTATAAAAAACTGGACCAGTCCTGCAATGGAGAAAATCCGGAGTATGCAAAAGAGGTGCTGGGGCCAAATGCATGAGGCGTTTCTCTCTGCTTATGGCGGCCATTATCTGGAGAGAGATGAATAGAGTTTGTGGAACTGCCTGCTGTCATCCGGGGAAGGAATGAGGGACACGTCACGCTTGGCATTGTGACAGTTGACCTGCATTCTTCCGGTGAGCATTGGGGGACTTTCTTTCTGACACCGGAGGGGGTTCTGGATCAGGGAAGCGAATCCCTCACGGAAACAGATAGAAATTATCTGAGGAAAAACTTTGCCCCCTATGATTACTGGTATACACCGGTTGTGGAAGATGACATTCATGTGGACTTTGAAAATATCCCGATATCTGCCCAATGTCTTTTGCAGCCGTACAGACAGGGGCAGGATGAGCAGGCGGAAGATGGCATGGGAATGAATTTATAAAAATGGAGGGAAAGCGATTATGAAGAAAGCAGTTATAACTGTGAATTTTGATGAGGAAAAAACGGCAGCATTAAAACTGTATCTGGAACAGAAAGGAACTTCTGTAGAGAAAGAGCTTGCAAAGTCACTGGAGACTCTTTTTGCCAAATCTGTCCCGGCAGGAGTGAGACAGTTTATTGCGCTGCGTTCCGGTAATTCTGCGACTGTACTATCACCAAAAAAGAAAAAGCAGAAAATACAGGAAGAAAAAATATCTGAGACTTACATGAAAACAGAAGAAACCAGAAGTTAGAATCTTTTTCCATAAGGTAATAAAAGTGTGGTATAATGGGCGGTAGAAAGACTGAACGGAAAGGAGAGGAAGTGTTATGGTTTATCTGACAGGAGATACGCATGGAGACTTCCGGCGTATTGCTGCTTTCTGTACAAGATTTGGAACGACGATAGATGATGTTATGATTATTCTTGGAGATGCCGGTATCAATTTTAGTGGCGAACAGAAAGATAAGGCAAAAAAGGATTTGATAGCAGCACTGCCTATAACACTGTTTTGTATTCATGGCAACCATGAGCAGAGACCATATACCATTCCCTCTTATCAGGAAAAAGAGTGGCATAACGGCATCGTGTATGTAGAAGAAGAATATCCCAATATCCTGTTTGCGAAAGACGGAGAAATCTTTGAACTGGATGGATATCAGACGATTGCTATCGGAGGTGCTTACAGCATCGATAAAATGATGAGGGTTGCTTACGGATATGGCTGGTGGGAAGATGAGCAGCCCTCAGAAGAAATCAAACAGTATGTGGAACAGCAGCTTGCAGATCATGACTGGAAAGTAGATATCGTTTTATCCCATACGATACCATTAAAGTATGAGCCAATTGAAAGTTTTATGCTTGGGATGAATCAGAGCAGGGTTGATAAATCAACGGAGCAGTGGTTGGATGGGATAGAGGACAGGCTGGATTATAAAAGATGGTACTGTGGACATTATCACGTGGAGAAAAGGATTGATAAGATGGAAATCATGTTTGAGAATTATGGAGAACTTTATACAGTAGAGGGGGAAAATTCATGGAATTAAATGAAAATTCGCATATTGTAACGTGTGTTGATATTCTTGGATATAAAGAAATTCTCCGACGCGATAATCAGGAAGAAATAGATGAGATAGAAACTGAATTTAAATACTTTGTTCAACAAAATGCAATACTTGAATCTAATTTTCCGGGATTCCGTTGCATTAGTTATACAGACAATTTTCTGTTTTTCTATAAGCTTGATTATAGTTCAGACACTAGAAAAAGGCATGATACTATTAGAGAAATATATGGAGATGCAATTAAAGAACAGAATGAAAGAATTGAGAGGGTTCTCTTTTTGCATATTTATAGTCTGGCATTAACACAATTTGATTTGATTTCAAATAATTATTTTATTAGAGGCGGTTTGACAATCGGAGGATTTAGGGAGCAAAATGCAACAGTAAGTGGCAGTGCTTTATTAGAAGCACATGATTTGGAGGAAAAAGCAATATATCCTCGCATTATTTTGAATCCCGATGTAGTTAAAAACTATATCTCACTATTGAGACCTATTCCATTGTTAATTGATTTGGAAGACAAAAATATATTTATTGATTTTTTGGGTGCAGTGATGATGGAGAGACTAAATCCAATGTATAGTGATGTGAAAAAAGGAGAAGTAGATGTTAAAGAGCTTAATTTTTTTAAGTCTGAATTATTAGATGTTAAGAAAAATATTGAAAATGCTTTAATTTCTGCAGCTAGTGATAAAATACTTGCTAAATATAAGTGGTTAGTTGAGTATTTTGATTATTTCTGCCATTCACATAAGTGTATTGGTTTAGACGAACTGGCGATAGATTCATTTTATAATGCAGATAGATTTAAATCTGTTAGGATGTTAAACTTGATGTAATTAAATTGTGGAAAGGGTTTCATGATTATTTCCAGATGAGGGACTCCGTGTTGCCTTGTGTGCAGTTTTTATCAGATAAACGGAAAAATATACTATCGTGGAAGTGTGAGGGCAGTTTGTGGTAATTTGAGAGTGGAGAACGCGGGATGGACTTGCTGGAAGATGGCTGTATTTTACTGGGTCGAAAATCAAGCAGGAGAAAGAGTCGGGGTTGAAAACCACCCCGGCTCAGATTACAGCGGACGGCAATGCCGACCGCTTAAAGACGTTGTGAGGGATGTGGTGGAGATAGGTGGTTGTGGGTTGGTTTGAAGATAGGGTGATGTATTGTGGGTTGTACACAGGCAAAGGTAGCTTGAATACAGAAAAGTATAGGAGTCGTTTACAGATATACTTTCTGGCACCTATGATATATTTCTTGTTTGTCATAAAAGATTATGGTAACATAAAAATGGAACACCAAGTCAGCTTTGATAAATCTATACAGTGATAAGGAGGATTTGTTTATGTTAGTATTAGAAGTTGAGAAACAAAACATTGAAATGCTTCAGGAACTGATACAATTACCGGATTATACACAGGTGGTAGAACCCTCTAATTTGGATGGGGAGACTATCATTCAGTTATTCATAGAAATTAATAAAGTAACAGCACCTTTGATTGCTGGAATTATACTTGCTTATGTAAACTCCAATAAAATAAAGATAAAAAAGAATGGTATCAATATAACCATGCTATTAACTAAAAAAAATCTCAAAAAGACAGAGCTTATCAAAGAACTTCTTAAAATAGGTGAAGATACACAGGAAGAGGATGTAAAAGATGAAACTCACGATTGAACAATTTCTACGAGAAAGCAGACGTATTTTTCCTTTGGCAGACGAGAGTCAGGAATTATATAGAAACGTTCTTTTTAATTTGAATAAAGCTATAAAAAATTTTGATGAGCAAATAGAGCTTGTTGGTATTTATACTCCAGAATATAAAAATACCATTGTTACTCTAGATAAACGATACATTGTTATAGATTTTAGTTTAATGGATCTTTTGATTGAGTTGGAATTCATTTATCAAAATAGTGATTGGCAACGCTTTCGCTATCTTTATTATGTTCTTTCTCAGGAGCCAGAACTTGAATCAGGTAATTTAGATAAAGTGTTTTTTTATAGCACCCTAGCAGATAAGTTATTTGATGAGGAGAAAGAAATTGAAATAGACAATTCGAAGAATATGTTAAAGCTTTTACATGCTTTCTACTTCATCACTTATCATGAATTTTTTCATGATATAGAACAGCAATATCCTCATAGCTCAAACTATTATTCTGTATTAAAAAGTTATATTGAATCAATTGAGTTGGAGAGCAGTGCTGATTATCTTGATATTGCAAAGGAAGTAATTTGTGATACAGAAGCAATTATTCAGATATTGCATACTGGAGTTGGTTTAGAAGATGGCTTTACAACTAAAGATAATATTTTTGAAACTTGTCTGGATACTTTAATTATTTTATCGGTTATTCAGATTTTGTTAAAAAGACTGGATAGTGCAGTGGAAATAACTAAAAGAATATGGGCTACTTTTGGATGGATAAACATATACCTTTGTGAGAACGAGATATTTCAGGATATTGACTATGCCAGTATTATTGATAAAGCGGAGCAAAAAATAAAGTTGTTTATAAAAAACATACAAACGGCGACAAAAGAAGAACGGGATGAAAGGGTACTGATTCCTGACCTTTCTGATGACGAAAAATTAGAACTGTTGGATGTATTCTTAAATATCAAGGATGGGGTTATTATTAGAGTGCAAAATTAAATTTTGTGAATGACATCAATGTGAAGTGAAAATATGGAAAGATTTTAGATTAAAGGCGATAGAACACCCAAGTTCCATCGCTCTTTTTTTGCCTAAAACCAGACCGAAAGGAGTGAATAACCTATGCCAAACACCTCAAACCGTAAAGAACCAAAACGGAAGTTTGCTCTCTGGATCAGAGAATCTACCCTAGATAAAGTAAGAAAATTATACAAGTCCGACAATTGTTCCTCTCAAAGTGAATTTATAGAAAAGGCAATTCTATTCTATATCGGCTACCTTTCCACAGAAGAAAACAAATCCTATCTTTCCAGTATCGTGACTTCTACACTCAAAGGAATCGTAGCAGAAAGTGACAACCGGCAGAACCGTATGCTCTTCAAACTCTCGGTGGAGATGGCGGTTATGATGAACGTGGTTGCTTCCATGCAGGACATTGATAAAGTTTCGCTGGAACGATTGCGGGGAGAGTGTGTAAAAGAAGTCAAGCGGCTCAATGGTTCATTCTCCTTTGATGATGCTGTAGATTGGCAGAAAGGATAATAAGTTCACTGGAAAAATACCAGAAACGGAGGTGGTAAAGTGGCAAAACTGGTAACCAAATTCAAATATCTGAATCCCAACCGTGACACAAATATCGGTGGCTATGTTAAATACATTGCCACCCGTGAGGGTGTGGAAAAGATAGATGATACTAAAAGATTATCTCCGGCAACAGGGAAACAGCAACGGTTCATAGAAAAAATTCTCCGAGATTTTCCGGACACAAAGGAAATGTTGGAGTACGAAGATTACCAGAAGGACAAAACCATCGGAAATGCTTCTGAGTTTATCACTCGTGCCTTAGAGGATAATGTGGACCTATGTCAATACTTTGGACAAAAAAAGTCGAAAGATGAGGCTGTAAAAAATCTTGTGTCTATGGATTTTAGACTTTCCTGATAAGAATTAGATATGTAAGAGGTTTTTGTCGGTTTTATGTTTTTGGGACTGTCGAA
>CAJTFB010000073.1 GCA_910575665.1 Eubacteriaceae bacterium
ATGTGCGCCCAAAATTCAACTTATTCACTTTTTATCCCGGGATTCGTGCTCTGCACGAATCCTTTCTTGTTTAGAATCAAGATCGCAAACGAGCTTAGCGAGTTTCGCAATTACCTATTAATTGTTCTTTATGTATCTAAGATACTCAGACAAGCACTTCTGCCTCTGATCATCCTTTAGACTCCATGACATTGGACGTTTAGTTGGTTTTTCAATACTTTTCGCCTGTAAGTCATGCTACTTCTTATCCCAATATCGCATATTATATCAAGTATGATTCGCAAGTGTCATACTCTGCGCCCCATTATAGACAACAGATTTCGACATCTAACGATGTTATTTTACATTTTGTCGTAAATCTTGTCAATATGTCGCTGACAAAATTTACAAATCGTGGCCGAATTCCAAATATTATACCTGGACACCTCATTGGTGGTGGCGTGGACCTTTCCATTGACCTTGTTGCACCGTGGATACGAATACGGGTAGGGTTCCCAAGCATCTTAAAAAATTCCGTAAGAATGTACAAATCACTTTCTTTCAGCCTTTCATAAATTTGATCGACCTGATATTCCGCCAAAGGAACCCCTCCTTCCTTACAGTTTTTTCACAAACAGACAACGGATTGCGTTCAGCACAGCAAGAATCATAACACCTACATCTGCAAAAATCGCCAGATACATATTCGCAATGCCCACAGCTCCTAATGCAAGACAAGCAAATTTCACAACAAGCGCCATCGTAATATTCTGGTACACAATCCTCAGACACTTCCTTGAAATCTTGATTGCTTTTGCAATCTTAATCGGATCGTCATCCATCAGAACAATATCCGCTGCTTCGATTGCCGCATCGGAACCCATTGCCCCCATAGCGATACCAATATCCGCTCTGGAAAGCACAGGTGCGTCATTGATACCGTCACCCACAAATGCCAGCTTTGCCTTGCCAGGCTTCACCCGCAGAAGTTCTTCCACTTTTTCAACCTTATCTGCTGGCAAAAGTTCGCTGTAAACTTCATCAATCCCAAGTGATGCAGCAACCTGATTTGCCACTTTCTTTGCATCTCCGGTCAGCATGACGGTCTTATCTACTCCCGCTTTCTTCAATTCCGCAATAGCCGCCTTAGAATGAGGTTTAATAATATCAGAAATCACGATATGACCTGCATATTTCCCATTAATTGCCATGTGGATAATTGTTCCGGTCTGGTGACAGTCCTGATAAGGAATATTCAAATGCTTCATCAGTTTATCGTTCCCGGCTGCAACCTCCATGCCATCTACTTTTGCAGTCACACCGTTTCCGCTGATTTCCTGTATATCCGATACACGAGTCCTGTCAATTTCTCTCCCATATGCCCGCTGTAAACTCTTGCTTATCGGGTGGGAAGATGCGCTTTCTGCAAAAGCAGCATACTCTAACAATTTTTCATTCCCTATGGTAGAATGATGAATCCCATTTACTTCAAAGACACCTTTTGTCATGGTTCCGGTTTTGTCAAAAACAACATATTTTGTCTGGGAAAGGATTTCCAGATAATTGGAGCCTTTCACCAAAACACCCTCCTTGCTTGCTCCTCCGATACCTGCAAAGAAACTTAAAGGAATACTGATAACAAGCGCACAAGGGCAACTGATAACAAGGAATGTCAATGCCCGGTAAATCCAGACTCCCCAATCGGCAGACAGCCCCATAAAAAGCATACGGACAACAGGAGGAAGGAATGCCAGCGCCAATGCTGCATAGCAGACAGCCGGAGTATAGATTTTTGCAAACTTCGAGATAAAATCCTCTGATTTTGATTTGCGGGAACTTGCATTTTCCACCAAATCCAAAATCTTAGAAACCGTAGATTCTCCAAACTCTTTTGTTGTCTGTATCTTCAATACTCCTGTCATGCTGATACAGCCGCTGATTACTTCATCACCTACTTTTGCCTCCCTCGGCAGACTTTCCCCGGTCAATGCACTGGTATTCAGACTGGAAGCACCCTCAACGATGATCCCGTCAATCGGCACTTTCTCTCCCGGCTGAACAACAATCACGCTACCAATCCCTACTTCATCCGGATCAATCTGCTCTAATTTTCCATTTCGCTCAACATTTGCATAATCAGGACGAATGTCCATCAGGTTGCTGATATTCCGGCGGCTCTTACCAACCGCATATCCCTGAAACCACTCCCCAATCTGATAAAACAGCATAACAGCAATGGCTTCCAGATATTCTCCATTTTCATAAATAGCCAGTGCCATTGCCCCAATCGTAGCCACAGCCATCAGAAAACTCTCATCAAATACCTGACGGTTTTTAATACCCTTTATAGCTTTCCGTAAAATGTCATATCCGATAATCAGATAATTAATCAGATAGCACACAAAACGAAGCCATCTTCCTGCAGACGGGAATAAATACCCGTCAACCATATCAAACATCTCTGCGGAAATAAACTGGAACGCCAGTAAGATACCAGCACTGAGTAAAATCCGAACCATCATAACCCTTTGCTTTTTTGTCATGCCATCTTTGCGGCTGCCAATAAAAATAAGAAGCGCCGCAGCCATTATAATGACAACCATAAGCAATATACTTATTACTAATTCCTCCATAATAAAACTCCTTTCAAAATATGCTTAATTATTTAATCGTTATTGGTAAAAATAACACCCCTAAATTGCAGCGGCGCATTTTAAGGGTGTCATTCTGTCACAGGCAGCTACCGCTTAAAGAAAAATCTCGCAGTCCGGCTCCACTTTTTTACAAGCATCCAGCACGTTCTTCATGACATCTTTCGGCTCCTGCCCCTCATCAAACTCCACAATCATTTTCTGTGTCATGAAATTAACTGTTGCGCTCTGCACACCAGCAGTCTTGCGAGCCGCATCCTCCATCAAATTTGCGCAGTTGGCACAGTCTACCTCGATCTTGTAAGTTTTCTTCATTGTAAAGTCCTCCTTGTTATTTTTAAATTCAGTGATTAAGTACTTGTTTAATCATCTTAGCCGTAGTATAATACGGAAAAAGATACACGTCAATATCCCCAAAGCATTCCCTCCCAAACGGGCGAAAAGTATTTCCGTTTGGGCGAAATGCAAATAAAAGTAGAAAGGATAACAATATGGATAATATGAAATTGCCACATCAACATGGAGAAGGACAACAGACTGTACTAATCCAGAAACAGTTAGACCATGTAGATTATTTTCAAACCGTAGCGGAAGTTTTCAAACAACTTGGAGATACCACCAGAATCCGAATTTTCTGGCTTCTCTGCCACCAGGAGGAATGTGTCCTCAATATTTCAGATATGCTTCATATGTCAAGTCCGGCAGTGTCACATCATCTCAGACCATTGAAAAACAGCGGTCTTATTGTCTGCCGACGTGAAGGAAAAGAGGTTTACTATCGTGCCGCAGATACGCCACAGGGACGTCTGCTACATCAGATGATTGAGCAGGTTATGGAAATCACCTGTCCTGAATTATGAGGTCTGCCCTATGAATGAGGAATTGAAAAAAATACAAAAAAATGTGGAGAAATTTCATCAAGAGGTATCACAGACTCTCATTCCGCTTTATCCCGGTATAGAGTTATGCTATCTTACATTTTCAACCGATTCTTTTTCTGTGCGGCATAAGGCTATATCACACATCATTCAGATTAACTACTGCAAATCCGGACAGCTTAGGTGGGAGCTGAAAAACGGAAACCGTATATATCTGAATTCGGGAGATTTTTCTCTCCATACCATGAAAGCCTGTACGGATTCTGTGCTTACTTTTCCAAACAATATGTATCAGGGACTTAGTATTTATATTGATCTGCCAAAAGCCTCTGGAAATCCACCCGACCTGCTGGAAAACAGTAATATTTTTGAAACCGTATTGCCTAAAAAATTTTGCCAAAATGATAGTCCTGCCTTTTTTGCCGGAAATGAACAGACGGAAAGTATCTTTTCTGCATTTTATGACCAGCCTGAAACACTTACGCTTCCATACCAGAAAATCAAAGTTTTAGAATTGTTGTTATATCTTACCAAAATGGAATTTACTCCCCAAAACAAATTGGTTGAATATCAATTCGAGCTAACAGAAACTATCCGAAAAATTCATGACCAGCTTTTGCAACACATGGAGCAAAGAATTACCATAGAGGAACTTTCAAGACAATATCTCATCAATCAAACAACTTTAAAAAATGTTTTCAAGTCTGTTTATGGAACTTCCATTGCAGCACATATCAAGGAACACCGAATGCGGCAAGCTGCCTATATGTTAATAGAATCAAATATGAATATAGCAGAGATTGCACAGGCTGTTGGCTATGATAGTCAAAGTAAGTTTACAACTGCATTTAAAGCATATTTTAAAGTCCTTCCTAGAGAATATCGAAAAAATAAAACCAAGCAAAATGATGTGGTATAAAAAAAGTTGTCACCACATTCTCAAGGATTTGAGATATAATCAAGAGAATAAGGAGTGAACAAAATGGCAGAAAACAGACAATATGACCACGAATACAAAGTACAGGCAGTGAAGCTCGCTAAAGAAATCGGACAAGCTAAAGCTGCTAAAGAACTGGGAGTTCCCAAAAACACCATGTATGGCTGGGTATGGGCTAACCGTCTTGGCAATCTTGACCTTGGAGCTGGTTCACAGACTCCACAAAGCGTATGACGCTTAACGAGGAACTCCTAAAGCTTCGCCGACAGGTAAAAGAACTGGAGAAAGAAAATGATTTTCTGGAGGAAGCCAGCGCTTTTTTCTGCAGAGTCCTCCATGTCAGCAGACAAGGATTTTACCAGTATCTTGCAAACAAGGACTGCCCATGGAAATATCAGCCACTGGCGGATGCCATGAAAGAGATTCTTACGGAAGATGAATGCAATGATACTTATGGCCGCATCCGCATGTATCAGGCATTGAAATTGAAGCAGCCGGAAAATGTGAATTGGCATGGCAAAGCAGCCCACCAAACGCTGTTTTTCTTATTTGGCGGGCTTCCCCTTACCTCTGGCACTATTTACAAAATGTGCTTTTGACCTATATTTTCTTCTCTATATTTATCACTTTCTGCGTCCACTCACGGTAAAACGCTTCTTCATGTGACACCAATAGCACTGTCCCCTCAAATTCCTCCAGTGCGGTTTTCAACGATTCTTTCGCAAGCGCATCAAGGTGGTTGGTCGGCTCGTCCATGATAAGGAAATTGCACGGCTTCATCATAAGCAGGCACATTTTAACCTTTGCCTGTTCCCCTCCGCTCAAAGTCCCGATTTCCTGCATGGCGTGTTTGCTTGAGATGCCGCAGCCTGCAAGACGCTTTCTCACGTCTTTTATCGTAAGCGATGGATAAGCATCGGAAACAATCTGAATAGGCGTTTTTTCTATATCCGCCCATGCCAACTCCTGCTCAAAATACCCAATCTTTACCTGCTCCGAAAAACGGAAACTCCCGCTTAATGAGGGTATTTTACTGATAAGCGTTTTTAGCAGGGTGGATTTGCCGATGCCGTTAAATCCCGTCATAACAATTTTTTCTCCCCCTTTTATGGAAAAGCTGATGTCTGACAAAACAGGATAGTGGTAGCCAACATCCAGATGTTTTACTTTTAGATGCTCTGTCGTAGTCAGAGGGAGAGCCGCAAACCGAAAATGCGGCTTGATTTCTTTCTGTTCCAGAGCTTCCATCTTATCCATTCGGTCAAGCTGTTTCTGCCTGCCACGAGCCATTTTTGATTTTCTCCCTGCAATATTCCTGCGGATAAATTCTTCCGTCTTTTTGATGGTTTTCTGCTGTGCGGCATACTGTCTGATATAATCCTCACGGAGCAGTGCCTTTTTTCTCGTGAACTCTGAATAAGTGCCAAAATATTTTGTAATCTTCTCATTGTCAATGTCGCATATCCTTGTGGATATTTTCTCTAAAAAGTCATAGTCATGCGATACTACCAGAAAAGCGTTTGGCAGACTGAAAAGATATTCGGCAAGCCATGTAACGTGTTCTTTGTCCAAAAAGTTTGTAGGCTCGTCTAAAAGCAAAATATCTGGCTTCTCAAGCAGTAATTTTGCCAGTATGACCTTTGCCCTCTGCCCGCCGCTCATCTGCTCAATCGGTCTGTCTAGCCCGATTGCCGTTAAGCCCAGACCTGTTGCCACCTGTTCTATCTTTGTGTCAATTAAATAAAATTCTTTGCGCTCCAATTCTTCCTGATACTTTGCCGCCGTGCTTAGCTTCGCCATATCCCCATCTGCAGACTGGCAGTACAGCTCATTCATCCTGTTTTCTATCTCATACAGCCCAGAAAATGCGGATTGCAGGAAGTCCCTCATTGCCACGCTTTTTTCAATTTGAGCGTACTGGTCGAGATACCCTATTATTGTGTTCGGCTGCCATACTATCCTGCCAGAGTCTGGGATAAGCTGCTCCGTGCAAATCTTTATGAACGTGCTTTTTCCTGCCCCGTTCTGACCGACAATCCCGATATGCTCCCCTTTGTTCAACGTAAAATCTGCGTTTTTAAACAGATAATTTTCTCCAAAAGAATGTGTTAATCCCGTAACTTCTAATAAACTCATAATCATTGTCCTCTCTTTTTCCTGTCTGATTTTCCAAAATGGGCAAAAAAATAGCAGAAGTCAGATACTCTTGGTATCATGCCTTCTGCTATATCCGTTTCATCACAAACCGCTTTTAAGAAACAGCCCATATACAACAAAAGGCTACGGACAAAACACTGTCCATAGCCTGCTGCACACAAATTTGTACGGGAAAAGAAACAATATATGAAAAAGATATAAAATCCCTCTCATGTACTGTTGCATTTCCCGATGAAATCCTAACGTGTTATATTACGCTATACTCTGTACAATGTTTCATCGGATTTGATTGTACAGAGCTGATTTTCTTTTTAGGCGGAAGTTCGTTTGTAATGTAAAAGCTCATGAAACTGTTCTCCTTTAAAATTAGTACAGATTATTTTAGCATGAAAACCAGCAGTTTGTCAAATCCTATTTTTATGAAATTTTCAGTTTTTATCTCTCATAATAGGAAATTTTATATCTTATATAAGAGGTATTGCTTAATTAAATTAGATGTTACGCTTGTATAATAACAGAGCCAACAAACTATGGTTTCCCACACGTTCATTGGCTCTGCATCTATGTGTCTGGCTCTATCCTATATTCTTCTTTAACCGTATTCCCATTGAAAAATACGGCTCACTTAAATATTCTTCTTTGTCAATGCTGTATCCTCTTTTTTTATAAAAAGAAACCGCATGATGGTTATTTTTAAACGCCCATATCACAATTTCTTTATACCCTTGTTCCTCCGCCCCTTGCTCGGCAAAATCCATCAGCATTTTCCCAATTCCTTTCCCTTGAAATTGGGAAGCAACATAAATACGCCAGATTTCAAATGCCCCTGCCATATCCGCATCTGCCGTATCTCCAAAAGACAACATTGCCGACACTCGGTTTTCTTCCTCCCACACATACTCTGACAGTCTGCGAGCGACAAAATCTGTCTTTAATCGGCGTGTCCTTGCTGCACATCCATCTGAATTTAGCAGCAGCGGATTGACATATCCAGAATAAACATTTTTCCAGTTCTCATTTACAATGCCACATACCGTATCAAAGTCCTTTTCTCCTAATGGTCGTATCATTTCTTTCTCCTAAATATCGTTTTTCCATTCATTCCCAACCACTGTCACATGCAGATTTTTCACTTCTATCAATCTTTCCTGCCTGCATTTTGGGCAGTAGAGAGGATAATTTATCAGAATAGTATCCTCCCTAATTCTGCTGCGGGTTTTGCTCCCGCAGACAGGGCATAATATCCATTCTGTCTGTTTCAATTTCCTGCCTGCCTTTCTTTCAAAAATAATTGTACCGTTTCCGATGCCTGCATAGCAAATATACCGTCAGCATAAGCGTGAAAAGTTCCGCAAACGGTACTGCAAGCCATACGCCCGTTACCTCTAAAAATCTCGGCAATACCAAAAGGGACACCGTAATAAATCCAAACGTCCGCAGGAAAGATATGGTTGCAGATGCTTTCCCATTGGATAACGCCGTAAATAAAGCGGATGAAAAAATATTGCACCCAGAGAACAGAAAGCTGAATGAAAAAATGCTAAATCCATTTTTTGTAATTTCAAAAACATTCCTATTGTTCTCTGCAAATACCTTTGCAATACTTTCTCCGCCAAACAGGGAAAATAAAAATACAAATATAGAAATCCCCGCTATAAAGCTGAAACAAATACGGACGGTCTTTTTTAGCTGTTTTACATTCCCACTCCCATAGTTATAGCTTACGACGGGGGCTGTTCCCATAGAAAAGCCAATATAAAGCGTTGTTAAGAGGAACTGCGAATAGATGAGTACCGTAATCGCCGCCACGCCGTCCTCACCTAACAGCTTCATCATCGTTATATTAAACAGAAATGTAGTTACGGCAGTCGAACACTGGCTTACCATTTCCGATGCACCATTGGAACAGCTTTTCAGCAGAACAGATGCGTCCATATTAGGCTTGCAAAAGTGCAGCTCACTTCTTTTCAACAGAAAAAATATTGTACCGATAATTGACGGTATCATATATCCAATGCCTGTCCCAATAGCTGCTCCCTTGATTCCCATTTGCAGTAAAA
Organism: Eubacteriaceae bacterium; assembly: GCA_910575665.1. Taxonomy (GTDB): domain Bacteria; phylum Bacillota; class Clostridia; order Lachnospirales; family Lachnospiraceae; genus Eubacterium_F. Next base: position 8,663 of record CAJTFB010000073.1, read on the forward strand.
CGATAAAGACATAATCAAAAACAATATTGCTGGTCCCCGCCAGAACAGCAAGCACTAAGCCTAACGTCGGTTTTCCTGCCGTCACAAACAGATTCTGATATAACACTTGCATCATATTAAAAGTAGCAAAAATGAGCTGTATCGTCAGATAATCTTTGCAATATGGGAACAATATTTCACTTGCACCCAATCCCCAGATGATTTCATCCAAAAAGAAAAGCCCTGCCGCTGTAATCAGCAGACCGATCACCGCCCCTGCCACAACAATCAACGTGAAATTGCTTCGGGCTTCCCCTGTGTTTCCATTCCCCATTTTTTTCGCAACGACCGCACTGCCGCCTGTCGCAAGCATCGTCCCCAGACCGACAATCAGATTGATGACGGGGCAGACGATATTGATGGACGACAAAGCGTTTGTGTCTACAAACCGTGCGACGAAAATCGTGTCTACAATGGTGTATAATCCCATAAACAGCATCATCACCATGCTTGGGAAAGCAAATCTGATAAGGGATAGGGCGTTAAAGCTCTCTGCTAACGGGTTCTTCTGTGTTTCGGTCATTCTTTGTTTCCTCCTTGTTTTTCGGCGGAAGCACGAAACGCTGCGTCGGATAGCCATATTCCACAAGCAGTTCCCGTTCTGCAAATCCAAGACGGCGGTATTCTTCCCGCCAGCCCGTATCTGCCTTATCGCCTGCACGGTATGTCGTCAACGTAATCTCTTTCCCATAAAGCAACTCGTCTGCCAGCTTATCAAGGAACAGCTTTGTAATGCCGAGATGCCGATACTGCGGATGGACAGCCAGAAAGTCTATGCTGCCTGTGTCGGGCGATAATCCCATCACGCCAATAGCCATATCGTCATCCCGCAATATCAGAGCCTTTTTATCCGCAATATACTGATGCAGGTTTGTAGCGTAATCTCCCTTATCCAGACATGGATAGCCGTCAATCGTGAGGCTTACCAGTTCCATCCAGTCATCCGCATCTTCGGGCGTGGCAAATTTTATATTGTCTTTTGTCAAATCCATTTTTATAAGTTCCTCCTTCAGATAAATTTCAAGCTGTAACGGGTAGAAGTTTTCCGTTTCCCGAAATTGGGCAGGGGAAGTCTTATACATCGCCTTAAAAATATCCGTAAATGCCTGCTGGCTTTCATACCCGCTCATAATGGCAATCTCGATAATCGGCTTTGCAGAAAACACCAGAAGTTTTGCCGCTTCTGTAAGCTGCCGCCGTTTTGCGTAGTCATGGATAGTCAAGCCGACTGTCTTTGTAAAAATCCGATGCAGATGGTATTTGGAATAGTGCAGTGCCGATGCCACCATATCTAAATCCATCTTTTCATGCAGATGTTCTTCGATATAGCGGATAGCCTGTGAAACAATGCGTACTGTCTGACCTTGCATTTTGCTCCCTCCTTTCCTCGTTTTGCCCTCACAATTTAAGCATTATGATATGCCAAATCGGGGGGTTCAATGAGATATTGTAGCACAAAGAGTTTTCTATCTTTTCATCATTCTTGCTATGTTTTAAATCATCCACATTTACAGCAGTTCTTCTTTCAATGCCCTTATCCATTCTTCGATTGCCTGCACTAATCGAAATTGCTGATGCAGAACCGCCATGCCCGTCGCAGGAACATCGGGGGCATTTTCTTTTAAATCTACGTTCTCCTCAAGATAGGATTTCAGCACATTGATATTACTCTCAATGTTATCCAGACATTCCCTCTGTTGTTCCTTTTCCATGCTTTCTAAATTAACGATAACCGCATTAAAATCCAAGAATATGTTAATCGGCTTGCAGGATATTTCAAGCATCAGTTTCTCAAATTCCTCATTTCCTGCATCCGTCAAGGAATATACTGCCTTTTCGGGCATTTTTCCCTCTTTCTCCGTGCGGCTTGTGATAAGCCCCTTTTCTTCCAACTGAATAACCTTTTTATAGATGGATGGTGTGCTGATTTTTACCCATTTTGAAATGTTGCGGTATTCCACCAGTTTCTGAATATCGTATGCACTCAAGGATTCCTGTTTCAACATTCCCAATACAATCAAGTCAATGGTCGCCATTCAAAATCCCTCCTTTTTCTATTGACAACTACTATAAATTATAGTATTATAATCCCTGCATCGCAACTACTGTATTTTATAGTAGTATAAGCAACACTATTTGTCAAGAGAAAGGAGTTCGAAATGAACAGTCAAAGTAAAAAGATGGAGCTGCTCGGCAGCACATCCATACCAAAAGCACTTTTAGCAATGGGCATCCCAACAATGATTGGCATGTTGGTAAATGCTTTCTACAACCTTGTTGACGCTTATTTTGTCGGCGGATTAGGGGAGAGCCAGATGGGGGCAATCTCCGTGGTCTATCCGCTCGGACAGGTCGTTGTTGGTCTTGGTCTGCTGTTTGGAAACGGTGCAGCTTCTTACATTTCCCGATTGTTAGGTCGTGGGGATAAGGAAAATGCGGATAAAGTGGCAAGTACCGCTTTATACAGCAGCGTATCCGTTGGGGCGGTCATTATTATCATTTCTATGGTGTTCCTGCATCCCATACTGAAGCTCTTGGGGGCAACCGACAGCATCCTCCCCTTTGCCGCCACATACGCAGGCATTTACATTGTTTCCTGCATCTTCAATGTATTCAATGTCACGATGAATAACATTGTGACAAGCGAGGGAGCCGCTAAAACAACCATGTGTGCCTTGCTGACGGGTGCGGTACTCAATATCGCCTTAGACCCGCTGTTTATCTATGTGTTTGATTTAGGCGTGGCAGGAGCGGCGATAGCGACCGCAATCTCACAAGTTGTTTCAACCTGCGTATATCTGACCTATATTTTTCGGAAAAAAAGCGTATTCCATTTTCGGGTTAAGGACTGCACATATACAAAAGAAAACATATCTGAGATTTTCAAAATCGGCATCCCGACATTGGTATTCCAGATTTTAACGAGTGTGTCCATTTCCTTAATCAACAATGCCGCTGGTGATTACGGGGATTCTGCCATTGCAGGCATGGGCGTTGTCACCCGACTTATTTCAATGGGCAGCTTGTCCGTATTCGGGTTCATCAAAGGCTTTCAGCCCATTGCAGGGTACAGTTATGGTGCGAAAAAGTTTGACCGTCTGCGTGAAGCAATCAAGACTTCCATTCTCTGGTCTACGGCTTTCTGCGTGATTTTCGGTGTGGTACTTGCTCTGTTCCCTACGGCTATCGTTTCGAGGTTTACAAAGAGTGATGCCGAAATGATTCGCATCGGGGCAGCGTCTTTAAGAGCAAATGGCATTTCCATTATGCTCTTTGGATTTTATACCGTGTATTCCTCACTGTTCCTCGCTTTAGGAAAAGGCAGAGAGGGCTTTATCCTCGGAGCTTGCAGGCAAGGGATTTGTTTTATCCCCGTTATCCTGTTTCTTCCGATGGTCCGGGGCCTAAATGGAATAATGTATGCCCAGCCGATTGCCGATGTACTTTCCGCAGTCATAACGGTACTCATGGCGATATCGCTTCACAAAAAACTGAATGAGATGCAGAGAAAAACTACTGAAATAAGCACGAAAGACAACGACTAAATTTTTATCTTTCTGACAAACAGAGCCGATGAGCTGTGAGGTTTTGAACCGCTCCCTGTCAAGTAGACAATTAAAAAAATAAAAATTTCAGCCTGCCAGTCACAAAAAAGGACTGGCAGAGTTTTTATGCAGCCTCCTTCAAATAGTT
>CAJTFB010000074.1 GCA_910575665.1 Eubacteriaceae bacterium
GGGAAGCAACAATAATTATGTAAAGAAATATATGTATCGAAAGCAGAGAACGCTGCATTCTAACGGCTATTTCTCTGCTTTCTTTTCATAATTACTTTCTCTACATAAGGATGCTTATGTGACTAATCACATAATAAACCGTATCCGTATATTGAGCCGCTCCCGACTGGATAGCTCCGCTGTCTGCAGGCATCCCCAGAGTTGCCCTCCACGGTGTAGACTTATACGGACAGCCATTTTAACCGCCATGCCAATCATGGCGAGAAAGATATGTATTACATGGAAAACCACCATCCTGCCATCGTGAGCAGGGAAACATTTGAGGCGGTGGCGGCAGTCATCAGCCAGAGAGGAAAAGAAAAAGGCGTGACCAGGGGAAGCAAATATCAGAATCGATACCCGTTTTCGGGCAGAATTATCTGCTCAGAATGTGGAGGTACATTTAAGCGGAGGATCCATTACTCCACCCACCAGAAATACATTGCATGGTGCTGTTCCAGGCATATAGAGAAAAAAGAGGACTGCTCCATGCAGTTTATCCGTAACGATGCGGTGGAGGCGGCATTTACAACGATGATGAATAAGCTGGTTTATGGACATAGGAAAATCCTCCGCCCGTTGCTGGACAGCTTGCGGAGGGTGGATGATGAAGAAAGCTACCACAGGGTCAGTGAACTGGAGAACAGGATTGAGGCAGTCATGGGACGGGGACAGGTACTGGCCGGACTGATGACGAAAGGGTATCTGGAGCCGGCTCTGTTCAACAAGGAAAAGAATGAACTGGCGGCAGAACTGGATCATCTGCAGGGGCAGAAAGATATCCTTATAAAGATGATGAATGGAAACCTGTCAAAGATTGAAGAGGTCAGCAGGCTTCTGAAATTTGCATCAAAATCAGATATGTTGACTGCATTTGACAGCGGGCTGTTTGAGGAATATGTAAACCGGATTATAGCATATTCCCGGACAGAAGTGGGATTTGAACTGAAATGCGGGATTACGTTGAAAGAAAGGCTGGTGAGGTAAATGGGGCATACACCGTTTGGGTATAAAATTGAAAATGGATGCGCCGTGGTGGATGAAGCGGCAGCAGGACAGATACGGCAGATTTTCCAGTTTTATCTGGAAGGCGACAGTCTGACAACTGCCGCAAAAAAGGCAGGGGTTATTTCTTTCCACGGAGGAATCAGCCGGATGCTTAAAAATAAACATTATCTTGGAGATGGATATTATCCGGCAATCATAAACAGGGAGACATTCGACAAGGCAGAACAAGAACGGATGAGGCGGGCGGCAGCCCTCGGCAGGATAAAAGAGCCTGAGGAGCAGGAGGAGCTTCAGATTCCCACAGTGTTCCATACAAAGCCGATGGAACAGACATTTGATGATCCGTTCCTGCAGGCGGAATATGCTTACAGCCTGATAGAAAGCGAGGGATAGAGATGTTGATAAACAAGAATGCAAATGTGACAGTCATCCCGGCAAGATATCGTGCTGCGAGTCAGGAACAGGATGAGGATAAACCAAAACTGCGGGTTGCTGCTTACTGCCGTGTTTCCACAGACAGCGAGGAACAGGCGACAAGCTATGAGGCACAGATCGAGCATTATACGGAATATATACAAAAAAATCCCGAATGGGAACTGGCCGGGATATTTGCAGATGAAGGCCTTTCCGGCACTGACACCCGCAAACGCGGGGAGTTTAACCGCATGATCGAGGAATGCATGGCTGGAAAAATCAATATGGTCATTACCAAGTCCATCAGCCGTTTTGCAAGGAACACATTGGACTGCCTGAAATACATCCGGCAGTTAAAAGACAGGAATATCCCCGTATTTTTTGAAAAAGAGAATATCAATACCATGGATTCCAAAGGGGAGGTGCTGCTGACCATCATGGCATCGCTGGCACAGCAGGAAAGCCAGTCCTTAAGCCAGAATGTGAAGCTTGGGCTGCAGTACCGCTACCAGCAGGGGCTTGTGCAAGTCAACCATAACCGTTTCCTTGGATATACAAAGGATGAGGAAGGCCAGCTGATTATTGAGCCGGAAGGGGCAGAGGTTGTAAAGCGGATTTATCGGGAATACCTGGAAGGGGCGAGCCTCGCACAGATTGGGAAAAGCCTGGAGGCAGACGGCATTCTGACAGCAGCGGGAAAGGCAAAGTGGCGGCCGGAAACGTTGAAGAAAATATTGCGGAACGAGAAGTATATCGGGGATGCCCTCCTGCAGAAAACTTATACAGTGGATTTCCTTTCCAAGAAGCGGGTCAAGAACAATGGCATTGTACCGCAGTATTATGTGGAGAACAGCCATGAGGCGATCATTCCCCGTGACCTTTATATGCAGGTTCAGGAGGAGATGGTGCGGAGGGCAAACCTCCACAGCGGAGCAAAAAGGAAGAAACGGGTCTATAGCAGCAAGTATGCTTTATCAAGCATCGTTTACTGCTCTAAATGTGGGGATATTTACCGCAGGATTGCATGGAACAATAGGGGAAAACATTCTACGGTCTGGCGGTGCTGCACCCGTGTGGAGCATGGACCGAAGAAATGTGATGCACCGACCATTCAGGAATCGGATCTGCAGGATGCGGTGGTAAAGGCGGTTCAGGATGTATTGGGCGGAAAGGATGTATTCCTGCCTGTTTTAGAAAAGAATATCAGAGAGGTGCTGGAGGGTGAAAGCGGGGAGCAGATTGCGGAGATTGACCGCAGATTGGGAGAACTGCAACAGGAGCTTTTGCGGCGGGCAAACGGCAAAAAGGAATATGAGAATGTTGCGGATGAGATTCATAAACTGCGGGAGCAGCGGCAGGATGTTCTGACACAGGATGCGGAGAGGGATGGCAGGCGGCAGAGGATTGAGGAAATGAGAGCCTTTTTGGAGAAACAGGCTAATGAGCCATTAGGATATGATGAGCAGTTGGTTCGGAGGCTGGTGGAGAAAATTACGGTGTATGATAATAGGCTAACGGTGGAGTTTAAGTCAGGCTTGAAAATAGATGCGGAGAGATAAGAGTTAGGAACGACAAATTGCCTTGCAGTTCGACAATGGATTGCAAGGTTCTTTGTAGTTCGGCAAAGTATGGTGTAGCCATATTTTTATTGTTATATGAATATTCTATAATACAATATAAAGGTTTTTGTGAACAAATAGTTTTGAAAAAGGCAGATCCAAGTTGAGGAATATTTAATATAATATAAAAATATGGAAACTTATATGAAAGCAGAGGGATAACTGATGAGAGTGTCAACGGAACAGTTTGTAGAGTTAATTAAAAATCGTATTTCTGAAAGTGAATGTTTAATTGTTAAAGAACTTTGTGAAAAATTGCAAGATGTAATTTGGAGAAATACCATTGTAGATGCAATGAGGAACTATACGGATCATAAATTAGAACATTCATATCGTGTTCTAAAAAATGCTTTGGAAATCACAGATAATGCGGTTAATTGTAGCAGAAAATTTAAGAAACTAAGCGAAAATGAAATTAGTATTTTGTGTTTTTCCGCCCTGCTTCATGATATTTGTATGTCTGCTCACCCAAAAATGGAAATAGATAGAAATATTATGAATTATTTCGAGCCCATATATAGGTCAAATATAAATTACCAGGATTATCCTCAAGATCCTTCTGGTTATACGGACGAGCAGCAAAATGAGATTAGAAAATATCATGCATATTTTGCGATTGCTAAAATAAAATTAGCTTTGGAGGAGAATGAGCATAATTTGCACGAGGTAATTTGTAAAATTCCTGAAGAGTTATTAGAATACATTTTTATAATAATAAAATTTCATACAAAAGAACCATTGTCTAAAATACCTGATATTATAACAAAAGATAAAATTACAGATGTTAGAGTGCCATTTATTACATTACTGTTTCGTTTGGCAGATGAGTTAGATTTGGGTGAAGATAGGGATATTGAAGCAGCAAGAAGGCAGGGAATGCCAGCTAAGTCGAGAGCATATTGGGAACTAGATTATAGAATGACAGTTTGTGTGAGTGAAAGCAATTATATTGATATAAAATTTTGTGCAAATGAGAATGATATAAAAAATTACAATGAACTATTTAATGAATTAATAGAAAACCACATTAAAAAGAATGAAGAATTAGTGTCAAGATTACATGAAAATGATCTTATTATACGATATAATAAATATAATGAACATATTAAGATAGATGAGAAAAAAGAGTCGCTTTCCTATTTAATAATAGAGGAATTAAAGAAGATTTGCAATTTCAATAAGAATAGTTTGGAATATGACAATAAAAGAATAGCATTTCTAGAAATGAATAGTATGGATGGATTTAAATTAATAAAAAATTATATGGGGATTATAATGCCTTATGTTGGTGATATTTATAAATTATATGTATATAAGGAATTTAAATTATTAAAAGAGAAAGATTCAATAAAATGTAAGGTTCATATTAATAAAAATAGCATTAATTCTAAATCGATATTAAGTAAAAGTGGGTTAAAATTACAAGCATATCTATCATATAAATCTGGAAACAGTAGCTTTAAAAAGTTTATTAAATGTGATATTGTAGATGAGATTAGTAAAGGGGAAGAGTATTTACAATTTAGAATACACTTCTATAAAATTCAACATGGTATGAAAGTAAAATTACCAATAAATACAGGTGATAAACTCGCTATTTTCTATACATATCAAGTTTATTGTGCTTATTATGGTAACGAACTTGTTAGGAAAACAAGTGTTTTTACAGATTCTGATTTATCATGTGAAATTGTGTATCCAAGGAAAAATGAAAATTTGTATGATTTTGGTTTTTATGAAAGAGAGGATAACAAGCAAGCAACACTACTGGATGATATTGGACAATGTATGGAACATAGAAACTCATCCGTTCTTTATCAGATTCAGAAAGAGCATAATTTTAAAAAATTATTAGATGATTATTTTAGTGGCACAAAGAGCACCTATTTACAGATAGATTATAAAAAATGGGTTATTATGCATAAGAGCGATTTTGAACATAAATATCAGTTTGTAGCAAGTTGGAATTTTGTTCCTTTCTTCACAGATCCAGATATATATTTAAATATGGAACGTTATTGGAATGATGGTTCACCTAGTGGTTTTACCCAGAAGAATACTACTACGGAATCCTATAGTCCATTTTCGGAGTATCCAGAATTTAAGGTGTGTGGTTTTTCAATTAAGGATAAAAATATAAAATGTATGGATTATGGAGAAAGACCAGACTGGATAATTAATGATGAAATTATAATCCACCCAGATTATGAAAATTGCTTTAGATTTTATAAAAAAGTTCTGAACGAATGGCTGTTCCTACAGCCAGTTCAAGAACAGTTTATTCTTTAAATGATAATTGTTACTTGAAATTACAATATAATCGAAAGATAGGAAGATTAGAAAGAATTTTTACACCAGAAAAAATAAGCAACGCAATAAAAATTTCATCTATATTAAAGGAAAAATTTGATATGGGTGTAATGTCAAAAGATATATTCTTTATGCCCGAAAAATTTGGAAGAATCATAGATTTTGGAGATGACTTTGATAAGCATTTGGAGACAAGATATTGGGGGATTATAATAAGAGATATTTCGCCATATCCTTTTCTTGATAATTGTGAAAAACGCTTGATACCAGCATTTTCACTGTTTGCAAATAATTATAAGGAAAACTCTATAAAATCAATAATAGAATTATTATATGATTTTAGAATGCAAAAGGATATGGACCCAAAAGATTTCTTTATGGAAAAAATAATTAAACCGACGATAAAATTGTATTTTGAAATTCTTTTAAATACAGGATTTCATATAGAGGCACACGCTCAAAATATTTTATATTTGTTAGTTGTTGAGAGTAATACCATCGATATAAAAGGGGCAGTTATTAGAGACTTTGAATCATTTGATAAGGACTTAAATATTATGAAACGTTTGGGCATTGATAGGAGCTTTGACACTATTACAGAAAAGGTTAATGATTCGTCAAATTTACAAAGATACATGATGAGAAATAGTTTTTTATTTGATTTTAAATTTGGAGAATATTTTTTGGAACCATTTTTGAATTATTGTACAAAAAAGTTTCCTCAAGTTGATGTCAATATGATGGTAAAGGAAATTAAAATGTTTAATGCATCATACATTGCAAAACTTCCAGAAAATTTTTTTCCTGCCGATAAGTGGTTTTCATACGATAAAGTTGAATTTGATAGAAGTACTGATGAAAGGCCTTGGATTGAAAATGCTGAATTACCAAAGTATAGATGATTTTGTGCGCAATAAAAGATACAAAAATGAGTTGGCTAGATATGTTTTCAAAAACTGTTTAATACAGAGAAAGTATTGATATATTTCCATATACAGATTAGGGTATTTGACATACTTCATATCCTCTCGTGCCAGACCGTCCTAAGAAACATATCAATCACTATTAAGCATAGCAAAGTAGAATTATAAATTAGCTGATTAATTGATGCCAATAGAGAGGAGAACTCATACAAAGAGAAACTATCTTTTTTATATTTTCACCCAGCAAAAAAATACAATCACCCCAAAAAATTAAAGATTGCAAGCCCTTTTATTTATGTGTATAATAAAGTAAAAATTAAAAATACATGTTACAATACAAAGGAGACTTTATGCAATATACATGGAATGACATTGAACAGCACGTTGCCACCTGTATCCGGTGTCCCTTGAGTCAGAACAGAAATCGGCCTGTCATGGGACGTGGAAATTATCAGGCTGATCTTATGCTGATTGCCGAAGCTCCTGGAGGACAGGAAGATCAGCAGGGGATTCCATTTGTTGGGAGGTCAGGAGAAATATTAGACAGACTTTTACAGGACTGCGGACTGGATAGAGACGAAATATACATTACCAACATTTTAAAATGCCATCCTCCTGGCAACCGTGATCCGAGGGAAGAGGAAAAAGAAGCATGTTTTCCATATCTGAAATATGAGACGTATCTGTTGAAGCCCAGAGTTATTGTCTGTCTTGGCCGTGTTGCTGCGCAGCGTATTATTTCGCCGGATTTTAAGATTACCGGACAGCACGGTACCTGGATACATCGGAAAGACTGTGCACTGACCGCGACATACCATCCCTCTGCAATCTTGCGGGATCCTTCCAAATATGAAATTGTGAAGGGTGATTTTATTGAAATCGTAAAAAAACGGGATGGTCAAAGAAATTACTAACCGGAGGAAAATGCCATGAAATTTCAATACTGCCCATACTGTGGGAAGAAATTAATACAAAAAGAAATAGGGGATGAGGGATTCATCCCTTTTTGTGAGAACTGTGATGTTCCTTTGTGGGATATGTTTACGACAAGTATCATCGCAGCTGTTGTAAACGAGCAGGACGAGGTCGCGCTGTTACGGCAGAATTATGTTTCGAAGACGAAACATGTCTGTGTTGCCGGGATCATGAAGATCGGAGAATCGACGGAGGAAACGGTGGTCCGGGAGATAGCAGAAGAAATTGGACTGAAAGTAAAGGAACTAAAATACATAAGAAGTTATCCCTATGAAAAGAAAGAGATGCTTATGCTGGGGTATAAGGCAGTTGTGGACAAAGAAGATTTTACCTTATCGGGAGAAGTTGATTCGGCTGAATGGGTAAAATTTGATCAGGCGTTGCCGCTTCTCCAGGAAGGCAGCATTGCGTGGCAGCTAGTAAAAGAAGTCATTAAGAAATAGAACTCCTGTTATCAGGCTGTATTTTTTGTGGCGGTGTTTAGAGAGAGGAATAGAATGAAGTAAGAATGTTGTTAAAGGAATCTTACGATGCAAAATAGAGTATCTCTTGAACCGGAGGCTGTGGAGGTCTCGAATGCTAATTCAAAACCGCCTTTGATTTTTCAGATGCCGCCATGGAAGGGGCGAGAAGTGCTGGAAGAGGCGCAGAATGCGCCAGTGTGCATGTATCCGGCTGGCGTCAGGAAGATTGCTGTGAGTACGGGGGAATGGGGGAAAATTCCGGTCTATATCGTCTGCCCGGAACATATTACATCGCCTGCTAATGTGATTTTTTATATCCACGGCGCGGGGTGGGTCTTTGGGAGTTTCCACACGCATGAAAAGCTGGTGAGAGAATTGGCTGCAAGGACGGATTCTGTTGTGGTATTTCCGGAATACAGCCGTTCGCCGGAGGCACGTTATCCGGTGGCGATCGAACAGTGTTATAACGTGTTATGCAGGCTTTCATCGATTCTGGAAAAATTGGATATTCGGATGAACCTGTGCACCCTTACCGTGGCTGGGGACAGTGTGGGAGGAAATATGACCATTGCCATGACCATTATGGCGAAAGAACGAAAGGGACCGTATATTCAAAAACAGCTCTTATATTATCCTGTTACAAACGCCTGCTTTTGTACAGATTCTTATCGCCAGTTTGCCGAAGGATATTATCTCTACCGGGAAGGGATGAAATGGTTCTGGGATCAATATACGATGTCGCCATGTGACAGAAATGAGATCACGGCATCTCCTCTCAGGGCAGATATCGATCAGTTGAAGGGACTTCCAGATGCCATGATTCTAAATGGAGAGGCTGATGTTCTGCGGGATGAAGGGGAGGCATATGCCAGAAAGCTTCGGGAAGCCGGGGTAGATGTGACAGCAGTGAGATTTCAGGGGATGATTCATGACTTTGTCATGCTGAATTCATTGGATCAGACAAAGGCGTGTCGTGCAGCAATGGATACTTCTGTTGCCTGGATCAACAGAAAAAATCGTTGTCAGGAGCATTGAACATATGACAGATAAAAGGCAAAAGAAATTATTATAAAATCAGCTTTATATAAATGGATACAGCATTGACGAGATCAGTTGTCTTTTGCTGTATTCTTTTTTAACCGCTCTTTTGTTCCAACTTATGACGAAAAGAAGAAAATGTTCCGATAAATATATTAGCAGTCTATAGAACGGGCGAAAGGTCAGACAGATCCTTGACGAAAATGGCTGGCGGCTTCAGGGCATTTTAAATACCCATTTCCATGCCGATCATATCGGTGGTAACCGCTATCTGAAGGGCAGACGGGATGCAGGATTATTCCCCAAGAATTGAGGGAGCTTGTGAGGTATAACAGGGATCAGGTACATAATGTGGCGGAAAGGATTTTGGATATTTGCCGTGAGCCAAAGAATTTTGAGCAGTATGTGTTAGTTGGAAGTACGGTGAGATCCTACCTCTCATGGCTCATAGATAGTGAGAGGTTGACTGCTATATTCGAGGATTCTATGCTGTTGTGGAAAGAAAATAGTTAATAAAAAATGAAGGAGAATGATTATGGTACGAGGAGTAGATCATGTGTTTTCAGACAGGTATTCGTTTCAAATGTATCAGGGGCGAATACAAGAAAGGCGCCGCCGACGGATGAAGCTGCCAGAGGTGCAGAGACAGGAAGTGGAAGAAAAAAAGAAGGACCAGGAAATAGAACAGCCCAAAACAGAGTCGCAGATCATTGTAAAGTCCGATGGCTCCCGGATTTTGGTGGTAACCACAAATGCTGGGGGAATGCAGACTACTATGAGCTTAGAGATCTGCAAGCCCACGGCACTGCAGAGTAACGCATCAGAAGAAATGCAGGATATCAAAGGAGGGGTGTCACCGGAGTCTGTCTAAGATTTTCTGTTTTTCTGAGTGCTTTTATCAGCGAATTTTCATTCGGGGAATTTAAGTGTTAAGAATTTAATACATACAAGAAGGACAGTGAAACAAACAAATAGAAGCCAGGTGATTGCCAGAGAATGGAGGGTTCTGTGTAGGATAGAATTGTCTATTGAACATATGACAGGAAAGGGAGCAAAAGAAATTATATAAAGAATATATTCACATTTACACCATTAAACACTATCATTTTAAGGGCAATCGAGATACCGGTTGCTCTTTTTTAGTAATCCCTGTCATGGTTTATTTATAATATTACAGGGACATAATAAAATAGAATATGAAATGATAGGAGGATTTTAGATATGTATTACGCAAGTGGTAACTACGAGGCTTTTGCCCGGCCCCGTAAGCCTGAGGGAGTCGAATCCAAAACTGCCTATATCATTGGAACCGGTCTGGCGGCCCTGACAGCAGCATGTTATCTGGTTCGGAACGGCCAGATGAGCGGCGACCGCATACATGTATTTGAAAAGGATTCTATACCAGGCGGAGCGTGTGATGGTTATGAATACCCTGGCCTGGGTTATGTCATGCGGGGTGGTCGGGAGATGGACAACCACTTTGAAGTGATGTGGGATCTGTTTCGATCGATTCCGTCCATTGAAACAGATAATGTCAGCGTATTGGATGAGTATTATTGGCTGAACAAAAAAGATCACCAGAGCAGAGCAACTGGAGTGGCTCTATCACATGGGTGTCCCCGAAGGGGAGATCGAGGGTCTGGCCGGCAGTGTCTGATTCTGATTGGCAAAGAAATGATACTGTAACGGAAATCCTGGACAAAGCCGGATATAAAAAAGTGGAGATATAGGCTGCTTTATGATATAATAAATGTTCCACCGTGAATGACAGTAACAAATCCGGTTTGTTTTACAGAAAATGATAGATCACCTTTTGTGGAGATGGGAAACCACAGTTTGAAAGGAGTATTTGTATGAAACATGTATGTGTGCTTATATCAGTGGCTGATATTAACGCTGCAAGAAAATTTTATGAGGATTTGTTTGGATTAGAGGTGTTTCAGGATTACGGCAGAAACATTGCATTTACTTGCGGTCTGGCATTGCAGCAGGATTTTGACTGGCTTGTGAATCTGCCGAAAGAAAAGATATTAAAAAAATCCAACAATGCGGAAATCGTCTTTGAGGAACAGGACTTTGACGGATTTCTGAACAAGCTGAAAGAATACCCAGACATTGAACACCTGGGAGAAGTGATCGAACATAGCTGGGGTCAGCGAGTGATTCGGTTTTATGATTTGGACGGGCATATCATAGAGGTCGGCGAGGATATGAAAATGGTGATAAAGCGTTTTCTTGCTTCCGGCATGACGATGGAAGAAGTCTCTGTGAAAATGGACGCTTCCGTGGAGGATTTAACAAAACTTCTGAATAGCTAATACCTCGTGGACAAATGAAAGGACCTTATCAAACAGCGAATTTGTCCGTCAACACAACATGGTTTGGAAATATTCATGGAGGAACAGAAAGAGAAATATACTTGCCCCAAATGCGGTGGAATATTTCTCTCTATGATAGGGAGTGTAGCGAGTGTCAAGAAAAAGGATTAGAAAAGTATAATTTAAGTAGGACAATATGAAGTGACCCCACATTTGTAGCAACGTGGATTTACCTGTATACTAGAGTTTGTTAAGAACAATGGTAACAGGGATTACCGCATACAAAAGGA
>CAJTFB010000075.1 GCA_910575665.1 Eubacteriaceae bacterium
GTTGGGATTGGGTTTTCCCATTCTGGTGAAGGGAGACGAGGGATTTTTTGAAATCTTCGTCATATTTGTTGTAGTTGTTTGTAGCCATGAAAAGCCTCCTTTTTTGTGTGTAGTTTATTGTAGCATATGGTGCATATCTGTGTCTACTTTTATAGTATAGCTCCATACCATGCTTACGAAATGATGGGAATAACATTGTTAGATCATATCATCGTGGGAAACGGAAAGGAAAATATCTATTCTTTTCAGAATCACGGAGAGTTACCTCTTAATGATTATGACATGGAAAGGTTTAAGTATCACTCACTTGTAGCAGAAAGCCAGGTGAGACAGAGTAATGCAGAAACATTAGAAAGAGAACAAACAGAAATCGAAGAAAGGATGATTCAACATGAGATTAATAAACATAGATAACAAGAAAAAGGGTGGAAGGAAACTTTCCCGCATAGCAACCATGATACTGTGTACGATATGCTTTATGGTAAACCCGGTTATGATCCGGGCGGCAGCAGATAAGAACGCAAATGTAGCGGAAGTGACAAATGGGATCGAGATTTTAAAAACGCTTGCCCTTTCCCTCGTGCAAGGAGTAGGGGTTATTTTTCTGGCGTGGGGGCTGCTTGACTTTGCAACAGCATATTCCGCCCATGACACGTCGCAGCAGTCCATTGCCATTAAGAAATGCGTAGGCGGTGTTGTCGCAATTGCTGTCCCGGGGATTGTTAAATTGTTTATATAAGTCAGGGGAAACTGGAAAGGAGATGATGGATATTGGGATTATGGGATTCAGTGACCGGATTCTTTTCTGATATTGGAGACTTTTTCTCCGGAAAGGGCTTTTTCGAGCTTGCCGGTTATTTATGGAACACGCTGATGGAATCCGCAGGGGATGTCTTATTAAAGGATCCATCCCGTGGCAGTTATGCTGGGATATGGTCTGACCTTGGCAGTATATATACTGCCTTAAATGTAATTGCAACATCGCTGGTGGTATTGTTCTTTTTGTATGGGTTTTTACGAGATAGCGTGGATATACATTCAGAGTTGACTTTGGACAGGACAATAAAAATGTTTATCCGGCTTATCCTGACAGCAAATGCGGTATCCTTTGCATTTAGTTGGATGCCGGATTTCTTTAAATGGGCGAAAAACATAACGGTTGTGATACTGGGAACGAAGACTTTTGGATTTTCTTTTGATGGTGCAGAAGTTTATGAGCAGATCGCGGATGCAGACTGGGGGGCGATGGTAGCATTTCTAACCTCGTTCCTGTTCTTTCTGTTTGCTGCCATTTGTGGTTTTATCGTAATCCTGACCGTATTAAAGAGGGTCATCAATATTTACCTGATAGCCCCTTTTTGTGCAATCGCTTTATCGACCCTCGTAGCCGGAGGTCAGACTTCACAGGTTGGATATTCATACATCCGAACTTTTTTAGGATATGTATTTTCTGCCTGCCTGATTGCGGTTGTCATTGTTATAAGCGGTTCCTTTATCAATACGTTTGCTATAACCAGTGGAAATGCCATTGTAAAACTAGTGGAATGCTGCGTCAAGATGGGGGCGATTGCGACAGCGGTAAAAGGTGCGGATTCCGTTATGCAGAAAGCGTTTAACTTATAAATCGAAAGGAGAAAAGACATGACAAAACAGATCAATCAGGATGTGGCTGCGTTTAAGGATGACTTTTTTAAGGGATTATCAATCCGGGAATGTATCTATGGGGGACTGGCTTTGATTGTCGGCGTTACTGTAATACTTTCCCTGATTTATATTTTTCACAGAAATGTGAATGTGGCAATTACCATTGGCATTCCGTTTATCGGTATTATTGGGTTGTGCGGGTTTTATCAGAAAAATGGAATGACGCTGCCAGTAATCGTAAAGAGGCAGATAAGCATTATGAGGCAGAAACCATTGATGTATCGCTCGGTATGTCTGGATGATGCCGACCAGTACGCAGGGGAGCAGAAAGATCAGGAAGTAAAAGGACTGGAACGGTTCCTTGTCCGGCTGGAGAAAAGGAGAGTGGCAGGGAATGGATAATAGGAAGAAAAATGAGGAAATGATGGAGAGGTTTATTCAAGAAAATGGTTTGGAGTTTGGTATCCCGGAAGAATTCCGGGATGAAACGCCGGAGGGTGGCATGGTAGTTCATGAGTGGGATGGGGGTATGATCAATGGTACAGAGTAAGATGCGGAAAGAAATGATCGATGCTTTTCTGAATGCTCTGCAGGAAGATAAGATTCCGTGGCATAAGTCGTGGTCTGCCCTGCAGACGATGCCTCCACGCAATGCGGTAAAGGATACAGAATATCGCGGAATGAATCGTTTCTGGCTGTTCCATAAAGCGGAACAAAACGGATATTCTGATCCCCGCTGGTGCACATTCAAACAGGCAAAGGACAATAACTGGCATGTGAAAAAAGGTGAGAAAGGTACGCATGTTGAATTCTGGTCGTTGTATGACCGGAAAACAAAAAAGACAATCAACGAAAAAGAGGCTGACATCCTCCGCCAGCAGCTTTCACCAGAGGAATATGCAGAGAGGGTAAAACCAGTAGCGAATAACTATACGGTGTTTAATGCAGAACAGATCGAGGGAATTCCGAAACTGTCGGAACTTACGGCTGAAACATATGAACTTGATGAGGATGAACTTATCCGGACGAGAGCGGTTTTGTTAGAAAATATGAATGTCCTTTTTCAGGAAGGCGGTGAAAAAGCTTTTTACCGTCCATCAGAGGATTGCATTCATCTTCCGGAAATCAGGCGGTTTGAAAGCGAATATGACTATATGGCTACGCTGCTGCATGAAGCAGGACACGCAACCGGGCATGAGAGCAGACTTAGGCGTCCGATGTTGAATGTGTTTGGCACGCCGAATTACGCAAAGGAGGAACTTCGTGCCGAGATCGCGTCTGCCTTTACCGCACAGACATTGCACCTTTCGCAGAGTGGCAGCCATATGGATAACCATAAGGCATATATCCAGAGCTGGATA
The DNA here is from genome assembly GCA_910575665.1 of Eubacteriaceae bacterium. Taxonomy (GTDB): domain Bacteria; phylum Bacillota; class Clostridia; order Lachnospirales; family Lachnospiraceae; genus Eubacterium_F. Next base: position 3,006 of record CAJTFB010000075.1, read on the forward strand.
AAAATACTAAAGAATGAACCAGATGAGTTGTTCCGGGCGATCAAAGATGCAGAAAAGATTTCTGACTATCTGATTGAAAAGGGAGAGTTTACTCTTGAGCGTTCTGAAGAGAAGGAAATTATGCTTCATAAGGAAAAAAGTTTCAGTGAGCAGGTCGATGAGGTGCTTAAAGGCAGGGCAAACCGTTATGACGATCTGAAGGTTTGTGATACACCACAGATATTACTGGATGCAGGATGTGAGCAGCTCCCGATGTTATATACGAAAGCTCATCTGCGAAAAGCACTTTTACCGAAAGATGCAAAAAAACACAATCATGGTCTGGATGTCGAGCAGATCAAGAGGCTGCCGGAGTACATGCAGGAACCAGCTATGCTCATTGATTCATCGACCAGAGAGGACAGCATTATCGTTGTGCTTTCCGTTCTGGATAAAGAAAAAAGTCCTCTGGTCGTTACAGTAAGACCGAACGGGAAGGGTACATATGATCTGGAGGTTCAGGATTCTAATTTTATAACCAGTGTTTATGGCAGGGATAATTTTGAACAATTTTTAAAACTGTCGCTGGAAAACAATATGGTATTGTATTGGAATAAAACAAAAAGCCAAGAATTGTTCAGTGTGCTTGGGCTACAATTCCCCAAGGGCTTTAACAACCTTGACTATAATAATATTATACACCAAAGCAACAATATTGTCAAAAAAAATCAAACTGAACTTTTGAAGATTGAAAATGGGTGGGAATCTGGTAAAGACGTGCCAGGTGAATCAGATAAAGAGTTAGAAGGCAGGATATCTGCAGATCAGGAAAAACTGGTGGACGAAGTAGCAAAGATGGAAGAAACTTTGCATATTCCGTATGGGGAACGTATTACGGAATGGTTTGGAGATTATGCAATGAATATAGCAAAGCATGGAGTAACGGAAAAAGATTTGCGAAACAGAAGAGAAGAACTTTATGCACAGCAGGCAGAACCGACTGTTACAATCATCTGGAGCGAACACAGCCGTTTCCATGACGGCGAAACAATGAGCCTTTCCGAAGCAAACGCCCTCATAGAAAATCTTGACAGAGCCACCGTTTCCGAGGACGGCTATTATAAAACCGAGTTCCGCATTGACTTTGTAATGGACGGGCAGCCGGACAATTACATAGGACGGCAGGACTTAGGGGACGGGGACGGCACTCTCATAGAGCATATCGAAAGCTACCATGCCTATTATGAAAATAACGAGGAATGGAATAATTACGTTTTACGCAATGAGGGTAAGGAAGCACTGGAAGCGGACAAAGCACAGCGGGAAATGCTCTTGCATGAGTTTGTCCCCTATCTGAAACTGCACAATAACCTCTCTCAAATGGAGCAGCTTGCGGCAAAGGCAATGGAAGAAAAAAGCAGCATGACCGCTGCCGAAACCGCCTTCCACATCGCCATGCAGGAGTATGTTTCCAAATGCCGGGCAATGGTAAACAGCGGAGATTATAACCTGCCGCCCGTCCCGCAGCTTAAAGACTTTGACAAGGAACTTGCCGCCTACAAGGAACACGTCAAGGAGGAAATCGCACAGGAAGCCGCAGCCGCAGGAATGACCGTTGAGGAATACGCCACCAACGGCTACCAGCCATATTCTGGAGTACACGGGGAGGGACGGGAAGAACTCATCCATGAACTGGTACAACTGGAAAGAGATACGTTTGTTCCTATGGAAGATCGTAATTCAGACACCTTGCAGGAGATGACAGAAGAGCAATTAAATGAACAGATTGCTTTTTTGAAACAATACCGGATTCCTGTAATGTCGTTTCAGGAAATGGCAAAATTACGGACTGATGTAAAACGAAAGCTGTTAGATAATTTCGATTACTACAACTCGCTCTCTGCGTCAGAGAAAGATATACTGGGAGTGATGGAATGGATCGAACTTTACAGAAAGCAGGGGATTTCGGATGAAGACATTGTTTTGTCCCATCTGGAAGAAATCCACTCCTGGTGCGGACATGACAGCTATGATTACACAAAAAATCTTGTCTGTAGTGCATGTTCCCGTGACCGGGGCGAATATTACAAGAGAATCTCCCTGGCAGATTCCATGGAGCATGAAAGGCAGATGCAGAAACAGGTTTCATCGCTATCGGAAGAATTAGATCAGATAGAGAGACAGAGGATCAATGAAAGGAGTATCGAAAATGGCAAAACGAGATAGGGCAAATAAAAAACTGACAGAGAGGATATACAAAGTACCGTGTTGTGTGCAGGACACAATACCTATTTCACGGATTTCTGAAAATGGTATCTTTGAACTGGAAAACAAAAAAGGCGTCCGTTTATTTGACAAGGTATATCTCTTTGAGGATATCAATTTTTCCACGCAGGATGAGAGCGACAAAGATCAGACGATGGAAAAATTTAAGAAACTGCTGAACTCAATGAATGTATCTTTTAAAATCAGCATATCCAACCATTATGCCAATAATAAAAGATTGCGGGAATCCATTCTGCACCGGGCGGTCAGTGATGACAAAGAACCAATCGCAAGAGAATATCATCGCCTGATCCGTGATCGGATGGAGGAAGGGAGAAATGGGTTGGAGCAGTCAAAATATTTCATTATCAGCTGCCGGAAACCGGATTACGAGAGTGCCAAGAACTACTTCAGTACCATTGAGTTTTCGATATTACAGTTTTTTCACAGCTTTGGTTCCGGTTTGATACCATTGAATGCGACAGAACGTCTTCGGGCGTTGCACGGATTTTACCGAATGGGCGAAGAGGAATCCTTTTCTTTTGAATGGAATGAATATCTGTCCATGAAGAGGGACTGGAGAAACGATATCATAAACATATCGCTCCGGGAACATAAAGAATATTTGGAGATGGAGAATGGGAAGGTAGCCTGTACGATGTTTGTGAGAAGTTATGCGAGCGGACTATCCGATATGTTCTTGACAGAACTGACAAATGTACCGTTTCCCTTGATTGTTACAATGGATTGTGAGCCGATGGAAAATGACTATGCGTACAATCTGGTAATGAAAAAATATATGGGGAATGAACGAAGTATCATCCGCCAGCAAGAGGTAAAGAACAAAAATGGGGATTTTTCCAGTAATATTTCTTATGAGAAGAGACGCCAGCAGGAGGAGGCAGAAGAAATGCTCGATGGCATTCGCTCCTTTGATGAACGTCTTTTTTATGTTGGTATCACTGTTCTGATCAAGGCGTCATCGATGGAGGAACTGGAAGAACGAAAAGAAAAGGTTCATATCATAGGAAAAACCTATAATATGGATATCGTACCCCATTCCTACAATCAGATGGACGCTATGAACACGACACTCCCTACTGGTGCCAGGTTCATTGACACCATGCGTTCTTTAACGACGGATTCCCTTTCTGTGTTTGCACCGTTTAATGTACAGGAGATTCAGGAAGAGGGTGGTTACTGCTATGGTGTCAATGAGGTAACTAAAAATCTCATCATAGGAAATCGGAAAAAACTGAAAAACGGAAACGGTTTTGTTTTTGGCGTTCCTGGTTCTGGTAAATCCTTTGATGAGAAAATGGAGATGGGACAGGTTCTCTGTTTTTCTGAAGATGATGTTGCTCTGATCGATCCGATGGGAGAATATCGTGAAATTGCAGAAAACTGGGGTGGTCAGTATATCAATCTTACCCAGTCGGAAGAAAATGTATTTTTTATCAATCCATTTCATGTGCCGGAGATCGTGCAGGATAAAGACCGGTTTGTGGCAGAAAAAGCGGAGTTTGCTTATGCTATCTGTGAACAGGCATTGAAACCAACACCTATCAGCAGCCGTCACATTTCTGTTATTGACCGGGCGGTAAGGGATATGTATGAGAATTATTTCAATACGAAAGAAAATGGAAGCAGAAAAGAGAAAAAAAGCCTTACCAGTCCAACAATACCAATTATGCGTACCCGGATCATGGAAGAGAGGGAAAACGGTTCAGCACAGGAACTGGGGGAACAGCTAGAGGTGTTTGCGAATGGCACGCTGAATATCTTCTCCAGAGAACAGTCTACGTCAGAATCAAACCGCTTTACGGTATATGGTCTGTCGGAACTGGGAAAGCGGATGCGTGCTATGGCAATGCTCGTCATGCTTGAGAGTATCACAAGCCGGATCAAGTATAACCAGGCAAGCGGAGTGGCGACCTGGGTTTATATTGATGAGATTCACGAATTGTGGGATGACGAATATTCACTGTTGGCGGTGCAGAGGATGTGGAGAGAAGTCAGAAAACGTGGAGGAATCTGTACGGGGATGACACAGAATATCATTGATGGAACGAGAAACCGGGAAATTCAGACTATGGTATCAAACAGTGAGTTTACTACTTTGCTGGATCAGGGTGTTATGGATCGGCAGACGGTGGAACAACTTTTCGAGGTATCGGAGACACAGATCGGATATGTAAACGGGGCGAAAAAGGGTGGTGGTTTAATCCGCTTTGGAAAAAAGATCGTGCCATTTGATAATACCGTGAAGAAAGAAAGTGAATTATATCGTCTGTTCAATACGGATTTCCACGAAATAGTTCAAAATTCCTCCCATGAAACGGAGAATCGCCTATGAGTGGCAAAAAGAAAGCAGGCAGGCAAGCAAATAGCCGTTCAAGCGTAAAGAAAAAGAAAAGAAGCAGAGAACGTTATACGGAACGGAAACAAAAACATCGTGCGAAGACAAGACTGACGGAAGCTGAAATGGCTATTGTGGAGCAGATGCATCCGGAAGCAAGAATACGTTTTTTGCAATTTTCCTACATTGACCAGAAACGGTTTCTTAGAAAAGCGGAACGCATACTTAAGAATCAAGAAAAAAAGGATAAAAAGGATAAGGAGAAGGAATCTGCAAAAAACAAGAAACGTATTCGTAAAGAGAAACCGGACAAGATTTTACGCCTGATGGAGAAGATAGAATCCGAGCAGAATATGTCCAGCAGTAAGTTCCTTGCCTGGGAAAGAGCGGTATCCGCGGCTAGCGACATAGCGGTAATTATGAATGCCCTGCTGTCGGAAGCAGATACGAATGATAATCGGGAGGAAACGTCATCTTTGGAGAGCCGGGTGTCTGGAAATGCAGCAAGGGGATACCATTCTGTCAGACAGCACGTTAGAATGGTACATAAAAAATTGGACAAGTCCAACCAAAAGAAATTTATAATGCGTAAAAAACAGAAAGTGCAGAAAAGCCGGGGAAAGGGAGGGGCAGGTAAAGCAAAAGCTACGAAAAAAAAGGCTGCTGAATCTTTAAAAGAGTTGTTGAAAAAGTCAGCGGAGCAGCTGACATCTGCCCCTGTCCTGCTGACGATCGGCATACTTGTATGTATTATTGCTGCTTTCATTGGTGTTTTTGCAATCATTGTCGGCGTCATGGGCGGAGCAGGAACGGGTTCGGATTCAGCCACGTACCAGTGCCAGGTATCGGAGCAGACGGAGAGCTACCGGGAGTTGGTTGAGAAATATTGCGAACGGTACAGAATTGAGGACTATGTGGATTTGTGTCTCGCTGTGATAGAGCAGGAAAGTGGTGGAAATGGTACGGATGTCATGCAGGCAGAGCAGTCTTACTATAACACAAAACCACCAATTGACACCGCAGAGGAAAGTATTGACTGTGGTGTTCACGAACTTAGCGACTGTCTGTCAAAGAGTGGCAGCAAGGATTCCTCTGATATCCCCCTCATATCCCTTGCCCTTCAGGGATATAACTTCGGGAACGGATATATTGACTGGGCATTAACAAATTATGGTGGGTATTCCGCAGAGAACGCTGTTTTGTTTTCACAAAGGATGTGTAATAGTCTTGGTTATAGCAGTTATGGAGATGTAGATTACGTACCTCATGTATTACGCTATTATGTTCCCAATGTTGAAACCACCATAACAAATGAAGGAGCTGCAAACCTTATGAAAGAACTCAAGGAAAATAATGAGGCAAGCAGTTCAAAGGTGTGGAACGTAATAGGAAAAGGGGCTTCCCTCTGCGGTAAGGTTACATATGGGATGCTTGATCCGCCACGCCAGGATGATGGCAGGGATAATCCGACGGTACTTGATTGTTCTTCGTTCGTGGCATGGTGTTTCCATAAAAGCGGGTTTACCGGGATTCCTTATAGCTCCACTACCGCCACTTTTATCAATTCCACAAAATTTGTTACCGTGTCGGCAGATGAGCTGAAGCCAGGAGATATTGGTTTAAAAAGTGCGACAGCACCTACTGGGGGTGCAAATCATGTTGGGATTTACTGCGGGAAACGGAAGGATGGTACGAAGATATGGCTGCATTGTACATCCGAGAGCGGTTCTTCTCTAACGGGAAACACGTCAGGCGTTATGTTAGGCTCATACAGTAACTTTACTTACTTTCGCAGGCTGAAAAAATGGAATCAAGAATAAGGAAAGGATGATAAGAAATTATGTTAAAAAAAATCAGATGTTTTTACTGGAAGCAAAGAGATCAGGGAAAGGGCAGGCGGTGTATGGCAGGATTTGTGTTACTGGCTCTCTGTTTGGTTGCTCTGGGATTCTGGATGAGTTTTAGGGCATATTATAGTGTTTATAGAGAAGAGATACCGACAACCAGTGTCAGCGGTGGAGCTGTCACCGGGGTATCTGTCAGCGGAACAGCGGTGTCGGAGGGAGGGATTTCAGAATCGGTCAATCCGGAAATCATGCCTGATCTTGAATCGCAGATTCCGGCAACAGGAGAGCCACAGGATTACGAGCTGGATACAGATGAATTAAAAATATTCCTCGGTTTTATGAGCGATGTTTCTTATGAGACGATGGTATCTGCCCTGAAGACAGAGTGCGAAAAAGAACAGGCAACCTCTGTGGCAAAAATGGAGTATCAGAAAACATCTGCTAAAAGCAGTAATGTGACTTCATATGTTTTATCGAACGTAGGCAGCGTGTATCAGGTTGATTACAATTTAAAAAGTGATTCTGTCATTGTTACCAAAAGCAACTATTCGGAGAGTGATGTTCTTTCAATAAAAAAAGCAGAGGATAAGAGAGAGCAGGAGACGCTGAAAAGGGAGCGTGAGAAGGTAAAGAAAAAACAGACTACTAAGAAAAAGAAAGGCAAGGCAAAAAAGAAAACGCATAAAGATGTCGGGTAAGGAAAGGAGACAGGTATGTCAGAGATTGGTTTCAAGGAAAAAGATTTTATGGATAAACTGGATTGGGAGTGGGAAGAGTTTTCCTGCAACGTAACCAGTTTCTCCAGGGAAAATATTTTTTCTATGGCAGAAATGGTGGCAGATAAGAAACATATTTATGAAACACTGAAAAAGGTTTCACAGTTTTCAGCAGAAGAGCTGCACCGTATGTACCGGATGGAACATATGATAGATACTCTTTATATCCGTCTTCCAAAGAATCATCCGGACTTGATAGACGGAATTAAAGGGGTCTTATAAAAGTACGGATATTTTCCGTACTTTTATAGATATAAGAGGGTATTAGGGACACAATGTCGTCAACTTAAGCCGACATTACCCCATTATACCAACAGGAAATAATTCAAAAAATTTAATAAAACACTTGACAAGTACGCCAAAAAATGTTGCCGCGCAATTGATTATAAACTTTGATTGCGAGGCAGAAAAATGATTAAAAAAAATAGTATTTGCAAGTTAATTAAAAATGTTAAAACTCTTATTTCTTCCGATGAATTTAGAACAAAACATTCCTTGGAAGATAATGCTTTCACGAGAAACAGAAAATTATCATTTCAGGATATCATTTCCTTTATATTAGGGCTGCCACGCAAGTCGCTGCCGACAGAATTAGATTTGTTTTTTGAAGAAAAAGATTTTTCTGTCTCCAAGCAGGCTTTTTCAAAGGCAAGATACAAAATTTCATCACAGGCGTTTGAAGATATTTTTCAAATGTCAACTGACATTTTTCAATTTACCAGCCATCCAAAAACATGGGACGGGTATCGCATATTTGCTATTGACGGTTCTGACATTGCTGTTGCCCATAATAAAAAAAATGAGACTGAATTCGGTTTGAAGAAGAATAACCACTCCTCTTATCCCATGGCAAGACTGACTGTATTGTATGACGTTACGAATGACTTGATTGTGGACGTCCAGTTTACGGGCATATCTATAGGCGAAAGAGAACATGCACATAGGCTCCTTTCATCAGGCACTTTGGCAAACGACAGAAATTACAAGAATCTAATCATATTTGACCGGGGATATCCGTC
>CAJTFB010000076.1 GCA_910575665.1 Eubacteriaceae bacterium
TGATATCATACCACAGGATCTACCTATAATGATATGTAACTATTAACTGTATAGATGGGAATGGGGATGAGGGGAGTTCCTCTTAGATGTCCTTACCATTTATACCAAAAAAGAATAAGTCTGTAAGCTGTTTTCCTTGCTTACAAACTTATTATACGAGGAGGACAAAAATGGAAACAGCAGGACAGAACACAAAACAGGTCATGGAGGAAAATGATGCATTAAAGCAGTTCATGGAGCTGCTTAACCAGCAGAATATGAAAGAGCAGTCACAGGATTTTATGGGGATTTTCTGGTATGTGGCGGGTATGCAGGTACAGCTTTCCGCAATGGTGGACGAGTTACAGGGTGTCCGGGAACAGCTTTCACAGATGCAGGAGAACCAGCCAAAATCAGTGAAAGAGAACCTCATGGATAAAGCGGCGCACCTTCAGGAGAAGGTCACAAGCCTGTCGGAACGCCTGTCAGCGGTAAGAAACCGTCTGGTGGAAACAGCGGCACAGGCGGTCAGCGCCTTTAAGGAAAAAGGAAAAGCGGAGATGTGCAAGGTTCTCCAGAAGGGAATCTCCGGCGTGAAGTCCATGCTTTCCGATTACCGGGAACGTCTGGTTGACGTGATGACAGATTTTGAAAAGACAGCCAACCAGATTGACAGCATCGGGGACGAACTGAAGCAGATCGGGAACAGCGTTTCCAACGTGGGCAGGCTGTTAGCCGGGAAAGGCACGAAAGAGGTATCGGACGAAAAACCGGGTGTCGGTCTGACAAGGGCAATCAATACGCCTGTAAAAAAAGCGGTGAAGAACCTTCGGAAAAAGATTGATGCGGCGGATCAGGCATTTGAAAAGCTGGATCGGCTCTCTGACCGTCTGGATGCCGGGAAGGAAGCGGAGAAAGGCGGGCGGGTGTCCGTAAAGGATAAGCTGTCGCAGATGAAAGAAAAGGCGGGACAGCAGAAGAAAGCGCCGGAGTCGGACAAGGCAAAGGCGAAAAGCAAAGAGGAAAGTTTATAAATATTATCAGCAAATAAAAATATCCAAAATGGGGGCAGACGGGGAAACTTATCTGTCCCCTGTTTTTATGGAGGAAAAGGAGAACGAACCATATGGCAGACGCAAGAACCGAGAAACAGAAAGTAAAGGAGATAACGGACAGGCTGGAGGAAGGCTTGAAAGAATTATTTGAGGGGGAGAAGTACAAAAGCTACCTGAATACCATGTCAAAATTCCATAATTACAGCGCAAACAATATCCAGCTCATAGAGATGCAGTGTCCGGGGGCTACATATGTTGCCGGGTACAAGAAATGGCAGAAAGAATTTGAACGCCATGTAAACAAGGGCGAGAGGGGTATCCGTATCCTTGCGCCCGCACCTTATAAAATCAAAGAGGAACAGGAGAAAATTAATCCGGTCACAAATGAGCCTGTGCTTGACCGGGACGGGATGCCCGTCATAGAGGAAGTGGAGATAAAAATACCCGCCTTTCGTGTTGTCACAGTGTTTGATTATTCGCAGACGGACGGGAAAGAACTTCCCGGACTTGGCGTGAGCGAGCTGCATGGAGAGGTGGAGCGTTATCAGGATTTTATGGAAGCGCTCAGCAGGGTTTCCCCTGTCCCAATCCGTTATGAGGGCATGGAGGGTGACAGGAAAGGTTATTTTATTGACTTAAACCGCCCTATCGCCATTAAGGAGGGCATGAGCGAAGCGCAGACCGCAAAAACCGGAGTCCATGAGGTGGCACACGCTAAACTCCATGCAAAGGAGATTGAACAGGAAACAGGGACTGTCAAAGACCGGGAAACAAAAGAGGTGGAAGCGGAGAGCATCGCCTACACTGTCTGCCAGCATTTCGGGATTGACACGTCCGATTATTCTTTTGGGTATATCGCCGGGTGGAGCAGCGGAAAAGAAATGCCGGAGTTAAAATCTTCCCTCGATACAATACGCCGGACTTCCTCGGAACTGATAAAGGGGATTGAAGCGCAGCTTTTGGAAATTGAAAAAGAACGTGCTGCAGAACAGGCACAGGAGGATATGATTCTGCTTGTGGCAAATACAGACCGTTCGGAATATGACCTTTTGAGCGTTAAGGGCATGGAGAGGACGGAGCTTTTTAATTCGCTGCTTGCCATGAAAGACGATGACAGGCAGAGCGTGGAAGCCTACCTTGAAAGAGCCGGGGCATGGGTAACGCTGCTTGCCAATGAACGGAGCGAGGAAGTGGGGGAATATCATTTAGATTACGCTTACAATACGGATACCCATGAGATAACCGATTTTAAGGCATTACAGGAAGAACGGGAGAAAGCCAATATTCCGATTGAGTATGGCGATGTGGTTGTGAGAATCTCCACGCCGGACAGCGGGGAATATGAAACAATTAAAATCATAAATATGCAGTCAGAAGTGCAGAACACCCTGTATGACATACTAATGCGTGAAGTGGACGGGTGGGACGGAAACATTCTGGACTATCTGCAGGAGAAGGGCTTTGACTTTGTACCGATCATGAGAAGCGGCGGTTTGAATGACGGTTATCCGCAGTTTTTTGATTTTGACATGGATATGACGGAAAAGGAGCTTTATATTGCTTCGGAACTTCCGGCAACCGTACAGGCGGAGCAGCTCATCAACCGCATGGAATTTCACAGATCGGTGTATGACACAGATGAGCGCAACCTGATTATGAACCATGCTTATAAGCTGGATGATATGTATAAGACAACTTCCCTTGCCCATTCCCTTGCGGAGCAGAAAGAGGATTTACCGATGCTTCTGGAAACAATCAAGGCGGCGGAGGAAGAAATTGACTTCCTTCCAGATGGTATGGTGGGATTGTCGCAGATGCACGAATACGGGTATTCTTGGGATGAAATGCTCCCTCTGACAAAGGACAGGGCATCGGAGCTGTTCGGGGAAGATGTGTCGGTGTACCAGCTCCACGCAGACGGTTCAGAAACGCTTGTGGAGGACAGGGCGGCATTACAGGAGCATGACGGGCTGTTCGGCGTGGAAAAAAGCGATTGGAACGCCTATCTGGAATACCAGTCCATGAAGCAGGAATTAGAGGACAGTGAACCCAACCGGGAAGCACAGCTTTTGTATGGCAATGAGAGCAGGTTTGGCATCTATCAGCTTAAAGATACGGAGGAAACAAGGGATATTCACTTTATGGATATGGATTACCTTGAAAAAGAAGGTATTCCGGTTTCCAGAGAGAATTACACCCTTGTCTATACCGGGGAGCTTACGGAGGGCATGAGCCTTGAGGATATTTATACCAAGTTCAACATAGACCACCCGGCAGATTTTACCGGGCATTCCCTTTCCGTAAGCGATGTGGTGGTGCTGCATCAGGACGGGGAAAACACAAGCCATTATGTGGATTCCGTTGGTTACAGGGAGATACCGGAGTTTACAAAGGAGCTTTCGGTATCGGCGGAAATCAGCACAGAAAAAGATGCGGTCAGGGAGGAAACAGCGGAAATCCCGGCAGAACATACAGCGGCAGAAAATACAATGGCAGAGCCGGACAATGACAAAGTTTCCTATTATGTCATTGAGGATTTATCCACCTGGGCGGAGAACAGCCCGGAAAAAAGCAGGCTGGAGCGTTTTGAGAGCCTTCCGGAAGCAATGGCGAAATTCACAGAGTACCGGGGAAAGGAAACAGAGGACAAGCCGGATATGGCGAGGGCAACTTTGGGATTTAGCGTCAATGGCAGCGAATTTGACCTGATTCACGTCAGAAACCATGAAAACTGTCTGTCACTGGATTTTACGCACAGCAGGACGGCAGAGGAAAGCAGCCGCTTCATGGAGGATTTGCAGACTTTAAATCACGAGGTCGGCTTTGACAAGGTACGGGTTCACCGGGAAATGTCACCGGAGGAAATCAAGGATTTTGTGAAACAGCGGTTTGAGTACCAGCTAAAGAGCAGCGGTCTTGACGATATTTCCCTTTATATGGACAGGTTTGATGCCCTCTATGAACAGGGGAAAATGGAACACCTCATGCCCACAGCTAACCAGAAGCATATCGTGGAAGATGTACCGTTTACGGAGTGGGAAAATCCGTACATAGACACCAAAAGCCAGACAATGGGCAGAGAAGAAACAGAGCTTGCCTTCCGTCTGGCAGACCGTTATATCAGTATTCAGGAAGCCACTGAGGGATATGATTACACCATTTATGATATGAACTACCGGGAACTGGACGGGGGCGTATATGACAATCCGGACATAACAATCAGACAGGCACTTGACGAGATTGTGACGGATTTGAAAGAGCCTATGCACAGGAGCAGTCTGGAGGGCAGTATCCGCACTGACGATGAACTGATACCGATTGATTATGACGAACTGACAGAGAAAGCGGAGCAGGAAGCAAAACATGGGATTGAAAACCGTATCCGGAAGGATGCGGAGGAACGTAAGGCGGTGGCAGATTTTAAAGCCAGGACAGAGGAATTATTTCATGGCATCAACGGGCAGACACAGGAGGATATAGAGCTGAGTGTCTACGCTTATTTGCAGGCAGTCCAAAATTGATGAGTATGGGATAAATATAGAGCTTGTTGATGCAGCAGTATCCGGAAGCCGGTGCAGAGGTTTGGAGGAAGCTGCTTCTGACCTTGACGTGGTGGTGGAGTACCGGGGAAGGGAAAGCGAAGATGACCTGTTCAATGCCTTTAACGAGGACGGTTTTACAATCGGCGGCGTTAAGGTAGACATCAATCCCATTACAGAAGGAAAGACCGGGACGCTTGGGGAGTACCTTCCGGGTGTGGAAGCCTATCTTGCGGAAAAACGAGCCGCCCTGCAGGAGAAAACCGCAGAGCAGGCACAGGAGGAAAAACAGACGGTTGTCACCCTTACAGTGGCGGAGTGCGGGGAGTTTCATAATTTCGGAGAATACCATGAGAATATCGCAGGCGTGGAGGAAGCAATCGCCATTTTCAACCGGATACCGCCGGAGAGGATGAACGGTATCCCAAGCATCGGCATCAATATCCATACAGAGGGGACAGAAAGCTATGAGGACACGCAGATGGATATTGTTTCGGGCAGAGTTGCGGATTTGGAGATTCTGGACTATGTGCCGGATATTACAGACAATCCGAAGGCGGTGGAGGTCATTGCGGAGCTGATCGACAAGCTGCCGGATATAGAGGTCAGGGGTTCTCTGGAGAAGTGGCAGGCGGCTTTCCTTGCTGCGGAGATAGACCAGCTTTCCTACAACTACGACACTGTTCAGTACAATCAGACAGTGGCGGACAGGGAAGCGCAGATAGCGAACATCACAGAGGACATCAGGAACGGGAATACCGGGTATCTGAATGATTTCCTCAATGCGCTCATTTCAGACAGTATCCGGGAAGGCATGACGGATATTTTCGGGAAAGGGACGGAGCTTGATGACAGTGAGGGCGTACAGACCGCAATGAAGGCGAAGGAGCTGTTAGATAAGCTGGCGGAATACAAGCCGCTTGCAAAGATTGAGGAACTGGAAGAATGTAACTATAACATGATTGATAACGTCCTAAACAATGAGAAGCCAAAAGAAGAAAAGCAAGCAGGCAGAATTTCCATAAAGGAAAAACTGGCGGAGAAAAAAGCGGTCATCGAGCAGAGGGATAAGTCAGATAAGGAAGTCCCTGAAAAGGGAACAGAGAAAAAATCAGAGAGGGAGATATAAGCGATGGATAAATTTACAGTGGAAGAAATCAATTTGATGTGTGTGTTTGAGGGGCAGGACAGGACGGGCATGATTGCCGACATAAAGAATGTGATTCCCCATATACAGGACAGTGACATGGTGGAGCTTGCCGGACAGGCTTTAGGGAAACTGGAAACCATGAGCGATGCGGAATTTACAGAGGTGGCATTGGAAGCGGCGGAGTGATTGACGCAAATCTTTTATAGCATTATTCGACATAACGTGCTATAATTCTCTTAGTCAGATTAGAACGAGTAGGGATAGTCTGCGGTTGTCCTTTCTGGAAACGGAAAGGAGGTCGGTATGAATACGTTAGAAGTGCTTACGTTGGTGCTGGTGATTTTTGCAGCCTTGACATACATAGACAATAAACACAACCGCAAGTAACGGAAAAGGCTATCTTCTACTGCCATAGAGGATAGCCTTGTAATCCGTATTTTTTACGCTTTATAAGTTTCCGATTGTGCAACCGTCGGACACGCTAATATCCTTCGGCTTCTAAGATGATTATAAACCAACACTGCGAATTTTGCAAGAGGGTTTAGGGAATGGGGGTGCTTCGGCACTCCTGTTTTTTTGCAGATTTGTAGACTATATTACATGAAAACAGTGCTATTGGCAATAATTTTGTTGATGTGTAAAGAAAGAGTGTGATTGGAAGCGGCAATGCAAAATAATTGAAGGAGTAAGAAAAAAGCAGGTTGAACAATATTTAATAGAATTGTGTGGGGTCTTATGATAGAATAAATAGCGTTGAACAATTCAATAAGTTGAAATTTGTTTTTTCAAATTATATATAATGTGAGGTAGGATAATGACATCTACAATTAAAAGCCATATATTGTCCACCTTAGAGGGTGGAGGATTTCAGGATTTATGTGATACTCTTTTGTGTGCAGAGGGATATGAAGGTATTTTTTCTTTGGGAATGAAAGCAGGAAGCTTAAAGACTACAATAGGAAATCCAGATACTTATTTCCGAAGCAAATCGGGAAAGTATATTTTTGTGGCATATACCACAGAGCAAACAAACATAAATAAGAAAATCAAAGAGGATGTTGAAAAATGTTTAGATCAAGAGAAGACAGGTGTAGATGTAAAAGATATTGAGAAAATAATCTGTTGTCATACTTCATCGACGTTAAAAGCTGGTGATGATCAAGCATTAAGAGAATTGTGCGGTTCTTATGGCGTAGAATTGGAATTGTATGGAATAGATAGGATTGCAGATAAGATTTATAGAAATTATCAATATATTGCAAAGGATAAATTAAATCTATCAATAGATAGCAATCAAATATTTCCAAGGGAAGAATTTATTAAACGATATGATAGTTCAAATGGAAGAACTGCTCCCTTAACAACTACCTTTTTGTATCGTGAGAAGGAGAAAAAGGAAATTCTTGAAGCTCTGGAAGAGAAAAAAATAATAGTTATTTTAGGGAAAGCTGGTGTTGGAAAAACACGCTTAGCCTTAGAAATTGTGAAAGAGTACCAAGAAAAGAATAAATGTAAAATTCTCTGCATTAAATGTAATGATCAACCTATAATGGATGATTTGTCACGCCACATTTATACAGCGGGAAAATATCTTATATTTGTAGATGATGCAAATGAATTGGTAGGATTATCACATTTGGTTGAATATGTTATAAGAGATGATAAAAGATATGATATTCGTATTATTGCTACAGTTAGGGACTATGCAAGTAAATCTGTCATAAATGAAACAGAGAAGTTAGCAGATATAAAATGCTTTGCTGTTTCAAAATTTACAGATCAGGAAATACGGGATTTTGTAAAAACGAATCTGAGAATAGAAAATAGTGATTATATAGAACAAATTGTGCGTATTGCAAGTGGAAATCCACGCATTGCACATATGGCAGGGAAATTGGCGAAGGAAAAAAATGATTTACGGTCGATTGCTAATATGGAGGAGTTGTATAAAAGCTATTACAGTTCCTTTCTGGAAACTACTACTATTTTAACAAATATAAGACTTTGTCTGACTGTTGGAGTTACTACTATCTTTAATACCATAGATTTAGAAAATTTGGACAGAATACAAGATATTCTTGATATGATAGGAATGACAAAAGAGGAATTTACTACTAACATTCATTCTCTGCATAGTATGGAATATGTAGAAATTAAATCTGAAAGAGTAGCACGTATTTCTGATCAGTGCCTATCAAATTATATGTTGTATTATGTTTTTTTTGAAAAAAGGCTGATTGCTTTCTCTGGTGTTTTAAGAGCTGGATTCTGGAAATATAAAAAAAGTACGATTAAAACTGTTGATATACTTTTAAATGTTTTTTATTCTGATAAAATGAAAGATTACTTAACTGAAGAAATAAGCAAGGTTTGGGATGAGCTTAAAACAGATGATAAAGTATTTGAAGAATTTGTAAAAGCATTCCATATTTTTAAACCAGAAGAATCTTTATTGTATGTGAGTGAAAAAATTGAGCAAGCTGAAAGTGCCACTATTGATATCCGTTTATTAGAAGATGAGGAAAAGAAATGGAATGTAGATATAAAGGATAGTATACTTCAGTTGTTGAACGGATATAAAAAGAACTATGGTTTAGTTGAGGCAGTAGAACTGGCGATAAGGTATTGCATGAAAAGGCAGGATGCTGTGAAATTGGTTTATAGCCTTTTTAAATCATATTATAGTATCAATAAGTATTCTTATTATGAAGATTACTATGTTCAGAATCTTATAATTGATAAAATAAGAGAAAATTTGGATTATCCTGTTATAAAAAAATTGTTTTATAAGATGTCCAGCCATTATTTATCACTGTATTTTGATTGTGTAGAAATAGAAAGGGATAATGTGTTTACCTCATATCGAATTGGAGTTGCTTTGACAGAAGGTTGTAAGCAATATCGGTCTAAGATATGGATGGAGATTATTTCTTTGGCAAACGATAAAGAAAATTTGGAGGATATTGTTTACTTATTATGTGCTTATCCTAATTTGTATGTAAATAAAAGTGAATTTTCAGATGAATTGGAATTTGACTGGCAGAATATAAGTCTGGTTTTGGAACGTATAAGGGTATATATGGAGCCATTTCGCTTTGCATATATATGTTCAAGATTTTTTAGAATGTCAGAGATGCACTCCGTTGAATTAACTGAAAAATATAGTGAAGTATTTAATACAGAGGAGTGGAATATATATAAAGTATTATCCAATCAATTCTATAGAGATACTTCGAGTTATGAGGAAAGAAAAGCTATATTTGAATCGAATATAAGAAGATGTTACGAAAGATACTCTGCTGACCAGATGGACAATTTGGTGCAATATATTAGCAATATTATCGGAATAATAGGCAGTAGAAAGGCGGATATGGGTGAGGGGATAACAACTTTCTGCACATTCCTAGCACATAATAAAGAAAAGCTATGGGCGTTTGTTTTGGCTTTCTTTAAATTTGGAGAAAACATTGAGTTCCGGTCAGAAGCTCTGGTTGCTCCATTGTTGAAATATTTTGACTGTAAGAAAGTAAAGGATAGTATCTGGAATGCCTCGTTTCCAATGAAAAAACAGTGGCAGTTTACATATTATGAAATGATAGCTGAAAATGAAGTAACACAAGATGATTATAGACGGTTGATGGAGCTTGTAACGGAATCGAAAGTTGTATGCGAAAAAGAAAAGTTTGAAATCAATCTGAGGTTACTGGATAAATTTAAAAAATATTCTCCAAATATATATGTTAGTATTACAAAAGCTTTATTGAATGAAGTGGAGAATAATACAAGCTTATGCAGAAGATATTTTTCTAATTTGTTTGATGCCAACTATTATACTCCTAAAGAGGTATTGAATATTTATCAAGATGCGACAGAAGAACTAAGGCATATATATTTAAAATGTTTACTTGGGTGTAGTTACATAGATTATAGAGGTATATTCCTTAGTGGATTTATATTACAAGATATAGAGTGGGTAAAGTGGTATGCCAGATATATTCAGGAAACGCAAGAAAACTATTCAGTAAATGATGAAGAATATAGAATGGAAACTTGCTGGAAGCTGAGAAGTTTTTTAAATATATTTGATCTGTTTTTTGATGAATTACTTTGTGATAGGAGATTTTACTGGCATAGTAGAAGCTATTTTCGAAAGCTTCTTTCATTTGATGGAAAAAAAGAATTAGACAGCAGAAAGGAACAATGGATTATCCATTATATAAGGGAGAATTCTAATAGTGAAAATCTAATAGAGTTGTTTGGAATTTTGCAAGAAATAAAGAAAGAGATAAGAAAAAAAGCCATTTTATGCTTTTTGGAATGTAATTCAAATTTTGAATTATTCAGTCGTTTAAGTTTAGTGTCTAATTCATGGACTGGAACTTCCAGTTTGACAGATAAAATTATATTTTGTGAGGAATTGTTATCTGAAATATCTGGAGTACAGTTTTTGGAACATAAAAAGCGAATTAGAGATGAAATTGCAAAGTGGAAGGCGGTTAGAAATAGAGAAGAAGTGGACGAAATTCTTATGGAATTATACCGATAGATGGATTACTAATTTTAGAGTTGAAGAAAAGAGCAGGATTCCGCCGCCTTCGATATTGTGGGCAGTGTGTATAACTCCCCGTCTTATGGAGCTGTGGGCAACACTGTTTGCAGGATGTGGGAAAGCTGCTTTTGCTTTTCCATATGCTGTGAATAGTGTTGTCCATAGCGGAAGAGGCTGTAAAAAATCTTGTGTCTATGGATTTTAGACTTTCCTGATAAGAATTAGATATGTAAGAGGTTTTTGTCGGTTTTATGTTTTTGGGACTGTCGAA
>CAJTFB010000077.1 GCA_910575665.1 Eubacteriaceae bacterium
GTTGGGATTGGGTTTTCCCATTCTGGTGAAGGGAGACGAGGGATTTTTTGAAATCTTCGTCATATTTGTTGTAGTTGTTTGTAGCCATGAAAAGCCTCCTTTTTTGTGTGTAGTTTATTGTAGCATATGGTGCATATCTGTGTCTACTTTTATAGTATAGCTCCAATTCAAGCATTAAAGAACGACTTGAAGCGAAAAAACGAATTGTTGCAGAACGAGAAAAAGAAGCTGGAGAGAGCCGAAAGCGCCATCAGAAAACTTCAAGATAGTGTTGTAAAGGCAGAGCAGGAAAAGTATTATGCAGAAACACATCAGAAAACAGTGGAGATACCAGTTGAAAAACTGGTTCTTTATGAAAAATGCAGGAAATGTGACAAAATCGCTTACCAAAAGGCAAAGGACAGATATGAGCAACATAAGGGGAAGCTGGATAGAAAATATCAGGTGAAAATAGCAATGTATCATATGACAATCACAGGATTTCTATTATATTTCTTATTAGTAATGATTTTTACTGCAATACAGACAGAGGTGTTTATAAGCGATTGTAAGGCGTTTTTTCTGACAATATGGAATGGGATATATACTCTGGCGGAATGGCTGATAGTGAAAGGGAAGTACATTGCACAGGCAGCAAAATGGATACCAAATGAGAGGATAGCAATGATTGCTTATTGGATATTTCTATTGCTTATCGTTGGAGGTGCTGCGATTGGAGCAGGAATGATTGTATTTTTTTGTATAATTAAATGGAAAGAACTATATCAAAAGAACTGCTTAGATATAATCAGTGTTATAGTCGCAGCGGTCAGTTTGGCAGTTGTTCTATATTTTGGAGAGTGGTTAAAAGAATTTATAAAATGGAATCTTATGGTTATTCTGTTTGTGGTACAAGTGGTGTATGTTGCCATCAGATGGTATGTAAAAGGTTGTAAGAATGTCAGATGGAGTTAAGATAATTGTTTGTATCAAGCATGAGAGGAGCATTATGCAATATTGGCTTGTCGAATGAGATTTAAAAAAAACCATTCGGAAGAAGTTGGTGCAAGAAAAAGTGCGGAGCAGTCATTCCTGCTCCGCATTCTTGTATTGGATTGCGTTTCATAGCAGGAATAGAAATAATAAGAAAAAGTTATTGAAAATATTCCGACTTTAGAATATAATTGTGAAAGACAAGTTTCTGATAGCAGGAGGGATATATGGAATATCTGACAGCGGCTGAAATTGCCCAAAAATGGGGAATATCTGCAAGAAGAGTGACTTTGTTATGTAACGAAGGACGAATTGAAGGCGCAGAAAAGAAAGGGCTTATGTGGTTGATACCAAAGGATGCATCCAAACCGACTGACCCTAGAAAATTGCGTAAATTGGATAATCAAAAGAATTAGAGGTAGATAAAAATGGCAGAGAAGCAGATGATGGATGTTATGTGGGATGACAGCCCAGTAGATGTGAGTACAGAAGTCAATTTTATATGGTCGATTGCAAATAAATTAAGAGGTACATATCAGAGCGATAAATATAAGGATGTTATGATACCTATGGTCATTATCCGAAGGTTTGAGTGTGCTTTGGAAGAAACAAAGGAGCAGGTCGTCCGGCAGTATCATGAAAATCCGAATTATCCGGCAAAAGCAATGTACCGCATATCAGGATATCATTTTTATAATACAAGCGAATATTCGCTGGCAGAATTGGTAAATGATGCAGACCACCTGGCGGCAAATTTTAAGGAGTATATTACAGGATTTTCACTGAATGTACGGGATATTATAGCAAGTTTGGATTTTGAGAAACAGATTGACAAGATGGATAAAAATAACAGGCTGCTCAGTGTTGTAAAGGCATTTTCAGAGTTGGATTTGAATCCGAAAACCATTGACAATATCAAAATGGGATATATCTTTGAGGATTTAATCAGAAGATTTTCAGAAAATGCAGAAGCTGGCGATCATTATACTGGCAGGGATATTATTAAGACGATGGTAAATATCCTTTTGGCGGAAGGCTGCGATGATATTTTTGATGATGGAAAGGTTATTACCATTTTGGATCAAGCTTGTGGAACCGGAGGGATGCTTTCAACCGGATATAATTTTATAAAGCGTTACAATCCGACAGCAAATGTACATTTGTTCGGACAGGAAATTAACCCTGAATCTTATGCCATCTGTCTGGCAGAGATGATGATTAAAGGACAGGATGCAGAAAATATCCGTTATCAGGATACAATGAAGGCGGATTGCTTTAAGGAAACACCCATGCGTTTTGTCCTTGAAAATCCGCCGTTTGGTACGCCTTGGGGCGGAAAAGATGCAGCAGAAGGAGTAGAGCAGGCGGTTAGTGAAGAATATCGGAAAGGTGAGAATGGAAGATTTTTTGCAGGACTGCCTGGTTCTGGCGATATGCAGCTTCTTTTTGTGCAGTCAGCGATTAATAAAATGGATGATAAGGTAGGAAGAGCCGCTATTATTGAGAATGGAAGTCCGCTGTTCACCGGAGGCACTTCATCGGGAGAAAGCCAAATTCGCCGCTATCTTTTGGAACATGATTTGATTGAGGCGATTATACAGCTTCCAACGGATTTGTTTTATAATACGGGGATTGCAACTTATATCTGGGTTCTTTCAAAGAATAAGAGAAAAGAAAGACAAGGATTGATACAGCTTATTGATGCCTCTAATATCTATCATAAGCTGCGGAAAGCGCTTGGGAATAAACGAAATGAAATTACGCCGGAAGACCGTGTGCAGATTACCAAATTATACTCGGATTTTAAAGAAAATGAATACAGCAAGATTTATAAAAATGAAGAATTTATTTATCGTGAATATACCATTATGCAGCCATTGCAGAGAAGTTATGCGATTACCAAAGAGCGCATACAGGCAATGCTTTCTTCTGGTGTGCTGAGTAATTTCTATGATGAATCTAAAGTTGTAGAATTGGAAAATGCGGAAGAATTGTCAGGCAAGGACAAGAAGAAGCTGGAAATGTATTATGCAAATAAACCAGTATTTGAGGCTATTTTGCAGGCGCTGGATGGAAATATATCTGAGAAGAAATATATATCACCAGATGAATTTCTTCCAATATTGACGAAAGCTTTAGCGGATGTCACAACGGATAAGAAGATAATAGATAAGATTGCAGATGGGTTATCCAAAATGGATAAGGAAGCAGAGATTCAAAGGGATAAAAAAGGAAATATTCTGTATGATAAGTCAACAAAGGATACAGAGATTGTAAAATATGAGGAAGATATAGATACTTATATGAAACGGGAAGTGCTTCCCCATGTGCCAGATGCAGCTTATTTTTTTGAAGAAAACCTTGGAGCAAAGAAGCCTGTCATAAAAACAGGAGCAGAGATTCCGTTTACAAGGTATTTTTATAAGTACCAGCAGCCAACACCAAGTGAAGAATTGGAGAGACAGTTTTTAGAACTGGAGGAGAGTGTGGCAGAACGGATTAAAAAGCTGTTTGGGGGTGTTTGATATGCGGAAGATGAAGGATAGTGGGATAGAGTGGATTGGGGAAATTCCTGACAATTGGTATGTAAGGTCAATTAAATACAGTTTTTCAATTATTGCAGGCTCTACACCCGATAGTGGCAATAGAGACTATTGGGAAGGGAGCATCCCATGGATTACACCAGCAGATTATAAGACGGATGATAGAACGATTGAGCATGGCGCAAGGTATTTAACAGAATTGGGTTTTTTTTCATGCAGTACATCTTTAATTCCGATTGGAAGTGTTATTTTTTCAAAAAGAGCACCAATTGGAACAGTAGCAATCAATACAAAAGAATTATGTACCAATCAAGGTTGCCTGGGATGTATCAAAAAGGATGAATTAGTTAATTCGACATATTTTTATTATGTATTTAGTATCTTTACAAATATATTTGAATTGTATGGTTCAGGAACTACTTTTAAAGAAATATCGGCTAATGTATTTTCAAACATTATTATGCCGTATCCATCAATAGCGATACAGAATAGAGTAGTGGATTATCTTGATAAGAAGTGCAAAGAAATGGATTCTTTAATGTCAGATATCCAGAAACAAATTGAAATTTTAGAGAAATATAAAAAATCAGTTATTACAGAGGCGGTTACAAAAGGATTGAATCCGAATGTGGAAATGAGGGATAGCGGTATAAGTTATGTAGGAAATATTCCTGCAGATTGGAAGATTCACCCATTATATTATTATTTTGGAGAGAGGAAAAACAAAAATAATCTTGGGAAAGAGGAAAATTTACTTTCATTAAGTTATGGAAAAATAATTCGTAAGGATATTACATTAAATGGCGGGTTATTACCAGAGAGTTTTACAACGTACAATATTGTAGAAAAAGATGATATTATAATTCGACCAACAGATTTGCAAAATGATAAAAGGAGTTTAAGAACTGGTCTTGTGAAAGAACATGGGATCATTACATCTGCATATATTACACTTAAAAGAATAAATCAAATAAATGTAGAGTATGTACATTATTTGCTTCATGCTTTTGATGTAATGAAGGTCTTTTATAATATGGGCAATGGTGTAAGGCAGGGGTTAAATTATTCAGAGTTTTCAAGATTGCAGATTTTTGAACCATCAATCATGGAACAAGATGAAATAGTATATTATCTTAACAAAAAGTGTGCTGAAATAGATTACATTTTAAAAGATAAACAAGAGCAGTTAAAGAAATTAGCAGAGTATAAAAAATCACTGATATTTGAATTTGTTACAGGCAAGAAAGGGGTATAACAATGGATGTAAAGGAGATACAAAATCTTTCAGAGTATGTATATGAAATATGCGAAATAAATAACGGTAAACGTTGCAATGGTGCTACGCATAACGAGGTTCTTCTTTTTCGCGGGCAGGCAGATACAAAATATGAATTAATTCCATATTTAGGACGGGGTAGGCGTTTTAGTTGTGATATTTCTATTTTTAACGAGGAAAGAAACTTAATTGAAATGGCAAAATATAAAATGCCAGATATATTTCGAAATGATTTACTTCCATTAGAATTGCTTGCTTTATTGCAGCATCATGGAATTCCTACACGCTTATTAGATATAACGGAAAACGCATTGGTTGCACTTTATTTTGCGTGTAACAGTAAATTTGAATCAGATGGAGAAGTTATTGTTTTTAAGGATAATGAGTTAGATGTGACAAATTATCCTATAGTAAATGCAATTGCTGACAGTTATCGATTTGCGAGGGGAACAGTGTGTACATTAGATTTGTTTTATGGAGATGCTATAAACCAACCATATTTTGTGGAACAAAAACAAACACATGAAATTTGCCATGAAACAAAAGAACAAGGAGGACAATGGGTAGCAGAATGTTGCGAGAAAATATTTTTTGTATATGCACCAATTCGTACCTTGCGACAACAGGTTCAACGTGGCAGATATATACTTTTTCCGAATAAGATAGAACCATACGGAAATGGTGGTAAGAAAGCTTTTACTACAGTTATTGATCCTATTCCCAAAAATCATGAGTGTATTGCTAGAAGATTTCATATACCAGCATCTCTAAAAAAGCAAATATTAATTGATTTAAAGGCGTTTGGTATTAGTGAAGAAATATTATTTTGCGATAGCACAGACATGGTATGCAAAGGTATTTTAAACACTATTACAGGTTATCTTAAAGGAAAGCCAATATAAATTTTTATTCGTAAAAGGAGAACGACGTGAACAATATACTCTCTGAAAAAGACTTCCAACATTTTATTATGGAATATCTTGCCCAAAACAACGGTTTTATAGTACGTAAGGCGGCAAACTTCGACCGTTATTTTGCAATGGACAGGGAACTGTTATTCCAATTCTTGAATCATACACAGCCTGAAAAAGTAGAATCGCTTCGTAAAATTTATAAGTCAGATATGGAAGAAACCATAGTGAATTATATCAATGCAGAAGTGACAAAATCCAGAGGAAGTCTTCTTGAAGTTTTAAAGCATGGGATAGAGTTGTCCAATATTCCATTAGACCTGATGTACACAAAGCCAGCCACAACATTTAATAAAAACTTATTAGCAAAGTATGAAAAGAATATTTTTTCAGTAATGGAAGAAGTATGGGCAAGTGATGAGGAAAGAATTGATCTTGTGATATTTTTGAATGGATTTGCCATTATGTCATTGGAATTAAAATGCAATGTAGCAGGACAATCCTATCAGGATGCGATTTATCAATATCGGAAACAGAGAAATCCCAAATCAAGGTTGTTTTTGTTCAAAGCCGGATGTCTGGTTCATTTTGCGATGGATTTGGAAGAAGTCTATATGGCTACAAAACTTGAAGAGGAATCAACTTACTTTCTGCCCTTTAATATGGGCAATGGAGAAGGGGTAAATGCCGGTGCAGGGAATCCTGCCTTTCAGGATAAATACAGTGTTTCCTATATGTGGGAGGACATTCTGACAAAAGATACTATTTTGGATTTAATCAGCAAATTTATTTTTGTGGAAGTGAAAGAGAAAGAAGATGCACTGACCGGAAAGATAAAACGGACAGAAAACGTTATATTTCCCAGATACCATCAGTTAGATGTTATCCGTAAACTTTTAGCTGATGTACAGGAGAACCAGACAACGCAGAATTATCTGATTCAGCATAGTGCAGGTTCCGGCAAAACAAATTCGATTGCATGGCTGGCGCACAGATTGACATCTCTGCATGATACAGAGAATAAAATTATTTTTGACAATGTGATTATCGTTACAGACAGAGTAGTGGTAGACCGCCAGCTTCAGAAAGCGATTATGGGAATGGAACATAAGGCGGGGCTGATTCGTGTTATGGATGATAAGTGCAATTCTGCTGACCTAGCGATTGCATTAAACGGAAATACAAAAATTATAGCAACCACCATACAAAAGTTCCCGTATATTGTTGATAGTGTAGCAGGTTTGAAGAATAAGAATTTTGCAGTGATTATTGATGAAGCGCATTCTTCTACTGCTGGCAAAGATATGGCAGCAATTACAAAATCCCTTGGCAGGGGCGAGCAGGAATATGAAGATATGGAGGATATGATTACAGATGAGATAGCCAGAAATGGCAAGCAGCAGAATGTATCGATGTTTGCATTTACTGCAACACCAAAACCAACCACGATTCAGTTATTTGGGCATGTAAATAAAAAGGGGCAGAGAGAGGCTTTTCATATTTATTCCATGAAACAGGCAATTGAAGAGGGATTTATCTTAGACGTGCTTCAGAATTATACAAAGTATGATACCTTTTATCAGATTAACAAAGAAATAGAAGAAGACCCGCGATGCAAGACCTCAGAAGCAAAAAGGCAGATTGCCCGTTTTGTGGAGTTGCATGATACCAATATCGCACAAAGGATTGAAGTCATTGTGGAACATTTCAGAACAACGGTTATACGCGAATTGGGAGGAACCGCTAAGGCTATGGTAGTAACAGCTTCGAGAGAGGCTGCAGTAAAATACCGGAAGGCTCTGGAAGAATATATACAGAAAAAAGGTTATAAAGATATTCATGCACTGGTAGCGTTTTCAGGAAAAGTAAAACTGCGGGATGATAACCAAGAATATACAGAAACTGGGATGAATGGGTTTGCTGAGGATAAACTGACAAAGGAATTTGATAAAGATGAGTATCAGATATTGTTAGTGGCAAATAAGTATCAGACAGGATTCGATCAGCCGAAGCTCTGTGCAATGTACGTGTTTAAAAGGCTTAGGGGAGTATCAGCAGTACAGACATTATCACGTTTAAACAGAATTTGCCCTCCCTATGAAAAGAAGACCTTTGTTCTTGACTTTGTGAATACATATGAAGATATAAAAGCGGCATTTGCTCCTTACTATACAACAACCTTGCTTTCCAACTCGGTTACGCCTTCTGCAATTTACGATTTGGAAGCGAAGGTAGATGCGTATGCAATCTTAGATCCAGAGGATATTGAACAAGCGAATATCATTCTTTATGAGAGAAAAGTAAATGCACGACAAAGGCAAAGATTAACATTTTATCTTCAAAAGTGTAAAAAATTGTTGGAACACTATGAGTATCTCGACCAGCGTCAGGCGGTCACGGATATGCGGAGCTTGGTACGTTATTATGAATTCCTGCTTCAAGTGTCCAGCTTTGAAGATAATGAACTCCATAAGAAATATCGGTTTATTTCTTACCTGCTTGCTTATATCAATCTAAAAAATCCAGGCAGTGGATTTAATTTAGATGGGAAAATTAAAGCATCCCAGTTTGTGCAGAAGAAAGGCGAGGAATATACAAAGCAGAAACTGGTAGCTAATCCAGTGGTAAAACTTCCAACTGCCGAGCGTTTTGGGTTGACGGAGGATAAAGAAAAGAGGCTGTCAGAGATTATAGCAGAAATCAATAGCAGAACTGGTATGTCCTATAACGAAGATGTGGCAATAAAGGCAATGTTGCAAATCAGGGACATTATGATGAAATCGGACAAGCTGCGGACAAGTGCCAAGAACAATACCGAAAAAGATTTTGAATTTTCCTATTATGAAGATGTGGATGATGCATTGATAGAGGGGCTTTCCCAAAATCAGGATTTCTTTACAATGCTTTTGAATAATGAAGAAATTAAAAAGGAAGTGCTTGGAATATTTGCCGGGGAGATTTATATGAGTTTAAGAGAAGTGTAAGAATGGAGATGACAAGATGGGTGAAGTGAAAAATTTGCTGATTCAGGCAAAAACAAACAATAGGAGATATTTATGAGTTATAAAACAACAGATGCTTTGATGCGGCATTTACGTGATAGTGGAATTGCAATAAGTGGGAGTAAACAGAAACAGCAGCTTATCAATACAGGATATTTTCATGGATATAAAGGATATCGTTTTTTCGGTAATGCACAAACACGTCTACCTTTTATTTCATATGATGAGGTGTATGCAACGATTCAATATGATTCCGATTTGAAGTCATTGCTTTATGGGAAAATGATGTATATTGAAACAGCAGTAAAAAATATTGCATTAGAAAGTATATTGGTAAAGGCTAATTCGGAATCTATTCAGGATATGTATGATAAGGTTGTCAGCGGATATCATAATGCACCGGCTACTGCAACTACAGAACAAAAAAAGAAAATGCAGCAAAATAAACTGAGTTTGCAAAATACGATTCAGTCTAGCCTTGTATATGCCTATAAAAAGAATAATCCAAAGATAACACATTTCTATAATAATGTGGGATATTCAGATGTCCCAGTTTGGGCATTGTTTGAGATAATGACAATGGGAGATTTGGGATATTTACTATCATGCCTTACATATGATGTCAGGGATGATATTTCTAAGAGGTTAGGGTTCAATGTGTCTTGCGATACGGACAGACAATTGATATACAAATACATTTATACTCTAAAAGATTTGCGGAATGCCATTGCGCATAATGCGGTTGTGTTTGATACCAGATTTCGTAACTTTGATCCTAACAGTGCAATGCAACAGTGCCTCAAACTTGAGGTTGGCTTACCTTATGTAAATTTCAAAACAATAGGGGATTATATTATACTCATGTGCTACTATATGAAACTGCTCAAAGTATCAAAGACAGAAATAAAAGCATTCATTCGGGAGTTTGAAAGGATAACCGAACATTATAGGCAATCTGTTAATCCTAATGTGGCAGCGATTGTGATTCATCCGGATTTGCTGGCTCGGATGAATATTTTAAAAAATTTCATTTAAAACTTGCATATTTTTAATGTTTAGTGTATAATATAAACACTAATTGGGGTATGTATTTGCGGATACATACTTGAGAGAGTCGGAGCAATCCGGCTCTCTTGCGTTATATAGAAGATGTGGTTGCAAAATGCTTGCAAAAACTTCAAAAACGATATGGAATATGGAGAATATATGGAATTATTATACAATATAATGTAATTAAAAGATTAATTAGATACAAGATATAGTTTGTGATATTGAGTTCGAATAGTAAACGAAAAGCCGGAAACCCGCATAAACTGAACCGCTCCCTGTCAAGTAGACAATTAAAAAAATAAAAATTTCAGCCTGCCAGTCACAAAAAAGGACTGGCAGAGTTTTTATGC
>CAJTFB010000078.1 GCA_910575665.1 Eubacteriaceae bacterium
TCTTTGAATACATAGAAGGCTATTATAACACCAGAAGACCACACAGTTCCCTCGGTCTCCTGACCCCAAACGAGAAAGAAATGTTATACTGGGAGCAGCACTAAGCTGCTGCTCTCAAAAATAAATTACACAAAAATGTGTCCATTCTCTTGACTATAGTCCAAAGTAGACCTCACAACAATCATTGGCATATTTCATTGCTGCTTCAACTACTTCATCGTAAAAAGATCCTGATACTAAATTTTCAAGTCTTTGTTCCAGAACTTTTACCGCTTCATCCTCTCGTTTTTCCAGATTTTCTTTGTCCAATTCATTTTTAATACATCCTATCTGTAAGAGATTGCTGATGTTCTGGAGATTCGCCCGTTGCAGCATTTCTTCAAAGTGGTTCAATAGGACTATCTCCTTTTAAGATAGTCCTATTGTACTATAAATGTCGTATCTTATAAAATCTGCGTTTTCAAAAATTTGACTACGTTTTTCCTCGGATGTCATTTCCGTCAATTATCTTTCAAACCTTCATCTAATAGCTGAAGCATAATCTTTGCCCCGACTTTCATACCCATGTTAAAATATATATCACAGCAGGCATTGGAATACTCTCTCGCTATTTCAATTCCTCTCCGATATGATTTCTTTGGTACGATTTGTTCAAAATCCCGTTTTAGAACCTTTAGGGCTTTTTCCGCCCGCTCCTCCATATCTGCACTATCTGTCTGTTCCACCTCACTTCCTATTTGAATCCAACTTCCGATATTTTGAAGATTCGTCCTCTCCAACATTCTCATAAAATATTCCATCAGACCATCCTCCTTCCTGAGATAGCCTTATCCTACTATAAATACCGTGTTCAGGCGAATCTGCGTTATAAAATTTCAATGTGCAATTTTTTCCCTTGCTGCTACTACAAGCAGGCGGGCATTCCGCCCCACCCAGCTCCGGCAGGTGGACAGGGTAAGGAACTGGTATTTGTGGAAAAATTGTTCTGCTGTTTCTTCGTTTCGTTTCTTTTCCATCTGTTTCCCCAGTTCCGTTTCGTACAAGCTGTTGGACAAAATCATGTCTGCATAATCCCTGTATTCCTCCCAGTTTCCCACATCAGTAAAAGAATAGGCGGGAAACGAAGTATCAGCATGGATCACGGATACAATCTGGTAGTTCCGCTTTTCCTCCCCCGCCCGGAAATACATCTCCGGATGCTTTTTATAATATTCCTCACTGTCATACGCATGGAGCGCACCAAACATCCTCCTGCCATTGATGTTATGACCGTAAATAATACAGTTATCACTGTCCAGCGTACACCGTCCATCCAGAAACGGTGTCCCGCAAAAACTGTAGTTCCCGTCAAAGTCCCGGTACAGATAGTATTCCCAGTCGCCCTCTTTCTGCATGACCGGATAAGATATGCTGCTGTCCTTTATCTTCAGCCACCCGATCCAGTCCGCATTCGCCGGAGCGAGGAAAGTAATGGGGTTGTTTTCCCATTCCTCCAGTTCATCAAATTGCTCCTCCTGCGTTTTCTCCTCCCGGTAATAACGGTATGATACATATACCCCTACTATAAGAAGCGACAAAAAAAAGAGGAACATCGTCCTCCTGATCCGTCGTTTTCTATTCTGTTTTTTATCCTGCACTTTCATCGGACTGCTCTCTTTTTCCTGCGAACCATAAATAAACCACCACTTCCCAAAACAAAGAACAGAACTGCCACCGCCGCAAATGGTGTTGTTCCCCCAGTCTGTGGTATTTCTGGTTTCGGTATCTTTTTGTCCGTCACCGATATTTCCTGCACTTCGCCCGTATCTTTTACCGTATATTTCACTGGTTTTGCTAATCTGTAGCCTTTTGGTGCCTCCACTTCCCTAAAAGTATAGGTTTCACCCACTGCCAGCTTTCCAGTAATATCATATCCTTCTTCTCTGGACGTAAAGGAAAGCACTTTCTTATTTTGGCTGTCGTATACCTCAAACTTTGCTCCCCGCAGTCCTTGCCCAGTATCGTTTGCCAACTTAATTAAACGGATTTTTGTAGTTTCGTCCCTCATACTAACACTTTGAATCTCCCCGGTATCCTCTATGGTAAACTCAATACTGTCCGCTGTCACATACCCATCCGCAGGACGTTTCTCTGTCAGAACATAAGTCTTTCCTACTACAAACTTCTGCTGAATCAGATGTTTTTCCTCTGTAGATGTCCACACATCTAGCACAATATCTGTATCCTTTTCTTTAATCTCCAACTCGCAGCCGGGAATTTCTTCTGACCCCGTAATATCCGTTTTGGAAATTTCCACCTTTGTCGTATCATCCACCATGCGGACAATATTGTCATTTTGGAGTGTCACATTTCCATCCCGCACCACCCCTACAAGCGTCTGTTTATTTTCTCCCTCAACCAACTGAAAAGATATGCTGTCAGCTGTTACATAACCGTCGGCTGGTCTAGTTTCCGTCAGCGTGTAGGTAGTACCATGAAATAAACCGTTGATCTGCATGGCTCCCTTTTCCTCCAGAACAGCGGTTACATTGCGGTAACCCATAGTTTCCAGCTTGTCATTCAGCACAATGCTTTCTGCATTACCAGAAATCCATTTTACAATCACATTCCCCTCTGCGTCTGTAATCTGCAAGTCACACCCTGCCAGTTCCTCACTATTTGTAACAGCGGTCTTACTGATTGTAGTGATTGTCTGTGTATTCTCTGCCTTTACGTCAGCGGCAACCACTTCCGTATCCTGATTCTTGTATTCAAAATGAACTGGATACTCTTTTTCATCATCCAGATAATAGCTGCCTGACACGGATAACTCTTTGAAAAAATAATCCCCGGAGTTTAATTTCACCGACGGTTCTTCCTCTGTATCCGTTGTCTCACTTTCCTCTGTTTCGTCTGGTTCTTCAGAATTCTCTGTATCCTCTGCTTCTTCCAGTTCATGCTCTGTGTCTGATACTGGGGAAATTCCAATCTTCAATGGGTTGACAAGTTCTAAATGCGTTGGTACTGCCAATTCCGGCTGTGGTGTTGTCGCAACCGTAATACCTGTATCCGGTTTTCCTGTGGTTTCCGTTTTGTCAGTTTCCACACTGGAGTCTGTATCCGCCACATAATCCTCATCCATCAGCGGAAAATCAATATCCGCTATGGCTCTTCCGTCTGCGTCTGTCTTAACTATTCCCAGCATGGCTCCGGCGTCTACAATCTTTTCCCCATTCACGTTGTAAATATCATGTCTGGTGAATATGCCGAACTCTGCCCCCTCTACTGCCCGTTTTGTAACAGCATCCGTTTTCAGCAGGGATACCGCTGCCTTTGCACGGGCATTTTCCACCCAAAGCACGCCATTTTCATCCGTGCTGTCTGTGGCATTGAGAACATATTCCTCATCTTTGTTCTTCCAGTTAAACTCCACATCCCATCCCTTGTCCGGGATTACATAACCGGATACCGTCTTTTTCTCTTTGACATGATATTTTCCCAGCGGAAGATTTACAGTCACTGTTCCGTCTTCGTCAACCTCGTATCCTGTGATGTTCTTACAATGTTTCGCAAACTCTGCTCCCTCCCCGGTGGTAATCGTCGCAACCACCTCACCTTTATCATACCAGTGAGTTCCTTGGTTATCCTGCGTCACAATGTCCTCTACCGCTATAATTTCAAACTCTGCCCCTTTCAGAAAGCGGTTCTCGTAGACAAACTTCCCATCCGCAAATCCGGTTAGCATTTCTCCGATCTTATAGACTTTCAGTTTCCCATAAGTTTCAGCATTCGTATAGGTCACGGTAACAACCGCATGGGTGTAGCCGTCCTCGTCTGTAAAGCTTTCATAATTGCCCGCTTCACTGTTGATCGGTACCTCAATATACTTCTCTGTGATATGGAGTCCGGTGGCGGAATCCACTTCATAAATACGGTAAATGCCGGATTTTAGTTCCTTGACCGTCATAATTTCGCCAGTCTCATCCGTAACAAACCGATTGATTTTCTCCTGCTTGTTTCCATTGCTGTAGGTCTGTTCTACCAGCTTCTCTCCGTCATCCGTCACTTGGTAAATCTGATACGCTGTTCCCGGTTTTAATACCTGTTTCTCCGTATTTCCATCCTTTTTTAAAATCCGTAGATATGCCTTAAAGATAATGTTATCCATTGCATACTCATAAATCTGCCCATTCTCCCGTATCGCTACTGAAAAATCATCAACACGCATAGCGTCCACACCTCCGGAATCTACCTGATGGACGGTGTAGTCACCATAATACAATTCGCCAGAAATGCCGTACCCTTTATCTCCTGTCTTGATGATTGCCCGCTCGTATTCATCGCAGGCGTCATAACTCTTTTTTTCGGTCAGATAAACCTGAAATGTGGTGTTTATCTCATAATCTAACATCCCCGTCTGTCCCTCGGAAAAATATTTCCGGATTGCCACTTTTCCAAGAACCGGAGTTTCTGGTATTTCTTTTGTTGTAAGTTTGAAAGTATATTCTTCTTCCTTTTCGGATGCGTCCACGGTAATCGGCAGCACTTCATGTGACAAAAGATACCCTTTCGGTGCTGTTATCTCCTTGAGGTAATAGGTGCAGCCGCTCCGTAAATAATCTGTTGTCAGTTCCGCTTTTTTCGTTGTATAGACTCCTGCTGTTTTTGCTATGCCGTTATCATTGTAGACGGTTGCTTTATTTGTGCAAGCGAAATCTGAATATAATTGAAATTGGGCACCGTCCAGACTGGCGCTCCCGTGAGCCTTTTTATCTTTACTGTAATTATCCACTTTTATGACGTTGACCGTAGCTTTTTTATAATGGTTCGTAACACCTGTAATATATGCTCCGGAATAATCTGACGGTACTTCTTCGAGAGAATCCGGCCAATCTCCGTCACTGTTTCTTTCCCAACTGTTTGCTTTTTTCAGAGTAATTTTCTTTCCCGCCGCATACTCCGGATCTAAGACAATATGCTTATTATCTCCAGTGCTGTTCTCTGTCAATGTGTAGGTGTTGGAAATGTTATTTTTCAAATTTTTCATTTCCTTATCCATCATTTTTTGTGCTGAAGCTTTGGTCATATCTGAAGCGAACTCCACACCCTCGTCCAATTCTTTCACATCTGTCAGATATTTCTTAGCAGCCTTCTTATCGTCTTCTGACATTTTTTCTAATTCAGAATCTGGATAGTAATAATACTTTGTTGATTCCAGCTTATACGTCATCCGAAAAGCAATCCTACCGCTATCTCTCGTGTATCCCGACATACTAAAAGACGTATCATTATCATCATCAGCCTCCGTTACATCTACCCCACTACGGTCTGACATAGAAAAAGAATATAAGTCGTCTAGGTTGTCTGCATCCAAAGTGAACTGGATACCCCCCAAACCTATTCTGTCCTCATCTTTTTTCATAACGGTAATTCGCTGACGATAATAAGTGCTATCACTGATTGATGAAGGTTTGAAATCAATTTCCGGTTCATCATCTGCATCTACTGTTAAAATCTTTTGGTATAGTTTGCTGTTTCCTGTCTTTTGCCAAATAGTAACGTCAGCTGTCCAGTTTCCAGAAGGTTCAAATATATCCGAATATATCTCATTTATTGATTTACTTGGAGATAGATTGATTTGTGCTTTCATTTGCTTAATCACATCTTTTAACTGACTTTCTGAGGTGCGTCCCTCAGCAATCGACCAGATCAGTGCTTGGCTCAAGACAAAGCCTTTATTTGAGCGCCTTTTCGCAATCACATACCAACGGATTACTTTTGCAAAACAGCCATTTTTCCCTCCAGTATCTTGATTCCAGTGATTGGTTTCCTCTGCCGCATAAGTGTTTCCACTAT
Source organism: Eubacteriaceae bacterium (assembly GCA_910575665.1). GTDB lineage: Bacteria > Bacillota > Clostridia > Lachnospirales > Lachnospiraceae > Eubacterium_F. Next base: position 5,836 of record CAJTFB010000078.1, read on the forward strand.
GGCAAGTATAGCCCAGATTGATACAGAATGCCTTTTTCCCATTCAAGTGTATTTGCCACCATGTACCAGATTTTGTTTTTGAACCAATTGTCACCGTTCCTTTTCTCCCCAGCGAACTGAGGCTTACCGTGGCGGTAGTTGCCGCACTTACTACTGCTGCATTGGACGGTATCATTCCACACAACATAACAACAGCCAATACAAATGACAGTATTCTTTTACACTTTCTTTTTGCTTTCATATCTTTAATTCCTTTCTTTTCTAAATGATAATTTACTGTATTACCTCTTTCCAGTAATGGGGGAGCCCTTAAATAAATCTTCATTTCATACCATCCTTTCATGATTTTTTTGCACTAAAAAAAGTCCTTTTGATATATAATCCAAAAGAACTTTTCTGCTTTCGATATTCTTGTTTTTACAATCAGCCAGTTAATACAATTTCGCTATCACCATCTTCTGTTACTGTAAAAGTTACTCTTTCTGCCTTGGCATATCCAGCCGGCGCTTTTCTCTCATAAATAACGTAAGTTTTTCCCACCTCAAGATAAAGAGATTTTCCAGATTTTTCCTTAATATTTACTGCTTGCTGTGTACCCCAGCGGTCATTCTCCTCATAGTATCCGATAGAGCTACCACTAATGTAAGTATTGCTTGCATTATCATATCTTTTTACTTTTACTTCTTTAATGCGGTAATTCCGCCAATTTTCTATTTCACTTTTATCCTGCGAACAGAAAATAGCACACCAGACATTTCCATAACGAGCAATCGCCCCACACTTATATTCTTTAATAAGAATATTATGATAATGTGCAGAACTTTTTTTCCAAGCTTTCATAGCGCTCTCTGGATCGGTATAACCACTGTACAGATTTTCCCCAAAATCTAAATCTTGAAATTGAGAATACAGACCAAAGTAAACATTTTTATCTCGTCCAAGATTGATATGCTTATCAAATCCGCTAGTTTTTAAACGATATAAACAAAAATTGTATAATTCATCTGACCACTCTAATGCTGCTACACCTTTTTCTTTCCGATATTCATTCTGAATTTGGAAAGCCTTTTTTGACTTTTCCAATAGCGAAGCCTTTTTGACTTTTACTACCTTAACCTTGTACTTATAGGTCTTTACCTTCTTATTTTTCAGCCGACACTTAACGGTTACTGTAGCTGTTCCTAATTTTCTAGCCGTAAAAATAATCCGCCTTACCCTTTTTGTTTTTTTATACTTTACCTTAACAACAGATTTCTTGCTGTTTTTTATTGTTACCTTTTTGGCTTTATCCAGTGCTACCGGAGATTTGTAAATTGTTTTTGCCCCGACAAGGTTCATAGTGACTTTCTTTGTTTTGGCGAATGCAACTTCTCCCCCCGCTAGCAAACCTACACAGAATAACATGATGGTAATTGTAACAATCCCTTTCCATCCCCTCATAAGTACCAACCCCTTTCCTCTTAGGTCTATTTTTATTATAGCACCCTGTAAGCGATTTCTCTACTACTTTGTTACACCTTTATAATATCACATCCAATGAAATGATGATATTCTGCCAATTCAGTAACAACAGATTCAGAATCCCTCACTTTTTTTAGAAATGGCTAGCCACTGGTTTTTATATTGCTTTTTCGGCTGGTAACTGCTGGTAAATTTAAGGGGGTAGGGTGTGGGGAGGGGGAAACGGAGGAAATGGATAGCCTCAAATGGGCATGGTTATCCTACAGCGTAACTTCCTATCGTCCTTGATTTCTATCCTTTTCTCGTTCTCTTTTTCGCAATAACTCCAATGCCCGAATAATCGTTTCTTCCATTTTCTTTGAGGGCGTCCCCTTTGGAAAATATTTTTCTATACGTTTCTTTGGCATTTTGAACTGTTCCGCTTGGTTTGGTTTTTCCTCTGTCATGATAGATAAAATCACATCTGGATTTAGTGAACCCTTTTCTATTGTATCAAAAAGTTGTTCCTGCTGTTCTTTCGACAAGTAAGATAATTCTACTGCCGGACGCATAGCAATCTTTCCCTCATCTACCATATCAAGAATAGATGGGATGAGTTCCGTTAAACGGATGTATCGTCTGATTTGGTCTTTACTTTCTCCTACCTGTTTTCCCAATATTTCATCTGAACGCTGTCCTCTTAAATTTGTCGCCACTGGCGACAAATTTTCTTTACTTGGTCTACCCGCCTGCCTTTTCATAGCTTCCAGTTTCATCTTATAGGCAAATGCTTTTTCCGATGGCAGTACTTCCTCCCTCTGCAAGTTGGAATCCACCATAATCACAACTGCCTCATCGTCTGTCAGATTCCGCACCAAACATGGCATAATTTCTTTTCCCGCCAGTTCGCTCGCCATTTTCCTACGATGTCCGGCTACCATTTCATAACCGCCCTCTGATTTGGGACGTACTAGTGCCGGAATTAAAACCCCATACTCTTTTATGCTGTCCACCATTTCAAGCATTTTTTCATCCGTTTTTACCTTAAATGGATGGTTTGGAAAATCGCTAATCTCTGTAATGTCAATATCCCTAACCTTTTCCCGCTTTTCCTCATCCCTCTGTTCTTGTGTAGTAAAAAGGTTATCGACCGAGGGTAGTTTCATGCTTATTCCGGCGCCTTTCGCCATCCCATATCACCTCCCTCGTAAATTCGGCATATGCTTTTGCTGCTGCACCATTTTTGTCATAAGCATAAATACTTTTTCCAGTTGTGCTTGTTTCTGCCGCTTTGACCGATACAGGTATAACCGTCTGATACACCTTTATAATCCTTCCATAATTCTGTTTCAGACTGTCTGCTGTAGCACGGGCAAGATTCGTTCTCATGTCTGCAAGTGTCAACAACGCACCATCCACCCGGAGTGATGGGTTAATGTTCCTCTGCACCTTGCCAATAGTTTTCATGAGCTGTGTCATACCCTTTAATGGAAGATAATGCGCCTGTACTGGAACAAGTACACTGTCTGCGGCGGCAAGAGCATTGATTGTCAATATACCAAGGCTCGGCATACAATCAATCAATACATAATCATATTCTTTTTTCAGTTCACATAGATAATTTTTCATGATATATTCCCTGGTATCGGCATTCATCAGTGTTATTTCCATTTCAGATAGTTCAATATTTGTTGGCACAAGGTCTACACCTTCCTCATGATGTAGGATTCCCTCATGACAATCAAATGGCTTGTCACATACAATCCTCTCCATCTGTGTTGTTAAGGTAACATCCAGATTGTCAGCCTCTGTCCACCCCAATGCCGTCGTTAAATCCCCCTGTGGATCAGCATCCACCAAAAGCACTTTTTTTCCCTGATTTGCCAGTCCGATCCCTAAATTGACCGCCGATGTGGTCTTTGCTGTTCCTCCTTTCTGGTTGGCGATCGCAATAACCTTTGCCCCCTGCGATGGCTTTTGTTTTTTTGCCATTTCATCTTAGCCTCCTTTTGCATAAAATAAAATAGCCACTCCCATTATGGGAATGACTATGTATCTTTCCGTTCATCAACGGAAAATTATTTTGTTTACAGATAATTTACTCACTTCCTAACTTTCGTTCATCAATAATCTCATGAAAATCATCCAATAATTCCGACAAAAAAAATTCTTGCATTTCTATCTCTTTATCCAGTGCCGAAATCAAATAGGGATATTCCACCCCTGCAAATCCAAATAATCCTCTTATCATCTTCATTGCAACAAATGTGTTCCCCGTTTTTCTCAATACAATTAAGGCAGAATAGAAATCTTCTATATCTGACATGTTCTTTGTCATAGAAAACAATTTGTTAATCAACGGAATCGAATATGCTCCTGATATCGTATTCAGCATATTCTTTGTATCGTTTCCCAATACTTTCTCTGAGTCTTTCCTCATTGTCTATCCTCTCTTTCTATTTTTCAGCCACCACAACAAGATGGCTATGTACCAGAATACAAAAATGCCGCCTGCTCTAACAAAAGAACAAACGGCTATCCACATTCATTTCCATTCAATTATTCTTTTTTATTCATCCACATTTTAGTACCAAAATAGTACCACGGAACATGTCAAAAGCCGGAAAGTCCGCTGTTTGATATGCTCCCCTTATAGTAGACAGACAAAATAATAAAACTGTCGCTGTAAGGAGGAGCATATTTCATGGGACAACATTCAAAATACTCTTTTGAGATGAAA
>CAJTFB010000079.1 GCA_910575665.1 Eubacteriaceae bacterium
GTTGGGATTGGGTTTTCCCATTCTGGTGAAGGGAGACGAGGGATTTTTTGAAATCTTCGTCATATTTGTTGTAGTTGTTTGTAGCCATGAAAAGCCTCCTTTTTTGTGTGTAGTTTATTGTAGCATATGGTGCATATCTGTGTCTACTTTTATAGTATAGCTCCAGGAAAACCAGACAGAAGCGAAAGATACGAACAGGGATTGTGCTATTTTTGCGATAATCCGATTAAGGAAGGATATAAAGTATGTGAAAAACACTATCAGATGAATATAGAGAAACTTGATAACGAAAAATGCAGAAAGGCTACAGAAGATATAAAGTCAGATATGAAAAAATATTTTATAGGAGGCAGGAAATGAGCAGGGAAATTAAATTTAGAGGGGAGAAAACAGAAGGTGGGAAATGGGTATATGGATTTTACCAAGAACATCCATTAGCATATTGCCATATACAAAATTCAAGCAATGATTGGTTTCCTGTTTTTGCTGATACGGTCGGGCAGTACATAGGTGTTGATGATAAGAACGGAAAGGAAATCTACGAGAAAGACATTGTTTTGATTGACGGAGAAGATGAATATTTTGTTGTTGAATGGGGCGTGGATACGGCAAGATTTGTTATGAATAGCGAAACACTAACAGTTGATTTTGATAATTATTGGGGTTATCAAATTGAAGTCATCGGAAATGTGTATGAAAATGCAGATTTGTTGAAGGAGGCAGGGAATGAGTAAATCTATTTTAGTGATTGATACGCCGGAAACGTGTCTTGATTGTAGATTTTGTCGCGAATTGCATGAAGGAATAGAAGCGTGTTGCGAATTATTTGAAGAACCAAATGATAAAGAGCTTTGCAGAATGATAGATGTTGATTATTGTCAGGAAAAGCCTAATTGGTGTCCGATTCGGGATTTGCCAGAGAAAAAACCGAAAGTGAAATATCAAGGAAATGGGTGTTTCGGAATCAACGAGACAATGAAAAACAGTTTTAATATGGGTTTTAACGCTTGCATTGATGAAATTTTGAAAGGAGGCGAGGTAGAATGAAAGAAGTACCAATTAAGGATAAGCTGAATCTGACGATTGAGGAGGCGGCGTATAGCAATATTGGCGTGAATAAGCTAGGAGAACTTACAAAACAACCTAAATGCCCGTTTGTTATATACATAGGAAGAAAGCGGTTAATAAAGCGAAGGGAATTTGAAAAATTTATAGAAAACCAAATAGAAATATAGATTTATGTGGAAATATAAAGCCTTATGTGGTAATATATAAGTTACTGTATTAAGGCTTTTTTCGCAGAAAGGAGCCGAATAATGGGAAAGGATTTGAAAGGAAAGGAGTTAGGTGTCGGAATAAGCCAAGTAAAAAGTGGTAAATACGTTGCGAGATTTACAAACCGCAACGGAAAACGTATTAAAAAAGTATTTGATAAGTTGCAAGAGTGCCGGCAATGGATTACAGACGCGCAGTTCGAGAATGAACACGGAAATGTATTACAAGGAGAAGACCCAACAGTGTACGCATGGTACAAATATTGGATTGATAATGTCAAGGGCGATAATATTCGATTTAATACTCGTAGGAATTACAACGAGCGTTACGACAAGAACATAAATCCGCTGATTGGATATATGCTCTTAAAGGATGTAAAACCCTTGCATTGCCAGAACGTTCTTAATCAGATGGCAGATAGGTACGCAAATTCAGTCATCGAACATAGCCGACTTGTTATGTGGATGATGTTTGACAGTGCAGTTGAGAATGAACTGATTTCCAAAAATCCAGTGACAAAGAGCGTGAAATGTACAAGCGGTCGAAAGTCAAAGGAAATGCGGGCGTTGACGATTGATGAGCAAAGGCTATTCCTTGAAACCGTTAAAGGAACAAGTAATTACAATCAGTATGCTTTATTGTTACAGACAGGGCTACGGACGGGGGAAATGATTGGCTTGCGGTGGTCGGACGTGGATTTTGAAAATCGGGTACTTCATATCAGACGGACAATGGAATATCGTCATTCCGTGGGCGAGTGGCGAATTGGAGAACCAAAGACAAAGAACAGCGTTAGGGATGTGCCGTTAACACAGGAGGCGGTTGAAATTCTGAAAAATCAGAAAGAAAAGCTGAAATCCCTGAAAGTCAGACCTATAGAGTTTAATGACAGTGTTTTTCTTTGCCGCGACGGCACGCCTACCAAGAATAGTGCCTATGATACAAAATTGTTCTATTACTGTGACAAGGCAGGCATTCCTAGATTTTCTATGCACGTTCTTAGACATACATTCGCCACTCGTTGCATCGAGAGTGGCATGCGTCCAAAGACCTTGCAAATGATTTTAGGACACTCAAATATAGGCATTACCATGAATCTGTACGTCCATGTGACAGATGACGAAAAAGCAAAGGAAGTACAGAATATTGAGAAAATGCTTAAAATCATCTAAAATGGTACTCAAATTGGTACTTGAAGAAATATAGAAATTACGAAAATCGCCTATTTTAAGGCGTTTTCAAGGAGGTATACAGAAAAATGAAACTAGGAATCGTAGGTCTTCCCAACGTAGGGAAAAGTACACTTTTTAACTCGCTGACAAAAGCCGGAGCGGAATCGGCTAATTATCCCTTCTGTACCATTGATCCCAATGTGGGCGTGGTGCCGGTGCCGGATGAGCGGCTGGAGGTGCTCTCTGAGATGCACCATTCGGCGAAGACCGTGCCGGCGGTGATCGAGTTTGTCGATATCGCAGGACTTGTAAAAGGTGCTTCCAAAGGTGAGGGACTGGGAAATCAGTTTTTGTCCAATATCAGGGAAGTGGACGCTATTGTACATGTGGTTAGATGTTTTGAGGACAGCAATATCGTTCATGTGGATGGAAGCATCGATCCGTTGCGGGACATCGAGACGATCAATCTGGAGCTGATTTTTTCAGATATAGAGATTTTAGAGCGGAGGATCGCAAAAAGCGTAAAGGCGGCCAGGGCGGATAAGAAACTGGCTGGTGAGGTGGACATGCTGAACCGCCTCAAAGAATTTTTAGAAGAAGGACATCTGGCGAAGAATTTTGAACTTCAGAACGAGGACGAGGAGGCGTGGTTTTCGGAATACAATCTATTGACGTCAAAGCCGGTGATCTATGCGGCGAACGTGGCGGAGGAAGATCTGGCAGATGACGGGGCTTCCAATGAGCAGGTCAGCAAGGTGCGAGAGTTTGCCAAGGGAGAGGATTCAGAGGTATTTGTGATCTGTGCTCAGATCGAGCAGGAGATCGCAGAACTGGATGAAGACGAGAAGAAAATGTTTCTGGAAGATATGGGGCTTGAGGAATCTGGTCTGGAAAAACTGATCAAAGCGAGCTACCGTCTGCTGGGACTGATCAGCTATCTGACTTCCGGGGAGCAGGAGACCAAGGCGTGGACGATCACCAGGGGAACGAAAGCACCCCAGGCGGCAGGAAAGATCCATACGGATTTTGAACGTGGATTTATCCGTGCCGAGGTAGTAAGCTATGAAAATCTTGTAGAAAATGGCGGCTACAACGGAGCAAAAGAAAAAGGACTGGTTCGTTCTGAGGGAAAAGAATATGTGGTACAGGATGGCGACGTGGTGTTATTCCGTTTCAATGTGTGACATGTCGGATCAAAAAGATAGAAAGAAGGAAGAGTGAAAAATAAATTTTTCACCCGGCAAGTTTGTGACTGCGCGTTGCTTGCACAAACATTGCTTGATGCGCAAAAGCAGCGCAGAAATGAGGAATTAACATGAACGGAGCGGATATTGCATTTCCCAATCTGGGAATCTCCATACCAGAACTCCCCAAAGGGATAACGATTGGGGGATTTACCATTGCATTTTATGGGATCATTATGGCGGTGAGTATGCTGGCTGGTCTTTGGATCGCCTGTCTGCAAGCAAAAAGGACTGGGCAGAATAAGGAGACATATTTGGATTTTGCAATCTATGGTATTATCTTTTCGCTGATCGGGGCCAGGCTGTATTACGTGATCTTTAGTTGGGAATCCTATAAGGATGATCTATTGCAGATCTTCAATACCCGTGGGGGAGGCATGGCGCTTTATGGAAGTGTTATTGCGGGGATTTTGACAGCGATTATATACTGCCGGGTAAAAAAATACAATTTCTTTTTATTGGCAGATACGGCAGTGGCGGGATTGATATTGGGACAGATCATTGGGCGGTACGGAAACTTTTTTAACAGGGAGGCATTTGGAGAGTATACCAACGGTTTATTTGCCATGCGCCTGAAAGTGAGTGAAGTAAATCCCGCTAACATTACTGATATGATGCGAGAACATATGCAGACCATTGACGGTGTCAGTTACATCCAGGTACATCCTACCTTTCTTTATGAGTCATTGTGGAACGTAGGTGTCCTTATATTGATCCTGGTGCTCATCAAGAAAAAGAAGTTCAATGGAGAAATATTTATTCTTTACATGGTGGGATATGCTCTGGGGCGTGTGTGGATCGAAGGACTCCGCACAGATCAGCTTCAGATCGGTTCGACGGGAATCGCCGTATCCCAGATGCTTGCTGGCGTGATCGCTGTTGTCGGGGCCGGGATCTGGGTGTTTGTGCGAATTCGCCTACGAAGGAGATCAGCGGTATAACAATTATATTATCATGAGTGGCTTTTTTCAGAGACCTGCGCTTTTCAGCCAGGTCTCTTTAGTGTATGGTAAAGTTTTTCGGCTTGGCTTTAATCTGGCATGTAAAATTAAATGAAATTGGATATTTTAAAAATACCACTTTTGCGGTATAGTTTGTCCTGAACATGTTCATAAATAGGATCAGGAGGATTTCCAATGAATGAGAGATATAAATTAAACAAAGAACTGGCGCAGATGCTAAAGGGCGGAGTCATTATGGATGTGACGACACCAGAGCAGGCGTGCATTGCAGAAGAGGCAGGAGCTTGTGCGGTTATGGCGCTGGAGCGTATACCGGCAGATATCCGGGCGGCGGGAGGCGTAGCACGGATGAGCGATCCCAGGATGATTAAGGGAATTCAGGAGGCGGTATCCATACCGGTTATGGCAAAATGCCGCATCGGGCATTTTGTGGAAGCGCAGCTTCTAGAAGCCATTGAGATCGATTACATCGATGAGAGTGAGGTGCTCTCTCCGGCAGATGACAAATATCATATTGATAAAACCAAATTCAAAGTGCCTTTTGTGTGCGGTGCCAAAGATCTGGGAGAGGCATTGCGGCGGATCAATGAGGGAGCCGCCATGATCCGTACTAAGGGAGAGCCGGGAACCGGGGATGTGGTACAGGCGGTGCGTCATATGCGGATGATGAACCGTCAGATGATGAAACTTACCTCCCTGCGGGAAGATGAATTATTTGATGAGGCAAAAAATCTTCAGGTCCCCTTTGAGCTGGTACAGTATGTCCATAATAAGGGAAAGCTTCCTGTGGTAAACTTTGCGGCTGGAGGAGTGGCGACACCGGCGGATGCAGCGTTGATGATGCAGTTGGGAGCAGAGGGTGTATTTGTGGGATCTGGCATTTTTAAGTCTGGCAATCCGGCGAAACGTGCCCAGGCGATTGTGAAGGCCGTTGCCAATTATACAGATTCTAAGCTGATCGCTGCGCTCTCAGAAGATCTGGGAGAAGCGATGGTGGGGATCAATGAGCAGGAGATCGAGCTTCTGATGGCAGAGAGGGGAAAATAAAGGATATCAGCCTGCGTCTGGAGGCGAGAAGGGAGTAGGATCATGCGGATAGGAGTACTTGCCGTCCAGGGTGCTTTTGCGGAGCATATTCGGGTGGCAGAAGAGTTGGGAGTAGAATGTGTGGAACTTAGACAGGGACGGGATGTGAAACAGTCTTTAGACGGGCTGATTTTGCCAGGAGGTGAGAGTACCGTTCAGGGAAAATTGATCCGTGAACTGGATATGTATGATAGGTTGAAGAGAAGGATCGCCGATGGGCTGCCAGTGCTGGCCACCTGCGCCGGCCTGATTCTTCTGGCAGAAAAGATTGCGGACAGCGATATGGTACATTTTGGGACACTTCCGGCAGTTGTAAGACGGAATGCCTATGGAAGGCAACTGGGCAGCTTTTATGCGGAGGAGGAATTTGGAGATCTTGGAAAGATTCCCATGACCTTTATTCGGGCTCCCTATATCGAAGAGGTGAAACCCGGTGTAGAGGTGCTGGCGAAGGTAGACGGGCATATTGCAGGAGTCCGCTATAAAAATCAGATCGCCGTGTCCTTCCATCCGGAGCTGGATCAGAACCCTGCCATCCACAGACAGTTTATCGAGATGTGCGGAACAGTAAACAGGTAGCCTGACGGCGCCGTCTTGCGCTGTAGCTAAACATTTGGAGTTTCCTGATTTACTGCGTAAACCGCTCTTTTTAAATTTGGTATGATATTATAATAAATCAAATTTGAGTGATTATAAATCATGGACTATTTTTCTTGAATAAAATACAATATTCCTAGAAATGTCGTAGGACTAATTATACATTATTTTGTGATATATCAAATAATGTATCAAAATTAAAATGAGGAGGTCCTGATTATGAGACAATGGAAAAAATAGTTGCCTGTATTGTTGTACTTAGCATGGGGTTGATGCTTTCGTCAATGGGGGTTATGGTGTTACCCGAACAGGCTGAGGCGGAAGAACAACCGGCAGGGTATCTAGCGGTATATGTGGCAGCCTATGAAAACAACATGGGAGTAGAACACGCACAGTTTCCGTAGGGAACTTATACGGACACCTGCAGGACAGATGTATTATATTATGGTCTGTCAAAAGACGGGGTTCGCTTTGAAGGGCTGAATAACGATAAGGTAGTTTATTACCCTAAAGGATTTCATTCGCTGGGTTCTCCGGTGATTTTTCGCAAAGCAGATGGAAGCTATGGGTTGATGGCATCTGTCAATAACTCAAAAGATCAGATTTTTCTCTGTGATGCCAAAGACTTAATTTTCTTTGAAAACGAACGCGTGCTGACATTAAACAAGAAGGGCATTGTCGTAAAAAATTCGATGGTAAGCTACGATTCTGAGAATAAGATGTATCACGTTTACTGGAAAGGTGGAGATGGAAATTCCTATCTGACAACGACAGAAGACTTTTCGTCTTTTTCTGACCCAGAAAAAACAGAGTATCAAAAAGAAGAGGTGACGGCGGATCTTCCTGCTTATGCACAGAAAGAAGAGGCAGCTGTTTTTGAATTGACTCAGGAGGAATACGACAAGATCCATAAAAAATATGGGAAGATAGAGAGCGTGGTGGTCCATGGCGCCGAGGACCGGGTCATAAAAGAAGGAGAGCAGGTGGAGCTGCCGAAACATGTGGAGGTGGAGTACAGCGATGGATCTGCCGCTAAAATGGGAGGTATTGCAGAAAAGGCAGTGATCAAAGTTCCCAAAACAAAGTATAAGAAATACAAAAAGCTGCTGCGGGGAAAAGGGCTGTCAAAGAAGGCAAAGATCAGCTAAAAGGAGAGAACAGAATGAGTGGAAAAATAATAAAGAAAGGTATAGCTGTGTTATGACCAATATCAAAAAAGATTTCTGTTACTTTTTCTTGTCAGACCACGCCGAAATCCTATTTTTTCGTCACCGATGACATCGAAAATGGTTCCTGGCACAGAAGTGAAACGGAGAAATGCTACGACTCATCCTTTCTTTTTGTAGATACCGGATCGGAGTGCAAAAAGTATATGATCATTCCTGTTTCCAAACAGGGAACGAAAGCAGATGGATCTAAATATTCCTACAATCAGACAGAGATGTGTGACCTGATCGTAAATGAAGATACTTGGGACGTGACACTGGGAAGTGAGCGCAGGCTGTTGATCAACAACAACAATTATGAAAATCCGCCGACGGGTCTTGCGGAGGAGGGAGTTTGATTCTTTTCATGTGGGTTCGGTAGATGGGAAAAGGGCTGAACTGCAGAGATTAATTGAAACGGCTGAGAGCATCCAGCGTCAGCCCATTCATACGGAACAACAGTAGAAGGAATTTGTGCAGGCGCTTGCTGGTGCCAGAGAGGCAGTGAAGGATCTGCCGGAAGAGGGATCGGAGATGGATCTGAGGGAGATTGAGAAAAATAATCGTACTGCCTATGTGGCGATCCAGAAGTTAGAACAGGCAGTAGAAACGGTCAGGAAGGCAGCCCCCTCTGAGGCGGAGACACCCTCGCCTCTTGAAACGCCGCTTCCCTCACCATCCCTTCCGATACCGACGCTGGCGCCCGGAGTTTCTGCCTCCATGCCGCCTCAGGATGGAACGGCTATACGAAGTAACCGGATTGTTATCAGGGCAGCAGGATATCCACTGATCCAAAAGGGAATGAATCTGACGAAGGGTGCGAAGGTAAATTTGCGGGCGGAGGTTCTGCCGGAATATGCCTCAAAAAAAACAGTGGCTTTTTCTTCCAGTAAAAAGGGGGGTTCTACTAAGGGAGTGGTAAAAGCGGTTGTGCCTGGGAAAGCGAAGATTACCATCGCAGCGAAAGATGGAGGCGCTAAGGCTGTGCTCCCTGTCCAGGTAGTAAAAAAGAAGAAAGTAAATCATGTGTTGAAGGCGGCAAAGAGCACGTTGAAGGTGAGAAAGGGCGGGAAGATAGAGCTGCCGATAAAGAAACTGACAGCAAAAATGACGAGTCCCGTCACCTATAAATCCCTGAATAAAAAATTGCCGCCATCGACCAATATGGAATCATCACCGGCAGCAGGAAAGGGAATACAAAAATAAAAGTAACCTGTGGTAAGAAGACCATTATGGTAAAGGTAAAAGTTGTGTAATACCATTGCAAATCTAAAAACGATTAGCTATAATGGAATTAAGATCGGAGGTGGCGAATATGGATGCAGCAAGAAAATTAGAACAATATACGATAGATGATATTTATGCTCTACCTGACGGAGAACGAGCTGAGTTGATTGATGGAAAAATTTATTATATGGCTCCACCAAGTAAAACCCATCAAAGAATTAGCGGAAAACTTTATCAGACGATAGCGAATTATATTGATAGCAAGGATGGAAAATGTGAAATATATGCTGCTCCATTTGCAGTATTTTTGAATAAGGATGGCATCAACTATGTTGAACCAGATATATCTGTAATTTGCGATATTTCTAAATTAGATGAAAAAGGATGTCATGGTGCACCTGATTGGATCATCGAGATTGTTTCACCAGGGAATAAACCAATGGATTATTTTACGAAACTTTTTAAATACCGAAATGCGGATGTAAGGGAATATTGGATTGTTGATCCAACAAAAGAACAAATAATGGTATATAGATTCGAGAAAGAAACAATGGAACAATACTCTTTTGGTGATGATGTACCAGTAGGAATATACGAAGGTTTTTCTATAAAAGTACAGTAAGATATAACGAAATAAATTAATTAATGAGAGCATTTGAAATCCGGTGGTCTTTTATATGACCACCGGATTTTTGTCTCTTATGAGAATCTTAGGCTCTTCAACATCGTCCTCTGCTTCTTGCTCATTCCTTTTGGAACTTTGACAGATACCTTCTTTGAAATACCCTGAAAAGCATTTTTTCCAAGTTTGGTGAGCTGCTTCGTCTGAATGAAGATCTTTTTCGAGGCTGTAAAAAATCTTGTGTCTATGGATTTTAGACTTTCCTGATAAGAATTAGATATGTAAGAGGTTTTTGTCGGTTTTATGTTTTTGGGACTGTCGAA
>CAJTFB010000080.1:0-4829 GCA_910575665.1 Eubacteriaceae bacterium
GGAGGGCTTCCTCCTATGGTTAAACGACAGCAATACTATGATTCCCTGAAAGAAGCAGCATAGGATACAAAATCCTTGAAGAAAATGTGTCAACTAATCTTGACAAAATCAAAAGCCGTCCTTGCGGGCGCAGCTTGCACAGGACAAAAAAACCGTAAACGCCGCCCCGAAAAAGCAGGCGGCAAAGACCAAAAACAAGGGATTGGAGGTATAGGCGCATGGGACAATTCAACTTTGAGGAAACTAACCTTATCTGTTGTTACAGGAGGAAAACAAGGGCGGCTACGGTGGCGGCAATGACCGCCGCCCTGCCCTACATGGAAGCGGAGATACAGGAGCTTGCAGGGCGCACAGCGGAAAAGCTGAAGAAACTGACCGAGGAAGAATTTGCCGGGCTTGTGTTCCTGCCTGCTGAAGATATGGAGTAATGAAACGCCGGGGAATGGCAGCTTATACAGTGCCATTCCCCAGTATCTTTTTTATGCCCTTGTGGACGCTTAGAAGCCGTTTTCCGGGCAATAGTGTTTTCCCTGCCTATGCCTGCAAATGCCCTTAAAACGCTTTCCTTCCTATATGATTATGGCGTAAAGAAAGCGGGAGAGTAACCCTGTCGGCTTTATCCCCCGCTGCTCTGCATATCGAATTTATTACACTTATAAATCTATCATTTTCAAATATTTTCTATATATCAAATGCATCGTATTTCCCGGTCTATCTGGAAACATTGTTTCGGGTGCTTTTAATGCAGGAACCCATTCAGCAGAATCTACTTCGCTTGAAAGTTTGAAATCACTTTTTGATACAAAAGCAATAAACCCGTGCATGAGGATTTCTTTAGTATCAAACCAATATGTTCCTGCATACTCAAGCCTATCAATGTCAATCCCTAATTCTTCTTTAACCTCTCTGACTGCGGTTTCCTCTGCATTTTCTCCGGGTGTAATATATCCAGAAACAAAAGATGTAAATTTATCAGACATATAAAATTGCCTTAATAGAGCTATTTCATTATATTGATTTGCCACTAATACTATACTTACACTTGAAAATGAATCAAACCAATATTTATTGCATTGTTTGCAAAATGGTACATATCCATCATCGCCCGCTATTTTATCTATTAGTTTTGTTCCGCACTGCGGACAATAACTATAACGCATAATTTCCTCCATTACTTTTTTTCGTCAAATATTCAATATTTTACCTACTTCTTTACTGCATTTCTACAATCCTTGCACCGCTTTTTCCGTACTTTGCATATCGAATTTATATCCGACACCTAACAGCGTCTTTATATACACTGGATTCCTGCTGTCTATTACAGTGCCATTCCCCGGTATCTTTTTTTATGCCCTTGTGGACGCTTAGAAGCCGTTTTCCGGGCGATAGTGAATATTTCCCTGCCTATCCTGCAAATGCCCTTAAAACGCTTTCCTGCCTATGTAAGCGCACAATCAGCTATCCAAAATTCAATCTGATTTCATATCTATACAATCCCGTTTACTCTCTTATACTCACTAATAAGTTCATCTATCCTGTCACGAGCAGCTTGATGTGCAATCCTGTCTGCGTCTTTTATATTTATTGTGCCACCAGAAGAAGCTAGGGCATAAGGATCACCAAGCGTTACCCTGCCACCTAACAACAACGCCTTTTCTTGATATAACGCCATTTTTCGTTCTGCTTCCGACATATCAGCACGGTAATAGGGAGAACCCATACGCAAGCCAAACTCCGTGTATTTCATTGAAAGATAATTCATGCTATCCGTGATACTGCCCTGCGAAAGATTGTCTTGATGTGCTTTGGCATAATACTCCTTAATCGTATTTTCTGCACATTGATATTGACGAAGCAGCGATTCTGCATAGGTAAGTGAATAAATCTTTCCGTCGGGGTCAACCATTTTCCTGTAATGCCATTCTTCGTCCACAGGCAGACTGCCCTGCTTCTCCTTAAATTCTTTTAAAAGTGCCGGTATATCTGCATTTTGAACGGCTTCCTCAATCCTATTTGCTGTATCTTCATCAATATCAAAAGCAGAAGCTAAACGCCCGCTTTGTGAAATTTCAACGCTGTCTTTATTCCTAGCAGAAGATGTTTCATTGTTTTTTTGTTCATATTGAGTAGAGTTAGAGTTAAGCGCAGTTGCAGAATTATTTTGTGTACTTGGCTTAACATATAAATTGACATTCATAAAAAAACCTCCCTTTGAATATTGATATTTTACCTATTTATTTACTGCATTTCTACAATCCTTGTACCGCTTTTTCCGTACTCTGCATATCGAATTTATATCCGACACCTAACAGCGTTTTTATATACACTGGATTTCTGCTGTCTGTTTCAATCTTTTTCCGCAGGTTGTAAATCACGTTTACAACGCTTGAATGACAGCTATCGCTATCCATATCCCAAACGGCTTCAAAAATCTGCTCCTGCGTGAACACCCTGCCCGGCGAGGTCGCTAAATAAGCAAGCGTCCCATATTCAAGGCGGGTAAGGGGAACGTCCTCCCCGTCCCGGAGTACCCTGCGTTGGTACAGCTTGATTTCAAGACCGGGAAAGGAGAGGACGGAGCTTGTGACTGGCTGCACAGCTTCAAGACCGATTTCATCTGAAAGGACGGACAGTACCTTTTCTATTGCCTTTTCTTCATCATCATTAAAAGTTAATATTAGTATCTTAGCTATGGTATCAGTCCTCCTTTGCAGCGTTATAACAATTCTTTTTTATATATCAATACTATAATCTTTTTTTGCTTATACTTAGTATGTCATTTATCCATTTGTCATACCGCAAATACCCGTCCCAATTTCCAAGTGTTTTCATATCTTTCAAAAGCTCATATGCCATTGACATATAATCTGCTTTTTCATGGTAAGAAGAACCATTTGCCTTATCTTTTAATATGGACATAGTAAGAAAATTGCTGTCCGATTTATTCCCGGTATGTGCATTTAGCGCAAGCATTTCTGTATAAGAACAACTATTGGGGTTCACTTTGCTTACATCTACTGTCTTCTCATATTCATTTCCGTTTTTGTCAACACCTTTCACAAGGTACACTGGATTGTCCTCTGAATAATCATCTGCCCTATATACATTTGCGCTTTCCCCGGTTTTCACATGATGAATGGAAAATAATGCGTCCGGATCAATATGTACCACATTTGTTGCACTTGACACTTCTTTTACATTTGCCCTAAAATCGTTCTTTGTATTATTTTCTGATTTCCTTGCCCCGTATCCTGCCACCGGGTAGCCTGCTGTACCAATTCCATTTACACTCATTTTTCAAATCCTCCATTGTTATCAATATTTTTTCTGCGGTTCTTCTGTCATTCAAAACCGCCTTTGCCCCCTTATGATAAGTCCGGGCATAAATCTGCTAATCACATTGTATTTAACATTTTATAGGTTTTCTAATTTCTCTAAAAAAGTTATATAAAATTCTCTTTCTTTGATACAGGCTTGTTGAACTTCTATACTTTTGGGAGTATATACTACCGGGTGTTCTAAATTATATAGGGCTTGTTTCGTTGCCAAAATTGCAGATTCTGTTGTGCTGCCTAAAACGTCTATATTCTCCGCATTTCCCTCTCCTTTAAGCATCATATTAAGTCTTTGAACCATCATTTGTGATATATGGCTAAACATTCCATTCCCTTTTATTCCCAAACCATTTGCGCCCGTTTCCTTAGCCGCTTCTATCCATGCGTTTTTAACTTCCTCTGGTGCATTGGGTGCTATTTGTTCAAAAGCCTTTTCGTCTACATCATCTTTTTTTGCAATAACTTTTTCAGAAACCACATCTGAAAACTGTTTTTTTAATGCAACCCTTTCTGTCTTTCTTGTTTCATACCCCGCCACCGGGTAGCCTGCCGTTCCAATTCCGCTAACACTCATTTTTCAAATCCTCCATTGTTATCAATATTTATGGCGGTTCATCTGTCGTTCAGAACCGCCTTCGTCCCCTTATGATAAGTCCGGGCAGTTTATTTCATCATGCAGACATACCAAAACCCTTAAAATTATGTATATTTTCTATGCTTCACTTGAAACATTCGACATTTCATTTGATACAGTATCATTTTCAGCCGTAGGCGTATTATTGGTATCATGCTCCGAATTTTCATTTGGTGATTCTGTCGGCTTAGAAATTTCTAAGCTCATGGTTGTTTCCATTCCTCCGATACTCATTGTCATTACAAGCACTCTTGAACCGTCTGGCTTAACAATAATTTCTGTCTTTGATTCAGATTCTTGTTTATCTTCCTGCTTCAATTCTTCATCTGATACGTCATTATCCTCCTGCTCCAATAATGGATTTGTTGATTTAAGTGCCTTATAAATATCCTGCACATTGGCATTCTGCCTTGTATCTTCGGGTGCAGACACCTCTGTTTCCTGTTTTTGTGGGGAAAATTGTCCGACCCTGCTCTTGTTGTGTTTATTTGTTGCTACATTGTTTTGATAATAATTGTGTCCTATTCCGCTAACGCTCATTTTTCAAATCCTCCATTGTTTTCAATATTTATTGGCGGTTCTTCTGTCGTTCAGAACCGCCGTTGCCCCCTTATGATAAGTCCGGGCATATTTTGTTTTACTGCAAAATGCCTGTTGCTCCCATGATGTTATTTTCATAAACCGCAACCACAGAACCAATAACCTCTGATGTAGCCGTATATGTAAACCTGTTTGTTTCCATTGTACGGTTTGCAAGTGCTTCCTCCATAGCCTGTTTCTTATAAGCTATCTCCATCTGCTGTTTTCGTTCCGCTGCCGCTTCTTGACTGCGCTCTATGTTTTCTTTTCTTTGTGCCGCT
>CAJTFB010000080.1:4930-6380 GCA_910575665.1 Eubacteriaceae bacterium
AAAATCATTGCATGGCGGCTGTCCGGGAAAGCAGACACAGACTTAGTGATCACAACCTTCCAGAAAGCCTACCGGAAACGGAATGCTCCGTATGGGCTTATGTTCCACTCTGACCGGGGATCCCAATACACTGCCTTTGCTTTCCGGCAGTTATTGGATTCCTTTCATGTGGTGCAGTCCTTTTCCAAAAAAGGCTATCCCTTCGATAACGCAGTATGTGAATGTTTTTTCAAGTACCTAAAAAAGGAGGAAACCAAACGGAGAAACTACCACACCCTGCAGGAACTGTATACTTCTGTCTTTGAATACATAGAAGGCTATTATAACACCAGAAGACCACACAGTTCCCTCGGTCTCCTGACCCCAAACGAGAAAGAAATGTTATACTGGGAGCAGCACTAAGCTGCTGCTCTCAAAAATAAATTACACAAAAATGTGTCCATTCTCTTGACTATAGTCCAGTTTTCGTTCCGCTGCCGCTTCTTGACTGCGCTCTATGTTTTCTTTTCTTTGTGCCGCTTCTTTCTCCCGTTTTGCTTTATTGATTTCATTTACCTCTCTAACACGTTCCGGGGAATCACTGCAACCACTGATATACGTTACACTTCCGTCCTCATGGACTACCACACCACCCGGTTCATAGACAAGTCCTTTTGTCGCAAATGAAGCCGTTAGACTTGGAATAGCGTCAAAGAAATCATCTATCTTTTGTTCATAGTATCGTGCTTTTTCCGGGTCATTTGCCATTTGTTCCAAAATATTCGGTGCAATAACAACATCACTGCCACTCATGCTCTTACCAATTCTGTCAAGGCTCTGCTGATCTTTCCCAACACTCTGTATTCTTACATTGCCGTATTTTGACTGAAGATATTCCGTGTAGGTATCTACTTTTGATGTATTCGCCGCTTCCCCTGTTTTCTGCAACTGCTCCGTAAAACTTGTTCCGCTTGCGGTTGTCTTTTGTGTCCTTGGAGCTATACTATAAAAGTAGACCAAAACTGCATTTACTCCTAAAATACTCATTTCTTTCTCCTTTCCTGTAACAACACAGCTACGCTAAATTCGTTTTTCCTTGCCCTAATATCCACATCTCCCATGTATTTATCTGCTTCACGTTTTACATTGGATAGTCCAATGCCGTGTAGGGCTATATCCTTTCCCTTTGTGGAAAGTGGAAGATTGGTTTTAGTGTCAAATGTCACCTCCCCCTTAAATGAATTTTTTACATTTATCACATAAAACTTTTTCTTCTGCCTGCTGGAAAGATAAATGTATCTTTTCCCCTCTGCCATTTTTTCACAGGCTTCAAGGGCATTTTGCAGAAGATTGTTAATAATAACCCCTATGTCATACGCATTATAGCCGTCTGATTTTGGATAGGAAAACTCCGACTGGAACTGTATTCCCTGTTTCTCTGCGGCTTTCTGCTTGTCATTTACAATCACGT
>CAJTFB010000080.1:6450-9688 GCA_910575665.1 Eubacteriaceae bacterium
CTGCAACTGCTCCGTAAAACTTGTTCCGCTTGCGGTTGTCTTTTGTGTCCTGTTTGCATATTGGAATGCCCCCGACAAAACTGCATTTACTCCTAAAATACTCATTTCTTTCTCCTTTCCTGTAACAACACAGCTACGCTAAATTCGTTTTTCCTTGCCCTAATATCCACATCTCCCATATATTTATCTGCTTCACGCTTTACATTGGATAATCCAATGCCGTGCAGGGCTGTATCCTTTCCCTTAGTGGAAAGTGGAAGATTGGTTTTTGTGTCAAATGTCACCTCCCCCTCAAATGAATTTTTTACATTTATCACATAAAATTTTTTCTTCTGCCTGCCGGAAAGATAAATGTATCTTTTCCCCTCTGTCATTTTTGCACAGGCTTCAAGGGCATTTTGCAGAAGATTGTTAATAATAACCCCTATGTCATACGCATTATAGCCGTCTGATTTTGGATAGGAAAACTCCGACTGGAACTGTATTCCCTGTTTCTCTGCGGCTTTCTGCTTGTCATTTACAATCACGTCCGTAACAGTATTTCCCGTTTTAGTGGTAAGCTCAAATACATTCATGCTTTCGTCCATATGGTCTATATACTGCTCTATATCCCCATAGCTGCCATTTCTGACAAGCCCTTTGATATTCGTCATATGGTTCTTCATTTCATGCTTCATCTGGCGTATGCCATGATAAAACTGCTCCACTTCCTCCATTCGTTCCTGTATTGCGTGAACCTGCTGCTGTTCCACGAAATATTTTTCCTTTTCCTCCTGCAAGCTTATCATTTTCTGATAGGACACTATCGTAACCAAAATCCCTGCATAGAACAGGGCGGCAACCACAGGCACAATCCCAAGAAATACCGGGAACTGTTCATAAAGTTGTATAATCGTGTTTTCATTCACAATTAGCAGAATATTAAAAATAATATTGACAAATAAAATCCCGGTTATCGGTATTAAAAGCAGGTAGCACAATTCCTTTATATGCAGCTTCATTGTCTTTTTCTTTAACAGACGTATAACGGCATACAGCATAACGGAAAACAGGATAAGTTGCAGTACCGCAACAAAAACATAATTCCATGCAGCATTGGCAAAGACATTTTCTGCGGTTTCTGCCCTATGTTCAAGATTTTTTCCTAAAAAATAGCTTATGCTTCTCATAATCAGCGCACTTAAATTTTTGATACAGAAGAAGATCACTCCCAAAAAGAATGTAAATTCCCTGTTCATATCCAAGAACTTTGAAGCCGCCATTAAAAGGATAATTACGATTATCATGCACAGCCAGCCATATACCGAAGCTGCCATATTCACAAAATACATCACTGTATAAATCAGAAATACCATAAGCACTTTTTTGATTTTGCTTTTCCTCTGTTCCTTTTTCCCTGCCATGAACGGATAGAAAAATGCTGCCATGCAGACCGCATACAAAAGTATTTCAATCCTAACCGCTATATCCACCACCAGAATAAAACCCGCTTCGTTCAATGTCTGTCCCTCCTACTGCATAAAACGCAGATATGCCTTTACAAAGTCCTCATACTTATATTTGGAAAGGGGCAGCTTATCCCCGTTTGTAAGCATGATTTCTGTCCTGCTGTATTCGTCCACGCAGGAGAGGTTGACAAGATAGCCTTTGTGTATGCGGCAGAAATGCCCCCGCAATTCTTCTTCAAGCTCCCCGATTTTTGCATAATATTCCAGTTCCCCGTCTTTGGTATAAAGCACTATCTTATGTTTCTGGCTTTCCATGTAATAAATATGGTCTAACGGTATGGCTTTGTTTGCCCCGGCGTACTGGATAAGCAGGGTTTTCTTTTTCTGCTCCGTTTCGGATAAAATCTTATCCTGCGCCCGGCTGAAAACCTCCGCAAATTTCTGTTCATTCACAGGCTTTACCAGATACCCCAACGCTTCCACTTCAAAAGCGTCATAGACATACTTTTCATAGCCCGTAACAAAAATGATTACGGGCTGTTTTATCTGCTCCATGCCCCTAATCTGTCTTGCCATTCCCATGCCATTTATGGCGTTGCCGTCCATGCCGGGCGCAGAACCCTCTAACTCTATATCCAAGAACAGTAAATCATGCCCCATGCCGCTTGACAGGTATTCATCAGCAGAAGCATACTCCGTAATTTCACATTCCGCTTTCTGCCCTCTGATAAGCGAAGCAAGGTAGCTTCTTATGTTCTTTTCATCATCACATATTGCAACCTTTATCATATGCCCTCCTTTGGCTTTCACATAAAATATCGGAAAAAATGAAATTTTGTCTAATACCGATTGCACGAAAACACGTTTTGACAGCACAACTGGACAGAAAAATCTTTTAGCGTTCCTTTTTATGTTCCTTTTCGGGCTGCCTTGCCTGCCTTAAAATAGTATCTACGTTCTGCTTGATTGTATCATACTGCTTCACTTTCTTTTTCAGCTTCCCGTACTCTTGATACAGCTTGTCTTTTTTCTCCGTAAGCTCCTTGTACTCTGTATGCAGCTTTTTGAAATCGGGCAGCTTCCCGCCGTTCCTTGCCGCCTGCAACGTCTTAGCGGCGGCTTCGTGAATGATAATGCTGCTCTCATTTCCCCGCAGGAACTTTTCTTTGTCCTTTGCCTTTTTGTACTGCATATAGACCGCCTTTGTCTGTTGGTATGCGGATATGTTTTTCATCAAAAGGGATATGTCGGACAATCTCTTTTCCAAGCCTTTCAGCGTGGCGGCGGTATTTTCACTTTCCGTATGCACTTCATCAAGAACCGCCTGCAACTGCTCATACTCTGAAATGTCATGCTCCGTGAGGAAATTCAAAGTCTTTGCCGCCTGCTTCAAGTTGTGTATCTTCGCCCACTGTTCGTAGCCTTTGCTTTCCGCTGCCTTGATACTGTTCTGAATGTCTATGAGCATGGAAACGCCCGCTTTTTCCTGCCTTAACGCTTTCGGCTTCGCCCGGTATGTCCCGGCAATCCTTTCTGTTATGGCTTCCACGGTGTAGGCTTCCCCAAGCGTCTTAGAACGGGTAAAGCGTTCCTGCCCCGGCGCACGGAACGAAACGAACTTCCCCCGCTTTATCTCATAGCCCGCCGCTTCCATGAGCCGCAGGAAATCATCAAAATCTTGATTTTGTCAAGATTAGTTGACACATTTTCTTCAAGGATTTTGTATCCTATGCTGCTTCTTTCAGGGAATCATAGTATTGCTGTCGTTTAACCATAGGAGGAAGCCCTCC
>CAJTFB010000081.1 GCA_910575665.1 Eubacteriaceae bacterium
ACGTGTTCTGTAGTGTGTCAGTCTTATAAAAAGATTATATCAAGAGGTAAAGAAAATAGAAACGAGCGAAGCGAGAGAAACTAAGGTTTCATGACCCTATCGGTGGCTTTCGCGAAGCGGAAAGGCGGATTATAAGTATGAAAAAAAATTATGTACTCATTATCTTTTTGTCATTTATTGTGTTTCATTTGCTGACAGCCTGTTCATCAAAAAACAGCCAATCTGTAAAAGGGAATATTTCACAAAACAATACAGCTATTACCGATGTGCAAAAGACAGAGGAAACGGATGAATTAAATGAGAGGTTAAAACTATATAAAGCTTTCTTGCAGAATGAAATTAGCTCAGAAGATAAAGAGGATAAAGAATTCCTTTATTTAAGAGACTATTGTAATCGGGTTGTTCCAGAGGAAGATGGAATTCGTTATGCTTTGTTTGATATGACAGGTGATGAGATACCTGAATTACATATATTAACAGACATTTCATATTCTATTCATGCCGTTGAGAAAAATCATCTTGTGGAATGGTTTGAGGGGGATCGATATTGTAGCCCCCTTAATAATCGAGTTATACTTCAGAAAGTAGAATTGCATAATATTGGTTATATTTTTCTTGATAAAAAAGGAGAGGAAGTCCTTTGCGTTTGGTTTGGAAAAAGTGGAAATGATTACAGATTCAGCACAGGAGGTGAAGATATTAAACTGTCGAGGAATCAGTGGGAAAAATTGAAAAAACCGTTCTCGGCAATTGGGTCAGATAGAATCAAATGGAAAAATATAGATAATTTGGATTTTTAAGCCTGTGAATATGTACAGTAAAGATAGTTAAGATAATATAAAAACATTGATCAATATTCAATTTGGCACATATATAGTGCTTCGACAAGAGAAAATGAAGTTTTGAAAATGGATGAGGTTTCCTTATAACCATCTGACAAATGCCTGAAATAACGTAATCCTGAAAATTGAATAAGAATATGGCAGTTGTTCAGAAAGCATAAGTGACCATAAAAGCACCAGTGTTTCACAGTGATGTGGGAGGCTGGTGTCTTATTATATGTTGTAAAACCAGTGATAGAATCGTGTAATGAAAATAAAATGATAAAAAGAAGGAGGCACTGGAGATGACAGAGAAAATCCATATGGATGAGTTTTTCTTTTTTACTTATGATTCTATTCTAAAAAAACTGGGCAGGGAGAATCAAGGATATGTAGAACTAAAGAGAGAAGTGGATAAATTGACCAAGAAATATCCTTTGATTAAGAACCTGCATGAGAGCAAGTCGGTAAATGATGGTGCGACACGGAAAGAAGTGGAGGCAGTCCAAAAGTATATGGAACTTAAATTTGAAATGCAGATTTATGTTGAAAGAGAACATTATTTCCGGGGATACAGGGACTGTATTTTGTTTATGATTCATTGCGGGGCTTTAGGTACAAATTTTGACATGGTTTAGAATTATAATTGATAACCCTGAAAGAAGTAAAAAGGGCTATCCTCCGCTGAAATAGGGGATAGCCTTTATTTTCCCATGACAATCATCGAACAAGCGAAATATCCTATGATTGTTTCTAAGGTGACTATAAACAATTAGCGGGCATTTTGTTTAGAAAGATGGGGATGTTTCGGCATCTTCATTTTTGTCTGTGCTAGTTTGTTCCTTATCAAATCCCAGCCACTTTGCCTCATAGGTATCTAGATAAAACCGATTTCCATATTCATTCTCCACATACCGGTCTTTCCTGCGGTACCAGCCCCGCAGTTCGTCTCTTAGATTGGAATCAGGGGAGATGGGCTCTACCCACATTTCCTCATTCGCAAGCATCTGTGTCCGTGTCAATGGTGCTTCTGACAGCGTTTCTGGTACGGAAAAAATGGGTGGGGTCGTATAAAGGTTGCCTGCAGTGGAAAATGGAATTGTTTTTCCGTCTGACCGGACAAGATGTTTTTCAATCGAGTTTACCAGCATCCAGCCGTATTCTGGCGACCAGAGTGGCTGTTCATGTAAGACCGGCAGGCAAGAAAGGGAAATCGGATTGGATGGAACATTTTTATGGATACGGATACGACCCAGCAGGTAATCTGTGGATGTTTCGTATATATCTGCCATCAGCTCTAGTTTTTCGATGGAAGGGGATTTCCGTTCCCCTTCCCAGGCACTTAATGTTGGCTGGGACACACCGAGCAGTTTTATGGCATCAGCTACTTTTAAGTGTTTTATCAGTCTTGCATTTTTGAATTGTCTTGGCATATTTGAGCCTCCCATATTGGTATAATTAGCCTTGTCATTGGCATATATCTTATCAATTCTATTATATTTCTCTAATTACACAATATCAAGTGGAATTTCCATATCTAAAAGATTTGAAAATCTGGAGTATGGATATTGTAGTTGTAAACATGTCATGTGAATCGTGTAGTAATAATGTAAGATAAGACAAGATAATATTTGAGGGGATGATGAGATGCAGGATGTACTAACAAACTTAGCTGTAGAGCGATTGGGAGACCCATTAGAAGAGGAATTACGGAAGAACAAAGCATATATGGAGTCCAGGAAACAATATCATGATCAGAAGGAGCGGCTAAAGGAGAGATTAAGCAACAGCAAGGATGACGTTCAATTATTATTGGACATGGATGATTCTGTAAGCCTGTATAGTGGACATTATGGTGAAATGGCTTATATCCTTGGTTTTCATGACGGTTTGGAGATCGGGCTAAAGCACGGAAGGGAGTATGGACAGGATTCTATTCTTTCAAAGGATATTCCAAAAGAACAGGCGGCAGACTAGCGACAGTTAAATCTTTCCTTGTATTTTCTCATCCCGTCTGTTATAGTAATAATATCAGTATCAAAAATTACAGTAAAGTGATTTATAGTTTTCAGTTTTTACAGTGTCTGAAGGTTTACATCTTTAGGCACTTTTTTTGTTGCGGAAATCACTAAGCAGATCAATCAAATCTAGACAACAAGAAAATAGAATAAACAGAGTCAAAGACTTAAAAGCACACAGGGAATTAGCAGGTTCTTTGTGTGACTTTTTAGTTTATGAGAAGTTATTGACGAGTTCAAAGGGCCGCGATTTTTAGTCAGCCCTTTTTATCATAGATCGGAGCGGAGTATGCTCCCCCAACCTAATCAACGGGGAG
The DNA here is from genome assembly GCA_910575665.1 of Eubacteriaceae bacterium. GTDB lineage: Bacteria > Bacillota > Clostridia > Lachnospirales > Lachnospiraceae > Eubacterium_F. The sequence continues at coordinate 3,157 of CAJTFB010000081.1, forward strand.
CGTATGCTGCCCGTCTAAATAAACAGAAATTGCGTGGCAGCAAAGAAGAACAGGAGGTGGAACGATGGTACTGTATCTGAAAGCAGAATCGGATATTCCGGATTTGGTGATCGACTTTATCGAGGTGAAACTGAAATCCGGAAAGGTCATATCCCTGACATGGGATGAAAGTGAGTTTGACAGAAAGGACGGATACCTGGATGCCAGATACAAGGGCGTGTACTTTGATGATGAGTATGGCAACGGCAGGCTGCCGGAGCTGAAAGGCATGGAAGTGCAGCACATAGAACTCTTTTCGGAGTACGAGGATGCCAGCAGTTTTAAGCTGCGGGAACTTTCCTTTCATGACGGGGAAGAGAGTCTTGCATTCACGTATCCAGAGTGTCAGACGGAAAGGAGCAGCAATGGCGAATAAGGTAAAAGAAAAGTCTCCAGAGGAAAGGCTAGTGGAAGAAATCCAGAAACTTGGCAGGACAAACGGTATGAATACAGTCTTTACAAATTTTCTGGAACTGACAGCGCTTGCCCTGGCAATTCAGATGGATCCGGTGAACCGAGCAGAGCGGCAGGAAAGTTATGAAAAACTGGAGAAATCTATGGACAGGGAGGCACTCAGCGCTTATGGCAGAATGACATTTTATTTATTCCTGACCATCAGAGAGAATCGCTCAGACCCAAAGGATATTTTGGGAGAGGTTTATACCAGACTGAATCTGTCCAATGAATGGAATGGGCAGTTTTTTACACCAGATCCCATCAGTAGAATGATGGCAGAAATCCTTCAAGTTCCGTCAGGAATTTCGAAGGGAGAGGAGTATGTCGCGATTAACGAACCAGCCTGTGGTTCCGGCACCATGATCTATGGGGCAGTCTGGGCAATGCAGAAAAATGAGTTTGACTATCAGAGGAGAACTCTGTTTGTTGCTCAGGATATTGACATCCGCTGTGTGTGGATGACGTATATTCAGTGCTGCCTGTACCGGATACCCGTGGTGGTCATACATGGTAATACTCTGACCCAGGAGGAATGGTCTTACTGGTATTCTCACGATGCTCTGCAGGTTCTTGCCGCAAATGCGTGTAGCAGTCAGGTGGATGGGAGTACGAATCACAAACAAAAAACAGCACAATAGAAAGGAGATTTTGCAGTATGAATGCGAATCAAAAAGAAGTAATAGAAGGTATGAGGAAACTTATCACAAAACTGACAGAAGCAGACACTGCTTACTATAAGCACGACGACCTGTTGATGACAGATCGGGAGTATGACAGGAAGATGGACCAGTTGCGTAGTTTAGAGGAGGAATCCGGAATTATTTTATCCGGCTCCCCGACGCAGAAGGTATCGGGTGAGATACTGGAGGAACTGGTTTCTGTCCGCCATACCAAACCCATGCTTTCTGCGGATAAAACCAAATCCGTAGATGAGCTGGTGAAGTTTGCCGGCGGCAGGGATGTGGTACTTTCATGGAAAATGGATGGCCTGACGCTGGTGCTGCGATATGAAGACGGAGCATTACAGCAGGCAATCACCCGTGGCAGAGAGGGCATCATTGGTGAGGATGTGACACATACCGTGAGGAAATTTGACAACGTGCCGCTCGCCATACCGGTCAAGGAACCAATAGAAGTCCGAGGCGAAGGCGTCATTTCCTGGGAAAATTTTGAGAAAATCAATCTCAGACTGGAGGAGCCGTATGGACATCCGAGAAATCTGGCTTCCGGAAGCACGAGGAAATTGAATGCGGCAGAGGCAGGGAAAAGGCATCTGGAGTTTGCCGCCTTTGAACTGGTAACGGACCGGCAGATGGATACGAAGGCAGAGCAGCTTGCGTTTATGGAACAGCTTGGCTTTCTGGTGGTGCCGTATATCCGGATTCCATCGGCAGATGATGCCAAAATCCGGCAGGCGGTAGCAGAAATGAAACCGGAAGAGTTTGCCTATCCGGTGGACGGGCTGATACTGGAGCAGGATGACATTGTCTATGGAAAAAGCCTCGGCTCGACAGGGCACCATGAGAACCGCCTGATGGCGCTCAAATGGGAAGATGAACTGTATGAGACAAAATTTCTCAGACTGGAGACGGCTGTGACCAGAAATGGCATGGTCAGCCTGACAGGAATCTTTGAGTCGGTGGAAATTGGTGGGACGGAAGTCAGTCGGGCATACCTCCACAATCTGGATATTTTCGAGAAACTGTCACTGGGACAGGGCGATACCATTCAGGTTTACAAGGCGAACATGATCATCCCGCAGATTGCGGAAAACCAGACAAAGAGCGGTACGGAGAAGATTCCATCTACCTGTCCATGCTGTGGCGGCAGTCTGCAGGTCCATAAAACCAGCGGCGGAACCCGCCAGCTTTTCTGTGAGAATCCAAACTGTGCGGCAAAACTGGTACAAAAGTTTGTCCATTTCTGTGACAAGACCCGCATGGACATCGAGGGCCTGTCTGAAAAGACGCTGGAAAAATTTATCAGTATGGGATGGATACGCAACTTTGGCGACCTCTATGCGCTGGAGCAGTACCGGGAAGAAATTATCCGGACAGAAGGCTTTGGGGAGAAATCCTTTGCCAGACTGCAGGCTTCGATTGACAAGAGCCGCCACTGCACCCTGAACCAGTTTATTGCCGGGATGGGAATCCCGATGGTGGGACGCAGTGCCGGACGGATTATCAGCAGGCATTTTGGCGGAGACTGGAATGCGTTCGAGCAGGCAGTCAGGGATGGTTTTGATTTTACCGTCCTGCCGGACTTTGGCGAAACCATGCACAACAACATTTATCAGTGGTATGCGGATGAGGAGGCAGCAAAGCTCTGGAGACCGTTACTGGAACACATCATTTTTGAAAAGGAGAATGCGACTATGAGTACAGATAATACAACTTTTGCAGGAAAGACAATCGTGGCAACCGGAAAACTTCAGAATTACACCCGTGATGAGATTCAGATGAAGATCACGTCACTGGGAGCAAAGGCAGCATCTTCTGTCAGTAAAAAGACGGATTACCTGATTGCCGGGGAAAAGGCAGGCAGCAAGCTGGCGAAGGCACAGCAGCTTGGCGTGAGGATTCTGACCGAGCAGGAATTTGAGGAGATGCTGGCGGAGTAACATCGGAACGACAGTGATCGGGCAGATGGTTCTCTGCTGCAAGGCATGAGCTCCAGAACCCGGAAGCAGAAAGGATAAAGATATGGCGAAATTGATTTTAAACTATAAAGGGCGCGACAGCTGGGACAGACCGGTTTATGAATCGGAGGGACGGCTGTATGTAGACATCAATCCGCGTGAGGGATGCACGGCATCCCTATGCACAAAATACAGAAATGAATTTGATGGGGAACCCGATATGCCCATTACAGAGGGGACTGAGGTAGAATTTGTTCCCGGCAGGGATGTCTGGTAAGAGTGGGAAAGTGCGTATGAAAGAATTTATGATAAAAATGGTACCGCTCGAAGCAAGCTGGCAAAAGCACAGCAGCTTGGTGTGACAATCCTTACCGAATGAGAATTTTAGGCGATGTCAGCCTGAGCAAAAGTTACAGGATAATACAAAACAGAGATGGGGCAGTGGTTTTTACTGCTCCGTTTTCATGGAATGGAGGATTGAGACAATGAAAGTATTGGTTTACCAGGTGGTGCCGGAACTGGACCAGAAAGAGATTTTGTTCCGGGATTTAGCCTGTGCAATAAAAGCAGGGGACGGCAGGGTTCCGTCAGAAATCTATGAATGCATCTACAGCGGGGAGCTTCCGGCGACAGATCCGGAGCAGGTCTTTGTGACGTGCAATGGTGAGCATCCGGAAGGATACCGGGGGCATTCCCTGTCCGTATCAGATGTGGTGGAGTTCCAGTATGAAACAGGTGAGAGGAAATTCTTCTTCTGTGATTCATGGGGCTTTCCAGTGGTTGCTTTTGATGCCAATAAAGCCATGCGGCAGATCAGCAATCATGACTATCAGTATGTGCAGGAATACCGCAGGATGGTCACGGTATATTTCATGACCGCAGACGGTCTGCAGAACAGGTTCTGTGAGAGCCTTCTCTTCAGCCGTTGCCGGTACAGCCGGTCACGGCTTGGTTGCAGGCTGGAATGTCAGTCCTATGGCGGTACGGAACCGCAGATTTATGTGTTTGAAGAATTTCCACGGGTAATTGTTACGGAGAGTGTTACTGTCTTTCCAGAGAAACATCTGTATGAACTGGAAAATATGGAGAACGGTTTGCTGCGTTTTCCTCTGGATGACAGCAGAAATCTGGACATTGTGTGTGAATGGCTGAAGGACAGCAACTATAAGTACGAGGAACTAACGGTTCAGAATAAATGATTGGAGGAAAACAAAATGAGTAAGAGAACACAACGAGCAATGGATTGTATAGAGAACAAACGACTGAAATTAGAGGATACGCTGCCTTTTTCCTGCACCCACTGTGGCGGCTGCTGTGTGCACCAGGAGGAGCTTCTGTTAAATCCCCTGGATCTATTCCGATTGGCAGTGCACCTGGGTATCCCAGTGGAACAATGGCTACAGCAGTATGGGGAGTGCTATATTGGAGAGGAAAGCCGGATGCCGATTTTGCGGATTCGCCCCCAAGGGGAAACAAGGCGGTGTCCTTGGCTAAAAAATAATAAGTGCAGTGTCCACAAGGCGAAACCATCTGTCTGCGGATTATACCCGCTTGGCAGATCCGTCTGCTATGTACCGGATGAAAAGGGAAAGCTGGATATGGAAAAAGCAGAAGTAATCTATTTCCACAACGGATGTTTCTGCGGCAGCCAATATGGACATCAGACTGTGAGGGAATGGCTGGAGGAATTTCATCTTCTGGAAAACGAGTCCTTCTTTATCCTTTGGAGTCAGGTCGTTGCAGAAACAAGCATGTTTCTGCGCAAGCTGGAAAAAATGACAAAGAATCAGGATCTCGTGTGTATGGCGTGGGATATGGTGTGTATGATGCTTTACATTCAGTATGATACAAAGAAGGAGTTCGCCCCTCAGTTTGACAGGAATGTGCAGCAATTAAGAAAAATTATTGCAGACATAGAAAGATTGGGGGGTGTCGGATCATGACGGAAGAATATAATTACAATCAGATAATCAGAAAGGATGCGAAAGGGTGCTTTGTGGAGAGCCTGCGTGATTTCTTTAAAGTGGGGAAGATACACCTGGCATTTGCTTCCTACGATGTGGGCCTTCCATCCGGGCAGAGACAGACCAATAACATCCACATCTTTATTGGAGTAGATGAACTGCAGGAAATCTGCCGGAAACTTTACTGCGGGGAGCTGCAGTATATGCTGAAGCAGAAGAAACAGTCGGGAGATTATAATAAGCCGCTGCTAGAATGGCTTGGAGGTACATCGGCGGCGAAACTGGCACAGAGAGGACAGAGCCGGAAAGATGGGAAAAGCCTGTCCAGAACGGCAAAACTTCTAGCAGGCAAAAAGTCGGATTTTCTTTTTATCGCAGACAGTGGACCTGGGGAGCAAAATGCCCAGGGACTGATTGTCCCGCGGTTCGGCGGCAGACCGGAAAATCACGTGTCAGTCAGTATGACATGGGATTCATTGAGTGAAGTGTTCTTGCTAACAAAGGAGCATTATCAGGCATGGCTGTCGGCTAAGTATTTGATGGAAATGATGTTACAGCAGGCAGAGCTACAGCAACAGAACAGAGCGGTCAGCAGCAACAAGCCGGTTGCAGGATGTCGTCAGTAACTGGGATGATGGCAGACGGGATGTTATGAAAAGATTTGAGGATTTCAAAGTGAGTATGGGGGATTCTGGTTCTTGAGGAACTGGGGTCTCCTTATATTTTAGTATGATTTTATGTGGTGTATTCTTTGTAGATGTGTTTATAATATAAAGAAAGAATGGAGGAATTAGTTATGCAGAATAAAATATGGGAACAAGTTATAGAATTTCTTAACAGACTTCGTTGTGAAGATGTATCACGGGATACGGCAGTTAAAATTCCAGAATATGAGGGTGTGCAGAGAGAATTAGAGGTGCTGCGTGAAAAATGTGAAGAGATGATACAGAAACTTCCCAATGAAGAGCAGCAGATGTTTTTGGAATGGATAGCAAAAGCAGAAGATATGCTTTCACTGGAAGGGCAGAAAGCGTACTGCCAAGGATATGTAGACTGTATTCTTCTTCTGAGCGGGTTCGGTTTGCTTCGACAAGACATATCGCCGGAAGAACTTATGGAGAAGTTGCAATAATTGTAGTCTTGTATCGGTGGAAGATGCTGATATATAAAAGAACATGAATAAAAGGTAAGGGTAAGTCGAACTTTGTAAAAACTGTTCCGGTAGTGTAAATAAGTTTGTGTTTTTGGAAATAAATAGCTCCTTTTTGGTAAGAATTAGGATATGGAAATTCTTATCGAAAAGGAGTGTTTTTATGCCAGTAGCAAAGGAACAAATTCGACAGATTATCTCAGAAAACAACTTAAGCAGCGTC
>CAJTFB010000082.1 GCA_910575665.1 Eubacteriaceae bacterium
TCTGTCTTTGAATACATAGAAGGCTATTATAACACCAGAAGACCACACAGTTCCCTCGGTCTCCTGACCCCAAACGAGAAAGAAATGTTATACTGGGAGCAGCACTAAGCTGCTGCTCTCAAAAATAAATTACACAAAAATGTGTCCATTCTCTTGACTATAGTCCACATATCCACCCTCCGGACGGGTTCTTGCAATTCCCGGCACCAGCACTCCATGCTGTCTGACACTTTCAATCATTTCCGCCAGTTCCCCATCCGGGCGAATCTTAAATGGGTGGTTCTTAAATTCATGCAGCTCTGCTAACGGAATCTCCCTAATCTCCGAATCCCCTTCATGCACCTCCTCCGTAGTGCCTGCACCAAATAATTCATCAAATCGGTTCAGCTTAATATTGCCCGTAACATCTTTTCTACTCATTACCATCGCCCCCTTTCCTGCCACAGTGGGCAGAGGCAATGACCTCCCCCGTCAAATCCTCATAAGCCTTTGCAACCTTATGTTCCGGATAAAGCTGATAGATACTTATTCCCGCAGCAGAAGTTTCCGCTGCCCTTACGGAAAATGGTATCATGGTATCAAAAATCCGCAGTGATTCTCCATAATTCTCTTTGACAAGTTCGATAATCTCCCTTGCATAGACCGTCCGGGAATCCACCATAGAAATCAATATTCCCTCAAAATGGATAGTTGGATTGATATGTTTCTTAACCCTGCTGATTGTCATAATCAACTGTTCCAGTCCCCTTACAGGAAGATAGGCTGCCTGCACCGGAATCAATACACTGTCCGATGCTGCAAAGGCATTGATGGTCAACATTCCCAGACTTGGCATACAATCAATCAAAATATAATCGTAGGATTCCCGCATCTGGTCGATGTACCGTTTCATGATTGTTTCCCGGCTCATGGCATTGATAATAGATACCTCCATGCCGGATAATTCAATGTTACAGGGAAGTAAATCAATCCCCTCTGCATGGTGCAGTATGCCCTCTGTCTTCCCCACTTCCCTGTCCTCCATAATTTTTTCCATTATGGAAGATAAAGTCACCTCCAACTGGTCTGTCTGATGAAAGCCGAGGCTTTCTGTCAGGGAGGATTGCGGATCGGCATCAATAACCAGAACCTTTTTCCCTTTTCTTGCCAGTCCGATTCCAAGATTTACTGTTGTGGTAGTCTTGGAAACACCACCTTTTTGATTTGCTATCGCTATCACTCTGCTCATAATTCTGAACCTCCGTATTCTTTATATTTTATGAAACATCCATTGCCACAGGCTTTCCGTTAATACTGTGATAATGGTATTTGCCATCCCAAAAATTAGAATATATTTCTTCTTCATAGACAAAATCATCGGTTTCTTCATCAAATCGGCATCGGTTGATATGTATCCAAGCACCACAGGCTAATGATGATATTTTGTAACTTCCGCCTGTAATCCACTCCGAACCCCGATAAAAGGTATATTTACAATCTTTACATGATGGAAGTTCCTCTTTAATCAATGATTTTGCTATTGCATACAGTTTCCTTTTTTTCAGGTACTTGACCATCCAAACCACCTGCTTTCCTACGTTTTTACCCCGCCTGCCATCCCTTTCCCATTCTGCTTTTCCTTTCGCCTCACATTGACATACAGCCTGCGAAATCTGGCATCTCCGTCACATGGCTTGAAAGTCGATATGTTCTCAACTTCATATCTGGTATCTCTCTCCATGCCTTTCAAGAACCAGCGGAGTTCCTTTTTTGTTCCCTGTAATCGGACTTTTAACACACATCTCATCCCCTTTCTATTTTTTGTATCAAAAAAGGGGCTAAACAATATTCCCTTTCGGGTTTACTGTTTAGCCCCTTTTGTAGACTAAATATAAAGTTCAACTATTAAATCTTGATATTTATTACATTTCCGGTACTTGGGACTTTGTCTAAGGAAATCCCTTTCATCGTCCACCGTTACTGTAATTGTCATCAAGTGAATTGAATCTTCAATTATTTCCCTCCATTGGCAATCGCTGCCTGTGCAGAAAGGAAAAAACAATGGGGTTTTTTATGAAATCGCTGTTACTCTCATTCTCTTTCCTATGTAATGAGGAAATCTGCTCGATTTCCTCTAACCTGATAATTGCCCGTCCCTTTCTACCATCAGCAGTAAATGTCGCCTTGGCATCAACCGTTCCGTGTAAATGAATATACCAGTCAAAGGTCTTATCCGTTGTCGGCGTTACTCTATACACGAATTGATTGATAACATCCCTGCTAATCTTTGTGCCGCTGAAATCAATCAGCGTATTCAGCGTCTTAATAATCTCGTCAAGCTCTAAACCTCTTGTCGGCTGTTTATCAGTATCCGCAGATTTTAACTTGTCCTGAAGCTGCTGAATTTCTGTATCAATCGGCACACGCATATTTTGATATTCTTCTTTTGACAATTCTCCGTCCGCCCGCATCGCAATGAGATTTGTCAACCGGGTCTGCGCTTTATCCAATTTTGTCTGCAAAGCAATCGCATCAGAATAGCTGTTGCTCCCTCTGTCCTCTTTATAATACCTCTTAATAAGGTCTATTGCAATAAGAACAGATTGTTTCCGGCTCTGCCACAAATGTTCTAACAGCTCTTTCGCCATAAAGTCGAGTTTCCAGTCTGTTATCATTTTTATATCGCAGTAGCCATCCGTATCAAGACCAAGTTCAGCTCTTTTCCTCTTTGTACCATTATTAAGCTGATTATAGCACTGATAACCATACGAAGTCCCTCCGTCTTTTTTAGTGTGCCACCGATTTTTACGGAAAGACGAACCGCAGGAACATCTTAATTTGTTGACCCAAATATCTTTTGAGTCCCGCTTGCTGTGGGTTGTTTTTTCTGTGGATACCAGAGAAGGTTTCATTCTGCTCATTCGTATCTGTTGTGCCTTATCCCAAACCTCTTGTGAAATAATAGCGGGGAAATCTCCCTCTACATATTCATAAGTAGACATATCCAAGTTGTTGATGCGCTTTTGCTCCAAGAAGTTATTGCTTCTGGATTTATTGTAACACTTCGTACCTGTGTATGTGGCATTACGGATAGCCCGCATTATATTAGATACACTCCATTTCACAAGCCCTGATGCAGTTTTCCTTTTTCTTTCCGTCAGTATCTTAGCAATCTTCATTGATCCATAACCTTGTAAATAAAGATCAAATATCATTTTGACTGTCTCGGCTTGTTCTTCATTGATAACATAGGTGTCTCCTGCCCGGTCATATCCGAGGATATTTCCATTGCCATAAAGGACACCATTATCACGACTGATTTTCTGACCTGCTTTTACACGCTCAGAAGTCTTGCGGCTTTCTTCCTGTGCCAGTGTTGCCATCAATGACAATCTCAATTCGCCATCGCCGTCCATTGTCCAAATATTATCATCAATAAAAAACACTTCAACGCCTATCCCTTTTAACTCTCTTGTTACTACGAGAGTATCTACAACATTACGGGCAAATCTGCAAACCTCTCTGGTTACGATTAAATCAAACTTCCCGTGTTTCGCATCATCAATCATTCTTAAAAAGGCAGGGCGTTTTTTTGCCTGCGTTCCAGTAATTCCTTCATCAATATACCGTTCGCAGACTGTCCAGTTTGGATGATATTTGACTTGGTCGTCATACCATTGTAACTGATTTTCTAACGCAGAGAGCTGTGCTTCGTGTTCCGTGGAAACACGACCATAGATTGCCACCAGCCTTTCTCTGTTCCTATCAAACAAGGAATAATCAGTAAGTTTAAATCTGTAATTGTACTCGTTTATTGCTGTATTCATAACGATACCTCCTTAATTTCAGCTACATTGTAGCCAATTTCAAGCCGCTTGTGAAATGTGCAAATCTTGATGACGCATTATATTTGCATAAGTAGCTTGATTGATTTTTCCCATTTCCAGAAGTATCTCTATCAATTTCAGTGCAGCATAATGGTTGTCTAATTTAAACTCATGCACTTTTCTTCCTCCCTTCCAAAGCTAAACTAATTGACAGCGCATCGTCAACAGATACCATAAAACGCCTGTCCAGAGTTCCTATGAACATCTGCAGGCGTTGCTTATCAATCGTGCGTATCTGTTCTAAAAGTACGACTGAGTTTTGAGTCAAACCTGAAAATTCATTTATATTTTTATGTGTAGGCAATCTGCTTTTTGTATGCGATCTACTTGTAATAGCGGCAACAATGACCGTGGGGCTATGCTTGTTCCCGATATTATTAGAAATGATAAGTACGGGGCGTATTCCACCTTGCTCCGAGCCTATAACTGGATTAAGGTCGGCATAATAAATATCGCCCCGCTTTATTTTTCTTTCCATATGTGTATGACCTCCTATCTTATTTAGGCAAACACGATCTGCCTATGTAAGCAGTCAAACACAAGGAAGTTTTTAAGGTCGAGAGAGTATAAACAATTCTCTGCTTCAATGACCGCCTTGTGTTTGACTATATATGAATAGGAGCATTTTTATTTGTCCTCGACGCCCCAAAATGCCAATGCGCTAAAATGCGCAGGGAAGTCGCCAAACGGTCAGCAGCGAACTGACTCCACGGGTGTTTCCCCCTCTGACGGTCTGCCAGAGCCGCCCTCATTGCCTGCGACGGATTGATTACCGTTCGGACTGTGACTGGACGGGAGTACCATAGTTCTCTTTGTGGGTTATGGCGTAATCGGGAGCTGCCCGATATTTTGAGTCGGTAAGAAATCGCTCACCACCTTTCATCGCTTTTCTGCTTGTCGGCAGGTCTTGGCGTACCGCTGCACACGCTTATGCTCATCACAATCACAAAGAGGAAGTATTTGGCGAATGGGTATTCACTTTTCAAGGAACATTCCCATTTTCGCCACACAAGGAAAATGGGATGAGAGATTTTTGCCTCTCATCCCATAGCCCGTGGCAACGCCCGTTTTTGGACACTATTTCAAAATTTTTTTAATTTTTTTCTTAAAACGCTGCATCCGCTTATAAACAGTCTGCTCAGATAATCCGAGCAGATCAGCTATTTCACTGGGCTTATAGCCCTGCAACCGCATCAGGACAATCTGCAAGGTCAGCTTGTCCACCATGATAAGAGCCTGATGGAGCTTCTGGTTTTCAATGCTGTTAAGCAGGTCGTCAACGCTTCTTATTTCGGGCAGTTCCGCATCGGCTTCCATTTCCTCAAGGTATGTAGCCACATCCTTTAGTCTCTGATAAAACCGTCTGTCCGAGTTGAATACTTCCCAATCGTGAACACGGAGCTTTTCAATGGTATCTTCATCAACGCCTAAGCTCCGCAATTTATTTTCTTCGGCTTCTTTCCAGAGCCGCCATTTCTTTTCTTCTTTGGCTTTGTTATAAGCCATATCGTTCCCTCCAATCTGAATTTTTTTGAAAATCCAGATTGGTCGGTGGAGAGCGACAGCCTACTCTGAAAAATCCTTTGTGTCGTGTTCGGACAAAAAACGACAAAAGAAAAACCGCAAAGGCTGTCGGAGCAATGCGGTTATAGGCTAAAAATATTCTATTAAGTAGAAATTTGACTTCTACTTTTAGGGTGCAAATCCCCCTTACAAAAGTGAGGATTTTTTTAACGGATTATCCTCATAAATCCATAATGAGATATATGTAGCTGCTGCTTCGGATAAGCAGCAGTGCGGTGGATTTACACCATCGCATAAAAAATCCCTCCAAACTCAAACGGGCTTGAAGGGATTTTCGTGATGATTTTATTTTAAGCGTGACAAATGACACCCACCAAAAGCACCGTTTTTTTTATTTGGCGGGCTGCCTTGAATTATTCCTTTTTTCCTCCACCTGCATCTGCAACTGACCTTTCTTCAATCGAAATACCACATCCGCCTGCCTTGCCAGTTCATTCGAGTGTGTCACGATAACAACGCATTTGTTCATCTGATGAGCGCACTCCTTTAGGATGGCGGTTATATCTGCTGCGGTATCCTCATCAAGATTTCCCGTCGGCTCGTCGGCAAGAATGACCTTTGCATCAGAAGCCAACGCACGGGCAATCGCCACACGCTGCTGCTGACCGCCTGATAATTTCAGCACATTCCTTTTGCTTTCTTCATCCGTGAGTCCTACACGCTCCAAAATGGGTAATGGCGGCAGCTTTGATGTCAAAGCCACATTTTCCTTTGGCGTTAAATAATCAATCAGATTATAGCTCTGGAAAATAAATGCTATGTTGTTCTTACGGTGGGCTGAAAGCCCCATTTTCTCAATATCCTGACCGTCATACAAAATCTGTCCGTTCGATGGGCTGTCCAAGCCGCCTATCAGGGAAAGCAATGTCGTTTTGCCACAGCCTGACGGTCCGAGAATAGCGTACATTTTCCCTTCTTCAACGGAAAGACTTACACCTTTTAGTACCTTTCTTTTATTTTCATAGGCGTACTCAATGTTATTGAGTTCCATAATATTCATATTGATTACCTCGTTTCTTCTTTGATGGATTTTACAGTTATATCAGGTCAAACTTACTCCATTTGCGAGAGTATTTGCTTTGGCTTAAAGCGCAGGGCGGGTATGCAGGATACTATTACCGCTATAATCAGCAGGATACCTCCTGCGACTGCCACCAGAGCGAAATGCTGCGGTGTGACAACCACATTCTCCGCCGCCTTTCCAAAGAGAGTGCCAAGCGTTCCCGCTACCTGCCTACTGGATAAGTAAGCCAGCGGGAATGCGGCAACCGCTATCAGCGCAGTTTCAAGCACATACTGTAAGATTACAGAAGGCTTTGCGATACCGACAGCAAGAAGGATACCCATTTCCCGTTTCCTGCTCCGTATGGACATTGACAAGATAAGGATAATCAGCACCATACTCACAACCGTGATAACAACGATAAGTGTAGTAATCAGTATTCCAGTATCAGAAAGAGAACTGGAAATGTTTTGATAGACCTCATCGTTGGCAGTGATAATAAAGTTGTCCCAGTTAATTGAGGAAATGTTCTGTACTTCTTCGATAATATTATTAAGCTCCGCAGCATCTGAAACATAAAAATCTGCCTCTTGAATTTTGTTGCCATCTTCATAATTAACAGCCATTTCTTTCATTGCATTGTAGCTGCAAAAAGCATAATCGGTGTAATCCCATAGTGTAGCAGCATCATACATGGTCGCCTCATCATCTTTATCTGCCAGAACGTCAAAGATACCCACAAGTTCCATCTCCACTTCGGGATCGTCTGCGTAGGGATTGTTGATACCGGATACTTTATCCCCTAACTTTAGCCCATTCTTTTCGGCACGATCCCTGCTGAGAATAAGTCCATTCGGCATATCTTCCGTAATATGAGTTCCCTCTACCAATTCAAACCGCCCAGATACGAACAACTCGTTATATTCTGAATTGAGAGAACCATAAGTATAAAAGCTGTTGTTAACATCTTCTGTAACGATACTTTCACCTGATTGGGTATAGTAATAAGGCATAGAGACAACCGCTGCATCATATCCCGCAACTCCATCTACAGAGGAAATTTCTTGAAGCATTTCCTCGGATATAAATTCCTGCGTACTATAGGAACCACCGTCACCGCTTGCCCAACCGCCTGTGGACAAGTTTCTTTCTACTGTAAAACTCGCTCCCGTTGTTCCACGGACTTCCTCTGTCTGTTCTTCCTGCGCATCTGCGATAGCAAGTCCTGACAGTACCAGAGTTGTGATGGACAGAAGTAGGCAGAATATGAGCAGCGTCTTTTTCCATTTTCGGACTGTATATAAAATCGCTCTTATTCCTAAATTCATTGTGCGCCTCCTAACTCATTTGCGATAAAATGTTCTTTGGTTTCATTTTCATAATCGGATATGCGGCAAGTGCAGTGGAAGCCAGACAAAGCACCACTCCAAATCCCCATACAAGCGCATAGTCCTCTGCTGAAACATCTACCACAATTTCCGATAATCCCAAGTCCTCGGTGGACGGTTGTTCTGTGCTTTCCGTCTCATCGGTCAGCTCAACCGTTTCATAGGTTTCTGCTGTAACCTGCGAAAGAAGCCTGCTCCCGATCTGGTCAGAAATTGCCGAGCTTGCTCCATAGGAAATAAGCAGGGCAATCACAGCCACAATCAGAACTTCCAAGAGATACTGCATCAGCACAGCACCTTTTGAAATACCCATTGCCAGATAAACACCCGTTTCGTGAACACGCCCACGCAGCCTCAAAGTCAAGAACAGAGCAAGTACCAAAAAGCAGATGACAGATACGACCGCTATGGCAATAAAAACGATATTCTGTAAGCCTTCAAGCGACTCTTTTGCGTTTTGGTAGTCAATATCATATCGAGTCAGCGTACAGTTGTCCCAATTCACACCTTCAATTTCCTCAACCTCTGCCATAATGCGGTCAAGTTCGTCAGGATCATTCACATAAAAATCCCCGTACTGGACACTTGTTTCTCCCTCTGTTCCATAGAGCAGATAAGACACAGTAGAGAGGTCGGTAAACACAATGTTATCGTACAAATCATAAGACGGAGCGATACCGATGGAGTCCTGCTCCTTTGTGTTCGTAAAAATTCCCGCCACGGTTGCGCTAATTGTACGGTTTTCGTCTGTGACATCTGTAAGCCGCATAGTATCGCCCACAGACAGACCGTTTCGCTCGGCAAATTTTTCGTGAATAAGTACACTGTTTTTATTTGCTGATGTAATGGCAGTACCTTCTACCAACTCAAAGCCGCCATCTGTAAAATAGCTGTCAATGTCCGAGTTCGTATTTGCCACAATCCGTCCGGCGTTTTCGTATCCTTCGGGAACCTGCGCCGCATCCTCCGTGTTAATCTCCAGAAGGTTTCCGTCCGCATCAGAATAATTGGCATAAGAGTAAGAACGAAGCGTATAATTCCCACTTAATCCGTCTATGGACAAAATCTGATTTAGCGTATCTGCTGTGATACCTGTTTCTAACTGCCTTGCATTGATGGTAAAGTATCCCATCAGAGCTTTCTTAATGTTGGCGTTCGCTGTCTCTGTCGCAGACTGAATAGAAAGACAGGTCAGCATCAGCGTTGCCATTACAAGCAAAAAGGCAAGAAGCGTTACTGTTTTTCCTTTCTTCCGCACTAAGTACAGACACGCCCGTTTTACTAAATTCATGTTTCAGCCACCTCATTTTTTCTGTGATGAATACTTGTTTGCGTATAAGCCACTTTTGCACCTCCGTTATGAAGTGACTTTTGTCAAGAGGTAAATCAAAAATAACAAACTTTTTTCTCTGACAAAACTCACATTTGTATTCAGGAGATATCTTGAAGAAGCCTTTTGGTTAACAGTT
>CAJTFB010000083.1 GCA_910575665.1 Eubacteriaceae bacterium
CTTTTTGTTTGCCATAGTAAAAGGCCTCCTTTGATAATTTGATTTTATCATAGAAGACCTTTTTGGAACACTGCTATTCATTTTTTACAGAGATTTTTTCATAGTCCCATGTAAATCAATTTTTGTCTGTATAGTTTTCTTGCATATAATCTTGTTAATGGATACATGGCTCTGCTCCCCCTGTCAGTTTTAGAAAAAGATCCTGCAATGAGTGTTTCCGCATGGAAAGATAGTGAATATGCAAATGGTTTGCTACAAGGTTT
Source organism: Eubacteriaceae bacterium (assembly GCA_910575665.1). GTDB lineage: Bacteria > Bacillota > Clostridia > Lachnospirales > Lachnospiraceae > Eubacterium_F. Next base: position 264 of record CAJTFB010000083.1, read on the forward strand.
TTAACAAATTCATCAAAACAGATATTTTCAAGTCTGATTGTAAACTGATTTCCTCTCTGTGAAACCAAACTTATTCCTTTACACCCGGAGAGGACACTCCGGGCAGCGTTTGTTTCTTCCAGTATACAGTCCACGATATTCGTTGTTTTGGATAAAATGTTTTCCGTTTTTCCCTGCAAGATACTTTTTCCCTTATCCAAAATTAAAATATCGGTACAGAATTTTTCCATATCATGCAGTTGGTGTGATGAAACAATAAATGTTGTGTTTTGTTCTTTCGCCATATCGCAAATCAGACGGTATAGGTTAATCTGTCCCTGCGGGTCTAATCCGTTTGCCGGTTCATCTAAAATAATCAGTTTTGGCTGTCCTAACATAGCCCTTGCCAATGCCAGTCTTTGTTTCATTCCAAGAGAGAACTTTTTCACTTTCTTTTCAGCCTGTGAACTAAGTCCGACATAATCAAGCAATTCCAAAACTTGCCCGTTTGGGATATTTTCATATAGATGTGCAAAACATTCTATATTTTCTCTTGCAGTCAGTTCTTGATAAAAACTAGGGGTGTCAAGTGCCGCCCCAACCTTTGACAATGCCAGTCCGGGATTTTCGTCTAATGATACGTTGTCTATGACGATTTTCCCATTATCTTTGGAACACAAATTTGTAATCATCTTTAATGTCGTAGTTTTGCCCGCCCCGTTTGTCCCCAATAGTCCCATGATATTTCCGGGTGCAAGCTCAAAGCATACATTCTGAACGGCAGTTTCCTTTTTGTATGCTTTTCTTAGATTTTTTACACTGATTATTTTCTCCATTTTTCAATCCTCCCTATAATTCCAAATATTATAATTCCAATTACTTCTCCAAGGGCATTGCCTATAAATCCCTGCATATGGAGCGCGTCTTCCCACATATAATCTCCCGTGATTAGTTTTGTGACATAGTTTCCTATGGTTACCAAAAATAGGAACAATGCTATGCAGTCCCAAATATTCAATTTAAGGAATGTTCTTGCAAGCACTGGAAGCCAAAGGACAAAAAGCCATAACAGTAGGATAGGCACACCATAACGGAAAAGCCAAAATGTCCCTGTTCCAATCAGATAATACCGGGTAATCTGTATGACAGAAAGCAGGACAAACACCCCAATGCTTATTACTGCCATTGCAATACAGCCTTTATTCTTTTTACAGGTTGAAAGAGTATATATAAAAGCGTCTGCAAACAGGCAGGAACTTCCGACAATTAAAGACCATGTAAGTCCTTTGTTTACCGCCAAATCCACAATCAGACAGATCAGTATTGCAATAAAGCTAAGACAACCTAAGCCATATAACAGATACATTTTCTTTGTTTTATGCAAAAATCTTTTTACATCTGAAATCTCTGTCGGCGGCGTTTCCATTTCCAGATGACAAGCCATATCGTGATATATCTCACTACATTCTGTACAATGCTCTAAATGGTTATCAATGCTTTTTTTAGAAACATCACTTACCATTTCGTCAATATAGAGAGGAAGTAAATCTCTGACAATCTCACAAGCTAATTCTTTTTCCCTTAGTTCCATTCTCTCATTCCTTTCATTATTTTCTGTTTTCCCCGATAATAAGTTACCCTCGCCCAGTTTTCTGTTTTTCCCAAAATAGCCGCAATTTCAGAAAATTGTAGTTCTCCTGCTAATCGTAAATACATGACTTCTCTTGTTACATCATCAAGGTTGTGCATGAGGCGGAAAATTTCTATTTTTTCTAAATTGTCAAGGCTTTTACTTTCAACATTTTCTGTGGAAGGTATCATATCGTCCAGTGGGGCGGTTTTGTGCCTGCTTCTTTTTTCCAGTTCTTTGTACCATATTTTTTTTGCAATACCGCATAGCCAGACGGAAATTTTACAATCTCCCCTAAATTTATCAATCCCTTTAATTGCTTGAAAGAATGTTTCCTGCGTCAGTTCTTCGGCAAGTCCGCTGTCCTGCGTTAAGCCGCATAGATATTTATATATCATGGCGGCGTTTTCACGATATATTTCATCAATTTTTTCTTTATCCATATCAGCACCTCATATTGTTAGTTCTTTTCAAGTGCGATTCGTTACAATTAATTTTACTTTTTTCAATAGTTTTTTCTGTTCATTCCCCAATTTTTTACTTTAAATGCTTTGCCTACCGTCCATCTAATATTATAATTTGCCTTAGAAACTACATCAACTGTAACTGTACAAATATAGACTTTTGTATCTTACATAAAATAAATCTCCGATATACAGAGATTTTATATCATTTATATAAAACTTTTCCGAAGAAAAACGACAGAGCTTTTACGCTCTGCCGCTTCGTTTACCTACACGAAAATTATTTCCTCATTCACAATCTCCCTCGCACAAGCCCTTATGTTACCTAGTCGCCCTGTCCATTCTAAGGCGTTTTCTGCCTTTAACTGCTCCGTTATACCCTGTGCCTGTTTCATGCCCTCTATGAGCCTTTCAAAGCGTTCCTGTGCCTGCCTGTCGATGTCGGCAAGGTAGGCATTGAGCCTGCCGCTTGTGAGAAGATTGGTGTATGTAACTTTACGGTATTGCTTTAGATAGTCCAAATGCCGCTGTCCCCATGTGCCTATCGGCTGTTCTTCTTCGGCGGGTAAAGCTATACATGGAATTAGATAATCACCTTGCCTTTCGTATTTGCCGCCCAGTTCCTCAAAAATCGTCTTTGCCATTGTCTGTTACCTCCACATTCTTTTTTATTTTGAATGTCCGCAAAATCCGTCCTACTCAGTATGAGCATAGGGAACATTTCTGGATTGGTCAACAAAATGTAAACAAAAAGATGGCGGGAGGAATATGTAGTGCAAAGAATTTTGGACAAAATAGATGAATATCTTTTCCGAATGTATGATGGGCTGTTAAAAGAATTAAAACAGACAGAGTGCTACCGGGATGACAGCAACGAGGTAGAGAGATTGGAAAACAAATATCCGGTAATCCGTAAAATTCTGGAGGGGGAGGACATTCATAAGGAACTGATTTTGTCCATAGAAGTGCAGAATGCCATAAAGAGATACGTGGAACTAAGGATTAACATGTTGGATGATCTACAGATAAAATATTATCTGCGGGGGATTCCATGATTGTATTTCGCTGCTGTTGAAATGCGGACTGCTGAATCAAAATGACTGATGTTAAGAAGGAGGATGATGACAGATGGATACAAATAAAGTTAGGGATGATTTTCTATTTGATATTGGTTAGGTATTTGAATATGCTGTTCTGTTGACATTACATAGCCGATGAGTTTTATAAAAACTTCCGGTTTTTCAAATATTTACGTTATGTAAAGCCTTTGGTTGACATTGTAACGGAATACCGTTAAAATGTAAAAAAGACTAGGAGTTGCAGAGCATGGCGTTAAAAGAATTGCTGAAATCAAGAAATATGTCAGTGTATCAGTGTTCTAAGGAAAGCAGAGTACCTTATACTACGTTAGCTGATCTAGTGAATGGCAAGACGAAGATTGGCAGATGTTCGGTAGAAACGGTGTATAAACTATCGAAAGTATTTCATTTGACAATGGAAGAGCTATTGGAAAATGATATAGGAAATGAGTTTGAAGTGCCATACCGGAGCAGCTTTGAAATTTTTAAGAGTAATGTTTGCCACATTGTAAAAGACAAAGGGGATATTGATTTTATTGTAGATGTCTTACGGGAAAATGAAATCAGAATGTATTGGAACAGAAAATGGTATCCAGAAAGTTTTTATCTACTTGCAATGGTAGATTATCTGTGTCGTGAAAATGATCTGCCGCTTTGTCAGGATTATGATGACATACGAAAACATAAGCTGGCGGAACCGATTTATCCAAGAGATATTATGGTGGCGGTAAAACTCAATCCGGCATTGGATGAAAGAAAATCGAGCTGGGACAATGCGATACCTGAATTTTTGAAATACAATATTGTGGAGGGGGAAATCCGAAATGTCTATTGACCGTGTGTTTACGAAAGATAATTTAGATAGTTATCTAAAAGAACTTGGTAAGGAATTTCGTAAACGAAACGGAACTAAAATGCCTGCGGAAATCATTTTAGTTGGCGGTGCAGCGATTCTTGCCAATTATGGTTTTCGTGAAATGACGTATGATATTGACGCTGTAATTACAGCATCGTCAGCCATGAAAGAAGCAGTCAATGCCGTGGGAGATAAATTTCTTCTTCCTAATTGTTGGTTAAATGCTGATTTTAAGAATTCGAATTCATATAGTCCAAAACTGGGACAGTATTCAAAGCATTACCGCACATACTCCAATGTACTGCATATACGAACTATCAGTGCAGAATATTTGCTTGCTATGAAACTAATGTCAGGGCGCTCATATAAGAAAGACCTCTCCGATGTGGTAGGGATATTATATGAGCAGGAAAAGGCGGGACAGCCTCTTGATTACTCCAAAATAGATAAAGCGGTGAAAGAATTATACGAGAGTTGGGACGGTATTTCTGATTAAAAAAGTATTGAATATTATAAAAAATACATTAAACAATTTCAATGTCAAGACAACTTTGATAAGAAAGAAGGGAAAAACTTAACTTAGATTGTACTGAACCTGTTAATATTACATAGCCGGTGAGTTTTATCAAAAACTATCCGGCTTTTCAAATATCTACGTTATGTAAAGCCTTTGGTTGATTTTATAACGGAATACCGTTACAATGTAAAAAAGACTCGGAGGTGCAGAACAGAACATGGCATTAAAAGAATTGCTGAAATCAAAAAATAAGTCTGTGTACCAGTGTTCCAAGGAAAAATTGATTTGTGCAAAAACATGAATTATGGTAAACTAAAGGAAAACGGGATTACGAGTTTGAGGCAAGAGGAAAGCAGGTGGTGCAGTGCCGATTCAAAGTGCAAAAGTAAAGCAAGAAAAAATACAGAGACGTATTAAGAGATTCCGGCTGTTTGATGACGAATTTATGACAAAATGCTTTGAGGATGATATTGAATGTACGGAGCTGGTACTTCGAATCATCATGGATAAGTCAGATTTGAAAGTGGAAAAAACTCATGTCCAGCATATGATAAAGAATTTGCAGGGGCGTTCCATTACTTTGGATATTGAGGCTACTGACAGTGAGCAGAAAAGGTATGATATTGAAATTCAACGATTAGATAGTGGAGCTAAACCGAAACGGGCAAGGTATCACAGTAGTCTGTTAGATGCTAACGTGCTTTTGGCAGGAGACGATACAGAAGAATTACCGGAAACTTATGTTATTTTTATAACTGAGAATGATGTAATGGGAAAAGATAAGCCGATTTATCATATCAATCGGTTTGTGGAAGAAACAGGAGAGGAATTTGGAGACAGTTCGCATATTTTATATGTGAACGGTGCATATCGTGATGAAACGCCACTGGGATTGCTGATGAAAGATTTTTCTTGTATGAATGCTTCAGATATGTATTATAAAAAACTGGCAGATCGGGTACGATATTTTAAGGAAAACGAGGAAGGAGTGAATACCATGAGTGGAATTGTAGAGGAACTTATAGACGAAGAAAAGAAAGAAAGTGCTTTGCGGATGTTGGAGGATGGAAAACTTTCCAATCAGGAAATTGCAAAATATCTAAGGCTTGATATAGAAGTCGTAGAAGCATTGGAGAAAGAACAGAAAACTGTAGTCTGCTAAAGAAATTATTCTGCGTATAAGTAAATGAAAAAGAAACGGGCAAACTGCATGAATCATAGGCTGTATGTTAGTAAATTTCGTTTCTCTGTTATAAAGATTAGCATGACAGTTGGCAGTGGTCAAGAGTCATGTAAGAGAAAGAATCTTAAAATAATAAGCACATTACATAGCCGGATGGTATCCGAAATGGAATACCACCCGGTTATTTTTATGCCTGGATATATAAAATCAATGAAAAATATCCAATCATTGGGCAGGAAAGGAAGTGATACTATGCCTTATATTGCGCCGGAAGTTGTACAGGAAGTAAAGCGGATGGATTTACTGACCTACCTGAAGAATTACGAACCGTTTGAGCTTGTGCATTTTTCAGGAAACACCTACACCACAAAAACCCATGACAGTCTAAAAATTTCCAATGGAAAATGGATGTGGTGGAGCCAGGGAATTGGAGGGCGTTCTGCCCTTGATTATCTGATTAAGGTTAGAGATTATACCTTTATAGAGGCGGTGGAAACTCTTGCAGGACTGGCGGGAGTGAAACCGCCTATTTCTTTACCAGCCGAAAAGAAGAAAGAAAAGAAACTGCTCTTACCAGAACCATACCGTTATCCGACAAGGTTGGTTTCCTATCTGAAACAGCGGGGAATTGATGGTGAACTTGTGGACTTTTGTCTGCGTACAGGGCGTGTGTATGAAAGCAGGCGTTATCACAATGCAGTGTTTGTAGGAAGGGATAAGGAGGGAAAACCTCGTTATGCTGCCATCCGTGGAATGGGGACGGACTTTATCGGGGATGCGTCAGGGAGTGACAAGAATTATTCTTTTTCCATTCCAGCAGAGGGAAAAAGTCAGGAAGTACACTTGTTTGAGTCTGCCATTGATCTGCTATCCCATGCCACGGTATTAAAAATGGATGGGAAGGACTGGAGAAAAAATCATCTGTTATCTCTTGCCGGGGTGTACCAGCCAGCAAAAAAAATTGAGCAGAGCAAGGTCCCGGCGGCGCTGACTTGTTTCTTAAAAAAATACCCGGAGGTGCAAATGGTTGTATTCCATCTTGATAATGACCGGGCGGGGCGGTTAGCAGCAGAGGCGATACAGAAAGTATTGCCGGGAAAATACCGCAGGGAGGATGTGCCGCCACAAAAGGGAAAGGACTGTAATGATGAGCTTTGTATCCGGCTGGGGATTGGCATGACAGTAAGGCAAAAGAAACAGATGAAACAACAAATAGGATGTCAGGAAAGGAGCTTTGAGAGATGAAAACTTATGATGTAACGATTACAGAGACTTTACAAAAGACCGTCCGTATCCATGCGGACAGTCTGGAGGAGGCGGAGCAGAAAGCAGAGGATAACTGGAATGCCAGTCAGTATAATCTGGATTCAAACCATTTTGTAGGAGCCTGTTTTCTTGCAAAAGAACGTGTCAGAGAGAAGAACTGGGGAGATGGAAGGGAGAAAGCCAGGTGAAAGCTATAAGATATAGAGTGAAAATTATCTATACAAAAAAGATCTCTATAGCGGCAAAAGATAGAAAATCCGTGGAAGGCATTCTGCGAACTATGCTTGCTTCGAGGGAGATCATATCTGTAGTTGGAAAACCATGTGGAGTTGTGGCAGAAGAATTGGATGAAAGGGACTGTCCCAGAAACTGTGAAGGGTGCGGATATTTCTGTCCACATAGAGAGGACTGTATGATGGATGACGTAGAGGATCGATGTCCGGGGTGTGCATATTACTGCTGGAAGTGTGGAAGATGTGAGTTAAATGAAGAAAAAACTTGTGGCAGTAGGAATGAAAGTTGTAGGTATTTTTGTCCGGAATGTGGCGGCTGCACTCGTTCAAAAGAAGAAGAAAACGGGGAAATTTTTTGTTTTCGGTAGGTAATGAGAGCGGCACCCGACGTGAAACAAGGGTGGTATAGCGATACACAATCTTGACAAAAACAAAGGCACTTTTGATAGAGCGTAGCCTGTCGAAAGTGCTTTTGCGTTACTTTCGGTTACTTTCGGGAAAGTAACAAAGCCTTGCGCCTTTCGGCGCAGTAAAATTAGTGGCACAAATATACAGAATGTGGAGGATATGCCTATTGGAAAGGACAATTAGCGGCATGATGGGGAAAGGTTCGGTCAATCACAATACAAGAGCCTTTACAGCTAAAAATGTAGATAAGGTACGAAGCCGGGATAACGTGGAATTTTGCCACTCGGATATAAAAGAGGTTTATCACAATCTTTTTGATGAAGCACTGGAACGCTATAACGCAAAGTAAAAACGGAGTGACCGGAAGATTGGTGATTACTATGAGAAGATACGCCGGGGAAAGCAGGAGAAATTATTTTATGAGGTAATTTTCCAAATCGGCAATAAAGACGATATGAACGTACAGAGCAATGAGGGGCAGTTGGCAAAAGATATTTTATGCGAGTTTATGGAGCAGTTTCAGAAAAGAAATCCGAACCTATATGTATTTTCAAGCCACTTGCACATGGACGAGCAGACGCCACATATCCATATTGATTTTGTTCCCTTTATCCGTAACAGCAAGCGTTGACTTGATACGAGAGTTTCCCTCAAAGGCGCACTGTCGGAGCAGGGCTTTAAAGGCGGCACAAGGGGAATGACGGAATGGAACGAATGGATTGAAGCGGAGAAGTAGGAACTTTCAAAAGTCATGGGGCGGCATGGCGTATAGTGGAAACAGTTAGGCACACATAACAAGCATTTGTCCGTACTCGATTTTGAGAAGCAGGAGCGGCAGAAAGAGGTTGCGGAACTGGAACAGACCATTTCCGGCAGTAAAGAGGAATTATCTAATATTCTTCATCAACAGATAGCGGCAGGACATTAACAAAATGGTACAGTCAAAGGAAGTCATGGAGAGAAATATACACGCCTATGATGAAGATGTGAAATGGAAGTTGCCGGAGCCGGGGGCATTGATGAGCGCAAAGGCATACCGGGATAAAAAGGCTTTACCGCTTGTGGAGAAATTGAAAGAAGTAGTAAAAAATCTGACTATCAAATGCGTACAGCTTGCAGAGCAAAGCAAGAAGCTGACCGCCAAATTGGACGGGCAACAAAAACAGATTAGCCGCTTGACGGATGGACTATAGTCAAGGAGGCTGTAAAAAATCTTGTGTCTATGGATTTTAGACTTTCCTGATAAGAATTAGATATGTAAGAGGTTTTTGTCGGTTTTATGTTTTTGGGACTGTCGAA
>CAJTFB010000084.1 GCA_910575665.1 Eubacteriaceae bacterium
GACGCTGCTTAAGTTGTTTTCTGAGATAATCTGTCGAATTTGTTCCTTTGCTACTGGCATAAAAACACTCCTTTTCGATAAGAATTTCCATATCCTAATTCTTACCAAAAAGGAGCTATTTATTTCCAAAAACACAAACTTATTTACACTACCGATTTTATAGTAATGTCTTACAATGTCCATCTTGTCAACTCAACCATCCTATAACAATCCTATCTCCACAACCTACCCAATATCCAACCTATCAACTCAACCCCACGCGATTTTTTGCCGTAGACCAGTTTCCATAGAACTACTAAACGCAAAAAATCCGGGAGCCGGAACTACCCGTCGGCAATTCCCAACTCCCGGAAACCCCTTGTTTACTACACTTTTTTGTACTTCTATTTCTCAACCCTTGACATCAATACTACCGTCTCAACGGTATTACCCCTTTCCCACAAAACTTTCCTTACTTCCTTGCCGTCAATATAAATCGGAAAGTTAAACTCTATCGACTTCAACGGCATTTTCGATTCTCCATTCGGATATATCTGTATTTCTTTAATAAGGTATGTGATAAGGTTTTTCTTCTCCTCATCACTCATTATAGCATATAACTTTCCAAAGTTCTGCATGATTTTGTAAACATTGTCAAGCGTGATGGCTTCCATCTCAATGGAGCTTTTTCTTAATTTGGCATCTTCAATGCGTTCCTCCAGCTCCACCATCGTATCATACAAAGCATCAAGCCTTAATGTCATATCATGGATTTTTCTTTCACGGAATCGGGCATCGACAGGAAGATTGTCAATCTCATTTTCCAGACGTGCCTTATTCAAATCCACTTCTTTCAGCTTGTTTTCATAATTGGCAAGTTCTTTATCTACGACGCTTGTATCTGTCTGCACTCCAATTCGTTTTTCAATCTCTTTCGCAAAATAGGCATCGCTTACAAGCTCTTTTACCGCTTCTACTACAAGTGGCTCAATGTCGATTTTCCTTAAAGATGCCTTGTAGTCACAATGACGCCCCCGCTCCTGCTTATTTCTTCCGCATATATAATAGTAGACTTCCTTATATGTGCCGTCTTTATTTGTCCATGCGTGTTTATTCGTATACATTGAACTGCCACAAAGGGGACATTTCAAAACGCCTGTCAGAAGATGCGACCTTTCTTTTCCAATTCTCGACGGTTGCTTGATTCCTGTTGCTAAACGCTTTGCATGGACTTTCTGCCAGAGTTCCTCACTGACAATCCCCTCATGCTGCCCGTCCTCTAAGATATAATCATCTGTATGGACTTGTTTGTATTCATTTTTCGTTCCTTTCACTTTTTCCCGTGTTCTCCTGCCATAAGCAATTTTTCCGCAGTAAACAGGGTTGTCTAATATCTGCCGTATTAAATGGTTGCTCCATGTTTCTAACTTTCCATTCTGGCGGGGTATCTTCTTTATCCCTTGCAGATTAAGGTATTTTGCAACACCGCCAAGCCCTATGTCTGAATTTCCAAACTTATCAAATATAATTCGGATTGCTTCGGCTTCTTTTTCCTCTATTAAGAGATGATTGTCTTTCAGATAATACCCATATGGGGCAAAACCGCCATTCCATCCGCCCTGCCTTGCTTTTTCCCTGCGTCCGTTCATGGTCTGCTCAATGATATTTTCCCGCTCAATCTCTGCAACCGCTGACAGGACAGATATGAGCAGCTTTCCGCTTGTCTGGGATGAGTCAATCCCCTCTTCAATGCAGATAAGGTTTATCCCATAAGACTGAACAAACTCCAATGAATTTAGAATATCTGCCGCATTTCTCCCAAAACGTGAAAGTTTATAGACAAGGATATACTCTATTTCCAATCCGTTTTTTATGTCGGACAGCATTTTCTTAAATGCGGGTCGCCCCTCAATTGACTTCCCCGATTTTCCTGCATCTTCGTAGATGCCGACAACTTCCATTTCCTCACGGTCTGCAAACCGTTTCAAACTATTTTTCTGCCCCTCAAGGCTGTATCCGTCAACCTGCATCTCTGTACTTACTCTTGGATACAGAACACATTTCTTCCCTTCTCTGTTCATTCTACCACCTCCGATAATTTTGGAAAATGCGGTATGTAAGGTTGCGTAAGCCTACGCAACACAATCCAGTTCCTGCAAAACAAATCTTCCGTATTTTTCAACTGCCTGCACCATAGCATTTATAAAGACATCAAAGTTTTCTACTTCGTCAGTTTCATTCTTTTGCTGTTCTGCATTATGAATTTCTTTGACATTTTCCATCTATATACCTCCGCAAAGCTAAACGGCTGTATACCATAAATTATATGGATACAGACGTCATTTGACTAATGTGCAAATCCTCCCTTTTCCGCTAATTCGCACAATTACTTTCTGTACCATTTTTAAGTGAAATACTAATGGCAAGAGCCTTATCAACTCTTGCCATCGTTTCGGCGGGCATCATGCCCATATACTGTTTTAATCTTTTCTTATCTACTGTACGGATTTGCTCAAGCAAAACAATAGAATTTCTGTCAAGTCCCTCAAAATTTTTCACCTCGGTATGTGTCGGTAATTTTGCCTTTGTCTGCGCCTTGCCCGTGATAGCGGCAATAATGACCGTCGGGCTATGCCTGTTGCCCATATTATTGGAAATGATAAGTACGGGTCGTGTGCCGCCCTGCTCCGAACCGACAACGGGATTAAGCTCTGCGTAGTAGATGTCGCCACGCCTGATTGTTCTTTCCATATTCTTTATAACCTCCATCAGTATTTAGGCAGGAAACCCTGCCTATGTAACAGCCAGACACACGGAAGTATTTAAGGTCGGGAGAGTATAAAACAAACTCTGTTTCCATTGACCACCTTGTATCTGGCTTTATGATAGAAAGCATTTTCTATTTGTCCCCGACACCCCGAAAATGCTGATGCGTGATAACGCAAGGGAAGTCACCAAACGGTCAGCAGCGAACTGACGCCACGGGAATTGCACCCCAACTGTCGGTCTGACAGAGCCGCCCCCATTGCCTGCGGCGGACTGGTTACCGCTCGGACTGTGGCTGGACGGGAGTATCATTATCCCCTTTGTGTGTCATGGCGAAATCGGGAGCTGCCCGATATTTTGAGTCGGTAATTATCCGCTCACCACCTTTCATCGCTGCTGCTTTTTCGGCAGGTCATGGCGTACCGCTGCACACGCTTATGCTCATTACAGTCACAAAGAGAATGTATTTGGTGAATGGGTATTCGCTTGTCAAAGAGCCATCCCGTTTCCGACATAAAAGAAAACTGGGCAAGAGGTTTTTGCCCTCTCACCCAGTAGCCGATGGGAGAGTGCGATTTTGGACACTATCCCAAAAGTTTTTTAATTTTTTTCTTAAACCTGTTCAAACGCTTGTAAATGACTTCCTTGTTTAAACTCAATTCCACTGAAATTTCAGTAACTGAAAAGCCCTGCATCCTCATCAGCAACGCTTGGAGCGTGAGCTTGTCCAACTGATGCAGCTCTTGATACAGCACCGCATTTTCAATGCTGTCCAAAAATTCCTCAACCGTTTTTACTTCGGGCTGTGCCGTGTCCTCCGCGACTTCCTCAAGATATGTACCCGCATCCTGCAATTTCTCATAGTACCGTCTGTCGGAATTGAATATCGCCCAATCATGGACACGGAGCTTTTCAATATCGCCCTCACTGACACCCAAGCTCCTAAGCTGCTTTTCCTCGGCTTCTTTCCATATACGCCATTTTCTTTCTTCTCTGGCTTTGTTGTACGCCATAATCCGTTACCTCCAATCTGAATTTTTTTGAAAATTCAGATTGAAAGGCGGAGAACGGCATCCACTGTAAGAAACAGGCTTGCAATGCAATCCGACAAAAAACGACAAAAGAAAAACCGCAAGGGCTGTCACGCCTTTACGGTTTATAGATATATTGGCTCTTATATGTAGAGATTTGGCTTCTACTTTTGGGGCAGAAATCATCCTTGCACTGACAAGGATTTTTTTAACAGGCTGTCCACCCATCCCCGATATGATATATGTAAATGGAACTTGCTATTTGCAGGCAATAAAAATCCCTCCAAACTTGAAACAGGTTTGGAGAGTGTTTGTTAAGTCTTTCGGGCATAGCAATACCGCCCACCAAATCGCCGTTTTTTTATTTGGTGGACGTATCTGCATTTAATTAAGTAAAATGCAGAGCCGATAAACTGTGGTTTCATTCATTCCACACATTCATCGGCTCTGCATCTATGTGTCTGGCTCTGTGATGATAAATACTTGCATATTTTTTGCGTTAATTATCGTTTCCCGTTTACATTTTGGACAATAAAGCGGATAGTTTTTCAAAACAGTATCTTCCCTAAATTTGTTATGCGTCTTTTTTTTGCAAATCGGGCAATATATCCACTCGTATTTCATATTTGAAGCAACCTGCCTTTTTTTAACTGAAAAACGGTATCCGCTTGTTTTACAAGGTCGTTGGAGTGGGTAACAATAATTACGCATTTATTCATCTGATGGGCGCAATTTTTCAAAATCCCTGTAATTTCTGCGGCAGTATCTTTGTCTAAATTTCCCGTTGGTTCATCCGCTAAAATAACAGGGGCATTCGATACCAGTGTACGGGCGATTGCCACACGCTGCTGCTGTCCTCCCGACAGTTTCATTACATTTCGTTTTGCTTCATCCTCCGTCAATCCAAGCTGCTTTAATATTGGCAGGGCGTCCTGTTTTGCAGTCAATTTTACGTTTTCAATCGGCGTCATATAATCAATAAGATTGTAATTCTGGAATATGACAGAAACATGATTGCGCCTATGGTATTCAAGTCCCTGCTCCGATATATCCCTGTCATGAAACATAATTTTTCCTTCCTGTGGAATATCAAGACCGCCTATCAATGATAACAGGGTCGTTTTCCCAGAACCAGATGCGCCAAGTATCGCATACATTTTTCCTGTTTCAAATTGAGTTGTGATATGTTCTAAGACCTTTGAGCCTTTTTCATATTGATATGTTACGTTTTCACATGTTAGCGTTGTCATCTTTTTCTCCTCCTAACTCATGCGGGATAAAATTTCACGCGGCTTCAAACGCATGACCGCAATAGATGATATCATAACAGATACAATGATAATTACAAATCCAACAAGATATAACTGTAATAAATTTTCTATGCTTACAGAAACTTCAATATCCGTTTCCAAATAATCTGTATTTTCTGCACCGCTCAATTCTATATTGTCTACACCTCCTAATGCTGTACTTTCAAACGATTCTATCGCAATGTCATCTTGCTGCACGTCATTCGGTTCTTCTATTTTATTCTGTATATCCTGCTGTAAAAGCACATCGGCGATACGGTTTGAAACCATATTACTTGTAAAAAAGGAAATCCCAAAAGCAATGATTGCAATCAGCAATACTTCTGTCAGATATTGCCCTATAATGTCTGTCTTTTTTATGCCAAGCGAGAGGAACACACCTGTTTCACGGACACGTGATTTTCCCCATAGAGTAAGAATAAGCGATAAGATTACAACGCTGACAAGGATAGCCGCAATCAGCAGACCTATCACCAGTTTATCCATACTTTCCAGAGAGGAAGCCGTATTTTCATAAGTTTCATTGTCCGTATCAATCGTAAATCCATCCTCTTTAAATCCAGGCATCTTTTTCACTTTTTCGATAATTTCATCCATTTCTTCTGGGTCGTTTATGGTAATTGAAACTTCTGAAAATCCCTGAACTGCAGGGGTGTTCTCGATAAGAATTGCCGACGCTATATCTATAAACACCCGATTCTGTATTTTATTATAGCCCTCTATATTCTTGCCGATTTTTTCTGTTTCCATTGCTGTAAACAATCCAACGATTTCCAGTGTCATGCTGCGCCCATCCATAGACCTCGTTTTCAGCATATCGCCTATCCCTAAGCCATTTTTATCAGCCAAATCTTTACAAATAATTGCTTTCCCCGTATCTTTTTCTGTAATATGCCTGCCTTCCGTTAGTTTGACAACGCCATTTGTAAACAAATTGTGTTCTTCGGAACGCCATAGACTTACCGTAGTCGTGCTATTCCCTAGTTCTTCCTCCAAAGGAATTGTCCCCTTGAAAAAAGACAACTGTTCAAAATCCAGTAATGTTTCATCAAATGCATCGCAATATTTCACTCCTGCTATATCACGGATATTTTTCACCATATCAGAGGATAACTGCTCTGTGGAATACATGATATATCCAGTCCCTCCACTTTCATCCTCGTCCGATTCTTTATGCAGATAGGGGTTATTATCTGTGTAGTCCGTCCAGACATGAAAAGAACCGCCAAGGCTTTGACGCAGATTTTGCTGTGCTTGTTTTGTAGCTTTCCCGATAGACAATCCCGACAAGACAAAGGTTGCCATAATAAGCAATATACAAAAAAGCACTATGCTTTTCCCTTTTTTTCGAGTAACATATAACATTGCCCGTTTTAAAAAATTCATATTGATACCTCCGTTTTTTATTTTTTGAACACAATATTAAAATAACATTCCTATATGGAACGTATATGGAATATCTGTGAAAAATAAACGGAAGAAAAAAATCCTCCGAAACATCGGAGGGTTTTTCATCATAAATATATAGTAAAACACATTCTTTGCGGATTGTCTTTCGCTTGAAATGTATATGGAATAGAAAGTGCAGAAAAAATAGTGTCCACAATATACAAGCCTAAGCCATTTCCTCCTTGCTCTCTGCTTCTTGCATAATCAAGACGGTAAAATGGCTCAAACAACCGGGGGATTTCGGATTGCCGAACAGGGACACATTCATTTTCAACAACAAGATTTCTGCCATCCATAGAAACAGAAATCAGCTTCCCGCTTTCTGTATATGCAACTGCATTTGCAAGAATATTAGAAACTGCCTTTTCAAATAAGGAAATGGGTATACTGACTGTAAAATGCTGTGGCAGGCAGACAGAAAAATTAATCTCGTTTGCAGCGGCAATCAGTTTATATGGCTCACAAAGGTTTGTGAGCAGTTCTGGCAAATTTATTTCGGTCGGTTTTTCTTCATTTGTAATATTCATTTTGGATGTTTCTAAAATTTCATGTATCATCTCGGAAAGCTGTTCTGTTATTTCTTTGCACTCTGGCAGATATACGTCATAGTCTTGATATTTTCCTACTCCAAGTATCATATTTTCAAGAGTGGCGTTTAAAGCAGTAACAGGCGTTTTTAATTCGTGGGAAGCCGCACGTAAAAAATCTATTTTCAATTTCTCGCTTTCCTGCACATACTTTTTTTCTAATTCAAGATTATGGATTGCCCTCAGCAAATTCCTATAAAGGCTATTGATATTCTCTGCCAAATCTTCAATTTCATCTCCCGAAGTTACAGAACATATCGCAGATTTATCCATTTTTGTCATGCGCTGCGCTGTTTCTGATAAATGACAAATATTTCGTGTTATGCTTCTGGAAAAAAGTGCAGCACAGACAATGGCAATCACGATACAACAGGAAACAGAAACAGGCAGGGCACGTTTTATCGTAAATGTTACAAACTGTGAGGCATCTACGTCCGTACTGACGAAAAATCCGTCCAGTTCCATTCCTTTCTCGCCAACAAGCCCTAAAGATATTTGCGGGGCAAGAACATACATGATGCCATGTGCAGTTATTACAATAAATATCAAGACGCTCAATGTATATAAAAATGTTTTAGGAAATATTTTTATTCGTGCCATATTAGTCCACCTCATATTTATATCCAATTCCTTTTACAGTAACAATGCAGTCAAGATGCAGTTTTTTTCGCAGGTTTTTTATATAAGTATCTACTGTCCTGTCAATAATAGGATGGCTGTCGCCCCATAAATCGTCAAGTATCTGGGAACGGGTCAGAACCAGTCCTTTATGCTCCACAAACAATTTCAGCAAGTCAATCTCTTTTGGAGTAACGTCGATTTTTCCATTGTCATCTTTTGCTGTATAACCTAAAAAATCTACAATTACATTTCCAAATTCGATTGTATCTGGCAAAATCCCCTTTCCGCTTCTTCTTAAAAGTGCAGTAATGCGCCGCCCTAACAAAATCATGGAAAAGGGTTTTACGATATAGTCATCTGCCTGTCCGTCAAAGCTGGAAACTTGTGTATATTCGTCCCCTATTGCTGTTAGCATAAGTATCGGGACAGAACTTTTTTCTCTGATTTCATGCAAAACAGAAAGCCCCGATATTTTTGGAAGCATAATGTCAAGTACAATTAAGTCAATCCTGCTATTGCTAAAACATTGCAGCGCAGATTCCCCGTCATATGCAGGAATTAATTTGTGTCCCGCTAATTTCAAATACTCGCAAATCGCTTCATTTGTTTTTCGGTCATCTTCAACAATAAGTAATGTCGCCATATAATTCACCTCTTTTTTCAGTTTAACACACCAATATGGAGCGAATGTGAAATTTTAGAAAGAACATCCATTTATGTGCTAATTTACATCTATTATAACCGCTTATATAAATAGCAACAATTATGTAAATAGGATTTTTCCTCTCTTGTAATAGGAGATAAAATCTCTTATAACCAGAGATTTCACATCGTTTAATAGGATACCACACCTCTGTAAAATATAAGGGTAAAAATTTTCAGAGTACAGGCGGTGAACGAATGGACAAAAGAAACAACGATTTTGACTTTGATTTCAGACCGTTAGGACTGGCAATCAAAAAAGCCCGTAAAGCTCAAGGCGTGACCAGAGAACAGCTTGCGGAGATTATTGATTATAATCCCAGACATCTTCAAGCTGTTGAAAATGAGGGGCAGTATCCAAGCATAGAGCTGTTTCTTCAACTTATCACAATGTTTGATGTATCAGTTGACGAACATATACATACTGAGGAAAAAGCAAAGAAAAGTTCTATCCGAAGACGTTTGGATGCTATGCTTGACCGACTGGATGACAAAGAACTGTCCGTTGTCGAAGCAACTGTAAACGGGCTATGTAAAGCAAAAGAGCCAGAGGATTGACCTCTGGTTTCCTTTTGCTCCGCCCAACTAATAGTTTGGGCATCCTTATGTAGAGAAAGTAATTATGAAAAGAAAGCAGAGAAATAGCCGTTAGAATGCAGCGTTCTCTGCTTTCGATACATATATTTCTTTACATAATTATTGTTGCTT
>CAJTFB010000085.1 GCA_910575665.1 Eubacteriaceae bacterium
CAGCAGCCAGTTTCATCTCAAAAGAGTATTTTGAATGTTGTCCCATGAAATATGCTCCTCCTTACAGCGACAGTTTTATTATTTTGTCTGTCTACTATAAGGGGAGCATATCATTTCCCACAAGTTCATCGGCTCTGCATCTGTGTGTCTGGCTCTGTGATGACCGTTATGTGTAAATTTTTTGCTTCAATCAATGTTTCATGTTTACATTTCGGACAGTAAAGAGGATAGTTTTTCAAAAATGTATCTTCTCTGATTCTGTCACGGGTTTTACTGCCACAAACAGGACAATGTACCCATTCTATTCTTATCATAACGATACCTTTTTACCTTTCCTTTAAAATTACATTCTTACAGCTTATTTCTTTCTTTATCCACTCCCGCATAACATCCAACTGATGCTCGGTGTGAAACCAATGCTCACAATTCTCAGCAATGGTAAGATTACAACCGAACTTCTTCGTAAACTGTTCTACAAGGCAACAGTCTATCAGATTGTCATTTTCCCCATACAATATTTTAGTCGGAGAATCCCATTGTCTAATTGGATGCTCTAATACATATTTCCAATATTCCCATGAAAGCGCCTGCCCAAAGTCCGTTGGAATCAGACGCTGCTTTTCTAACTGATTTTGTGATACACCTGCCCATTCCATCATCCTTGACATGAGTTCTTTCATGTCCAGAACAGGAGAAACAAACAGACAGTTTTTTATTGGCTCTCTCCCAAAGCTCAACATACTAAACCATGCGCCGATACTACTCGCATATAAAGAAATCTGCTTCCACCTATCTTTGGCAAAATCCATAATCCCAGATAACTCTGGCACAATACTCCAAGGCTCAAATTCTATTGCCCCATTGACCCGCTCTCCATGTTTCGGCAAGTCTACGCTAAGAACCTGCCAGCCAAAGTTTCTTTAAAAGCCGTTGCCGAGAGCCTTAATATCCGTACCCCGTCATTATATAACCACATAGACAGCCTTGAAGCCCTGCTTAGGGAAATCGCCCATAATGGCATGAAAACCATGAATGAACGGATGATGCAGGCAGCTATCGGCAAAATTGGGGACGATGCAATAAAAAGCGTAGGCATCACATACCTTAACTACATGATTGAACATCCTGGGATTTATGAAACAATACAATGGGCAACTTGGCATGGCACTGAGGAAACAGGGAAAATATTTGATAACTACCGTTCCCTTTTAAAAACACTCGCTCTTTCATGCAATTTTAATCCAGTAAACATTGATGAAATCTTAAACTTATTGACAGGCGTTCTCCACGGCTACACAACTTTGCAACTGCGATATGCGTTTACCAAACCTGATGAAGTCAGGACAGCCTTATCCTCTGCCCTTGATACCGTACTTGCAGGGATGCATCAAAAATATGACCAACACGAAAAGGAACATTTATGATGGCAAATAACATACGCTACTTATACAATGCCCAAACAGGCATTGAGCTGATTTTCTGTAAGGATTCAACCATATCTTACCCATTACATAATCACGTTTCCGTACTGACAATCGGCATCATACTGGATGGCTCCGTAGTCCTTACAACAAATAAAGAAGCAAGGACTTATAAGCAAAACGAAACATTTGCAATATTTCCGTATGAGCCGCATAGCATTTCGGCACATGACAACTATTCCCTACTTACCCTGTGCATTGATAAGAATGCTGTAAACGGCGTAGATATTACCACCATACAAAAACATATCGGATTTCTTCTGATGCAGGCTCTGAATATGGGAAAAATTAGCCGCTATCAGATATTACAGCTATTAAACTGTCTGGATGAAACCTCGGATTCTTCCAACTGGCAGCTTAAAATCCATACCCCGTATATCCACGACTCAAAAAGACAGTTGGAGTTATACCCAGAATGCAAACTAACTGTCGAGGAAATGGCACAAAGCGCTTTCATCAGCAAATACCACTTTATCAGAAGCTTCAAGGCAGAGGTAGGGCTTACACCGCACCAGTTCCAAATCCAGAACCGCATCCGCAAGGCGCAACGCCTAATCCATGAAACCGATACAATAACCGAAGTAGCTTTGACCACGGGTTTCTGCGACCAAAGCCACTTCATAAAGCAGTTTGAAAAATATGTAGGATTACCGCCTTTAACTTATAAATCGTCCTCTAGAATTATTCATCAAAATACCGCTATGTCATTCAGCGATACGAAAGAGATATAACCAGATAGAGTTATTAGCAGAGGGCGGGCATAAACTTTGCGAACAGGCAAAGCCCATCATCCCCTGCTATTACTTCATGCGGTACACCTATGGGAAATATGGATATTACACCCGCTTCATAGGGCAATTCCACACCGTCATTTACGCACACACCTGTGCCAGAGATTACTTCATGCGTTTCCAGTTGTTTCTCGTGGATATGATTGCCAATCTTTTTATTAGGGGCTATCCTCACAAGATGGTAGCTGAATTGTCCATCTGTCCTTTCGGATGTAATAATAGCTTTAAGCTCCACGCCTTCAAAAGCAGGATGTTTCGACCACGGGATAGCATCAAATGTAACTGTGGCATCTGGTAACAGTAGCTTCCCTCCCTCGTTGAATTTTTCAAACAAATTTCTGTAATTCATTTCCAACACTTCCTTTCAAATTTTTTGGCAATTTCTCTGCCTGCCTACATCATACCAACAGGCTTATTATTTGAATTGTAAAAAATTGCGGAATACAAAACAGAGCCGATGAGTGTGATTTCAAACTATCTCACAAATTCATCGGCTCTGCGTCTTTGCGTCTGGCTCTCTGATAACAGACATATTCATTTGTCGGACATTTATAAGAGTTTCCTGTTTGCATTTTGGGCAAAATAAAGGGAATTTCTCAAGTACCGTATCTTCACGCAATTTCAGTCTCGTCTTGTTTCCACATACAGGACATAATAGCCACTTTTCCTGCTTCATGCTGACACCTCCTGCTGTTCCCTTTCCATATTCTTAAAAAATCCCATTGCAGACAACCCTACAATGCAAACTATGATACCAGTCGGAATTAAAACAAAATATACAGTACTGTGAAATCTATCAAACAGAAAACCGTACGTGATTTGTCCTATGGGCTGAACACATAATGTAACCGTCGATGTATAAGCCATCACTTTTCCTATTAAATGGTTTGGTGTCCTCTGCTGTATGAGGGAAACGGCAAAAATAGAAAACATACTGATAACAACCTGCATACTGCAAAATGATATAATCGTAACAACATATTTTATGATGGCATCCACCGGCAAGAGGAAAACAATACCAGCAGGGATAATGAAAATGCCCAGAGAAGCAAGCAGAACAGATAATTTATGTATTTTTAATTTCTCTGATAACCCCCCTGCAGCAATGCTCCCCAAGATTGTCGCAACTGCTAACGCACTTTCCGCAGCCCCATAATATCTTGCATTATATCCAAGGACAGTCCGCACAAGAAAGGGGAGTCCGACTACGGTAATACCCATCACAAAAAATCTTGAAAATGCCGTCAAGAGCAGCATCTTCGATATACTCGTCTGCTCTCTTGAAAGATACTGCATACTTGATAAAAAGTCCTGCTTTACAATCTGAAGCACACCGCCTTTGTCTTGTGTACGCTGATAACTCAATTTTATATAGCATTCAAACAGGGCAGTAATAAAAAAGCAGACAACGCTTGCATACATTACGGGTTTCAATCCAAACACGGAATACAGTACTCCACCCAACATAGGAGCGATCAAATAAGATATGGACGCCACTTGATTTACAACAGCATTTCCTTTCATAATATTATCGCCTTGTAGCATCGTAGGAATACACGCTTGAACGGTAGGCGTTTCAAACGCACCTAAAACAGAAAGTATGATAAGCAATGTACTGATTACGGCAATGGCATTACTTTTCAATAGGAATAGTGCCGCACATAAAACCGATACACCAGTTAATGTGTCTAACGCTACCATGATATTCCGCCTGTCTGCCCTGTCCGCCAAAATGCCGCCAAGTGGTGACAAAAGAATGGTCGGGATTGTGGCAGCAGACAATATCCCCGCAAATATGGCTGCCGAACCAGTCAATTCCAGTACATACATAGATAATGCCAGTTTCAATATAAAATTTCCAAACAAAGAGGTTAGCTGCCCCAAAATAAGGAGCATAAAATTTTTCGTAAATAATTTTTCTGTCATGGCTCATTCTCTCCTATCTTTAATTTTGCCCGTTTTTTCCAGCATAGAGGTATTCTCACAGGGTGTTTCCGAAATATCAGTGATAAATTTTTCGGTAAAGGACATCGTACCATCATCATAAAGCGGTAATCCCATATGGGCTAACACTTCTTTCACAAAACGGTATTTATGAAGCAATTCTTCCTTCGTAGCCGGGAATACCGAAGGCATGAGCCAGAAGTTGATAAGCGGCAAGAGTTCAGAAAGCTCTTTTGTGTATCCCGTCTTGATGGAACCATCCTTCTTCCCCTCCTCCAACAACTCCAACCACAAGGGAGTTAATACACGCCTGTTCTCCCCAACCGCTGCCGCTAAAATGTGTGGATCCTTCAAAATCAGAACTGCCTGCCTGTTGATCTGGTTTCGTCCAGCATCCGACTGATTCAGTGTAAGCAACAACCTGATTTTTTGTAAACCGTTTAGATCATCTCTCTCCCTGACCGCCTCAAAGGGATTGTTTTCAAAAAACATCTGATTACCTAATGCATACATCACCTCCTCTTTGCTTTGGAAACAACGATAAAACATTCCTTTTGCCCCGCCTACCATGTCCATAATGTCGGAAACCGAAGTTTCCTCATATCCTTTAGAAACAAACAATTCTTTGGCAGCTTCCAGTATTCCTTTCTTCCATTGTTCTGGTGTCTTTTTGACAGGTCTCGACACTGTTCATAATACCTCCCTTTAAAATTATTGACTTGAAGTCAATAACTATTTTACTACTATTCTTTCCTTTTCGCAATAGATATAAAAACATTTTTAACTTCTTATATACTCATTTGATTTCTTGGATGAAATGCTTCCAATATTTTTTTCTTTTGCTCTGACGCAACATTAGTATAAATCTGTGTTGTCACAATGGAGGCATGACCTAACAACTGCTGAATAATGCGTATATTTACCCCCTGCTCCAACAATAGGGTTGCAAAAGAATGTCGGATCATATGAGGAGTAATATGCTGTTCGATTCCTGCTGCCTGCGTATAATGCTGAAGCATAAGCCGTACCGCTTGCGTTGATAATGGTTCTCCATATCTATTTACAAAAAAATTCCCCTCTATCTCTTTCTCAAACTCTCGCTCATATTTCTGCAGCAACCGCAACACTTTAATACTTCCTATTGGAATAATTCTCTCCTTTGAGCCTTTTCCATAAACACAAATAGTCCCTTTTGACAAATCAACAGCGTCTTTGTGTAACTCACATAGTTCCGATATTCTTATGCCTGTTATAAAAAGCAGCTCAATCACACATATATCCCGCAATAGCAACCTACCTTTCCATTTTGACAATTCACCATTACTGTTCTGTTGATACATGTATTTTAACAATTTTCCAATAATCTCCTGTGAAACACTTCGTGGAAGTAATTGTTCCTCCTTAAAACGGACTCTGATTCTGTTAAACGGATTACATTCTATTTTTTCTTCATAATCCAAATAATTAAAAAAAGCCTTTACACTGGCAATCTTCCGCTTAACAGTACGTTGTTTATATTTATCATGCAAATAATCCAGGTAATGATTAATCCCGCTTTTATCAGCTAATAATTGATTTGCTGTCAAGTAATCCAAAAATTGAGTTAAATCTATCCTATATGCTTTTACCGTTTTATCATTTAGCTCCCTTTGAACTGCACAAATATGTAAATATTGCCCCATTTCCCGAATTATTTCTACTGTCTCCATGTTCCATCCTCCTGATTGTAATTTTTTAGAACAATTATAGCAGAAATTTGGTATAGATAATTGGAGATTATCAGGAGGGAAACCAACGGATAACATTTTATTTTTTGTCAAATATGTTTGAAGGATAATTGATAATTATCCGTTGGAAATCGAATCGGAATTGAAAGATAAGGATTAAAAATGGAAAAAATAAAAATTTTGTTTATCATCTCAGATCTAGAAAAAGAAAATACAAAATACAAAAAAACTATTGACTTCTTTTTTAAACACTTTGACGATGATATAATTGAGTTAAACTACATAGTTGACCCTAAACGTGAACAACTTGAGACATTACTAAGCTTAGATAATTATTTTTGCATAATACCTTGTGGATTATGGAGTGTAAAAGAATCACATAAAGACAAAGTTATTATATACAAATACAATATTATACAAACTTTACAATCACAGGATATAGCCTTTATGGGGTCAGATTATATTAATAGTTTGATATTTAATGATAGACCTGCATACTTAAAAATGTCTGGCATTGCTCCAGAAGGAAAAATTATTTCTAGATATAATTATAAAAAAATGCACGTTGATAAAAAAATAAAAAACCTTTTTCCCGCAAATTTGACTCCACTTTATTCAGAAAATTATATTTCCAAGGTTAAGTATGTTGCTAATTCTTATGATGATTTGATTGGAATTGCTTCATCTATATATTTGTCTGACAAAGATATAGATGAGATATATATTGAAAAACAAATAAAAGACAGAATAGATATCTCGGTAATTATAATAGGCAATCCACCATATTTGTTTAACTTCACCTCTATATTCTTGCATAATGGAGACGTTAATATAAATATTGATATTCCCAAGGATGCCAAAACATCAATTATCAGAACAGCTTATGAATTTTATTATAAATTTTCATTCAAAGATTTTGCGGAATTTCAGTTTACTTACTGTAAGCAATCAAAACAAGTTTATTTAACTGATATAAATATCCATAATATATTAAAAAAGGTTATAATAGAAAGCCTTTTACAGTTATATAATATGAGTTTTCAGCAGATAATTTACCTTTTTCTTACTGTTTATATTAACAAAAAAACTGAAAAAGGCACTATTCCACTGCTCAGATATTTTATAAAAAGACTTCCGAATGAAATTGTAGATGATCTCATCTCATTTGAAAACAAAAAACTGTTATATAAAAAATATAATTATAAAGATATATGTCTTGAACTAAAAAAACGTATTTTAAAACCCGATGAAAGTAATCGAAACGAACTGGTAAGATTGATATCTAATACATTTAAAAACCTTCCAGTAGTACAAACTCCAACTTCTTTATATCTTGGAGAAGGAGATTATTCGTTTCTTGATGATTTTAAAGAAATACCTTTATACCCTCAAGATCCCCAATTAACTCTTGTGAAGTCATCTCAAATTTTAAATGGACAAATGCGTTGGCATGTACCTTCTATGTTATACAATATTGATCCATCAATTATGTTTTCGCCGATAGTTGCATCTACTTTTACTAATTTATATAATCCCAGTGCAATGTCTAGTATATATTGTGCAGGCTACATTGAAATGGAGAAACAAATTGTTTCACAATTATCGTCACTTATTGGATGGAATGCTCAGAAGTCATCGGGAGTTTTTACTCCTGGTGGAAAGATATGTCTCTCCTATGGAATTAAAGCAGGGATAAATCGTTGTAAACGACAATACAATTCCACAACTGCTCCAGTGGTTGTATGCTCTGAGATCAATCATTTTTCTATTGAAGCAGTTTGTTATCAACTGGGTTTACCCAAAAAGAATTGCATTAGGGTTCCGCTCACTCCATCTGGTACTATTGATTTTCATAAGTATGAGCAAATATTAATTGACTTATTTGAAAAGAAAATTCCTATTGCTTGTATTGTTTTTTCTGGCGGAAATACAACACATTGTGTTGTGGAAGATATTTCCCACGGAACACAGATTCTCAAAAATACATTACGCAAATGGAACATAAAATATATACCCTTTGTTTACTATGATCTTGTTGTATGCTGGCCGTGGCTTTTTTTTAAAGATTATGATTATGAAAAAAACAAATTGGATATTAAGCAAATAGTTTTAAATAAAATTAAATTTGTAACAAAAACTATAGAGCACTGCTATTTAGCAGATGGGATTGGTATTGATTTTCACAAATGTGGATTTGCACCACTTACAAATAGTTTATTTTTAACAAAAAATGATGATGATCTATTTTTTATGACCGATGTTTCTGTCAACAAAGCCAAACGTGAACCTTATCATTATACATTTTGTAACTCTAGAGGAGCAACAGATATTATTTCAGCATGGAATATTCTGCAAAGTGTAGGTGTTGAAGGGTTTCAGGGCTATATAGCAAATATGTTGACCGTAGCAAATAACTTTGCCTCATTAATGCCAAAATATGATTTTGAAGTAATAGATACTCATAATACATACGGATTTTCAACCATCCTTTGGGCGTCTATACCACAAAAGCACCAAAATATAATAGAATGCATTGAAAAGGGAAATGAAGCTATTCGTTTAAACGACCAATATTTATTCTATTTAACCGAATATCTCAAAAAAGATGCGCAACAAGGAATTTTTGTTCGATATCTTCCTAATTATATAGAGGTTTCATCCAGATGTAGAATTGCGGTAATTGTATTATTACCGATGACATTGAATCTTAATGAATGTAATAGTTATAAAATAGTTGAATATATTGGAAAAAAGAAAAAAGAATATGATTTAGAATATCAAAAAAATCCAAATCTATCTTTTGATAAAATGCCAGATGAAGTACCAAAATAATTTCTTTTTGATAGCGATACCATACTAATTACTCCAGATTATTTTGACACTTAGGAGTTTTCTATATAATTAAGTATATAGAATCCAAAGAAATGTGGGTGATAGAAGGAAACTAATTCAAAAGTTATTGACTTTAGAGCCCTCTCACTGGTAGTGTAAATAAGTTTGTGTTTTTGGAAATAAATAGCTCCTTTTTGGTAAGAATTAGGATATGGAAATTCTTATCGAAAAGGAGTGTTTTTATGCCAGTAGCAAAGGAACAAATTCGACAGATTATCTCAGAAAACAACTTAAGCAGCGTC
>CAJTFB010000086.1 GCA_910575665.1 Eubacteriaceae bacterium
GTTTCTCTTTTTGTTTGCCATAGTAAAAGGCCTCCTTTGATAATTTGATTTTATCATAGAAGACCTTTTTGGAACACTGCTATTCATTTTTTACAGAGATTTTTTCATAGTCCCTCAATTTTAAATAAGAGTGAACCTTTTATTTTCACTTTAAAAGTTATGTCTTAGTATATGTCAAAAGATATATGATTTATTTTGTACCAGTTATTATCAGTCCAAAAATAAATTCTTCTATACATACTTTTTGGATACTAGTCATCTTAAGTACTCCCTCAATCTCTTGAATTGTATATGCTGCATACACGGAATCCATAAAGCCTCTTTTATTTTCATTTCCTTTAATTGTGCTCTTCATAAAAGAAAGCGTGGCTCTATTAATATCTCTACGCAAATCAATTATACACATTTTACCACCAGGTTTAAGAACCCTATAGATCTCATTAAAAACTTTTTCAGGAGATTGCCATTCATGAAGAGAAGCATTTGATATAACCCCATCAAATGAGTTGTTTTCAAATGGTAAGCATTGTGCATCTCCAACTACATTTTCAATTCTGTCTTCTAACTTGTACTCTTTTGCATTTCTCTTTGCGACAACAGTCATTGATGGACTAATTTCTATTGTCTTAAGAGTAGCTATTGGGCAATTTGTTAGCCACTCCAATCCAAAATATCCAGGACCAGATCCTATATCTAGGACACATCCATTGTTTATTCCATTTTTAATAACAATATCTACATTTTCTCGAAGAAACCCCTGATCTCTCATATCTCTGGCAACATTATTATACTGTTCTACTTCAACATCTCCTTGATGCCCGTCATTAGTTTCAATAATTCTTTGTTTCGTTACCATTTATCCTTTATATGATTTTGCAAAATGATAAATCATATTTTCCTTTCTAAATTTTTTTATAGGCAACCACTTATGATGATATGCGATTTAAGTTTAGTTATGTGTAAGGTACTGTCTAACTTATTTTTCTTTAATTGACCTAAGACTTCGTCAAAAGTAAAGGAAGCAAGCAATGAATTCAGATGATCACTTTTCATAATCTCATTTTCCTCCTTTGAAACTCTATTTACAATGTCCCTTGCAATATCTTCACTTTCTGGTCTAATAGGATCCATAACAAAGACACGCGTCCCCTTTTCCCCATATAGTTTTATAGTTTCCCATAACACATTTGGATCTGAAAGATGGTGAAGAAGATTGCTGGCATGTATTAGATCATAATTTATATTCGGAAGTACTGTTCCAGGCAATACATCCAAATATAAATTGACTCTGTTTGATACACCAGCTCTTTCAATATTATGTTTAGCCTGTTTCAGCATATTTTCTGATCCATCAATTCCATATAATACTGCATCTTCATAAACTGAAAGAAGTTTACATGATAGAGCACCTGGCCCACAACCTAAGTCCAATATATTATAAAATTGCTGCTCACCAAAACACTCCTCTATTTTATCAATTATCATCTGATAAAGTTTTGAAAAATCTGCATCCGCAAATGCACAAATAGATTCAAAATTATTCATAATTTCTTGTTCTAAAACCCGTTTCATATAATAGCCTCCAGTTTCTAAAATTCTAAAAGCTCACGATAGTTTTCAGGCTTTCGTCCCCAGAGTACCCACCATAAAGTATTATGAAAAGATAGATCGGGAACTCGCATTTTTACAATCTCATCTATATCAACCATTGAATCCTTTGTTTCTGTCATAGTATATTGATCTTCAAAAACCATTGCCTTAGGTGATGATACGAATATAGATGTCTTTTCATTTTGTTGTTGTGTATAGATAATAGGAACACAATTGTATACCGAGATTCCCCTAATATATGATATCTCACATTCTTTAGAAAGCTGCTTACAGTCTAATACAAACAATGCAATTGCACCTTTTAATACTAGAATTCTTGGGATCTCAATACTCCAAATATCCTTTGATAAAATAAGACCGATTTTTCCAAACTTTGATTCGTATACATTAAATTTAGTAATATGCGATAAGCAATTTTTATCGTAGTCTTTGGATTCCGTACCCTGTAATACTCCAGATTCATTTATATAAAAACTTAATTCTAAATCAGAGTCTTTTGCTATTACATGTAATAGTCCAGAGATAATTGCAGTTTTTGTCGCTGATGCAATTAGAGATAACTTTTTTTTCAAATCATCCAAAGTAGAACTACTAATCTCATTATTAATATAATTTAGTACAAGAAAATCGGTTGATGACTCTCTAAGAGACTTACATATGTCATTTCGATAACTTTCATCATCTAGCATCTGAATATCAATAGTTTGAAATTTTACGTTCATTTTTTCATTCACTCTAAAACCTCCCCATTACTTTTATCCTGCAATATCTTTTTATCATTATCAAAATGCATACGTGCTTCCATTAATTCAGATATATCACAATCTTTGTCTATATAATCACTTATAATATCTCCGAATATACTTTGCTTTTGGGCATTAAAACGTTCCCAGCAAAGATTATTATTACGGTAATTGTCAATATAATCGTCATCTATATTAACTACTAGTACATCTTCATCATTGTCACATCCAGTAGCTATGGTTCCTTCTGGAGATACAATTAGGCTTGTACCAGTATAGGAAAGTCTAACCTCACCATTCCCTCTTTTCCCGACAATTTCACCAACAGGACTTGCATATACTACAATTGTAGATGTAAGATAGGAAATTGTCTTTAACGCCTGAATCATTGGTTCTGTGTTTTGTCCTAACGTTCCTCCTGGAACAAATATGATTTTGGCTCCTTTAAGGCTTAAAATTTTCATGAGTTCTGGAATCCAAAAATCGGAGCAAACAGCTATTCCTATAGCACCAAAATCAGTTTCAATTATATCAATTTTTTTGCTTGCTTCACATGTAACGCTTTCACCTGCAAATGTATGCATTTTATTCACTTTTGCCTTCACTATACCTTGTTTATTAATAAAGACAGATGTATTGTAATATTTATTATTCCTACGTTCGATTAGTGTTCCCATAATAATATTAGAATTGTTTTTTTTAGCCAGGTTACAAAACTCTGTACAGATTTTACCAGGAATAGTATCATCTGTTATTCCTTTTAGGAATGTCTGTCCTGGTTGAAACCATGGTGGACCAACAAAAAATTCAGGTAGTACAAAGAAATCAGGTTTGTATTCTTTCAACACATCTTCCGTTTTCACTAAAACATTTTGGAGCCCCTGGTTTATGTCATCATTCCATTTATTTTGATAAACTGCTATTTTCATTTTTTGCCCCCCTTTCAAAGTAAACATTTCCTGGTTTTGTCTTGTTATCAATTTCTTCTAGAAATCTTTCCTTATCCAACAAATCAATAATTGGTTCAATCTCATACTGCTTCTTAAAAGATTTGGATATTTTATCAGAGATGAAATTAAAATCTCTTGAATCAAGTGGAAAAATATTGATAAATAGTTGATTATCCTCTAGCGAAACGTGAAATAGAGGAGAGATTCCATTTGTGGAAAGTATGATCTCTTCTATATCATATGTATATACTTTGTTTCCATTGAGTAGATAATAATCGTCTATTCTACCAAAATGTATGATACGTTTATAATTTAAGAAACAGTCATCTTTAGTTTTGTCCACTTTGACCATATCACCAGTACGAAAACGAATTAAAGGCATTGCATAGCTGTTATATGAAGTAAGGACAAGTTCGCCTAACTCACCATCTTCTACATCTTCACCTGTTTTCGGATTAATAATTTCAAAGAAATATCTGCATTCGCATAAATGCAGCTTACCATTCTTACATGGGCTAGCAACAGAGGTTGCTTCCGTCATTCCATAAGTAATAAAGACCTTACATCCCCACATATCCTCAATAATTTTTTTCTTCGTCTCTGATAAAAGTTCTCCTACACATATTACTTTTTTAAGATTAAAATCCTTTTTCAGATCATAACCCATTTCCTGTGCTAATAAGCCTAATCTTAAGATTCTCGTAGCTGCACTTGCAAAAACTGATACCTTAACATTGCTCATTATACCAAGGATACGCATCCATTCAGCTTTTGTGTGATTACTACTAACAGAAATAGTTGTAGCTCCAATAATCTCTGCAACACGATCAAAATCAGCAGCTACAAATGATAATTCATAAGGGGCAGCAATCATGATAATATCAGACTTGCTAAAGACTTGTGAAAATCCCATATATAGGATTGAGCTATTTTCTATCCAGTCACTTCCCGTTACAAAACCTGAACTATATGCACCATTTGTGCCATTACTTTGACCATATCGGACCACATCTTTCATAGATGATGATCTAATGCCATGAGGTGAATTAACTTTAATATCATTTCTTGTTGTAAATGGTATATTTTTAATATCCTCAAGAGATGATATTTTTCTCAGTCCTTTTAGTTCTTTATAAAAAGATGAGCTATCCATCACTCGTTCAATTGTATTATTTATTAGTTCAACCTTATTGTCGGGAGCAGATTCCTCCAGTTTGACCTTTGAAATATCAATAGCTAGAGACATTGCTAATTCTGTACCCTTATATGGCTCTAAATCAATCTGCATTTTATAGAGTCCCTCCTAATTTAAAAATATAGCTTCTATCTTGGCTACTAATACATAGAAAAGCAGCTGTGTTTATTATGAATATTATATATTAACTATCAATTTTCAATCTTTATTTACTAATTTAATAAAATACTTTTGATACTTGGTTTTATTGCGATCTTAATGATTTGTTCGATTTTAGTCATATTAGTTGTGTCAATATTTACTTTGATACCGAATTTATCTTCCATTGCTTTTTCAAGTTCAGGTTTAACAGCAGCACACTCATCTTCTGATAAAACCAAGCAAATTTCAAGTATTTGGTTATTAAGAACTTTAAGTGTATAAAATTTGGCATGACTAATGCTTAATATTACTTCCTCTAAGTCTAAAATTTGATATGATTTATCATTTACAATAATCCTATCACTAATTCTTCCATGATGCTTTATAATTCTTGTTTTACCATTACACTCACATGGCTCCGTACTAATAGTACATAAATCACCTGTACGATAGCGAATTAAAGGCATACCTTTTAATAGAGTCGTAATAACAAGTTCACCTCTTTGATTATCACCTAATTCCTCGCCAGTATTTGGATCAACGATCTCAAATAATGCTTTATTTTCGACTAAATGTAAATGTCCACAAGAGCATGGCATTGCTAATGTATTTGTTTCAGTCATACCATACATTGGATATGTTCTAGCACCCCAAATCTCTTTGATAAGTTTTTCTTTCTCTGTAGATGTACCTTCACCTGGGCATAAAAGCTTTTTAATTTTGAAATCTTTTTGGGGATTGTATCCCATATTAATAGCTTCTTTAGCAATAAATAATAATCTTGTTGGTGAACAGATAACGGTTGTTACTTCTAATGATTTTAACATTTTAACAACACGATTAATATCAACACATTTCGTTAGTGAGCCTAATGCAATTGTAGTAGCCCCTAGCATTTCAAGCGCACGATCTAAATCTTGACCAACTAAAGCTAATTCATATGGAACAATAACTGCAACAACATCTTCTTTGCTGACAATATTAGAGAGACATTTTGCTACCGTTGCATTGTTTGCAATCCAGTCTTCTCTTGTATAATAAGAATTAATTGGGTTAGCTGTTGTTCCTGAACTCTCACCATAACGTACAATATTTTTCATATCAGAAGCCAGTAAACCAAATGGATACTGATTTACAATTTCCTTTTTTTCCGTGAAAGGAAGTTTAGTAATAAAATCTTTATCTTCGAAGAATTCATCAGTAAACTCAATATCTTTAAATTTCTCTTTGTAAAAACTTGAGTTTGCTTTCGCATGTCTTAAAGTTTCCCTAATCTTATTAGTTTTAAATTCTGCGAACTCTATCTCATCCATATTAAATATGGTCTCAACTTTATTGATTACTTCTAATTTCTTCTCGTAAAATTTTACCACTTCACTACATTTTTCCTTAAATTTTGTTTCCATTTTTAACACCCTCCATTCGTTGATTTTTCATAGAGCAACTCAAATACATGATTTGACTCTTTATTTAAATAGTGTGCATATGTATGTCCTAAGCTATCATTTTCTGTTAGCATTATCCTATGTAGTTCTGACTTCGTGTCCAAATAGTTAACTGCATTATAGAGTTCATCTAGACTCTTCATACTTAAAGCAATATGAGACATTAAACAATCCTTTTTTAATACATCAAATTTTTTCCACTCTCCAAATGATTTACAACTGAATAGTTCAATCTCTTTATCATCAATTGTATGTAAACTTAACCACCATCCAGGCGTATTATATTCTTTTGGAGAAATATAGGATGGTCCATACTCTACATCTTTGACTTTGTCACTTGCTTTTATATAATCATAAAATAAATCAATAGTTTGGTCTTCCACATAGTCGCCACAATAAAAAGCGACATGTTTTATTGTACTGTCTGCAAAGATAGAATCATCTTTCTCATCTAGTATAATATCATTAGCAACTTCAATTACAGGGACCTTTAATAATTGGTCATTTCTTTCAAAGATCTCTGCAAATAACTGTGAAAAATTATTCTTTTCAAGATACTTGTTATTAAGATACATTTTAGTTAATTCCGACTGCATCTAGTATACCTCCTTTATAATGACTCTTTGTATAATTTTTTAAGCAATCTGCAGTTACACCACTCTCCGAATCAAGAAAATCAGTTATGCTGCCATCAAACATAATTTCTCCACCAGCATCGCCAGAAGCTGGTCCTAGATCAATAATAAAGTCTGAATTATAAATAATATCCATATTGTGCTCTATAACTAACACTGTCTGTCCTTCATGGATCAGTTCATCAAAAAGTTTGATTAGATATTCTATGTCTGCAAAATGTAAACCTGTGGATGGCTCATCAAATATAAATAATGTTTTTTTATTTTTTCGGTTGACAAGATTTGTAATCAAATGAATGCGCTGTGCTTCTCCACCAGATATTGAATCCGTAGTTTGTCCTAATTTTAAGTATCCAAGTCCAAACTCTTCTAAATATTTAAGCGCTTTTGAAGTAACTTTAAGCTTTTTATCATTAAAAATCTTTTGAGCTTCTTCTACACTTAAACTAAATACATCCGAGATAGAAAGTCCTTTATATTTTACTTCCAATATATCTGGGTTAAAGCGCTTACCGCCACATTCCTCACATACAATGTATTCATTTTTCATGAAATACATATCGACTTCAATCTCACCTTGTCCATGACAACACTCACATCTACCACCAGGAACATTAATACTAAAATCTGACTTAGAATACCCTACTCCTTCTTTTTGTGCAGCTTTAAAAAATAAGCTTCGAATCTCATCATAGAAACCAATGTAAGTCATAAGATTACTTCTTGATGATCCTTTAATAGGATTCTGATCAATATAAATAATGTCTTCTATTTTAGTCGCTATTGATTCTTTTATATGATCCCCAATGATATAGTTATTTCTCAAACTATCACGAAAGATATCATAGATCTCCTTAATCATAGTGCTTTTTCCACATCCAGAAACACCCGTAATACATGTTAATGATTCAAGTGGAAACTTGATACTGATATTTTTTAGGTTATGATTATTTAAATGAGATACTTCAATAAACTCATGAAACTTATTATTTTCTTTTCTTATGCGAGTTCTATTTTTTAGATAATATCCTGTTAATGACTTATTATTTTTTAATATATCCTGTAACTTACCACATGCAATAATCTCACCACCATATTTACCAGCATCTGGACCAACTTCAATAATATAATCCGCAGATTGAATGACTTCTTCATCATGTTCAATAACAATTACGGTATTTCCCATATCCCTTAATTTCTTTAGCATTTTAATAATTTTAATAGTATCATGATCATGCAAACCAATCGTTGGTTCGTCCAAGATATACATGATTCCTGTTAAATCTGAGGATACATGCTGTGAAATTAAAAGGCGCTGCAATTCGCCGCCAGAAAGAGTACTAACTTGTCGATCTAAACTTAAATAATGTACACTCATACTGCAAATATTTTCAACTTTTGTTTTAATGTCTGCAACTATATCTTTAAGCGAATTGTTTACATCTTCGTCTAGTTCCAACATATCTAAAAATTCTTTTAATTGTAAAAAGCTCATATGTTGAACTTCTGCAAACGATTTTCCAGATACTGAAACATGCAATGAGGTTTGCTTAAGCTTCCCGCCATTACATTCTGGACATGTGGAATTATCTAGATAATACTCTAAGTCCTTTCGCCGATTTATTGATATTGTCTTTTTATATTGATTATCCATATACGTTAGAATGCCTAAATGATTGGTTTTATTTGCGACCTTATTAAGATGAATTGTGAACTTCTCATCCGATCCATATAAAATCTTATTTTGGAAATCTGGTGATACATCCGAATATCTATCGGTCCATTTATATCCGTAGAATTTCATCAACTTTTCGAATACATTTTTGTTACTTGGAATATTAAAGGTATTCTTCTTTGCTGTGGTCCATATCTCCTTAAGTGTAATATTTTTATCAGGAATTAACTTATCTTCAGTAAATTCAAAAATGGATCCTACTCCATTACAAGTTAAACACATTCCTTCTTTGGATATTGGGCTAAAATCTTTAGCTGTTAGCTTTTCAGCAAAACAACCACAGTCCTCACAAAATAAATCTGAATTGGTTTCTTTATAACATATTGGACATACTGGTTTTCCAGCGACTGAGTATAAAATCTTAAGAAAACCATCAATATTGGTTAGTGTACCGATAGTTGATCTAGGATTATTAAACATTTTTCTACGCTGTTCAATTGCAACTGGTGGCTGTATATTTTTAATATAATCTACCTCACAGTCGGCGCTATCGATAGCTCCGAAGGGACTATGAAAAAATCTCTGTAAAAAATGAATAGCAGTGTTCCAAAAAGGTCTTCTATGATAAAATCAAATTATCAAAGGAGGCCTTTTACTATGGCAAACAAAAAGAGA
>CAJTFB010000087.1 GCA_910575665.1 Eubacteriaceae bacterium
GGAGGGCTTCCTCCTATGGTTAAACGACAGCAATACTATGATTCCCTGAAAGAAGCAGCATAGGATACAAAATCCTTGAAGAAAATGTGTCAACTAATCTTGACAAAATCAAAAAGACTGTAAAGATGAATTTGTGTGACTTAGGATTTGGCGTTACTATTAATTAGCGTACCTTTCTAGTTAGACAGAAAATCATGACCACCGGCTTAGCCAAGGCCGGTGGTTTATATTTTTCCCAAAAACAGGGCTGCTGCACCAATCCCGGTGCAGCAGCCCTGTTTATTTAGCATTCATCTGTATCACTTATGGAGATGCCACCGGCGTCTCCGACGATACAAGTTCTACTTTAATTTCCGATATGACAAGATTTTTAATTTTAACGCCAAGCTGTGCTTTTAATGTAATACGGTTACATTCCCTGTCCTTGGCAATAAGCTCAACCGTTCCTGTAAAAGAATTGTCTTCATTCACCGTCGGATTCAGGAAAATAGAATTATTTTGAACAAAGTCTCCTGAAGTTTCTCCACCCTGTGGTACCGTCCAGATCCTAAAGTCACTTGATCCCCAGGAAGTTCCTGAGATCGTTACTTTCAGCTTCTGTCCGGGAGCAATCGTTACAGGAAGTGGCCAATGCATAAATGTTGAAGCACTAGGATCTGTTTGTGTATCATTGACTATGATGGTGTCACTATCCATGTCATAGGAACCGCACTTGCTGTCCATAACCACCTCGGACAAAGAAACCTTCTTCTCCGGACTTTCTGTCGGAGGCGGAGTCGGTTCCAGTTCTGAGGCAGAAGTAACTCTGATCTGACCCGCCTGTTTCCATGAGGCGGAAAGCAGATTCAAGTGCATAGCGGGCCGAACACCGCCGCCTTCATTGACCACGATAAATCCAGAGCAGTCTACAGCGCCTTCGCTTCCGGCATAAACTACATTAAACGGAAAACTTCCCAGTGACCTCTGCCACCACCAGCCGTTTCCGGCTTCATCTGCCCATGCACCCTTTGCAGCAGCAAATGCAGTGTTTCTTGCCTGTCTTGTCTGAGAGTTCATCTCATGATACATCGCGAATCCATAACTCTTGTTGCGTACCTCTTCCGCAGACAGCAAATACAATTTATCTGTCGTATCTGCTCCGTTTGTCGTGCCATACTGCGGATTATTTTCCGTCGAAACGGTAGTTGAAAAAATAGCATTCTGCTCTTCCTCAATAAAGGCAGTCGAATAGAAATCATTATTCAGCCATTGACGGATACTGCTGTCCTCCCATGATATTTCACTACAATTCTCATTATGGAATGGTTGGGTATCCAGATTCTGGTCTGCCACGATAAGAGCATCGTTTCCATCCACTGACAATACACGCCATTTAATTGGCTCTTTCTTATAGTACTTCCCACCTGCATACATCATACTGGTTCCATCTGAATCTTTGTACTCTGTATTTTCTACAGGATTTTGTGGAAGCTGTTTGGGTTCATACTGACTCTGATAATAGGATCCAAAAGTAATACAATCCCAGACAACATCATCACCCTCTGCTCCAGGGCTGGTGATTCCCAAAGGACCCGGTTCCCGTGTCACAATTGGCCTCGGTGTCGCAGTCGGTGTCACCGTTGGTGTTGGATTTAAATCTTCCGGTTTTGGATCTTCTTTATCACTAAAAATCAGGGATTTTATCGTAATCGTAATCGGCTTATCTGCTTCTATTTTATCCGGATTAAAAATCTGGAATCCACGAATACAGCCTCCTACGCATTCATCTGTCACTTTAAAAATAAGTGTCTTTTCTGTCTTAGATTCCACAATCTGTTTGCCCCAGTTTGGATGTTTCCCCGCACTGGTATTTTTCTCTCCTTCTGCATTCGCATCATACAACGCGTGGCCAAGACCTCCGCCCTCACTGGAATAGGTCAGGACAACTGACTTATAATTCCCTTTTGTAAGATCCGGCAAAAAGAAATTAAGCGCTGCATACTGTTGCAGGAAAGTTACCGTAACAGAGCCATCTGGATTGTTGGTGATCGTAGCCCCGGATTTTGACTCGTTGTGAATTGCTCCCTCTTTTGTTAACTCAAAATGGAACGCAGGCGCTGCTGTCACTCCGGGCGTATTCGGTGTCTGGGACGGAGCTGCCGAAGATCCCCCAGGTGATGTTGGTGACGCCGATGGACTTAAGGATGAACCTGGTTCTATGGGCCCTGGTGTCACAATTGGTTTCAGATCTTCCTCCGATGGATTTTCTTTGTCACTAAAAATAATGGATTTTATTGTTATTGTAATAGTCTTTCCTTCTTCTAACAGATTCGGATTAAAAATCTGGAATCCACGGATACACCCACCTTCACATTCATTAGAAACTTTCAATATAAGTGTATTCTCTTCTTTTGATTCCTTGATCTGCTTACTCCAATCTGGATGCTTGCCAGCATTAGTATTTGCAGGTCCTACCATGTGTGTATCGTACAACGCGTGTCCGAGATCTCCGCCCTCACTTGTATAGGTAATAACGACGGATTTATAATTGCTGTAATAATTCTGTGCATTATCCGGCAAGAAAAAATTGAGCGCCGCATACTGCTGTGAAAAAGTTACCGTGATAGAACCGTCCGGATTGTTGACAATATTTGCACCTGATGCCGATTCATTGTGGTAAGCTCCTTCTGCTGTCAGATCGATGTACTGAACCGACGGAGCTGGCACATCTGGTCTTTCATACTTAGGAGTGGAAACTGGCGGTAAAGTAGGTGTCTGTGCTGTATTCTGCGGAATAGCAGGATTGTCTGACGGCGGCTGTGGTACAGGAACATTATTTACAGGTGAATTATCCGTAACATTTTTTTTGTTCACTTTATTCACAACCTGAATCTTACAGGTCGCCTTTTTCTTCGTTCCCTTTACTTTTGCAGTGATCGTTGTCTTTCCAGTTTTCAGTGCCTTGACCACACCTTTTTTTGATACTTTGGCTATCTTCTTTTTACTGCTTTTCCAGACAACCTTTTTCTGTGTTGTCTTCTTGGGTTTAAAAGAAGCCTTAAGTTTAAGGCTCTTGCCCTTCTGTAATTTATATGTTGAATGGTTTAGTACTATTTTTTTAAGTTTTACATTCTTCTTTCGGGCAAAACTGACCGTCGTACCCATAGGAGAAATAAGCATTAGTACCATCAACATACTCAAGAACCATGCTATTTGTTTTTTCCCATATTTCATTGAGATACTCTCCATTCTGAAGCGTCCAATCGTAAAAATTAGATAATGTCAGTACTACTTGCGACGCCCCGGCCAAATTATGTACTGACAATGGTGTACAAATCTTAATTGTACACCAAATAGTTCAATAATACTTTAAGTTAAATTACTCATTTGCCCATTTTATCTTTTTTATAGCATATTCTTAATTATATAGCAATGCTTTATAGGTCAATTTTTTATAAAAAATTTATAAAATATTTTTAATAAAAAATTGATTGTAAACGCTAAGAAAATCGTATATAATCTGGGAAAGAAAGTAAATGCCATTTGACCATTTTTGAAATCAATAAAATCAAGGAGGAATACATAAAAATGATACTGAAGAAGTTATGCGCGGCATTTATGTCAGTTATCATGTCGGTTAACGTCTTTATGGGAGTCCCACCATTTAATCCGGATAATGAATATGAGCTCAGCACTGTGAGCGATATGATGGAATCTTACTCTCTGAAGGCTGAACCGCAGACACTCGCGACGACTGCGTCGACAAGTAATATGCGCCGTCCTCTTTCGCCTGAACAACCTATGTGGATCGTCCACATTGATTCATGGAATTATGCTGATCCGGCGAAGATCATTGATCTGATTCCTGAGGATGTACTGCCTTATGTTGTTTTCAATATTTCCCTGTCTATTAACTGGGATGGTGATGATAAAAAATGGCTTATGGTAAAGGATGGATATGAAACCGCCAAATCATGGATAAGGACCTGTGCCGAAAAAGGCGTTTGGACTATGATACAGCCATCCAGCGGCGGGCAGACCCACTTCCCGGATTATGAAGCGGATGATGATCTGGAAGATACGATTTACGCTGAATTTTTCAGGGATTATCCAAACTTTATTGGATATAATTACTGTGAGCAGTTCTGGGGATTTTATGATGATAGAAATCCAGATCATTACCTTAATCCAAATTTCCCAGATTCAAAATGGGTTACCTGTGAAGAGCGGTACCGCCATTTTGCAGCACTGCTCAAACTCTGTAATAAATACGGCGGCTACCTTGACATAAGCTGGTGTGCAAATCAGTGGAGCGCAAGTCTCAATCCCATTGCCATGCTCAAGGAAGTTCCTGAATGGGAAGCAGCCTGCCGCCAATACTCACAGAATTATATTTTGGAAGAAAAATATACCCAGCTAAGTTATATCGCTGATGTGGAGAGTACCGTGTACGGTGCTTATCTCTCCGGATACTGCGGAAACTTTGGTATTCGATACGATGAATCCGGCTGGTCCGATTCCTCATGGGATGGTACTGGAGAACCATCAAAAGACCAGTACCGGGTAGCTACAGGACTGCCAATGCATATCGAACGAATGGCAATGAACGGCATGACCGTCATCGACGGTCCTGAACTTGTATGGGCAGATGATTTTAAAGAACTTGGTGCTTCCACCGACAGCGAAGGCTACAAAGTCCGTGGCTGGGATATGTATGACCAGTTCCAGAATGATATGCTGGATATGTTCCGAAAAGTCCTTGACGGCACAATCCGCATCCCATCCCGCAAGGAAGCCATTGACCGTACAAAGGTCGCTGTGATTCAGGATGTAAAAACAGGAAATAACGATGATAAATATAGTTCATACCCTTCTTTATTTGAGGGATTGTACCGTATGACTGGGGATGGGAACCTGAAGGATAACCATAATCCATACAAGAGGACTGGACGTTATCCTACGATCCCAACCATGTTGGAACCTATAGATGCCCTGGGAAAAGCAATGCAGGTTCAGATCAACCAGTCAACTATTGCTACACGCTGGCCGACGATCGAAGCCAAACAAAATGAATTCAATAATCTTTTCCCAAATGAATACTGGGGAAATATATATGCCGGAAGTAATGAAAACACCTGGGTTACCTATAATCCTTATAAGGATGGAACCGCCGCTGGCGGCTACTTCATACCAAAGTACAATACCTGTAAGCAGGTGGAGGTATCCTATTCCCAGTATACCACAGGAGTTATTAATGAATATTCGGATCACATCGACTTCTATCTGAATAACTATGATGAAAAAGATTCTTCCACGTTAAGGACAAATACTATTAAGATTTACGGAGCCACTTCCAAACCTTCCTACACCTGCAAGAACAGAGGTGTCCGCCAGAAAAGAACGGAAGTTACGGAAAACTGGAGCAATGGTGTTTACACCTTGACAATCAAAGAAAATGGACCTATTGATATCAAAATCAATTGCTCAGGAAAGGAAACTGGCCGTCTTACATCTTACAAGACAGCGACTTTAGTTGAACCTGAATTTCCTGAGGCTTACACCGGTCCCCGTCAGTATGAAGCCGAATTCTTTGACCAGAAGAACGTAGAACAGAATGTTACAAATGCTTGTAAAACCGATATTGACAAATGTCAAGGCCAGGGCTTCTTAAAATTTGGTACCAGAGCAGATGCTGCAGTGAAAGATACCGTAACCAATAAAACAGCGGGTACAGCCAATATGATCCTTCGCTACTCTGCCACATCTGATATCAACAATATTGATCTGTATGTGAATAATGTAAAGGTAAAAACTCTGTCTCTTCCAAAAGGGGCATCTTATAGTGATTGGAAAACAGTTACCACACCGATCACACTAAAAGAGGGCGATAATAAAATTGAATTGAAAGCAAATTCAGCCCTCCCAAGCAGCCTGTATCTGGACAATTTTGTGATTGATTAGACAGCTTGGCAAAACCAAAACTGGTAAATATTAAAAACCATGTTTGTAAGTTAAGAGAATTAATTTTACAGACATGGTTTTTTCTATATTCATCAAAGTTGTGAAAAATAAAAAATTTTGTTATACTTCTTTATTATAAAACAAAAAGGAGATCCCAATGAATAAAAAGAAAGAAATACCTGTCTCTCCCCTTGCAAAAACCTGGATTCTCGATCTAGACGGCACCATCGTAGTACATAATGGTCCTTACATATACGGAGAGGACCGCTTTTTACCTGGCGCCAAAGAATTCTTAGAAAATATTCCCCCACAGGATATGATCATTTTCCTCACAGCAAGAAACAATTATGAAAAACCCCATACCCTTCGGTTTCTCAAAGAAAATAACGTCCGCTATGACCATATTATTTTTAATGCCGGCCACGGCGAACGTATTCTCATCAACGATAATAAACCAGATGGTCTTGTAACGGCCATGGCAGTCAATACTACCAGAGACCAGTTTTGTGACATAAACTTTATCACTGACCACAATCTGGGGACCATATACGACTGATCTACCGAAAAAGCACACAGTTACCACTCTCACGGTAATACCGGATCCTCTCTTCCAACGCCCCTCTGCTGCATCCCAGCTTCACACTGAGACAATCAAGACAGAGGAATTCCGAAGCACACCGGCTTACCATTTTCATGTAAATAGCCTTTTCATCGGAAGTAAGTCGAACCCCGCACTGTCGGCAGACATGATGTTTCATCTCCATAACCAGATCCCCGCTTTATACAAGTCTTCCACGCAAAATAATACAATCAGAGGAAGGCACTGTAACAGCAAATCTTTCCTTATGTACACCGAGCTCTTTATGTTCCCA
Organism: Eubacteriaceae bacterium; assembly: GCA_910575665.1. GTDB lineage: Bacteria > Bacillota > Clostridia > Lachnospirales > Lachnospiraceae > Eubacterium_F. The sequence continues at coordinate 6,813 of CAJTFB010000087.1, forward strand.
GCAGTCATAGAGCGACAACCCCATTCCGGATGCATAGGGAAGTCCTAAATCCCAGAATTGTACTGTTAATTCCCTCTGGGTATCACTGAGATTAAAAAGCCCAATAGCAAGATCCCCATTATGCAGCACCTTTACCAGCACAAATGCTTCGTCTTCATGGAACCATTGCGGTTCTACCTTGATGCGATAAGCACCTCTCGCCTCTGGATCCTGGTTCATGGCTATCAATTCTTCATTTTGCAAAATATCTTTTGTTATTTCATTCGCCGAGCGGATGTCGCAGCCTATCATGAGAGGGGAACCCATCATACACCAGAGGGAAAAATGTGTCTTGTACTGGCTGTCCGTACATCCTCCGATGCGATCACTGCTGATGAAATCGCTATTGCTGCCCCCATACATCCCCACCACCAGCATGTCCATATCGTTGTGGCAGTAATTTCCTGTAAATGGCTCCTTTTCGATCTGTGAGCGGGCAATATTGCAGATGGATTCCCAACTATCCTGTATATCCTGTGTGGAACGATAAGAATGTGCCCCAGATTCACGGATCCATTGATAAACATTATCCTCTCCCCAGTTGCAGGCGGAAAAACATATGTCTCTTCCACAATTACGCAAAGCAAGACTCATTCTCTTATACAACAACTCTCCGCACATATTTCTAGGCTTAAAACAATAATCATATTTCAAATAATCTACACCCCAGGCTGCAAACTGCTTCGCATCCTGAAATTCATGTTCAAAACTACCTGGATAACCGGCGCAGGTATGAGTTCCGGCACAAGAATACATACCAAACTTAAGCCCCTTTTCATGTATATAGTCTCCCAGCGCCTTCATACCACTTGGAAATTTTTCCGGATCTGCCACCAGATTTCCGTCAGCATCCCGCTCCTTCAAGCTCCAGCAGTCATCAATTACAACATACTCATATCCCGCATCCCGGTAACCATTTTCCACCAGAATATCCGCTGTCTCCCGAATCAGCTTCTCATTGATATCCCAGGTAAAAGTATTCCATGAATTCCACCCCATCGCCGGAGTAAACCCGATATTTTTATTTTCCATAACATTTAACCTCCACTCAATTTATTTGGTTCGACGAAGCTGGAAGAAACAGAGTTCGTTTTCGCGCCGTCGAGCTAAATATAGTATAATATAAAAACACTTCACCTGTAATGGGTAAATCCTACAGTGACATGGGAAAATGCGTCATTTGTTTTTAACTTAGTCTCTGATCCCTTTGGATACATTAAAATCTTAACAAAAAAAGAAGCACCATCTCTTGGTACTTCTTCTACATTCCACTAATGAGGCATCGGGGACTCGAACCCCGGACAACTTGATTAAAAGTCAAGTGCTCTACCACCTGAGCTAATGCCCCATTTATAAGCTTTAAGCTTACAAATGCCCAGAGCCGGAATCGAACCAGCGACACAGGGATTTTCAGTCCCTTGCTCTACCAACTGAGCTATCTGGGCTAACCTTATCTTAAAATTGCTAAGACAAAAATTGCGGGGGCAGGATTTGAACCTACGACCTTCGGGTTATGAGCCCGACGAGCTGCCTGACTGCTCTACCCCGCGATAAAACTAATGAAACTAGTGTTTCAAGTGGGCGGAGAAGGATTCGAACCTTCGAAAGCGTAGCTAACAGATTTACAGTCTGCCCCCTTTGGCCTCTCGGGAATCCGCCCAAAATCATTAAAATGATTATGAAGCCGACGACCGGACTTGAACCGGTAACCTGCTGATTACAAATCAGCTGCTCTGCCAATTGAGCCACGTCGGCATAATTTATGGGACCTATAGGGCTCGAACCTATGACCCTCTGCTTGTAAGGCAGATGCTCTCCCAGCTGAGCTAAGATCCCATATATAATTATCATCTTAATGATGAACGACCCAGGAGGGACTCGAACCCTTGACCTCTGCCGTGACAGGGCAGCGCTCTAACCAACTGAGCTACTGGGCCATCATTATGAATTTAATTATAAAATTCATCTTAAAGGTAAATGATGCACCTTCAAAACTACACACTGCTTCCTAACCTTCTCAAACCTCTTAAGGTCAAGCCTTCGACCTATTAGTTTCTGTCAGCTTAACATGTTACCATGCTTACACCTCAGAC
>CAJTFB010000088.1 GCA_910575665.1 Eubacteriaceae bacterium
TATTATACCATATCCAGTGAGGAGTTATTAGTATTTTTGCAACAAAGAATGCTGTATTTATGCGGATTGTGGCGTTTCGCAAACGCCTATATACCAGTAGAAATGAGAGGAGGCAAAATGCCATGAACACAAGAAACAGAAAGAAGAAAGGGAATCAGACAAAGCAGATGCGTTGCCCATACTGTGGCAGTCCGGTGGTATTCCGCAGTGCGGACGGCATCTACCGTGAAAACAAAGAACATACCATGCTCTATGTCTGTTCGAGATATCCGGAATGCGATGCCTATGTCCGGGTGCATAAAGGAACAAAGACCCCGGTGGGGAGCCTCGCAGACCACAATCTCCGGTCGCTGAGGAGAGAGGCTCACCGCTATTTTAACCGTTTGTATGAATCCGGTCTGATGGACAAGCAGGATGCTTACCAGTGGCTGGCAGACATCATCAGTGCCCCGATGTCGGAAGCACATATCGGTCATCTGGGTGAGTATTACTGCAGGCAGGTTATACAGGAAAGTAAAAAACTGCTGGAGGCCAGAAAAGGGAGACGCTTTCAGGTGATTGGAGGTGGTTAATGTGTTAAATGCAGGGCAGAGAAGAAAAGTGGAAGAAAATATAGGGCTGGTACATAAGGTCATCTCCGATAAAGTCCACGGAACATTCCAGTATGGCATGTATTCCAGGGAAGATTTGTTCCAGATTGGCTGTATCGGTCTGTGTAAGGCAGTGGTCAGCGACAGGGGCGGGTGCTTTTCCACCTATGCCTACCGGCTGATTTGGCATGAAATCTGCGATGCCCTGGTTTCCTGTACCCGGAAGGGAAAGAGGGAAACCATAGTCGATGTCCTGCCAGAGACAGGGGATTTTTATGATAATGATGATAAAGAACTGCAGATTGTCTTGCAGAAAATACTAAAGGAGGCGCAGGGATTAGTTCCCGCATCTACGAAAAAAGGCATCCGTGCCATGTTACTCATGGAGAAAGGATATACCAGCAGGGAGATTGGTGAATGGTTTGGCGTGAGGGCAAATCTCGTTTGTGCATGGGTATCGAAAGCAAGAAAGTATCTGAGGGAGCAGGAGGAACTGCGGCAGATGGCAGAGGAGTATGGGTATGGAACAAAGAAAACAGGGTAGGAGACAACCATTTAAAAAGAAAGGATTTTGGTGGTGGATGTTTCCGGTGGGTGTCAGTATACTGACATGGATTTTATTCCATACAGTATTATTGGTCGGGTATGTGCCAACGGAGTCTATGGAGCCGACACTGAAGAAAGGCAGTTTTTTAATTGCTTCTAGAGTGTATCCGGGCTTGGAGCAGGGGGATGTCATTGTATTCCGGCGGGGTGGTGAGCTGTTGGTGAAGCGGATTGCTGCTGTGGGCGGAGATACTGTAGAGTTGGAAAAACTCACATATACTCAGGGCTGGGTGATTCCAAAACGTAACTGGCAGGTGGTTGTAGTACCGGAAAATTCTTATTTTGTACTGGGGGATAATGTTAATAATTCCTTTGACTCCCGATACTGGGAAGAGATGTATTTGAGGGAAGCAGATGTGGTGGCAAAGGTGTGGGAATAAAATTTTTCTGGAATGTTTGTGGTCATAGTGTTATGATGTAGGTAGGTCTGGAACTGGTCTGAGATCGGAACTGGAGAATGAGAAGGGACTGATGAACATGAAAAACGGAAAAAGAACGATCATATTTACCATATTACTGCTGAGTGTGGCACTATATGCAGGAACGGGAACGGCTTTGGCAAAGACGAAGACCGTTAAAGTGGATATGGCAAATAAGGCATCCAAAACTATGCGCCTGGCAGCGCTGTCAAAGGCAAAAAAGGTCAGGGTCAAAAGCAGCAAATCCTCCGTGGCAAAAGTAAAATATAAGAAGACAAAAAAGAACCGCAGGATTGTCATTACGGGTAAAAAGCCGGGAACGGCAATGGTGACAGTCCGCTGTTATCTGAAAGGCGGGAAGAAAAAGGTATATAAGTATAAGGTGAAGGTCACGAAAAGTAGCAAGACCCGCCAGACTGGGAAAAAAACTGCTTTTGCCGGAACGCTGAAAGCTTCTTTAAATGATGCAGGATATGTGAAACTCCAGTATAGCAAAATTGCGGGAGCAGAGCACTATGTGGTTCAGAGGAAAACGGAAACAGGGGAATGGAAAAAATTAAAGACAGCATGGAAGACAACTCTTACGGACCAGACGGTAAAAGCAGATACGGTGTATGAATACCGAGTACAGGCAAGGGTGTCCGGCACCTATACCCAGTACAGCAATGTTGTCCGGATAGCGGTTGGAAAAATTGGCAGCAACAATGTTGGCGGAAATCCATCACAACTGCCATCCCCGGAACCGGCCGTGCCATCCGTGCCGACACCGAAACCATCCCCGGAACCGACACCATATCAGGCAAAATATTCTTATGAGGTCAGCGTGTTAAATCAGTTTACCATTTATGAGGACGTGCCGATTGTGCTGTATGTGAAAACGGATAATCCAAATCCGAATGATGAGGTTTATGTAAGTATTGGGGCTTATGAAGAAAAAGTGACAGGTGGTCCAGATTATGATTATGAAGACATCGAGTATCTGGATCAGGAAGAAACAAATACTACCTTTTTTAATAAGGTTAAAGGTGGCTGGATTTATACCTGTATTGCAAAAGAACCAGGAACTCATACGGTGTCCATACAGGAACTGGAAGAGGGGAAAAATAACAATAATACATGGCGTACCGTCGATACGTTCCAGATTGAAGTGAAAGATGGTGCTGCAGGCAAAAAATCATTTTGTGAAAAAGTAATCCAGACAGTGAGCAGTGAGGACTACAATGAAGATGGACTGGGAAAATGGGGCAGTCTTTCTGCGCAGCAGAAAATGGAGCGTCTGGAAGGGTATATCCGTGATAATATGAACTATCCGAGGATTGATACGAACGGCAGCTATCTGGGATACAATACGATCTGGATTGTTCAGGAAAATGTCGGAGCGGACTGGGAGACTGGTTTTACGGATTGTGGAGGGGCAGCAGAACTGCTTCGCGACATGGCGAAAATGCTTGGTATTGAAGCGTATACATGGATGACTCAGTTGAACGGGGCAATTCATATCGTGGTCCGTACCGTAATCGACGGACAGGAGTATTATTACGATGCGACACCGTGGGAGGGCGGTTATAAAAACTGGGATTATATTCGGTTGGATAAATACTAAGTAACACAAAATAAAATAGGTTTCAGAAATATAAAAGAAGAGTCTGTTTGCTGGCAGGCTCTTTTTTTGATGGAAAAAGAGAGGAGAAAAATGCGAAAGTTTCAAAGAGGTCCTCCGGTATGAAGGGGGAGACGTTAACAAGTAAATTAAAATAGGAAAGGAACTTTGATTATGAAAGGTAATAAAAAAATTAGAAAAATCATGACATTTGTACTGGTATTTACCCTTTTGTGTGGCATGATTCCAGTAAACTCTGTAGTGGCAAATGCTGCTACTTCAACCGTAAGTCTGTCGTCCCTTGGCCGGAAGGGAACAGTTTCCATTGGCTCGAAAACAAAAAGCGGGACATGGTGGCAGATGAAGCTGAATGGGAAAAAGGCATTCTGTATTAATTTAGGGCATACCTGCCATTCCGGGAATACCTATTCGGCAGAAGAAACACATCATTTTGACCAGAATACCGGCGCTGAAAAAAATGGGTATTATGCCAAGATTGTCCGCTGGTATGTGGTGGACAGAAACCGTTCCGGCAAGGCATTTGTCATGGGTCAGGCGCTTATTTGGTCTATCGCGGAAGGGCGTAATTCCGAAGCCCAGTTAAAAGATGTCATTAAGCAGGTTAAGGGGAATATTAACATTTCTCCTACAAAATCAGTGAATGACCTGTATAAAGATATTTTTGAGCCATCCGGGGCATGGACAGCGGATGTTACCATTTGGCAGAAGACAGGGAACAGCAAAAGATATCAGAGGCTGCTGACAGTGGATGCGGATGATGTACCAGAGGTGGCGAGTATCAATGCCAGCGATTATTATCGGCAGAGAATTACCGTCACGAAGAAAGATGAGGATGGAAAAAATTTGGCTGGTATCCAGTTTACATTGGATGCCGATAACCTGGATGATCTGTATCTTTTTCCATGACGGACCGGGATGGTACGGAATCAAACAGTGCCGATGATGATAATGATACCTCTTTCAGCATGACCGGGTTTACCAGAGATAGTGGACGTATTGCTTTCCGTATGACGTATCGGTTGCAGACGCAGGATTACTATTATTATCCGGATTCGGAGCTGAAGGATATGTCGGCAGATGATAAGAAGGCAGCGAAAAAGCATCTGACAGATGACCTTGATCTGGATGAGGGTGTAGATTTTGCTTCCGATTTGACAAAAGAATCTGTTAAAAAGTTGATGGATAAGGAAATGAAGGAGATGAAAAACGATATTTCCAACACTTATACATTGACAGAAGATAACACAGGGGATAATAAGCATATCGTTATGGACCCGGAGTTTGCGAAAGGTGTAAAAATCACTCTGAAAAAAGCGGACAGTTGGGAGAAAAATGCAGAAGCTGTATGGCCGGATACATTGGAGGAAGTTGCTTCAAATTATTCCAAAGCGTATTCTGTTGGCGTGACGAACCGTTATAAAAAGGCAACCATTAATGTTGTCAAGATTGATAAATACAGTGCAGATAAGAAACCGCATGGAGATGCCAGCCTGGAAGGGGCGCAGTTCCAGTTGTATGCGGACGCTTCCTGCACGAATAAGGCAACGGTCTATGATGCCCAGGGCATAGCAAAAACGGCAGGGATTTATACTGTCCAGGACGGAAAGATGGTAACAGATTTCCTGCGGAGCGGCAATACATACTACCTGAAGGAAGTCAAGGCGCCAGTGGGATATACGCTTTCTAATGATGTACTTACAGTGAAGGTGGATGCCTCAAATAAATCGGCAGAATATACCTATGACCTTGCAACGGAGGAGTACGGAAACCAGCCGATTCTGGGTAAGATTGCCGTACAGAAATATTACTCTGAAGGACAAACGGGACTGCTAAATTATGAGAAAGAAACAACTTTTCAAATTTATTTGACTTCAAAAGGAAGTTATGACGCATGTACAGATTATGAGCGTGCGACTATTACAACAAATGATAAAGGCTACGCAGAAACAGGAGATTTGTATTATGGTAAATATACAGTTCATCAGGTAGATTCGGGAGACGTAGATGCTATTCTTGCAGAGGATTTTCCTGCGGAGATAACGGAAAATGGAAAATTGTATACTTTTCCAGCCGATAATATCATATTCAAAGCCTACCTGAGAATCCTCAAAAAAGACGGCAACACCGAAAAGCAGGTATTAAAACCTGGCACCACATACCAGATCTACAAAGTGACGGATGACGGGGAGAAACTAGTAGAGCAGAGTTATAGCGACGGAAATAAAAACGTGACAGTAAACCAGTTTATAATAGATGAGTCCGGCGAGATCATGACGGTGAAGGAACTGAAGTCAGGCACTTATCGTATTTATGAGACGGATTCTGCCAGCGGTCTTCACATCACAGAGAAATACATTGAGGTAACGATTAACAGCAAAGCCGACAATTATGAGAGCTTTACCGACGAAGACGGCTATACCCATGCCGTTGTTACCGTAACTTATACAAACCACGAAACCGCAGGTCGGTTGAAACTCTATAAGACCGGTGAGATGCTGACCGGGTTTCAGGATGGCAGATTTGTCTATGAGAGCCGTTTCTTAAAAGGCGCTGTCTTTGAAGTTATTGCAGCAGAGGATATTGTAACACAGGATAATCAGGGGACACACTGGTATGACAAGGGCGACCTGGTAACGACCATTACAACCGGGGAAGGTGCGGAATTTGCAAAAGACTGCAAAGATATCACAGGATATACGGTAGATGAGGACGGTGTGGTAACGGTCAGACTGCCGTTGGGCAAATACCATGTAAAAGAGAAAAAGACGCTGTATGGCTATGTTCTGCCGGACAAAGGCTGGGATGTGGAATTTACATGGAACAATAAGGATGAGGAATACGTCCTCAATGCCACAGATGTTACGGATGAGAGCGGTGTGCTCCGGGTGGAGAATGCCCGTGCAAAGGCGCAGGTATCTCTGTTCAAGTCGGATGCAGCGACAAAGCAGGCGGTTGCCGGAGCGGAATTTGGCATCTATACAAGGCATGACATTTTCAATGTGGATGGAGAGAAAATCGTGGATGCCGGTACCAGACTGGGAACGGTTATAACAGGTGCAGACGGAAGGGCAGTATCCAATCTGGATTTCTCGCTGATGAGTGAGGGATATTCAAGGGATATTGGTTCTGAAGATACGGAAACACCATCCGTTGAAATACCGGAGGAGACAGAGAAACCGGCAGAATCGACAGCGGCTCCGCTTCCGGACGTGGAAACATTGACCAAGAAATTCAGTTTTGCCGGAATGTTTCCGATAGCAGCCGGTAAATTGGCATTATCGGAAATGACAGGAGCACCAGAGAAAACGGAAAAGCCAGAGGTGACCGGGGATCTGAAAGAGGAAGAGGATCCAGAGGAGTCGGATGAGACGGAAACACCGGATACAGATGAGGCATCCGGCAGTTCTGCCGCACTGAACTCAGGGGATTACTATCTGAAGGAATTGTCGATACCCGGAAGTTATTACCTGAATGAAACGGAATATCCGGTGCATCTGGAGTACAAGGATCAGGAAACAAAAGTGATAGCAGAGGATGTGGAAGCGGTCAATACCCAGACGAGCACAGTCATCAGCAAAACATCCATTGCGAACAGCGAGGAACTGCCAGGGTGCGAACTGCAGATTACCGATGCGACGGGAAGTGCGATTGTTAGCTGGACATCCGGTGATAAGGATTCCATTAAACTGAATGAAAAACTGGAGGATATGGGTTATCGAAATGTCACAGCTATTCTGGATGAAAAAGGGGCAGTGCAGGTAAATGGCCTGCTTCATGATACGACGTATACATTGACGGAAATCAGGCCAGCGGATGGTTTTATTACGGCAGACAGTATTTCATTCCAGCTTGTTCAGGGAGAGAACGGTCAGACACTGGTTGCCATTGTAAATGGGGAAAACAAGACACTCCAGACAGATAATGTGGTTCGCATGGTGGATGACACGACAAAAGTGGAAATCTCCAAGACTGAGATTGCAGGCTCAAAGGAGATACCGGGCTGTGAACTGGAGATTATGGAAAAGGATACGGATACCGTAGTTGAGTCATGGACATCCACAAAGGAAAAACATATCATTGAGCAGAAACTGGCAGTGGGAAAGACCTATATTCTGACGGAGAAGCGGCCGGCAGACGGGTATGCGACTGCTGACAGTATTGAGTTTACCATCAAGGATTCGGGAGAGATTCAGAGTGTGCAGATGAAAGATGATACCACAAAAATTCGCCTGATTAAGCTGGCTGGTGATACCGGGCAGGGACTCCGTGGCGCGAAATTTGAGGTATATGACAGCAATGACAAAAAGGTGATGAGTTTTACTTCCAAAGAGGAGGGGTATGACATCATCGGAAAGCTGAATGCAGGGGAAACCTATACGTTCAAAGAGATTGAGGCACCGAAAGGCTACCAGCTTGCAGAACCGGTTCAGTATACAGTAAAAGACACTGGAGAGGTACAGAAAGTATCGGTCACTGACAAAAAGACACCGATACCAAAAGTGCCGCAGACTGGAGGAACCACACCACTTGTAGTAGCAGTCATTTTATTGTCTGTTCTGGGTTGTGGGGGGATATTCATATTCCGAAGGAAAAAGGTGCGTGCAAAATGAAGCAGAAGAAACAAGTAAATAGCAGGAAGAAACGGGTAAAGAGGTTGTTATGCCTCTTATTTTTGTTGGCATTCATGGTAACAGGGTATTTTGTATACCGTTATTACCGGGATGACAAAAAGCAGGAAGAGCGTTTTGATCAGCTAGAGAAAATCGAGGAGGGGCGGGATGAGAATCCCGTTTCCCCGGTTTTACCAGAGGAAGTAAAAAATCCGGACTGGATTGGCTGGCTGAAGATTAAAGGTACCAGTATTTCTTATCCGGTCATGCAGCGGGAAGATGACAGCGAGTATTACCTGCACCGGGATTTTGATGGGAACTATAGTTTTTATGGCACCCCGTTTCTGGATTCCAGATGCACGGTTGACAGTGATAATTGCATCATTTATGGACACAATATCAACAGCGGCAGGATGTTCGGGGCGCTTCATGCGTATTCCAGTGAGAGTTATTATAAAGAACATCCGGAAATCAGTTTCCGGGCGGGGGATGAGAAACGGCAGTACCAGATTGTGTCGGTAATGCAGACAACGACATCATCCCCCATTTATTCTTTCACCGATGTCGGGAACTGGAATGAGTATGGGGAATATGTGAGTAAAATACTTTCCGGGAGTCTGTACCAGACTGAGATGGGAAAGCAGATCAGGGCAGAATTTAAGAAGGATACACCAGAGGAGTTCTTCTGGAAATATGAGTTTCTCACGTTGTCCACCTGTCGGAGCTGGGTGGGACGGGATGCGAGGCTGTTGGTGGTTTCAGCAATAAAATCTGATTGAATATTTTAAATAAGGATAGCTGCCCCGTTTGATAACAGGTTGCTCGTATAGGTGTGCTGCAACTGGTGAAAGGGTGGAAATTTTCAAGCCCCTCTATGTGTTTCTGTATCAGTCTGTATACATTAGAGAGGGTTGTGGTTGCCTCACAGGAACCGTCTTGACGTAAACATAGAGGCTGTAAAAAATCTTGTGTCTATGGATTTTAGACTTTCCTGATAAGAATTAGATATGTAAGAGGTTTTTGTCGGTTTTATGTTTTTGGGACTGTCGAA
>CAJTFB010000089.1 GCA_910575665.1 Eubacteriaceae bacterium
AAACAGGAAGAACATCTCTGCTCCTCCTGCATTTGTATCGTCACTTTCACTGCTGTGATTTATTCTGTTTGTATTCATCTTTCCCCTTCAGACGGGAATCTCGGATTACATTTCACGGAAATATAAATCCAAAAGAATTTATTATTTATACAGAATAAAATTTCTCCAAAGTCGAGAGCATTTTCTCTTGACTGACAGGTTTTGTCAGATGTGCATTCATTCCTGCATCAGTTGTCCTTCTTATATCTTCACTATATGCGTCTGCTGTCATAGCTATTATTGGGACTGTTACAGCGTCAGTTCTTGGCAATGTCCGGATTGATTTTGTAGCGGTCAGACCATCCATCACAGGCATTCTCACATCCATTAACACAGCATTAAAAGTATTCTCAGGCGAATTATTAAAAATATTAACAGCAATCTGTCCATTTTCTGCCGTCATTACTTCAATCCCTTCATCTTCCAGCATAAATTTTGCAATTTCCATATTCAGTGGGGTATCTTCAACTAACAGGACTTTCATGCCGTCCAGATGGGCGTTCCGTTCCTGTATGCTTTCCATTTTATTCTCTTTCTCTGCAATGCCAGACATTATCCCTGTATCAAATGTTACCTCCACAGTAAATTTACTGCCAACTCCCGGCTTGCTTGCTACCTTGATAATCCCCCCCATCAAATCAACCAGTTTTTTTGTAATAGCCATTCCCAATCCGGTTCCCTTATACCCATTGCAATTTCCGCTATTTTCCTGTGTAAAGGAATCCCAAATTTTTTTCAAAAAATCCGGTTTCATACCAATTCCGGTATCCTCAATCTCAAAATGGTATGTCGCCTTTCCGTCTCCAGCAGAAACCTCCTTTACCTGAAAAAAGATTTTCCCTCCATCCGGGGTAAACTTAATGGCATTTGATAAAATATTGATAATTACCTGACGCAGATGTAATTCATCGCCAATTAGCAGAGGATGATGGAATATACCAAACTCCCTGACAAAATCCACCTTTCTCTGTGCCAGCAGACTTTCTGCAATTAGTGCACAACCGTTAATCACCTCACGTATATCCATCCGTTCATGGTTCATAACCATTCTGCCGCTTTCAATCCGGCTCATATCCAAAATATCGTTAATCAGGGATAGCAGATGTTTGGAAGAACTGTCAATTTTCCCTAGACAATCAAGAACCCTATCTTTATCATCAAAATGTTTCATGGCAATACCTGTCATTCCAATAATGCCATTCAGGGGTGTCCGTATATCATGGGACATATGGGATAAAAAAGCACTTTTTTCCCTGCTGTTGTTCTCTGCCCGCAAAACGCTCTCTTGTAATGACAGATTTTCTGTTTCCAAAACCGCAATTTTCTTTTTTAACTTTTTCACTGTTTTCTTCTTTTTCATAGCTCCTCCATTCCAGTAATTATCTTGTTTACACAAGTTATTTTATACGATTTCCATCTGATAAACCATAAAGGGCAGATAATAAGTATGTTAAAACTGCGTTAAAAATATGCCGGGCATAGCCCTTATACGGGCTGTTTTCCGGCATATATTTATCTTTATTATTTTTTAGAAAATGCAATCGTTACCACCGTTCCCACATCCACAGTACTTTCCAGACTGAGCTTTGCATGGTGGTACAGAGCACCATGCTTTACTATGGCAAGACCAAGACCTGTTCCACCTACCTTTTTGGAATGGCTTTTATCCACCCGGTAAAAGCGTTCAAACACCCTGTCCTGATGTGATATAGGAATCCCGATTCCCGTATCACGCACAATCACATTCACGCCATCTCCCGTCTGGTTTATCAAAACATCCACCGTACCATTTTCCTTGTTATATTTAATCGCATTGTCACAAAGGTTATAGAGCATTTCCTCCAAAATTTTATGCACGCCTATAATCTCTGCCCTGCCGCCAATCAAATGAAAGGTAATATTCTTCTTATCGGCTTCTTTTTCCAACCGTCCGATTACTTCCTTTGACAATTCATATAAATCCACCGTTTCCTTTTCATAAGGAATACTCTGCCCGTCAAGTTCAGAAATCTTAATAATATCATTGACTAACGTAATCAGCCGCTGTGCCTCATCATAAATGGATTTTGAAAAGTCAGTCACATCATTTTCCAGAACATCGCCTGCTTTCATCAGTTCGGCAAAGCCAGAGATAGACGTCAGCGGAGTTTTCAGTTCATGGGAAACATTTGCCGTAAACTCCCGGCGCAGCATATCCCTTTTTTCACGTTCCGTAATATCCAGAATAACCACAACGGCCCCAATTACGGATTCCTTCTCATAAACCGGATTGGCAATCAGACTGTAACTGCGTTCCTCCCGCACCATCGTATTCTCTGCCTTTATTCCTGACAATACATCGGATATAACGCCTCTGAACTCTTTTGCCCGGCAGAACAGCAGGACACTCCTGTCTGCCGGAGGGGTAATCTCAAGCAGGTTTAATGCGGCAGAATTATAGGTCAGGAGATTGGCGTCTGCATCAATAACCAGAAAGCCCTCACTCATATTTTCTGTAATAAGGTTAAATTCTTTCTGTTTTTTGCGGGCGTCCGCAAGCTGTTCCCCTATCGTTTCTTTCTGGTCTGCAATTTTCCGTAACAGAGGTGTTAATTCCTCATATGTGTCATTATTTTCCGGTATTTCCAAATCCAGTTTGTTAATTGGTTCTATAATGGATTTTGATACCCTTGCGGAAAGCACCAGTGTTAAAATCAATGCGACAAACATAATGAATAAAATCGGCTGAAGCATCCCCATCAGAATGGTTACTACCGTATACTGTTCTGTCGAAACCCGCAGTATGCTGCCATCGGAAAGCCGTATGGCATAATTCACTGTTTTTTCCGTCAGGGTTTTGGAGTACCTCGTACTCATGCCCTTCCCCTCTTTCATTGCCGTTTTAATTTCATCCCTGTCGGCATGATTATCCAGTTCGGACACATCTGCCCTGCTGTCGAACAATACCGTTCCATTTTCATCAATCCATGTGATACGGTTATTTCCGGCAAGTCTGTTATTCTTGTTATCAAAACTGTCAAAATATCCGGCTCCCTCATTTTCAAGAGCATGTGCCAGAAAGCCGGCCTCATTGGCAAGCTCTTTCTGTATCTGCTTTTCAAAAAAATGAAACAAAAGCCCCATAATCAATGCAATGGTAGCTGCCAATACAAGACAGACGGTAAGCAGTGACGAACGAAAAATTTTTTTATTCATTCCAATCGCCTCCTAATTTATAACCGATTCCTTTTATAGTCTGAATGAGTTTTCCGGCATCCCCCAGTTTTACCCGCAGTTTCCGGATATGCACATCCAGCGTCCGGGATTCTGTATAATATTCCCCCCAGACACTGGTTAAAAGCCTGTCACGTTCCACTACATTGCCCTCTGCCTCCAGCAGAACCATCAACAGCAGATATTCCTTATAGGAAAGCGATACCGCTTCCCCTGATACCGTAATAATATGTTTTGCAGGATTAACATACAGCCCGCCAATCGTATACGTTCTGTCATCCTGCGTTTTTTGGGAACGCCTCAGTACCGCCCGGATCCTTGAAATCAGTTCCATCGTTCCAAAAGGCTTTGCCACGTAATCATCCGCTCCCATATCAAGGCCTGTGACCTTATCAAATTCACTGCCCTTTGCGGTAAGCATAATCACAGGGATATGCGCAGTCGCTGCATTACCTTTCAGTTTATTCAGAATCGACAACCCGTCTTCTTCCGGCAGCATAATATCCAGCAAAACCAATTCCGGCAGTTCCGTATTTAGTCCCTGCCAAAATTCCTTTGGAGAAGAATGCCCCTGTACTTCAAATCCCTCTTTTGACAGCGCATAGCATACCAGCTTTCTTATATTATCATCATCTTCCAGCAGATAAATCATGTTAACCGATTCCTCCTTTGGTGGAGCTTTCCTTATTTTCAGGTCTTTTCCGATGCTCTCCGGTAATGGAATAAATAACCCATTCCGCAATATTTTCTGCATGGTCGCCAATCCGCTCAAAATATTTTGCAATCATCAGCAAATCCATAAGAGCCTCCGCATCGTCGTGTCTCTCCGTTATTGATTTTATCAACTCCCGCTTTACCTTGTCAAATAAATCATCCACGATATTATCATGTTCAATTACCAGCCAGGCAATATCCAGATTCATTTTTACAAAAGATTCAATACTTTCTGACACCATTTTGATCGCTGCTTCTGCCATTTCCCGGATATGGGTTTCGCCAAGCGTTCCCTTTTTTGCCACATAAGGTGCAATCTCCACAATATCCGATGCCTGATCTCCAATCCGTTCCATATCGGATATCATTTTCAAAGCGGCTGAAACAACTCTCAAATCTTTTGCCACGGGCTGCTGCTGCAAAATCAGTTTCAGGCAGAGGGTTTCGATATCACGCTCTTTTTTATCAATCTGCGTATCCGCATCCAGACACATATTTTTGCTGTTTTCTTCATTATCCGTAAGATATTTTACCGCATTGGTAATTGCCTCCTCGCATAAGGCTCCCATGGTAACAAGTTCTGTATTAAGCTGCGATAACTGTCTGTCAAATTTATTCCGCATTATCCAAACCTCCCTGTAATATAATCCTCTGTCCTCTGGTCAAACGGTGTGGAGAACATGGTCTGCGTATCATCAAACTCCACCACCTCGCCCAGCAGGAAGAATGCTGTCTTATCTGCAATCCGCACTGCCTGCTGCATATTGTGGGTTACCATAATAATCGTATATTTTTCCTTCAGTTCCATTGCTAAATCTTCAATCTTTGAAGTGGAAATAGGGTCAAGGGCAGACGTCGGTTCATCCATCAGAAGGACTTCCGGCTCTACCGCCAGTGCCCTTGCAATGCAGAGCCTCTGCTGCTGGCCGCCACTCATGCCCAATGCACTCTTTTTCAAACGGTCTTTGCATTCCTCCCAGATTGCCGCCTGCGTCAGGGAACGCTCCACGATTTCATCCAACTTAACCTTTGATTTGATTCCATGTATTCTTGGACCATAGGCAATATTATCATAAATACTCATTGGAAACGGATTCGGTTTTTGAAAGACCATGCCAACACGTTTCCGCAAAATGTTTACATCAATCCCCTTGTAAATGTCAATGCCGGAAAGCATAATTTCTCCTTCGATACGGCAGCTTTCCACCAAATCATTCATCCGGTTCAATGTTTTCAGATAAGTGGATTTTCCACAGCCAGAGGGGCCAATCAGCGCAGTGATTTTCTTTTCCGGGATTTCCATGTTGATACTTTTCAGGGCATGGCTCGCACCATACCATAAGTTTAAATTCTTTGTCGTGATAATGTGTTCCATAACTTTAACCTCGTTTCTGTTTCAGTCTAACCGCCGCTATCTTTGCCGACATATTGATAAGAAAGGTAAGTACAAGCAATATAGCGGCAACCGCAAACGCAACATCAAACTGCCCGCGCTCTTTCGCATATACATACATGGCAACGGTCAGGGTAGAACCCGCATTTCCCGCCTGCACTGCCTCTGGTACGGACAGCAGTTCATTTGCCATCCCTGCCGTAAAGAGAAGTGCGGCACTTTCACCTACCACTCTGCCCACCGATAAGATACAGCCGGTAACAATCCCATCAATGACACAGGGAATGACAACTGTACGAATCATATACCATTTGCCTGCCCCTAATCCAAGCGAACCTTCCCGGTATGCTTTTGGCACCGTTTTCAGGCTTTCCTGTGTGGTGCGTATAATCGTGGGCAATGTCATGATTGCCAGGGTGAGCGAACCGGCCATCAGACTGGTTCCCAGAGAGAAAAACTGCACAAACAGGAGCATTCCCACCAGTCCATATATAATTGATGGGATTCCGGCAAGGGTTTCTGTTGCCAGTTCAATGACCCGTACCAGTTTTTTATTCTTTGCATATTCGTTCAGATAAATCGCAGCCCCTACCCCAAGCGGCAGTACAATTACAAGCGTTATGATAATGATATATAAGGTATTCAGGATGTTTGGCAGAATCCCGACCGTACCACGCAAAAGGCTTGGTTTCGTAGAAACAAGCATCCATGAGATATGTGGAATGCCCCGGTACAGGATATATCCAATCAGTCCGAGCAGGAGAGAGCAAATCAATCCTGCTGATAAAACCATCATCAGCTTTAAGATAGTATCCTTAATTTTTCTTGCTTTCGATATTGTATCAGTCACATGTATTTCCTCCATTTTCCTCAAGAACGCTGTTTTTGCGTTCTTGATAGGTTTGCCTTAGTTCCACTTGGCATGGTATTTTCATGCAATAGTGGAACTTCAAACCTTTTTTTTAATTACTACATTTAATATCTGGTTAATTGCCATAATGAACAGAAAAAGCACCAGTGCGATGGAAAATAATGCCTGTCTCTGTAAGCCGGAAGAATAGGACATTTCACTGGCAACAGCAGTAGTCAGAAACCGGACGCTGCCAAACAGTTTCGGCATATTGGCAACATTTCCCGCTACCATCATAACCGCCATCGCTTCCCCGACTGCCCTGCCAATGCCTAATACAACCGCAGTGACAATGCCGTTTTTTGCGGCAGGCACAACCACCTTAAATACGGTTTCCGTCTTTGTCGCCCCCAGAGCAAGAGAAGCCTCCTCATATTCCTTTGGCACCGCCCCGATTGCCGTTTCCGATACGGAAATGACAGAGGGCAGAATCATAACAGCAAGGACAAGAATTGCCGAAAAGAGGTTTGCACCATCCGGGAGATGAAATATCTCCCTTACGCATGGAACAATGATGATCATTCCCACCAGCCCATAAACGACAGACGGGATTCCGGCAAGCAAATCTACCACATTCCTTACTGCACTGCTAACTTTCTTTGGGGACATCTTTGCCAGAAAAATAGCACATAGCAGTCCAATCGGAACTCCTATGAGGATTGCCCCCAGAGTTCCGTATACGGATGTCAGGATAAAGGGAAGGATTCCATAGGAAGGCTTTGCAGAAGTAGATGCCCAGACCTTCCCAAACAGGAAATCTCCCAGACCGATATCCCGTATTGCCGGAATGCCGCTTATCAAGAGAAATATAGTAATTAGGACGACAAACAGTATCGTCAGCAGACCGCATACCAAAAACAACAGGTTCATTGCCCTTTCCATCCACCTTGCTGTCTTTTTTATCTTTTCCATAACAGCCCCTCCTGTAATTACCGTTTGACAGGAACAGCACCTGCCTCTGTAATAAGGCTGTCTGCCTGTTCGCTGGTAGCGAAGTCGAAAAACTCCTGTGCAGCTTTAGAAAGAGCAGTGTCCTTTTTTGTGACCAGCACGAAGTTTCTCTGGACTTTGTATTTCCCATCCTGAATACTTTCTGTTGTCGGGCTTACCCCTTCCACGCTGACCATCTTTACCGTATCACCAACCGAGGCAACCGATGCATAGCCAATGGCATTTGGATTGCCGGATACCGTCTGCACGACATCGCCCGTAGACGTAAGTTCCTGTGAATACTTGCATTTATCCTTTGTGCCTGTCACTTCCTCAAAACCGTCTCTTGTGCCGGAAGCCGCCTCACGCCCAATACAGACAATCGGTGCGTCGCTGCCGCCAACCTCTTTCCAGTTGGTAATCTCACCACTGTAAATCTTCCCTATCTGATCAATTGTTAAATCTGTTGCCGGATTATCAGGATTGACTATGATTCCGATTCCATCAATGGCAACTACCGTTCCCTGTAAATCTGCTGTTTCATCTTCCTTCAGGTCACGACTTGCCAGTCCGATATCACATCTTCCTTCCGCTACTGCCTGTATACCGGAACTAGAACCCGTTGGATTGTATGTAACCTTTATATTTCCATGTTCCTCCATATAGGCTTCACTCAAAAATCCAATGACTTTCTCCATTGAAGTGGAACCGTCAGTGGCTATTGTTTGTGAACTCTTAGTTGTCTCATTTGCTGTACTTTTGTCAGTGAACGAACTAGCATTGCCGCTACATCCTGTCAATACCCCTGTCATAAGTGTAAAAACGGTTGCAATCATAATAAATTTTTTCATATTGAACACACTCCTTTGTTTTTTTTGTATGAACCAAGTATACCGTCCCCAATGTTAACTCTAAAAGTGCATATATGTTAATTGTAAGTTAATTGCACTGCAAAAGGCATAGAATATTTCATCTATGCCTTTTAACAACGGAATTATTTATCTGCCCTGTATATATTCCTCGTTTTGTCTTTGATACATAGGACGGTTCTCCCTTGTACGTTCTTCCGGTTCCATATCCTCCATGAAACTCTCCACCGCCTTTACATACACCTCTGCCAGCTCTAACGTACATATCCGGTTCTCCGGCATGATTTCCTCTCTTATTTCAGAAACCTTTACAGCCTGTTCCTTCTGCACATTCCAGAATCCCGCCATGGAGCTATACTATAAAAGTAGACACAGATATGCACCATATGCTACAATAAACTACACACAAAAAAGGAGGCTTTTCATGGCTACAAACAACTACAACAAATATGACGAAGATTTCAAAAAATCCCTCGTCTCCCTTCACCAGAATGGGAAAACCCAATCCCAAC
>CAJTFB010000090.1 GCA_910575665.1 Eubacteriaceae bacterium
CAGATTAAGATTTCCCCAGTATTCGTTATTGACAGAAATTATTGTAGGAATTATAGTAAAGAAGGACGGAAAACCAGTGTGGTCGTCCGTCCTTTCAAATCATTATCATAGAAGAACTGAATTTACAGAGAAAATTTCAAACTCTCGTTTTGGATATCCTCCTGTCCGGTTGTTCTCTTTACTTTTTTTGTCACAGCGTCCGGATCTTTACCTTTTTTTCCAATCCGCTTTTTCGCAGCATCTTCGTGTACTTTTTCTTCCTGCTCTTTGGCACCTTGATCACTACCTTGGAAGACAGACCAGAAAAAGAGCCTTTGGCAATGCTTTTTACCTTTTTTGATTTTATTTCGATCAGGCGGAGGTCTCTGGTTGGCAGCTCGAAATCATTATTTACAGCAAAAACTTTATCTTTTCCACAATAAGGCATCCCTTTTTTTATCGTTGTTACATTCTTGGGCAGCGTGATCTTTTTCAGTTTTGTACCGGAAAACGCAGACATGGAAACAGTCGTCACAGCCTCTGGAATTTCCAAAGTTCTGAGGTTCTTACAATTGGCGAAATCATACTGCTTGATTTCCTTCATGCCCTTCGGCAGTTTGATCTTTGTGAGGGATGTACAATCAACAAATAGCATCTTATATGTCTTGGTCACACTGTCCGGTATGATAACTTCTTTCAATTTTGAACACGCTCCCAATGCTCCAAGTTTTTTTAGCGTATCTGGCAATGTGAGGTGTTCTAATTTGCTACACCCATAAAATGCTTCCCTTTCTATAGTTGTAACATTCGCAGATAACTTGATGGACCTTAAACTTATACATGATGAAAAAGCTCCGTACCCAATCTGCGTTACCGAATCAGCCATAGTAACTGTTTTTATATTTACAAAACCATCAAATGCACCTATACCAATCTTAGTAATACCATCATTTATAATGATGTGTTCTGCCTTGGTGTTCCAGACGTACCAGTCCGGTTCTGGTATATGACCGTCCATCATAAAATCTTCTATCCCTTTATTTCCTGAAAAAGTCAGGGTCTTCGTCTTTACATCATACACCCAGGTGTTTCCATTCCCATCTGTTCCACTGGTCTTTTTTGCTGCAGCATTACAAGGGATAGGGATACTTCCTGCACATAAAATAATACAGAGCAGCAACACTGTCCATTTTTTTATTTCCATGCTTTCACCACCTTCTTAATATTTGCATTCCCAGCATTGTTTACGACTGTTTTAAGCTTGGTATTATCTCCTGGTTTTAGATACTTTGTTAAATTCAGTATTCCATAGGATTTTATCACATAGTTTTTCTTATCCGACTCTTTTTTGATCTTCGACGCTTTTTTAACAGACTTATAATAATAAATGTATTCAAACACCTTTTTGTTTCCCTTTTTATGCTTCGACACAGCCTGATTTATGATGGCACTACATACTCTTTTTGCACTTTTATCATATCTGCTTGATATACATTTCGTGGAATCTGCAAAGTTTTTATCTGCACTAAATTTACCATTAGAATCTTTGGGACCATGCTTTAACACATCCCACTGTTTACAAAGAACTTTTAATTTTTTTTCTTTCAAATTTTTTCGGTCATTTCCCTTCACTCCCGTCGTGCTATGGGAAAATATATCAGCCGCCGTATGCAATGCCATTCCATATACAAAGTTTGCCTTATCTTCTTTCTTTGTTATTTTATAATTTTTAAACCCTAAACTGGCAGCCTTTTTAAAGCTATTATAATAATCCTTATCTAATTTGGGGAATTTCCCATTTTTGTACAATTTTGAAGCTGCTTCAGTCATGGTAATGTAGGCATCCACATAATTCTTTTTATGATATCCATGAAATTCCGGGTGATCTTTCATTCCTCTCACTGTGGATTCTTTGTTATCTGGCCATACCGCCCCTTTTTTTAGAAAATTAAAACCTGCTTTTGCAACGGCTGCTTCATGATCAGTGCGCCCCCAGTACCCCCGAACCACTTCTTCGTCCGTCAGCAGTAATGTATGGTCATTATCCGCCAGCAGGGACATCTTCTCCGCACCTGATCCATGATATCCTTCCGCAAACTTTCCATACTGCTCCAGGGCGTAAGCGCAGTCGATCAGGCCGTACCCATACTTTGCAGGTTCGCCAAGGGGATGTGCAGAAGCATCGATCAGCTTCCGGATGAAATCGGCAGGCTGGGAGGGATCCTGCTGCCACAAAATAGCAGCCAGGGCGGACACCTGTGGGGCTGCCATGCTGGTTCCTGACTGGTTTGTCAAGATCTCAAAGGGACCATAGGTGGTTACGTCTTCCCCCGGTGCGACAACTTCGATTTCGTTTCCGGTGGGGGATGATCCGGTCTGCTCTCCATTGCACTTTACTGAACCAACTGCCATTACTTCCTCATACTTCGCCGGATACTGGACCGTCTTTCCATCCCCCGCTGCGGCAACGATCAGGATTCCCTTGGCAGAGGCATTTTTGATGGCGTTATGTAATTTCGCTGAATCTTTTTCCAGTCCGCAGCTGATGTTCAGGATCTTAACGCCCTTTTCCACGGCCCAGTTGATTCCATTCACCAGCTGGTCCACAGTGGTCTTGTTGGATTCGTCCAGGACTTCGGCGGAGTAAAGTTTCACATAGGGATTGATTCCGCTGACTTTTTCTGTGGTCAGCTGCTTTAAGTATTTGTTGTCAAACTGGTAAGAGTCTTCATTCCGGGATGAATCCGAAGCGAGGATCCCCGCCACGGCTGTCCCGTGCCCGGATAAGTCCCCAAAGATCGGGTTCTTTTCGGTATAGGAGGTGACAAAGTTTTCAGAAGCAGCCACTTTTATATTCGAGGAATAGTCGATTCCTGAATCGATGACGCCTATTTTTATCGTGTTCTTGTTTTTTTGAATTGCTTCCAGTACTTTTTCATCGTTGGCACGGATCATGGTCCGGTTCCATTCCTTATCAAAATCGAGATACCAGTCATCTTTCCGGTACTGGTATAATTTGATGTCATAAGGTTTTTTGAACTCTGCCCCCTCAGGGAAATGGATCTGCATGCCGAAGGTCTCACTCTCCCCGGGCCGGATCACTGAATTGTACTCACAGTTGGCTAATTTATACATATTTCCGTTCCGGCTTTCTATTTTAGCCCTCCAGATGTTCTGTATCTCGAAATCGAAACCGTACTCCATGGACCAGTTTTCGATATTTTTATCCGAGTTGTTGTACAGGGTGGCATTCATGATACAGCCGTCATGCCATTGGTTGACCACATCGAACTGGATCCGGCATTCCTTATTGTTCACCACAAGCCTGTCCCCCAGAATTTTATAGGACCGGGGAATATCCACGGATTCTCCTTTGCATGCCGCCTGGAAGCCGAAGGAAACAGACTCCCCCGGATGAATATTTTGGTTATGTCTTGCATTTTTTATATTGTAATAGTTTGCCCCGCGATAGTCAACACAGGCATTCCATAGATTGACGTATTCATCCGCAGACTGATAGGACAATTCCCAGTTTTCTATCGTTGTACTGCCTGTATTGAATATGGTTACATTGGCTATGTAGCCCTGGTCCCACTGGGATACGATCTGATACTCGATCCTGAAATTGTCTCCGGTATAGGTGGTGGTCTGCTGGTCTGTTCCTGCAGAGCAGGTTGTTTTGTTGAATGGCTGGCATATCCCTGACAGCATCATTCCAATAAACAATAATATTGCTAAAGCTCTTTTCATATTTCACCTTTTCCTTTCTGCTGGTTATTTACAACTTCTCCTATATTTTACCACATAACAAACCGGAATTGTGCGAAATGGAATGAATGACACAAATTTGCGACAAACGACACCCATTTTGCCATTTTACGTCGTTTCGTAAAACTTTTTTTCGGCAAAAAAGGTGTGAAGTACAGGCTAAGCAGTTTGGAAAAGGTATAATATAAACGAAAATTGTCCACAATAATAGGAAAATAAAGGAATGAGGAGGGCATCATGTTTCGGATTCCCAAACACATCGGAATTATCCCGGATGGCAATCGAAGATGGGCGAAGAAAAGTGGATTGAAAAAAGAAGAAGGGTATGCCTTTGGACTAGAACCAGGTCTGGAGCTTCTTCGGGCAGCAAAAAAATATGGTGTTCGAGAACTGACCTATTACGGTTTTACCGTGGATAACTGTAAACGTCCCAGGGAACAGCTTAAAGCCTTTTCCCGTGCCTGTGTGGAGGCGGTAAAATTGATGGAATCAGAAGACGTGAGACCGTATGTGCTGGGGAATACGAAATCTTCCTGCTTTCCAAAAGAATTGATTCCTTACACAGAACCGGAGACGTCACCAGGCAGCGATTCGGACAAAATGAGGGTGAACCTTTTAGTGAATTATGGATGGGAATGGGACATGAAACATGACTGGGTTTCTAAAATGATTCCGCGGGTAGATCTGGTGATACGGTGGGGCGGCATGTGTCGCTTATCCGGTTTCCTTCCCCTCCAGACAGTGTACTCGGATTTTTGTATCATTCAGGAACTATGGCCTGATTTTAAGGAAGAGCAGTTTGAATATGCGCTGAACTGGTATCAAAAACAGGATGTGACGCTGGGAGGATAAACGGGCCCAGCGTCATAAGAGCACAATTGTTTGTGATTATCAGTTTCCATTGTCAGATGACAAAGTTTGCATGAGGGCAAAGAAATGTTCAGGCTTACCTGTATTGAAATAGTCGTACCACGCTTCCAGTGTTCTTGTTTCAAAAACATCTAAACGCTCAATAATTTGTTTTGCCCACAACAAAGCTCCGGTGGAACTTGCAATCCCGGTCCATTGCTGAAAGAGATTCCATTGTTCCATTTCATGGATATTACATATTATTATCAGGATTTTATTTTAGAGCTGTATGTGGGGAGATTATCTGCTCCAATACAACTAGTGGAAGAGCTGAATCCGCTGGAATGGCTTTCGATAGAGGAAAACTTTTGTGATGCGGAGAAATTTGCGGGAGATCAGAATATCGCCCATATCGTGAATGTGGCGTTAAAAGTAATGGAGGATCGGTTATGAACAAGGCAAAAAGATTTTTTATTTTCCTCACAGTGCTTCTGACCGTTTTGGCGGGAGTAATGGTGGGAATGATGATTTTCCCAGCGGAAATACCAAAGGAATCAGAGGCGCCGATGCCGTCGCCGGAATCTTTACCGGGATTTTCAGCAGAATCAGAGGAACAACAGAAATCCGATACAGAAAAACCGCAGGAAATTATAAATCCGGAAGGAAAAACTCTTCAGGAAAGAGTTGCACCGCCGCCGGGATATGAGAGAACGGAGGCAAGGCGGGACAGCCTGACCACGTTTTTGCGGAAATATCCTTTGAAAAAGGCAGGAAAACCGGTGCTTCTATATAATGGGGAAGAGAAGGGAAACCAGAGTGCACATATGGCAATATTCAAATTGCCAATGGAAAAGGAAGATCTGCAGCAATGTGCGGACTCGGTGATGCGGGTATATGCAGAATATTTTTGGAAGACGGGTCAGAAGGAGCGCATCTCATTTCGGTTTGTGGACGGTTTTCAGGCAGAATATACTAAATGGCGTTCAGGCTACCGGATACGGACGGGAGAATCCCGGTCATCCTGGGTTCCAGGTGGCGCCCACGATGATTCTTATGAAAATTTCAAAAAATATCTAAGAATGGTATTTGCCTATGCAGGTACGCTTTCAATGGAACAGGAGTCAAAGAAAATAAAGCTTTCCGAGGCAACCACAGGAGATATTTTCTTGTATGCCGGAAGTCCGGGGCACGTTGTGATGGTGGTAGATGTATGCAGATCTTCTGACGGAAAAAAGGCTTTTCTGCTCGGCCAAGGTTTCATGCCTGCACAGGAATTTCACCTGTTGAAAAATCCACTGCACGCGGATAATCCATGGTATTATCTGGAAGAGGTGTCATATCCTCTGCAGACGCCGGAATATTCCTTTAAAAAAGGGAGTTTCCGGAGATTAGAATATTTACTTCATTGATTCGCAGAGTTTACCGTTCCGATTTTAATAATGCATAGTAGCAGGCATCACATATTCCTTGATTATTCCAGCCAAAACTACGCAAAGTTCCCTCGTATTTCATTCCACATTTTTTCATGACCTTACCCGAATTAGGATTCCGAGGGTCATGTCTTGCTTCAATTCGGTTTGCTTCTACTTTATCAAAGAGGAAGTCCATAACAGCTCTTAATGCCTCTGATGTAATCCCCTTATGCCACCATGCTCTTCCAATACAATAACCGATGTGTGCCATAGAAGTTTTTTCTTTTATATCTACTGCAGAAATACTGCCAATAGGCTTATCTCCATTGTCTTTTAGTACGATAGCCCACTGATAAAAATTGTCATCTGAATATGAGTTTACCCATCCATCCAATATGCTCTGGCTTACTTCCTGGTTTGAATGGGGTGGCCATGTTAAATATTTTGTGACTTCATTGTCTGACGCCCAATTATTGTACATTGCTTCAGCGTCTTCTTTTTTAAATCTTCTTAAAGTCAATCTGTCTGTCTCCAAATATTTAGTCCCGCAATGTTTCATGAAATATGTCCTTTCTTTTTGCCTTTTGACTCGGCTTGGTTTCTGGATAAAAGTTATCTAGTATTTTTTTACAAGTTGCGAAATTAAAGCCCTACAAGTGTTCATCTGGATACAAGCGTAGAAGTTTTCGGTTACTTCCTTCCCTTCCCCTGCCTTTGTAGCATTATTTGCATCTTCTTCCGTTTCCCAGAGAACAAAGTCAGTCCAAACATTACCCTGTAAGTAATGTTCCCAGGAAATAAAGCCTTTTGCTTTAGAGATAACTTCATCGTGTAATTTTTGTGTTAGTTCAATAAACTGTTCCTCGCTCACATTTTTCTTAAGCTTGTAAGAAAAAATCCATGCTGTTTTTGCCATATAAGTTTCTCCTTTTGAATATAAGATTTTTTTCAGTATAGCACAAAGCAGAGGGCGTGAAAACATTAAATTTTCTAAGTGGAATTTTCAAGTTCCAGGTTTTGTGGTACAATGGGGGCAAAGAATAGAGAAATTGCGATAGGAGGGGCAAAAATGCATGAAAATTTTAAGAATGAAATTGCGCCATTTATCTGGGTAGAACAAAGTAATGGAGCGTCTGTCTGTTTAAATGCAGGCGGGTATCTGCAGGAAGTTTTTGATACCCGGTCGGAAGAGGGCTTCGAGGGCAACGGTTATGATTGGGGCAGTCTGGCACAAGTTTTTTTGGACGAAAGGTGTTCGGAGCTTCAGGAGAAGATTGATTTTGATCCAGAGGCAGATATGTTTTGTGCCTATTCTGAGGACAAAGAGGCCTTAGCTGATTTTGTTTTACGATTCAAGAAAGCGTGTGAGGATAAGTCCTTGATCTTGGATTTGTTTTCCAGGGTAGAATTGGATTGATGATAGGTGGATAAAATACTTCGATAAAGTTTAGAATAGTAAAAATAACTCTTGTGCCTGTTGGAAAATTATGCTATATTTATTTTAGAACAGCCGTCTACAAAGTGGCATTGACCTCATTTAACATAGAATAGAGGTGGTGATCATGAAAAACACCAAGCACGAATATGATTTCTTGTTGCAATTTGGGCAGTTTCTGCTATCACTACTGACATACATTTATTTGATCAGTCATTAGTGTGATATAGAAAAGCCACCCTAGAAACTTTGGCAGGTGTCAGGGTGGTGTTTTCTATAATAATTTTTAAACAGGACAAACCACCTTGTGGGCGGCTGTTCCATTAGGTATTTATATCATAACAGATTTCAGCTGTTTATACAAGATTTTTTCCTGTGTGCATGGAATCTGAATAATAATATGATATAATAAGTTTGTCAGGGTAAAACCTGTGGATTGAAAAGATAATGTTTTTAATAAAGAAGAGGTTGCTGTTTCAAGCAAGCTCTTCTTTATTTGCCATCAACACGTTTTTGGCTGTTTTTAGCATCTTTTAAATTTAACGATGGCCCTATTTAGATAATCAGCTAATTCATGATCATTCTCATAATAATGTTCCTTTATAAAATTTATGATATCTGTTATGTTATATTGTTCCATTTGGTAATGTCAAGTAGGGAACAAGAAAAAGTGTATCTTCTTTTTAGTTGGTTACACTGTCCTTGTCATTCTCAATAAGCCGCACTACCTTGTCCGTAAAGGTTTCCCGGCTCGTTTTGATGTGGTATAAAAAAAGTTGACACCACATTCTCAAGGATTTGAGATATAATCAAGAGAATAAGGAGGGAACAAAATGGCAGAAAACAGACAATATGA
>CAJTFB010000091.1 GCA_910575665.1 Eubacteriaceae bacterium
GTTGGGATTGGGTTTTCCCATTCTGGTGAAGGGAGACGAGGGATTTTTTGAAATCTTCGTCATATTTGTTGTAGTTGTTTGTAGCCATGAAAAGCCTCCTTTTTTGTGTGTAGTTTATTGTAGCATATGGTGCATATCTGTGTCTACTTTTATAGTATAGCTCCACAAAATCCATGCCAGAGAAAGTGGTATCAGGAAAGAGAGCAGCAAAAGCAGTTAAGTAAAAGGGGGAGTGTTTTATGTATAAAAAGAAAAAGCGAGCAAAGAGGGTAGCTGTGGATAGTAAGCAGATACGTCTGCATACTCTTGTTATATTTTGTTTTGTGTTGTTAATCCCCACATTGTATCTGTCCTATTGCGTCAGCGGATTATATCTGCTGGAGGTGGATATCAGTCGCATCAAGGAACAGGTGGTGTGGTGTATTCTGCACCCGGTATTTTGCTACAACGAAAAGACGGCAGGGGTAATGGCAGTCGGTTTTCTGATATGGATGATTGCCAGTTTCTCTGCGTATAGCCGGATGAATTATAATTTTATGCACGGGAACGAATTTGGCTCTGCAAAGTGGGGAAGTATCCGGGAGTTTAATGCCAAATATGCCGATGCTACGGAAAAGGAAACGGGATTATCCGCAAAGAATAAAGTGCTTTCCGAGAATATCCGGTTCCGCTACGATTCGGACACCCTGAGAAATAATAATGTTCTTGTGGTGGGTGGTTCCGGTGCCGGGAAGACAGCGTTTTTCTTGACACCGAACCTTTTATCCCTGCATGATTGTAATATTTACACCGATCCGAAAGGAAGTCTGGTAGAGGAATTAGGCGGTTGGTTAGGGAGACAGGCAGATACGAGAGTTTATGTGCTGAATATGTGTGATATGGAAAAAAGTTTGCATTTTAATCCATTTCTCTATATCCACAAGAAAAGTGATATTACAAGGCTTGTGACGAATCTGATACAAAATACCAGTATCGAACATATCAAGCACCCGAACCAAGATCCATTTTGGGAACGTGCCGAGCGTATGTTTTTGGAAAGCCTGTTCCTGTATGTGTGGATGGAATGTCCGACGGGTGTTTACAATCCACAGACAGGCAAAGCGGATTTGTTGGAACGGAACTGGCAAAGCGTGATGTATCTTTTGAATGAGGCACAGTTTGGAGTAGGGGATAAACCGCCTAAATTGGATGACAGAATGAACCGTCTGGAGAAAAAGAAACCAGGACACCCGGCAGTACGGGCATATATGCGTTACCGTGGCGGGGCGGATGAGACAATCCGTTCCGTACTCTTGACGGTCAACGCAAGGATGCAGCCTTTTGACAATGAGGAACTACTGGAGATATTTACAGACAATGAGATACCTCTGGATGAGTTTGGTGTCGGCAGGGATGGGGACAGAAAGACAAAGAGTAATCTCTTTATCGTGATACCGGACGATGATGATACATTCAATTTTGTACCGGGCATGGTCTATACGCTGTTGTTTCAGGAATTGTACCGTCAGGCGAGATTTTTTGGCGGGAAGTTGCCGCTGGATGTCGGCTTTTGGTTTGATGAGTTCGCAAATATCAAAATGCCCAATAACTTTGATAAAATTCTTGCCACCTGCCGCAGCAGAGGCGTTTATTGTGTGCCGATTCTGCAATCTCTGGCACAGTTAAAGACGCTCTTTGCAGATGGGGCATGGGAGGGCGTGGCAGGCAACTGTGACACTTTTCTGTATCTGGGTGGCAATGAGGCAAGCACCTTTGAATATGTTTCCAAGCTGCTCGGCAAGTGGACGATAGATAAACGCACCAGTGGAGAAAGCAAGGGTTCCAGTGGCTCGTACAGTGAGAATTATGATGTCCTCGGCAGGGAATTGATGTTAGAGTATGAAATAAGGCTGTTGCCGGATGATGAGTGTATTCTGTTTGTCCGGGGCGAAAATCCAATCCGGGATAAGAAGTGGTTTCCGTGGGAACATCAGGAATATGAAAATGCCAGAAAGTATGGGGCATATCTGCCGGACAGTGAGATGGAAGATGAAGAGCCGGAGAATGAAAACTGTCAGTTTATCAGTAATTCCTCATTGGAATATCTAAAAATGCAGGAAAGTCAAAGCGAGGGTATTCATATCTACGGCATGGATGCGTATGAGTTTATGATGATGGATATGGATGCGGTTATGGGGAAAGTACATACTGTGTCTGCCGAACAGGAAAAGTCTGTCCTAATTCATCCGGATATGATCCGGAAGGCTATTGAGGTGGAGGCAAAACGGAGTTCTGAAGAACGGAAGAAACAGTTTGAGAGGGATTTTCCGGGGATGAGCCTGTTAGATATTTTCAGTTCCGGGCAGATCAGCAGGACAAGGCGGGAAGTGATACGGGAACTGATACAGACAGGGGCAGAGGAGGAGACGATTAAAAGTATTATTCGCCCGGAATTGATGGAGGCAGAGGTGCAGGAGAAGAAAAGGGCTTGGATGGAGATGCGGGGGAGATAGTTTCTTGAGAATAAGGAAAAATTTTGTTATTTTTTGTAGAAAGATATGGAAATTTATAAAAATATGCTGTATAATAGTTTTTGGTATAGATAATTGGAGATTATCAGGAGGGAAACCAACGGATAACATTTTATTTTCTGTCAAATATGTTTGAAGGATAATTGATAATTATCCGTTGGAAATCGAATCGGAATTGAAAGATGAATAATATAATGGAGAAAAGGGGCATTTCCAGTGAATTATATGTGTGTTTACATGAGAATCGGAAAAATATCTCGTCAGCATATATGAATACCATATAGTATAGTAAATGGAACACTGGCCTTTGTAACAACATGTTCAGCTACTATTGTTTCTGGGCATTGTAGGCTACATGATAAGGAAGTGTAAAAGTTGGAAAGTGGTATATTCCTACTTTTATAGCCTAAACCTAGTAAACAGATTCCATAATTTTATCAATTGACAGTATATGTTCTGACCTGGAGAGGAAAGCAAATATATTAACAGGTATAATATATTGTTTATGATTACAAATCGTGATGCTGAAAGTATTACCGAGCGTATGATGGATGTAGGGCTGACAGTGTCAAACATCAATTATTTTCAAGTAATAAAGATGTAAAGAAAGTTGATTAGGTAACTGTATAATTTTACCAACCCACTTACTGCTAACACCATTAAAATTTAAACTTATTTTATTAGTAAGGAGATATGTATGTCAAATAATCCAGAAAATGCGTTTTTAAGACTTGGATATGCTCTTAGGGAATTGAAAGACTATCATAATACTACAATTATTTTAGGGGCAGGATGTTCTCTGAGTTCGACTTCCAATGATATTTCTACAGTCGGAATTATGAAATCATGTCTTTTAGAACATAATATATCTATAAACGAAATAGAATCCTATACGTGGGAAGAATTATACAAAAAATTTATTGATATTGTTTGGGAAGGAAAAGCACAGAAAGAGCGTCAATTTTTATTAAAAAAGAAGTTGGATAATACAGAACCATCAGAAGGGCATAAGTATTTACGTACCCTCATAGAAAAAGGGTATATACATAATGTAATAACCACAAATTTCGATATGCTTTTAGAAAAGGCATTAAATGGTCTTTCATATAGAAAAAGGGTAGGAAATAATGATTATAAAAACATAGGTCAAAAGCCGATGTTTAATCTCTTGAAGATACATGGTGATCTTGAAGACGGTGAGTTTCGTTTTGCGCCTCATGAGCTAATGAAATTACCAGAAAACCTGTGTAAAGATATCGTGGCGAAGACTTCGGGGCTTTTGCTGTTTTTAGGTTATAGAGGACAAGATATAGGCCTTATGAATGCTATTAGTTCTTTACATGATTTTGCTGTATATTGGATAGATATCAATGGTCCTCATATAAATGACGTTTATGAAAGTAGACATATTTATGAACTGATGGCTCAAAGGGATTCAATAAATAATTTCCTATGTGGAAAAGAATTTGGCGATTTTCAAAAGATTACAGAAAAATTATATAATTTTCTTATTGAATCAAAGTATAGTAATATAGTTAAATCGAAAGAAATGCTCATAAATAAACAATGGAATGAAACTTCTATTGTTGAGTTGTTAAAAATATATGACCGTATATATGAATTTTTTTTAGATATCCTAAACAAATCTGAAGCCATAGGAAAAAGATTTCATAAATCAGAGTCGTTAAAAAATTATTCTGAATGTTATAAACAATGTTTATATAGTTATCTATATTTTTTTAAAAGCAAACAATTACCTACATACCTGTTGCATATTCCAAGAAATGAAGTTGACGCACTAATTATTGGAGTCTCAATAGAAATTATTGTTCGAAGCCAAATTTATGATGTCAATTGTGATGTTTATCTTTCGGAATTAAAAACTGAGATAGATAAAAGAGCAATTCCAGAAAATTATGACAAATCTTTTTGGAATGCGATTTCAAGAATTGTTTGTACTAATAAACAAAACCCTAAATTGATTAAACTAAATATCAATCAAAATCTCATTTTGGAGAACTGTGATATACCTTTAGATAATTTTAATGAACTTATTAGAGTTGTACAGTTCTTGGCTTTATTACTTCCAAATTCAATAAAAGCAGAAACAAATTTTGACGAAAATTATAGAATACACAAGTTGCTCATAGAAAAATGCCACGAAACATCTATTATTGATGATAAAATGTATATTACAATTGAGCAATTTGATCCCAAAGACATTAATTTGCTATATCAAAGATATATTCAATTATTACCTGATGTTACGACACAAATAAATTCTGAACAATATATAGTTTATGATTCAAAATGGGTTAATCTTAAAATTACACTTCAACAAGAATGTCATGCTGATGATATATCATCCTCAGTTTATTTGTTATGCAAAAGGATAAGCAAAAAAAATATGGATGATTTTTTATTAATGGGAAATGCCTTTCACATGTCTATTAATAATTATATTACTTTAAAATTAGATATAGATTTACAAAAATTTCTTTTATCTGATTATTCTAGTATTTTTGTGTCGGGAAGTAGTGGAAGTGGAAAAACAAGTTCTATTCGACAACTTTTAGTTCACTCTCAACACGATGAAAATATTTTACCTATTGTTGTTTCTCCTAAAATAATGTCTATGGAAAAAGTAGGTCTTTCTTTATTCCTTGAAACTGAAATTAACGACGATGAAGAAGAGTTATTATTACAAAATATTAATAGTTCATTTTCGTTAAGAGGAGGTCAACTTTTGCTTATTTT
Source organism: Eubacteriaceae bacterium (assembly GCA_910575665.1). Lineage (GTDB taxonomy): Bacteria > Bacillota > Clostridia > Lachnospirales > Lachnospiraceae > Eubacterium_F. The sequence goes on from CAJTFB010000091.1 coordinate 5,268, forward strand.
TGATGGACTAAATGAAATTAATGACGGATTAAAACTGCAGCAAGCTCATTATTGTGCACTTCTTGCATTAGCCCACAAAATATTTATAAATAAATGTATAAATATCAAACTAGTTATTACATGTAGAAGAAATGCTTATTTCAATTATATGAATTCAACGTCATTACATTTGAATCCTATGTATTTTTATTCAAATAAAGAACATTCACTAAATATTGAAGGGCTTGATGATGCTAGCTACAATCTGATTCCATTAGATGTAAGAGAAAAAGAAAATCTTTTGAATAGCTATAAAATCGTAAATCCTAAAGTTAGAGAGGCTATAATAAACAATACTGTGCCACCATATTTTATTTCTATAGCAAGTGAAATTATTGGTGAAATAACAAATGTAGAATCTGAAACAAAAATAGCTGAAAATTTAAATGCTATTTATGATTTATTTTCTAAAACTATGATAGCACGAATCGAAAAAAACAAAACAAATATTGCACAAAAAATAATATATGCATATTTTGATTATCTTATAAATTCCACTGATATTGAAGTGACAAAATTCGGAATATTAGAATATCTCCCAAAATACTATCATCAAGATTTTGAAGATACACTAAACGCTTTGATGGATGTAAATATTTTTTTGCAAAGTTCAGATAATAGAATAATAAGATTTTGCCATGATAAAGTAGAAGAAAATTTTTTTAAAGAGTATATTAATGAATATGAGTCTAAGGGCATATCTTTTTTTATAGGGGTATTCAATTTAAGTGATAGAAGTTTTATTTATCATAATGGACTATTGTTTTATTTTAATGAAATGCTTCGAAACAAAAAAATTGATTTATATAAAAAATGTTTTATCAATACGTTTGATGAATATGTCAGAGATTGTTTGCCCAAAATGATGTTGGAGTCATTATCAACTGTGACAAACCTTGAAGAGTGTATTCTTTTACTTTTAAATAATAACGATAAATATTTTAAGAAGGTGTTCAATCTTATTCTATTGGGAATGGATTCCTTTTTGAAAGATTATTCTTTAAACGATCCTGATATATCGAAGATTATTGATATACTATTAAAAAGCTCAAAAAAACTAAGATTTATCAATAATGATTTATCTTATTTATATTTTTTTAAGTCAAAACTCGATTACTACAAAAATGACTATATTAATGCTCGCAAATATGCAGATATGGCTTTAAAATCAGTTTCAAAAGTAAATTACGAATTACTTTCTAGTATAAATGTCCAATATGCAATTATATACATGGAACTAGGATATAGTAAAAAAAGTATACTTTTACTTAAGGAAGAATTAGAAAATAATCCTTCTAAATTAATTGATATAGGAATAGAATTGGGAAGAGCATTAGATCATAGTGGTCAGGTGAAACAAGCACTCGAACTATATAAGAAATTTGATGAATGTAATATTAGTGATACTTACTTATTATCAAGATTTTATGAACAAAAAGCTAATGTTTTAAATAAAATAATGTATAGAATATTACAATATGGTTTTATAAGTGCATCTAGTCTTCAATCTAATGAATTAGAACAAGTGGAAGAATTATTTTCTGAAGCCATAGATTTGTATAACCGCTCTATTGAACTGACATTAAAAATAAATGCATTATGGTCTTATACTGGAATTGTGCCACAGTTGATAAATACATATATAAGTTTTTCATATTCCTTACATGAGATTGGTATTGACGAGTGTACTCAATACATTGATGAAGTTGATAAAATGTTAGAAAATTTTGTTACACCTTTTAAAACTGATTTTTATCTTTCAAAAGCGTATTATTATGAATATTTGAGAAACATTACAGAAGCAAAAAGTTGCATTAGCATAGCATTAGATAATGCAAAAGAATTAGGAATAAAAACTAAAGAAGCAAAATGTTATGGTTTTTTTAGTCAATTTATTTATCGGCAACTGTTGCAAAAAGAAAAATCTACAAACAGAAAGGAACTTGCCACCTTGGGTATGGAATATACAAAAAAAGCTTTATGTTATTATAAAGAATATACTTTAGTAGAAGACAATATTTTTATTGAGGATTATAATTTATTAAAGGGGAAATTTTTGAAATTTTTGAAAGACTAAATGAATGAACATGAAGAAGATGCTACTAATATATTTTTTTCTATACTTACTGCTATGCATAGCAGTAAGTATAGTATCCATCCTAAAAAGTGAGAGGAGGCTGTAAAAAATCTTGTGTCTATGGATTTTAGACTTTCCTGATAAGAATTAGATATGTAAGAGGTTTTTGTCGGTTTTATGTTTTTGGGACTGTCGAA
>CAJTFB010000092.1 GCA_910575665.1 Eubacteriaceae bacterium
AGGATTTTTGGTTTTTCGCCATGCTGAACATCTCCTTTGCTCTTTCATTTGATAGTATAGATTGTTCAACTTTTTCTGTCCACACTTATATACTAACACCAATTTCCAAACTGCAAGACTGGTTGAAAGAGGAACAGGAGAACACCGAGCCGCCCACCCTTGCCGACTATATCCAAGGCATACTGTCACGCAAGGCACAGGCGGGGAAAGCGGGATATTCACAATCGCTGTATAACCTCAAAGACGCGGCAAAAATGCTGAATTTCCTGCAAACCAATAACATCATGGATATGGCGGGGCTTGATGAAAAATTCAAGTCCATGATAGGGGAACAACTGGATATTCAAGGGAAACTGAAACCCGTTGAACGGCGGCTTGCCACTCTGAAAAAGCACTTAGAGCAAGCCGACATTTATTTCAAGTGTAAGGGAAAGAAGCCGCTGACCGAAGCCGAGCAAATCCTATTCACAACGGCGAAAAATTATCTCAAAGGCGTGATGAACGGCAAGACCACAATCCCGACAAAGACATGGAAAGAAGAATACACCAAGCTGACCGCCGAGAGAAAAACGCTTAATCAGCGGTATCTTGTATTGAAAGAGGAAGTGAAAGAAGCGGAGAAAATCAGAAAGAGCGTTTACAGTATCTTACGGCAGGAGCAGCGGGAACAGCAACCCCGCAGAAAACAGGATATGGAGCGATAAAATAAAGGGCGGCGGGATAGTCAACGCTTCTGCCCCGCCGCCCTGTTTTGGATTTTTATTAGACCGATAAACTGGAATTTACGTTGCTGTTACTTTTTCAAAAAATCACTAAATTCTTTCAATTCTTTTTTTGTATCTTCGGAAAGCCTGTTATATTCTGTATCATGAATCGCCCCCTCTAACGTATATAAATGTACCAGACAAACATTTGGATATTTCTGCTTTAACCTAAGAAATGCGTCTTTTGCCCCTACCTCAATTAGTTTCTCGGAAGATTCAATACCAACAGATATTAGCTTTTTTTCCATTTCGTTACCAATATTCATCATAGATGTTAATTCTGACATATTTATTTTCAACTCTCCTTGTTCTACTCATTTTTTAAACTGGAAGTTTCTTCTCTATTAGCGGTTATATTTTGCTCCTGCATAAATCAGCAACGCCAATCCCACAACAAATCCCAATGAAAAAGCGATAAAACTTAATGCCGAATCTGTTATACCGATTATTATAGCAGTCGCCAAAAGACCAATTCCAATAAAAATAACACCCCAACCTGATATTTTACAAAAAACCTTTTTATCACTTGGAGACACTTTGTCATAATGATAACTATGAAGCAAAGTGATTTTTTCCTTTTTCCACATCAAGCAACCAAGATATATAAAAACAAGTGCAAGTACACCTATTCCAATCGCAACACCTATCGTTTCTGTCATAACAAGCCCCTCCAAATCCCGATTTATCGGTTTGTACTAGGAGAAATTATACCATACCCAATTACGAAAAGCAATCCCCCGTTCTACGTCCGTTCCGACTATCCAGACCGTCAAGGGACGAGTAGTATTTTTTCGCAAAGAGCGCGAAAAAATCTCCACTCTTAAACCCTTGACCGTCTGGATTTTTGCCGTTGTCATTTCGCCGCCGAAAACGGGGAACAGGATAAAAAAATCCTGCCCCCGTTTTCGTCTGCTCCATTCTAACGGCAAAACCGTCTGCACTACTGCGGCGGCAGTCGTTAGGTTTTGCGGTGGCTCTGCCCCCGCGCCCCCGACCTCTCCCAAAGAACAGAATGGAGTGTTACGCAATAGAGCTTGAAAAGGCTTGATTTTTAAGGCGTTGCAGACGCGAAAATCCACAGGGTAAGGGTTTTATACTACCTACCCACGAAAACGGCTTCTAACCGTTCACAGGCGCGTTTTGCGCCCCTTTTCCTGCCCGTTTCCCGCCGCGCTGAAAAGTTTTGCGTCAATAACTCAAAAAAGCACTTGACAAAACGCTTCATGGGGAACAGCAAAAGATATTGAGCCTTATGTCGATCCGGTGTTTGAGAACAATGTTCTTCTCACAGAAACGGAAAGGCTGATGATGTCCGGCAGACCAAAACAGCCGAAATATGCGAGGAATAAAAATATCCTTGTTATCGGCGGTTCCGGTTCGGGCAAGACGAGGTTTTTTGTAAAACCCAACCTGATGCAGATGCACTCATCATATGTTGTCACCGATCCGAAGGGGACAGTGTTAGTAGAGTGCGGAAAAATGCTCTTAAAGAACAGTTACCGGGTGAAAGTGCTGAATACCATTAACTTTAAAAAGTCCATGCACTACAACCCTCTCGTTTATATCCGGAGCGAGAAGGACATTTTGAAACTCGTAAACACAATCATCTTAAACACCAAAGGGGAGGGGCAGCAATCCGGCGAGGATTTTTGGGTGAAAGCCGAAAAGCTCTATTATACTGCACTGATCGGGTACATCTGGTATGAGTGCGTGGAGGAAGAACAGAATTTCACTACGTTGCTTGACATGATAAATGCCAGTGAAGCAAGGGAGGATGACGAGGAATTTAAAAATCCCGTTGATTTGATGTTCGATGAGCTGGAGGAAAGAGAGCCGGAGCATTTTGCGGTAAAACAGTATAAAAAATACAAACTGGCGGCGGGCAAGACAGCGAAAAGCATTTTAATTAGCTGCGGCGCACGTTTAGCCCCTTTTGACATCAAGGAGCTGCGTGACCTGACAAGCTATGACGAGTTGGGGTTGGATATGATCGGGGATGAAAAGACAGCGTTGTTTGTCATTATCTCCGATACCGATGACACGTTCAATTTTATCGTGTCAATCATGTACACGCAGCTTTTCAATCTGCTCTGTGACAGGGCGGACGATGTGTATCATGGGAGATTGCCCGTCCATGTGCGCTGCTTACTCGATGAGTTTGCAAATATCGGGCAGATACCAAAGTTTGAGAAGCTGATTGCCACAATCCGGAGCCGGGAAATATCGGCTTCCATTATCTTGCAGTCAAAGTCGCAGCTTAAAGCGATTTATAAGGACAACGCTGACACCATTGAAGGGAATTGTGATACCACCTTATTCCTCGGAGGGAAGGAAAAGACCACCTTAAAAGAGATGGCGGAAATTTTGGGTAAGGAAACGATAGACCTTTACAATACCTCTGACACAAGGGGTACGTCGCAGTCCTACGGTTTAAATTATCAAAAAACCGGAAAAGAGCTTATGAGCCAGGATGAGATTGCGGTCATGGACGGAGGGAAGTGCATCATGCAGCTTAGAGGGGTTAGACCATTCTTCTCCAATAAGTTTGACATCACAAAGCACAAGCAGTACCGGCTTCTGTCCGATTTTGATGACAAGAACGCCTTAGACATCGAAAAATATGTAAAGAACCTGTGTAAAGCAAGAGTCAGGGACAATGACACCGTTGATGAGGTGGAGGATGCGGGCGTGATTGAAGTATGACAACTGAATATGGAAAAAACTGAATAGGGAACTTGTAAACCAGTCGCAGGACTTTTGGACAAAAAGTCCAGAAGTGAAACGGAGTTTTGAATGTGCTTGGGAAAGGACAAAACAAAGCGTCCGGCATAGCCAATCGCCAAACTGAATATGCCGGATGCCCGCAGGGTTCTTCCTAAAGGATTGCCCTGTCTTTATCTTACCATAAGGCAGGGCATTTTACACGAAAAACTCTTTCAGAAACCAGACAAAATTATTTTTGAGAAAGAAAGAGGTAGAAACATGGCATTTTTTACAACAGCGGTAACAGGATTAAAGACAGTCGTAACAGCAATCGGCGCAGGCGTTGGCGTATGGGGCGTTATCAATCTTCTTGAGGGATACGGAAATGATAATCCGGGCGCAAATGCTCATGTACGGTAAAGAAGCAAGCAACCGAAAACAACAGATAGACCGCCAGCACCACACTATTCCGAACCAAAGAAGCCAAAGACCAAAAGACAAGCACCGTGGAAATGTGTATAACTTGCTATTCCGTCATGGAAAAGTCCGTTCACAGAATGTGGAAAAGCTAAAGTGCAGCTTTCCCACATTCTGCAAACAGACTTTCCCACAACTCCATAAGACAGCAAATTATGCACATTACGCACAGTGCCGACTACTACGGAATCCCCCTATCTTTCATATCTTTTTATAAATTCTTAAATTTCCTTTAGGGTATTGCATTATCACCTACAAAGTGTTAAGATGTTTATGCACCCACAAAATGTTAAGATAAAAGGAGGACAACATGGCACAGCAGATTTCTGAATCCGAATTGGTACTAATGAAAATCATCTGGAAGAATGGAGGGGCAGCTTTATACTCCCTCATCATGGAGGAATTAGAAAAAGACAAAAACGAATGGAAGAACAACACCGTACTCACCCTGCTTTCCCGGCTGGGCGAAAAAAAGTTCTTGAAAGTCAAAAAAATCGGCAGAAAGAATGAGTATGTGGCTACGGTAACAGAAGCAGAATATCAGACCATGCAGACCCACAGCTTTCTTGATAAAGTCTACGGCGGGAATGTGAAAAACTTAGTATCAACCTTGTTGCGGCAGGATATTCTTTCGGCAGACGAATTGAAAGAGATTGAAACATTTTGGAGAAAGGAAAATGAGTGAATTTATAAAAATATTATTGTCGCTGTCTGTTTCCGGCGCACTGTTACTGCTCCTCATTTTGGGATTGAAGCCGCTGTATAAAAACAAATTCAGCAAGCGTTGGCAGTATTATATCTGGATAGTGGTTGCTTTGCGGTTTCTGCTTCCCTTTACTCCCGACACTACGATTGTTGGAAGCCTGTTTGAAAAATTCGACACGGCAGCAATAACAAATGAAATCCCTACAAGCCCCAATGTACCCGTTCCCGCAGATACGGGTAACAGCAAAGCAGAGCCGACACAGACAAACCGGGAAATAACCACCGCTGCCATGCGTGAGCCATTTAACAAATATGTCTGCCTGTTTTTTATCTGGTCAGCATTGGCACTGGTTTTATTTGTTCGCAAGGTAACGGTTTATCAAGGATTTATCCAATACATCAAAGCAGGAAATAAAGAAGTATCGGATATAAAAATCTTGAATCTGCTATCTGATTGTGAAGAAAAACTGAATATCAAGACAAGGGTAGAACTATCCTGTAATCCGCTGATTGCCTCCCCTATGCTGATTGGTTTCTTTCGACCAAGAATCATTTTGCCTGTTGGCGAATTGGAAGATAAAGAGTTATCTTATATCTTTGTGCATGAGCTAACCCACTCCAAGCAGAGGGATATGTTTTACAAATGGCTGATACAGATTATTGTGTGCGTCCATTGGTTCAATCCTTTTGTATATCTGCTGGAAAAAGAAGTGAATAAATCTTGTGAATTGTCATGTGATGAAAAAGTCTTATCCGTACTTGATGATAAGGCAAAGCGTGAGTATGGGGATACGCTGATTTCCTTTTTGAAGTCAAGCAATCTTTACAAAAGTTCTTTAGCTTCCGTTACATTGACAGAGGGTGCAGAACAATTAAAAGAAAGGTTAGGTGCTATTATGAAATTTAGAAAAAAGTCAAAAGTGGTTATTGCTATCACTGCTATTTTTACGGTTGCTGTTTGTGTCTGCTTTTTTGTAACAGGTGCATATGCCGCGCCTTCTGCTAATAGCAAAGAAAAGAATTTAATGCCGGACGCTGTCCCGAATGTTGAAAACAACAAAGGATACACATATGTTCAGCGTGGTTTCTATTCTGATTCCTACATCATTGAAATGGGCTGGAATCTAAGCGATACAATAAGCAAAGAATACACAAACAGCAAAGAAATAACATTAGAAGATAATTCTGTAATAAAGGTGTATTTTGATGAAAACACAGTAGATTATCTGAATGATAGTAACGCTATTTCTGCAATAGGGAAATTGCTTTATTCTTTAAACAACAGAGATATGCAAAATTATCCAACGATAGAAACACCGCTAATTACAAATGTTACTTATGTCAGCGAGAATAATTTATCAATACTTGCAGATGAATACTTTCAAAACAGTAGCTTAACTGAATTTTCAGCAATTTTTCCTGTATTAGATATAGAGCTTCAAAAGGAATATTGTCAAAAGATATATGATGATAATAAGATTGCTTTCTTTTCCTCTATCATACCGTACATGGATAGGGATTTAGTGATGTTGTATGCAGATAAATCAGACCAAGACCAAAAGGTGAATTTCTTTTCCGTTATCTTAGGCTATGTACAGTCAGATGACCTAAATCAATATGCAGAAAAATATTACGAAGCAAATAATATTTCTTACTTTACGATTTTGGTTAATTACATGACAAAAGAAGAAAGACAGGAATGGCTGAAAAGGGCGCAGACAGATAAGAAAACTAACTTTGTTGCAGTCTTATCTGAATAATTGTTTGATTAAATTGTTGCGGTTTAACAAGGGGCAGCCGATAAGAACAAAGCTGCCTCTTGCAAAATAAAAGAACCTAATCAACATTGTTTCCCCATGTGGGAGAAAGGGGGAATCATCTATGCCTTGCACAGAAGCATACAGAGAACACATCATGTATACTTTCAATGGCTATTGCAAGACCGTCATACGCTTTGCGGCTATCAACGCATGGCGTGACAGAAGCAGACGGCGGCAAAAAGAAATATCCCTTGAATACCTCACAGAAGAAAAGTTTTACCCTTTAGGCACAACAGACGAATATTTTGAAGCACCCTATGAAGAATACCCCGTTACGATATGCGGTCAGACAGTTATCCTCACCAATGGGGAACTTGCCACCGCCCTGTTATCTCTGCCAGAGAGAAACCGGGAAATCATTTTCCTTTACTTTTTCGGAGATTATACACAACAGGAAATCGGGGAAATGTACGGACGCTGCCGGAGTACGACCGGGTATCAGATACGCAGGACGTTACAGCTTCTGCACAAAGAAATGGAGGTGCTTTCACATGGGGAATCCTAACCTTGTGCCTTATGAAACAATTATCAGAGCGACCAGCGGCGAGCCGGAAGCCGTGGACGAGGTTTTACGGCATTACAGCAAGCGAATCCGAATCGCCGCCATTGAAAACGGGCATATCGACAAGGACACCGAGGACAGCATAAAATGATTTTGTCAAGATTAGTTGACACATTTTCTTCAAGGATTTTGTATCCTATGCTGCTTCTTTCAGGGAATCATAGTATTGCTGTCGTTTAACCATAGGAGGAAGCCCTCC
>CAJTFB010000093.1 GCA_910575665.1 Eubacteriaceae bacterium
GTTTCTCTTTTTGTTTGCCATAGTAAAAGGCCTCCTTTGATAATTTGATTTTATCATAGAAGACCTTTTTGGAACACTGCTATTCATTTTTTACAGAGATTTTTTCATAGTCCCTTTTGCTCTAATTGTAACATGTTTTTTTGCCAATTTTCTGTAGCTTGAATTTCTTGATTTTGTTGTAAATCCCAAAAAGTACGTAATCCATATTTGGCTTTTAATTTAAAATTTTTGCACCATTGATTAATATCGGTATCATTGAAATAATTAATTTGACCGTATTTTTTAGCATAACTTTTTTTTCCTTCTAATAAGTTATTTGCTTCTTCAAAATTATTGAGTAAAACTGCCATTTGCATAACTCGTCCTTCTCTATTATGCTTTACAATTGATAAATGACCTCCTGGAGCGAGAATTCTGAAAAATTCATTAAGAACTTGCTCTCTTTTATCTATGTATTCTAAAACATTATGACATAGAACTAAATCAAAGTAATTTGAATCAAGCCTTGATAAATATTTTTCGTCACCAAGAATTTGAGAATATTCATTCTTTTTCATTCTTTCTGTTACAAGTTCAGAAGAAGGTTCGATTGCTATAACTTCATTTCTGGAGGCAAAATAATCAGCAGTATAGCCTTTTCCACTACCAAAATCAAGTATTTTTTTTTCAGTTATATCCCCTAGTTGTTTCCAAATTAATTGCTTTGCTAAATAATCCCATGTATCCATGTTTTTTTACCTCATTTTCAAATCAAATTTACAATAAAAAATATTTTAAGATTATTATACAACAAACCTGTTCAAATGGAAACAAAAAAATTATTTTGAGGTTTGTAGGTTACGTTTAAGATGGAACTATTAGTGCAATGAAAATTATCAAAAGTTCATTGTATCATATTAAGATATGTATATAATATATATTAAAACTAAGTAACAGGGAGGTGACTATCTTGAAAAAAAATCAACAAGTTTCTTTGAAAATACTGATGATAGGTTATGGAACGATTACAAGTGCATTAATCAGCCATATAATTAAACTGAACAATGTGGAAATTGTTGTATGGACAAGAAAAAGAAAAAAGGACTTAACAGATTGCTGTTTAGTAGAAAACGTTGAAGAGGCGCTTGGGAAAAATGATATAGATATAATTTTAAGTTGTGTACCAGATGATACTGCTAGCTATGAGGCATGGAATAACCAGTATATAGGAAAATATATAAAGAGTAATCACCCTATATGTATAGAAATGTCTACATTAAGTTTTAAGTATGTATGCACATGGCACGAATATATAGAGGAGCTATCTGGTAAGCCGGTAGAAATGCCTTTTACTGGAAGCAGAAAAGGGGCTAAAAATGGAAACATGATTGTTTTTATATTTACTAAATATTATGAAGATATAACATATTTTTTAAAAATTATTAGTTGCAAACAGTATCTTTTTAAGAGTAAGGGAGAAGCAACCAAGTTTAAATTATTATATAATTTTTGGGGAGCATCTATGTTGCGTGAATTATCGCTTTTATATCCGGTTTTGAAAAATGAATTTACAGATTTTAAAATGGTAAAAGAAATTATTATGAATGACGGTTGGATGTCTTTGTTATGTAAAAGCGTAATAAGAAAAGCTGAAAATGAAAGAGTAATAGACTTTAAACTAAAATATATGCATAAAGATGTGCAAGAATTTCAAGAGATAGCTGAAAAATACAGTTTTATAAATTATGATGAAATAAGTAAATTTTATTTAAAATTAGTAAAAGATCTGGATGGTGAAGAAGATTTCTCTAAAGCAATTTTTGGGATAGGAGGTAGGTAAGATGACAAAAAAACCATTATTTGAAAAAGAGATAAGTAGTAGTTCATTCTATAGAAAAAAAAAGGAAATAATAGCACTTTAATGTTGGATATTGCAGATATGGATTATAAATTGAATGAAAAGATTCTTTATCCAATGATAGAACGAGTAAAAAAAGGTGAGTTTCGTTATGAATATGAGGATAATGATTATTTCAATGCTATTATAGATTGGAATTATAGAAGAGAAAATATAATTGTTGAGAAAGAGTGGATTTTACCTATACATAGTGTTTTGACTGGAATCAAGCTCATCATAAATACATTTTCTCAAGTGGGAGATACAGTACTTGTTCAGGAACCTTTATATCCCGGGTATCGTACAGTAATTAATGCAACACGAAGAAAAGTCATTTCGAATTCTCTTATACTGGATACTGATAAATACTTGATAAATTTTTATGATTTAGAGAAAAAAATAATTAAGTACAAACCATCAATTTTTTTATTTTGCAATCCACATAATCCGACAGGTAAAGTATATTGTGAATGCGAAATAAAAAAAATAGTTGAAATTTGTAAAAAATATGGTGTCATTCTTGTAGCAGATGAAGTACATTCGGAATTTGTGTTTGGCGATATAAAATTTAATTCTCTAAAAAAAGAATTTGAGTCCTATAACAATATTATCGTAATAACATCTCCAAATAAAACATTTAATTTAGCTAGTGTTCAAATTGCAAATATAATAATTTTCAATAAATTTAATAGGGAAAAATTAACGAAAGAAAAGCAACGATACTTACCAACTAACCTAAATTCATTTGCTATAAATGTATGTAAATCTGTTTATGCTTGTGGTAATGAATGGCTGTATGACATTAAAAAGAAGATAGTAGAAAATAAAAGAATTTTTGAAAAGAATTTTCTGCATTTTTTCCCGGAGGCAAAAATTATAAATAGGGACTCACTGTATTTGGAATGGATAGATACAAATAAATGTAAAAAAGATGTATTTCTTTTTTTTCAAGACGAAATTAATGTTAAAATATTACGCGGAGATTTATTTGGAAAGGCTGGAATTGGTTTTGTTAGAATTAATTTAGCTTGTGATAGAAAAATCTTATTTGAATTATTGTATAGAATACAGGAAAAGGAGAAGATAAAATGAAAATAGGAACATTGGGGCCTAAAGAAACGGATAGTTATCGTGCAACGATATATTGGATAAATAAATACATGAATAATGATTTTGAAATAATTCTTTTTGATGCTTACGAAGCATTATTTTGCAAGCTGAAGAATTTAGATTACATATTAATGCCAGTGGGATATATCAATAGACAGTCAAAAAATTACATGGCATGGGTTGATTTTCATTTTAAATATTTAAAAAAATTAACAATTTATACTTTGTTTCATTTGCCAACAAAAGAAATGTTGTTAGTAGAAAATAGTAATCCACAAATCGATAAAGCTGTAATACAAGCTGCTACATTTGAATTACTAAAAGCAAATACTGAAAATTGTGATATTGTTTATGCAAGTAGTAAGCCTAGAGCATTAACGCTATTTTTAAAAGAAAAGTATCGTTATACCATTTGCTCTAGTGATGATTATTATTTAAGAAAAAAAGATTTTGATTTGATAATCAGAGAATCCTTTCGGCCAGAGATGATTTGGGTTGTTTATAAAGTTAATGTAGGAGTTGAATAAAATGAGAATATCAGGACCATGGTTGCTTAATTCGAGAAATTATCATATTGAATTTGATTTGGACAAGGAAGTACAATTGTCTGAGTTATTTGTTCCATGTAATCAAAGATTTTTAAATGGACTAACTAAAAAAATTGTGCTTACAATATCACAAGTTTTATCTTCTGTAGATGAGAACAATGTCGTTGCTTATAATGAGGTTATTTTTAAGTGCAAATGTATATATAATGGGAGTTACTACTATTATCCTATAAAGACATATGTTGATAATGTTTTCTCTTTGTTACGTGGGTATGATTTAGGATTTGAAAAGGAAATCGCAAAGATCAATATAACAAAATGTAATTTATTTCAAATAAATGGTGGAGATTTGAGTTTTGAAATAAAATTAAAAGTAGTTTCAGAAGATAAAGAATATCAAAATAAATATGAAACGTTACCATTTCTTTTATTAAAAAATTATGAATGCAAAGAAGGAGACCAGAAGTTTGTATCTAGTTTATACACATTAGATGTAAAAGAATATGCTCAATATAATCAAGGCAGCTTAATAATAGAAGATGCGGATGTAAGTTTACTTCTAAAAAAGATAAATATAAACCATAATAATTTGAACAGGGTTCAGGGGCATTTTGTAGAAGATTGTTTTTTGCTACGCGGGAAAAAAATTTTGGCATATGATGTGCGAAGAAACAATGTGTATAAAAAAATAGAAAAGGAGATACAAAATAGTTTAGTGGGGAAAGATTTAATTTTTGATGCGTATTTTACTGGATCTTCTGCAAGAAAAGACGAAAGTATGCTGGAAGGAGATATAATTTCAGATATAGATATTTTAGTTATTTATAATGAAAGAGCGGACATTCATAAATTAGATGATTTTTTTAATAGCATTTCTTATAAGAAAATAACAGGTAGAGAAATAAATATATGCTATTGTAAAATAAATTCTTTTATAAAGAGTGCTTTAACTGATTATGCTCTAAGTATTAATTTTGATTTGCCGATTGTGAAAAAGCTAAATACGGTATATTTATCTCAAAAAGACAAACCTCTTTCAAGTGAAAGATGGGTTTATCAATTACAATCAGTGGTCTACTATTATAGTAAGTATATATTGACTAAAAATTTAAGATACATGGTTAAAGCGTATCTGAATATTTTAAGAATGAAAATATATAAAGAACAGTTAATTAATGAAAATCGATATATAAGAAATAGTGAGTTAATAGTTCTAAATAAAAAATTAGGAGAGAATACAAGCAAATTAATTAATGCTATCCGATTTTTGCAACAAGGGAAACCTCTAGACAATCTTGAGTTCTATAAATTAAGAAGAGCACTTGAATCAAAGCTTTATGATGTGAGTAAGCTGCAAAAGGAGTTTTCAATTCTTAAATCAGTATGTATTTTTTTTGAAAATATGAAAGAAAATATTCAAATTGACATTGATGATATAGTTGCTAGAAATGTTGTAGAGCAAGTTTTGTTAGAAAATACGGGAAATAACAACTATAGGTCTCATTGCGAAAAAAGGAGAGGTAGTCATGAAAGATACAAATGTTATGATAAAAGGCAGAAACATTAATCATGTATTTTATAAGTTAGTGGATAAATTTGCAGAAGTGGGGAAATTATCACAAATAAATGGTAGCAAATATTTGGAATTATATCCTGTGGCAATTGAAATAGAAAATCCTCTAGAGAGATGTTTAATGGTACCTAATAGAAGAAATAATATATTTTCTACTGTAGCAGAAACAATTTGGGTTCTTTCAGGTAGTAACAAAATCGAATTCTTGTTACGATATTTGAAAAGAGCTGACAAATTCTCGGGAGATGGTGAGACCTGGAGGGGCGCATATGGTCCACGTATTATGAATAAAAATGGAATAAATCAATTTGAAAATTGTGTAAAGGCGTTGAAAAAAAACGAGAATACTGCTCGTGCATGTATTGCATTGTATGATCCTGTTTTAGATAGTAAATATAAGCAAATTGATGTTCCCTGTAATAATTGGATTCAATTTTACATAAAAAATGACCGATTAAACATGAATGTAGTATTAAGAGCAAATGATTTAATATGGGGTTTTTCGGGAATTAATTTTTTCGAGTGGTCAGTATTAATGGAAATTGCGAGTAATTGGCTCGGAAAAAAAATTGGAGAATATAATCATTTTGTTGGAAATATGGTGATTTTTGAAAGGCATTTTGATAGAGCTGAAAAAATTAAGAATTTCAAGAACAGAGAAGATATATATTTCAAACTAAAAAAGTATGATGATTTGAAAGTAGATTTACAACAAATAAGTTATAAAAAAGATTTAGAAATATTTATGCTATTAGAGAAAAAATTTTATATGGGGGAAATTGATGTTAAGGAATTGATTAATAGAGAAGCTGATATTCAAAGTAATTTTCTGAAATACTGTTTGCGTCTTTTGTTGGCATATATGTCATTTGAAAAGAAAAATTTTGAAGATTTTTTTATTTTGTGGACTTCACTTAATTGGAATGTGCTAAAGATATGCTCTTTAGAGTTTTTAATAAGATATTGTAATAAGTATTCAGTTTCTCACTCCGTTGTAGGAAGATTACTTCAAGATGTGGAGGCAGATATAAGATATTTTTTGAAAGAGAAAAGTGTTATATGAAAAGCAAGGACATATACAAAGTATTAAGAGAAAGTTATGATATAAAAGATGCTGAAATCGAAAAAGTTTCTATTTCTTCAATTAATAATGTATACGTTATTTATATTAGTGGTCAGAAGAAATATGTATTGAAAAAATGGAAAAAAAACATAACAAATATAATTAGTTTAAAATTTCAAAATGAACTTGAAAGAAGGTACAAAATTGCGCCAAAATTATATGTTAATGTCCACGGTAATTATGTAAACGAAGATGGATATTTTTTACAAGAATATGTTAATGGGAATTTTGTGGAAAAAAATATGAACATAGCACAGTTTCTTTTTAAACTTCATAAATACTTATCTAAAATTCAAAAAGATATAAAGATTGAGCCAAGACGATATAAGAAATCAATAGAATGTGCCAATAGAGAATTAACGGATTATGAAGATTATTTCAAAAGGAAAGGAAATAATGATTTAGCAGTTAATGCAATCGATTTAATAGACTTGCGGAGAAAAATAATACGGAGTACTAATTGTATAGGTTATTTTCCCAAAAAGTTTGGGATAGTTCATGGCGATTTTAAACCTGATAATTTATTATATGTTCCTTCATCTAATTATTGTGTTTTGGATTTTGATTATTTAGGATTTAAGGATTTAGATGTTGAAATATGCAGAGCAAGTTTTGAATTTACAAATGGGGAGGTCAAGGATGTTTTAGAATTTATTCATTCTTATTGTTACTTATATGATCATAAGGAGGCATTGAGAAATTACTTGAATTATCTACTTATCAATAATTTTCCGCTAAATATTTCAAGCTATGTATCGAATGATGATTTGTTGAAAAAATTGATTTTAGATCGAAAGTATTTGATATGTAAGGTCACCAAGGCTATAGAAAATTTAATATGTTAGGGAGTCAATATATTTAATTAAAAGCCTGCAAATAAAAAGTCAATAGTAAATTGATAATTTCAGGAAAAAAGTTTTATGCAGGATATTAGGCATAACAAACAGACCACCGGGTATCGCTGGTTTAAAACAAAAATATACA
>CAJTFB010000094.1 GCA_910575665.1 Eubacteriaceae bacterium
GCAGCCAGTTTCATCTCAAAAGAGTATTTTGAATGTTGTCCCATGAAATATGCTCCTCCTTACAGCGACAGTTTTATTATTTTGTCTGTCTACTATAAGGGGAGCATATCAAACATTCTCACAAGATTGTCGGCTCTGCGTCTAAGCGTCTGGCTCTCTTACTATTTCAATTTTCAAATCCCTCGCATCAATTAAACTTTCCTTCTTACACTTCGGACAAAACAATGGAAAACTTTTCAGTATCGTGTCTTTCCTTAATTTAGTACGTGTTTTATTTCCACAAACAGGACAATGGATCCATTCTACTTTCACGGCGTTCTTCTCCTTTTACCATATTACTCCCATATAACACTGATCCGTTTCCGTCTTTGAATAATTCAGAAAGCAAGCACAAGAGAGTTGAAAAGACGGAAAGCGTATGGAAATCGCCCCATGCGCCATCTTTACTCTGCATAGAAATGATTTGCTTTGCCTACTTCGTATCTTTATACATGAAATCCGTTTCCTCCAATCCTTTTTATTCTTCGGTTCCGGCAGACTCTTTTCCCATTTGAGACTTAGATGAAATCAAACGCCTTCGTCCTTCTGTCTTGACCAATGTTTCCAATTCCTTAATGGCATCTTTTCCAATCCATTTCAATGCTTTGCTATCACTCTCTGCAAACTCATGTGCCAATAGCAGAACTTTCTCGTTATAATTGAAATCTCTCTTTCCAATCTCCCGCAATGCCCAGGAAGCTGCCTTTTTTACATGTTCCCGCTCATCATCTGAATACTGGGCTATTAATTCAAGATAGTGGTCCAGTATTTCATCTGTAAGCTTTTTGTCATGTAGCACAGATGATGCAATCAACGTGAATGCCGCTCGTTTCCTATACGTCTGTGATGAAGTGATCCACCCTTCCAGCAAAGCATTCCGGCATTCCATCTTAATCAAAAGACTTTTGCACAAATGGTCACACAAATCCCAGGATATTACATCCCCAATCAACTGCTCCACAGCGTCTTTTGTCATTTCTTTTGGATTCATCAATAACACAGCTAACAGCTTTGCCTCGTGATATCCTGTTATCCATAGCTCAAGAGCCAGTTCATTTGACTTTTGAATTTTTTTGGCTAGACTCCTTACCTCTGCCGTAGATACGCCAATACTATATTGCTCCGGAATTCCCATGCGAACCACGTTCACCTTATATTTTTCAGACGCCCGCGTCTTTAATTCTTCTATCACTTCTAAACAATTCATATTTCCCTCCTAACCGCTCCAGTAATTCTCTTAATAGAAGCTCCTTGAAATACCTCTTCTCACAAATTCGTTCTTATCATGAGCATGGTAATCAATGTCCCAAATAGGTTCTTTGCCAGATACACCTATGTTCTGGCATAACCCTTCTGCTTTCAGTATCTCATTCATGTAAACCTCCGATCCTCCTAATAAGTTAATCCCCACTCTTGTAGCTCACTTTACCTCTGTTGGTTATCCCAGGCCAGGGTAATCCCTCAAATCGACTCCCGGCGCCGGCTTGCCATTTTGGTCTATAATACCCTTGTCCTCCATCTCTTGGACATCTTTCTCGACTTACTTTTTTTTACTTTCAATATTTTCCTGTGTATTTGTTTGCTTACTCTGTGGTACGTCTTTGTCCTCGCTGGTGCCACAAGCCACAGTACCTAATGTTACAAGGAAAAGCACAATTACCAATGCTGTAATTTTTTAGTCATATCTGATACCTCCTTAATCACAAAGGTTAATGTATGCAGGCAATGAATGAGATACTGAAAACAGAAAGGTTATTGTTTCTATTCATATAGTATTATATTTGGCAAGCAAGAATAAGACTTCAGCTGGATTATCCATTGGCACTAATACATTTGTTGAAATCAACTTTCGTAGTTATAAGATTGGAATCCAGTATTCATAAACTGCATTCTGAGGATCAGCTTTCATATATACTTCTATATCCGGCGAATTAGCGTATGTATAGCCAGAAGTTGGAAGCCACTCTGTAATTACGCACCGTTCCAGTTCCTGCAGGGAACGGTTTGTCCCTTTTCCCTCAAAAATAGCCCATTTACACGCCGGAATGCGGTATTCTTCAAAGGCATCATCCTTCTTGTCCGAGCGGACTGCAATCAAATATTTCCAGTCCGCTGTATGATGGACACTGATGCCCAATAATCCTTGTGGTTTGCTTTCCTGCAGGGAAGTGAGTTTGGTAAGTGTTCCATCAGCAAGAGCCATATCCCATACTGTAGGAATCACTTCAAAGTTTTTGGTAAGTTCCTTGTTCAATGGACAAGAAATCCCCACTACACGGAAAGCCGCTTTTTCCTCCACTCTGAATTTCAATGGTTGTCCGCCGTCCATAGATACATGAAACTGAATGGGCGGAAAAGCTTGTAACGGACTGCACTCTGTTTTCAGGGTTGAAGGCACAACGCCATGAAAGCTTTTAAATGCCCGGGTAAAGGCGGTTGGGGACTCATAATGGTACTTTACAGCAACGTCTATCACTCTCCCGCTATCTTTTTGCAAGTCTACAGCCGCTAGAGACAGCCGGCGCCGCCGTATATACTCCCGAAGCGTCATGTCTGTCAAATACAGAAACATTTGCTGAAAATAGTAAGACGGACAATCAGCCACTTCCGCTATTTTTTCATAATCCAATTCCTCTGTGATATGTTCTTCTATATATTCAATTGACTGATTCAATCGTTGTATCCATTTCATAATATATCTGTCGCTATTTTATCATTTCATTATAGCTTATCCTTTCACAAGTTTCCTCGCATTCAGGCTGTATCAATTGATAGCCTGAGTGTGCAAAATTTTAACAGGAATCAACGGACAATAAATCTGGCATTCTTACAGAAATAACTTCGGCGATCCTGCTTTTCTATACGCAATGTCTGTATAATCCCCCACATCATGTGAGAATGAAATCTGCGGGAGCAAATCTCTGCCGCATAATTAGTGGGAAACGGCAGCCCCCTTTTCTGCAGAAACAAAACAAATACATATTGTGCTACCGCATCATCCAATGCTTTAGCATTCATAAAACGATACCTATATACCAGTTCATACTTCAATGTTTTATAAAAACGCTCCATAGGAGCATTATCATAAGGACATCCTGCTTTACTCATGCTCTGAATAATTCCCTGGGATTTACAAAAATCTGCAAATCCACATGATGTAAACTGGCACCCCTGGTCACTATGCAGAATCAAACCGGAACCCGGGTTTTCATTGTTTATAGCTCTTTTGAGGGTATCAATGGCAAGTTCGGTATTTATAGAGCCGGAATCCAACGATGCTACTGCAGAACGGTCATATAGATCAATAATTGTGCAGTTGTACCGCATTTTCCCATTGGATAACCGGATATATGTAAAATCTGTACACCATATTTTATTTTTTGCATCTGCCGTAAAGTTTTGTTTTAAGAGGTTAGGGAATATTTTATTGGGCTGTGGGAAACGCCGTTTGCAGGCTGTGGGAAAGTTCTTTTTACTATTCCATGGGCTGTGAACGGCGTTTTCCATGGCGGAATGGCCGGTTATGCACATTTCCACTGTGCTATTTTTTTGAGTATAACTGTCCATTTAATAAGTGAACAAAAACACTAAACTAAAAAACAGATGGGAAAATATCAGCGTTGTCTGCAATGGATAACTGTCCGATAAACTAAAGCTGGTATGTTTGTTTTATGTAGCCAATAATAGACTTTCTAATTTTATATAGATTCTCCAATTTTATTTAAAGAAAAATCATCACTTTCTTTGCATATAATAAATAACTGATAAGGAAGTTTGATTTTATGAGCACTTAATTTATACGAAGCAATTATGATGTCTAATAATTTCTGCTGTGAAAGTGATTCATCTCCCATATAAGTAACACCTGACCCTAAAATGGATATACATACGTTTTTTTGCCCGTAATGTGTATCAATCTCTTTCCACAGCAGAGACAGACAATCAATGAAGTCATCATGGTTCATTTCACCTCTTCCGTTTTCATTTAATTTTGCAAATGACATCAATAAAAAATCATTGTATGGTACTAACTTACCAGATTCATACCTTGTCTTGCTTTGATATTTTGACTTACTTCTCATCGGTTTCAAATGTGCTTTATCAATCAAAAGTTGCATTTCTTGCGTAGAAATAGGATGGCTTTGCAGAAACTGTCCACAAATAGAGTCTGCATTTACATCAGATGGAGCAGGGCCTACACTTGTTGTAAAACATTCGTCAAATGAAATTACCTTTTTGTAGTCATGTTTTTGTAATAAATCTCCATATTCAATTTGAATACGGTAATTCTTACCTTTTATAGTAACTTCCTTTCTGGTTTGTAAGTACCATTGGTATAATACTGCTGATATTACAAATACAATAATATACGTTAAGATACGATTGAGTATAATATGCACTTCTTCGGAAACATTTATTGGCAGTTTATATTGGCTGAAACATTTTTCTGGAATAAACGTGAAGATTATAGTTATTGCACTCAATGCCCATGCACTGCATATCTTTAAATATTTACACATATCCAAGTGCCTTCTTTATATAATCATAGTTTCCAACCTTTTGACCAAAATTATTTATTATCCAAAATGGTTGTGCATTTAATCCATATTCCTTCATATAGAAAGGTAGCCAGCTTGTTTCCTTGCGTAATGAATTATAGACAACAATGATGGGCTTTCCGCTTTTCTTCGCTTGCTCAAACTCGTGTCTGAGGTAAGAATAATTATTTATATTCCCAACATTAGATTCTCCGGAAGGAACAGTCCGTGACACACGACAAGATTTAGAGCCATTGGCATTTTGTTTATATGGCGTACATCGACATTCTGCTTGACTGTTGTTTTCACGCGAGCAAGCACTACCAGCCTCCCGTGATGCAGTCCTATCACCAATGACAATAATAACAGCCGATGACGCATTTATTTGTTGGTTAAATTCACGTTTCAAATCGCAAATACGACAATCGGGATCTTTGGAAACACTACCTGAAACCACTTTAGCCATATCAACAAAATCCACTTTATGAAGATTATCATTACCCCACTTATTAAGTAAGTTGACAACATCGCGGTCTCCGCTGTTTTCTGAATAATCTGCGCTAATATAAACTCTTTTACTCATAATGCTTTATCTCCTACACGATTTTACTTTAATTTGTTTATTATATCATGTTTATAGACATTGTACAATTATTTTTCCCAAATCGACAAGGCACATCGACAAGGTAAATGGTTAAAGTCATAGAATAGAAACACTTTTTTTGAAAAGGGAGCCATTTATTAGGCCAGCGGCCTATCAGAAGCGTTCCGGGGGAACGCGCAGCCAGCTCCGGCACGGAGCTGTTCGGGGGATTTGGGGCCCAATGTCGTCAACTTAAGCCGACATTACCCCCTATGTATTACAGATATGTAAAACCCATTCGTTGTTCCGTGAAGTCCAGATATCCTTTTGAAGTGCCTGTCTGGACGAATGATTGACCTCATTCTTTGAATTCGGGTTATGAGTGCCGTTAGTTGCTTTTTGTAATTCGGAACGGTCAACAGACTTTTCACATATCGGGAAACGATGCCTATAATGTAGCTTCTATTTAGCTGGTATTTATGCTTTCCACTGGTTAGTTTTTCTTCCATTTCTGCCTCTGCAGATGACTTCATCAGCGCAGATAAGTTCGATATGAATAAAGCTGCATACAAATCCTGACGGATTGCCTGCGGATTTTTCCCCGAAAAGTTTTCTAACCGCATTTTCGTTTTTAGCTCGCCGTATTTCGTTTCGATTTCCCATCTTCTGTGATACAGATTTTGATGGTATGAAGCATCTTGACGATCTTCAAAAAGATTGCTGATAAGTATATGCGGTCAGTCTTGCCATGGGATAAGAGGAGTGGTTATTCTTCTTCAAACCGAATTCAGTCTCATTTTTTTTATTATGGGCAACAGCAATGTCAGAACCGTCAATAGCAAATATGCGATACCCGTCCCATGTTTTTGGATGGCTGGTAAATTGAAAAATGTCAGTTGACATTTGAAAAATATCTTCAAACGCCTGTGATGAAATTTTGTATCTTGCCTTTGAAAAAGCCTGCTTGGAGACAGAAAAATCTTTTTCTTCAAAAAACAAATCTAATTCTGTCGGCAGCGACTTGCGTGGCAGCCCTAATATAAAGGAAATGATATCCTGAAATGATAATTTTCTGTTTCTCGTGAAAGCATTATCTTCCAAGGAATGTTTTGTTCTAAATTCATCGGAAGTAATAAGAGTTTTAATATTTTTAATTAGCTTGCAAATACTATTTTTTTTAATCATTTTTCTGCCTCGCAATCAAAGTTTATAATCAATTGCGCGGCAACATTTTTTGGCGTACTTGTCAAGTGTTTTATTAAATTTTTTGAATTATTTCCTGTTGGTATAATGGGGTAATGTCGGCTTAAGTTGACGACATTGATTGGGGGCCTCCCCCAACAAGCGGTTTTGCGGAGCAAAACGGCAGAGTGTGTACCACTCTGCCTTGCTTGCCAGTTTTGTATGCCCTTGTGATTTATGCAAGTAATAGCGTATAATAAAGAAATCTTCAAAATTTTTTCATACAGGTTTCACATTGTTGTTCTATACTATTTAGGTAATTGCGAAACTCGCTAAGCTCGTTTGCGATCTTGATTCTAAACAAGAAAGGATTCGTGCAGAGCACGAATCCCGGGATAAAAAGTGAATAAGTTGAATTTTGGGCGCACAT
>CAJTFB010000095.1 GCA_910575665.1 Eubacteriaceae bacterium
GGAGGGCTTCCTCCTATGGTTAAACGACAGCAATACTATGATTCCCTGAAAGAAGCAGCATAGGATACAAAATCCTTGAAGAAAATGTGTCAACTAATCTTGACAAAATCACGCTGTGACGAAGGACAACTCAAGGTCATCCTTGCCACCACAGAGGCGCTTCTGTCCGTAAGTGAAAAACCCTCAGAATCAGAGTAACAGATGAATGCGGTGTTCAGGCGGTGTTTCCGTCACTTTTTCCCTGCATTTTAAAGGCTCATTCCTGCAACGGTGTTCCCGTGCAAAAATGAGCCTCTTTTACTGTCTTATCCTTTTCATAAGTTCTTCCGGGAACAAGTCCTGCCTCAGAAGCCCCATACCACTCAGCATAAGTATGCAGTCCACATATCCCTGACAATATGCCCTCTGCCCTTCCAGCGAATTCATATCCTCCAGCTTCTCCATCCATTCCAAAAGTAACTGACGCTGTTCCTGTGGGAACTGCTGCAGCATTGCCTCGCACTTTTCACGCAGCTCTTCCATTTCATCCTGGTTTTCCCTGTATCCCGGTACTTCTATTGCGGTATCCCTTGTCACATTCTCACAGCGCAGCCTGTTTAAAAACTGCCCGACCTGCTCCCATATTTTATTCTGCATATTCGTGTCCTCCTTAAAATCCTATTATCATTATTAACATATCCGCAGATATTACACCATCCCGAATTCAAATCTATGCTCCAAAAAGAAACAGGCAGTGTTCCAAGCCTTTTGCTTAGAACACTGCCTATTTGTTTTTTATACGATTCATTTTATATCCAATCCCACGTACAGTCTGGATGTATTCTGGCCGGCTTGGGTCATCCTCAATTTTTTTCCGGAGACGGCGGACATGGGAAGTGATATTGCTGTCATCCCGGAGATATTCCCCATTCCAGACATAATTGTAAATCTTTTCTTTAGAAAGCGTTATGCCCTGATGGAGTGCCAGCACATACAGAATGCGGAATTCAATATTAGTCAGACTTACCTCATGGTTTTCTTTCAGAACTTTATGCTGATCTGGCAGGATAATCAATTCGCCATTTTTTATCTTCCCCTGCTTTCCCTCTATTGTTTCATCAATGCTAATATGCGCTCCATTTACAATCTCTATTATTTTATCATATATTTCCTGTTCTGGTTCTTCCAAAGAAATAACGAGTAATTTTATCATATCACTTAACTCCCTCTATCAACTTCTAATCTTTTATAAAACTATCACTGAATGCCAGATATATTTAAAGCAAAACCAACAGAACATTATTTTAAGAACTGTTGGTTTCACTTATTTGCCTACATCAATGCGCACTTAAGTTTCCTAAAACTTTCTTCACTTATATCGTGTTCCAACCGGCAGGCATCCTTAACTGCAGTTTCCTTAGATATGCCAGCATTAGCAAAAACTGTAAGAAAAAAATCATACCGTTCATATACTTTTTGTGCTATTAATACTCCTTTCTCAGTAAGACACAAGCTGGAATCTGGGTGCTTTATCAGAAACCCCTGCTCTCTTAGCTGTTTTATTGCTACACAAACACTTGCTTTAGAAACCCCCATATATTCGGCAACATTAACCGAATGGACATTCTCAAGTTTTCTCTGCAGTACAAAAATTGTTTTTAAGTAGTCTTCTTTAGATTTTCCTAATTCCAAATCAATCTTCCCCCATTTCAATTTCTGTAGATAAAGTATGGTTTATTCTTACTGCAAAAACTATGGTAAGTATTGTAGTCAAAAGGTCGGCCATAGGCTGTACCCATACCACCCCTGTTAATCCCATGATATGAGGCAGTACCATGACTAAAGGAAAAAAGAAAATTCCCTGTCTGCTCAAGCTAAGCACACTTCCCACTAAGCTTTTACCAATAGCTAAATAAAGTGACGCATACACCATTTGAAAACCAAATGTAATAAATAACACTGCATTAAGTCTGAGTGCCTTTGCCGCTATACCAGCCATTTCTATGTCTGTACCAAAAAGGGAAACAATTGGATCTGCAAATATGAAAAGTACAATAGCTGCAGCAATACAAAACACTGTCGACCATATCATGCAAAGCCTGATAGATTTCTTCAATCTTTCGTATTTTTTTGCTCCATAGTTATATCCCGCAAAAGGTTGAAACCCTTTCAAAAATCCAAAAACAACATAAGTTACAACTGTCATGATACGGGTAACTGCTCCCATAGCTGCTACTGCAAAATCTCCATAAGGCTTTGCTGCAGTATTGATACTTCCCATAGCCGTGCTTGCAAGCAACTGAAACAGAAGTACAGGAATGCCGATTTTCAGAACTTCTGCATAAATCGTCTTGGACGGAGCTATGTTTCTAACCGAAAATCTTAAAACACCTTTCTTTTTTGCGATATATCCAATGTAAAGTGCCATATTGATACATAATGAGATAACTGTTGCAATAGCTGCCCCTTCAATACCTAAATCCATACCATAAATCATGATAGGGTCTAAAATCACATTGGCGATACTTCCTGTAAGCATGGCTTTCATTGTGAACTTCGTAGCTCCCTGGGCCGTAAGCAGGTTATTCATCATAACAGTAAAAACATTGATGATTGAACCAGTTACATAGATTTTTGCATATGCTCTTGCATAAGGCAGAATTGTTTCCGTTGAACCTAATGCCGTAAGTACCGGGTCAAGAAAAACCATAATACCTATAATGATAATTGTCCCAACCAGAAGCCCTGAAAAAAGCGAGGTAGAAGCTGTTTTGTCTGCCTGTTCGTTAGCTCCCTTCCCCAACAGCCTTGATATGTAAGAGGATGCTCCTGCCCCAAACATCATACCCAGACCTATGATAATCTGCACGATTGGAAACACAACGGATACGGCCCCCATCTGGCTCATTCCAAGGCCACCTACAAAATACGCATCAATCGCATTATACAAGGCTGAAATCAGCATACCGACCATTGTCGGTATACCCAGCTTAAGTAATGCTGAAGCAACATCTGCTTCCTCCAGTAAATAGATTCGATTTGACTTTTCCACCATTTTAATGTCCTCCTTAAACTTAATATGATTGTATACGCATGTCCGCTCTGCGAATATGCTTTATTATCGGTGCAAGTGTAAACGCTCACGCCGTATAATACCTTTGATAACAGTACGGTATTTTGAATTTTCTGATTCAATTTCTCTTTTAATGCCATTGCAGATATCCTCCTCACTTTTTTGCAGTTTCGCGGGATAGACCATATCAAATACAACATTGATGTAAGGACTGCTTTCAATCAGCCTGAAATTACTTATTTCAATTTCATCGCTATATTGATTGAGGACAGTATATATTCGTTCCATAAGACCGTCCTTCAATGTCTTATCCTCCAACACATAGTCAACTTGTATAAAACTGTCACAATGAAATTTTTGTTTTAAATCATAAGCTATCTGGTTTGCTGCGGTGTAAAGCTGCCGACTGTTTTCCGAATACCCTTCCGTATGCATGGATACCACAAAATACCCAAATCCATAATCATGAAGCATCAGATCATGGACAGCAATGATTTCTGGATATGACCCGGCTATCTGCAAAATAGCGTCTGCCATCTCCTGGTCTGCTGACTGCCCCATGATCCGCCCCAATACTTCCCATAAGCTTTTTACACCTGCAAAAATTATGAAAACGGACACCAGCACACCACAATAACCATCTATTTCAAGGTGTGTTATATACGAAACTGTCGTTGATATGAAAACGGCTGCGGTTGATAACGAATCACTTATACAGTCTGCTGCCGTTGCCTTTAATGTTTCCGAGCCAGTTATTTTTGAAAACCGTTTATTGTAACAATACATATAAACCTTTACCAAAATAGAAACCAGCAGTACCACCAAAGTCGGCATATTGAATACCGGACTGTTCGGGCTGACTATAGATGCGGCAGAGTCTCTTGCCAGCTTTATGCCCATAAGCAGGACTGCAATAGATGTAAAAATACTCATAATCCATTCAATCCGGCCATGTCCAAAGAGATGCGTATTTCCACCGCCATATTTTGCAACCTTAAATCCTAAAAACGAAACAAGTGAAGTCCCTGCATCCGACAGATTGTTAAAACCATCTGCTGATATGGCAACAGAATTACTAAAAAGCCCGATAGTTATCTTGGCTATGCACAAAAATAAATTTAACAGGATGCCAACAACACTTGACAAGGCAGCATATGCTTTTTTTACATTTGGGTTAGAAACTTCGTTCTTGTTTTTAATAAACAGTTTCACAAATAAGGTCATCATAATTAATTTCTCCTTTCAAAATTGAACAATAATTCAATATTGTTCGGTAAAAAAAGGAACTGGCTCCTATAAACCAATTCCCGACAAATACATCTCCGATAATTTATGCAATATCATCATAGCCCATTCCTTTCCCTTATAATGGTACATAACCTGCATTAGCCCATCCACAAAATTATTGGCAATAATATGGATGAATATTTCATCCCCATCTGTATCCTTTTTATGTTTATTCAGATGTCCTTCTATTGCTGCAATAAACCGGTCCTTTTCCGTTTCATACTTTGTGCCGTCACTTTTATCAAATAAGATAATGCATTCCTGCCTATGCTCGAATAAATTCAGCAGGCACTCTGTTTCTGCCCTGCTTAATCCATAAATAACTTCTGAATGCCCGTCATCCCTGGCAGTGAGCACCCTCTCCCAATCATAAAGGACTGGACTGAGGACAGCATCAAAAAGAGATTCTTTGTTTTTATAATAAGAATAAATCAGCCCTGTTGGTATTTTAGCCCTGCCCGCAATCTCACGCATAGCTGCTGGCCTGTACCCTTTTTCATAGAACTCCTGCAACGCTGCCTTTAAAATATTTTCCCGTATTTCATCTTTTAATACTTGAGCCATGTCCCTCTCCAATCTTGAACTTTTGTTCAATTATAGCTCGCGTTTATCTTTTTGTCAAGCCATACCCCCATTTTTATTTTATATGTTTCACCACTCCAACCAGAAAAATTCTAGCTTATCTTTGAAAAATAATTCTTTTATATATCTTATCAACTCAACCTACCCTTAACAATCCTATCTCCACAACCTACCCCATATCTATCCTGCCAACTCAACTATCCCACCCAAAAAGCAGTGGATATATTTCCGCATAATACAACAAACAAAAAATCCGGGAGCCGGAACAATTTTTCCAAACTGTCCCAACTCCCGGAAACCCCTTGTTTTCTGCACTTTCCCGCTATTCTATTTCTCAATCCGTGACATCAACACGACACACTCAACATGTGTCGTCACCGCCTAATGAACATGTTTCGTCCACCACGTCACTCTCACATGAACACAAACTTAATTCTGTGTCCACTTCCACAATTACAGTCTTATCAACAACTTCTGCCAGCCTGCTCTCCATCTTATGACACCCTCTTTTCTTCATTTGACTTCTTTGCCTTTTCCTTAAACTGCTCCTTAGCATGTGGCACTGTTCCTGTTTGATTACCTTTTAACACAAAGGTCAGTTTGTAAGGATCGGGTGTCCCGTCTTCCTCATATCCTCCGACAATTACCCTGTCAATGATACTCTCAAAAACCACCCTGTCAAATTCATCAAGGACTTGTTCTTTTTCAAGTGTGTCACGGAGTTCTGACATCCGCCTGTTTATATCTTTCTGTGTGCAGATACTGTCCTCAAGAAGTGCTTTCCTCTCGGACAGTTTATGAAGCTTTCTGGTGAAATCCACCATTTTTTCCTCGTACACCTCTTTGGATATTGTACCATCAATCAACATATCTGTCATCCGCGATTTTTTTGATTCCAATGAAGAAATATCCTTATCAATCTGCTGTTTTTTGCGCATATTTTCATCACTGTCAGCCGATTCCGCCACATATGACAATATCACATCCAGCACATCATCAAAATTACCTGCCAGCAGTCCAAAGGCATCCAGAAAAGCTCCCTCTAAAATTGCTTCATCGACTGCTTTACAGTTCGGACAGTTGGCAATGCCATTCTTAGTGGCATTCATACACTGCCACACCGGTTTTTCATAATCAGACCTGCTGTGTCTTGTCCTGCGTGTAAGTTTATGCCCGCAATAGGCACATTCACACATACTACTGAATGAATATTGGCGTGTATAACGTTCCCTGTTTCCAGTTGTTTCAACTACTTTATTTCGGGAACGCTTCATGCGTATTTCCTCCGCCTTATCCCATATTTCTCTTGAGACAATCGGCTCATGATGATCCCTGAGATAATACTGGTTTTCTTCCCCCATATTTGCAAGCCTGCGTTTGGAAATCGGATCTGTAGTAAATGTCTTTCCAAGAAGAATATCCCCTTTGTATTTTTCATTCTTATAATCCGCCTTTCCGCTTCGCGAAAGCCACCGATGGGGTCATGAAACCTTAGTTTCTCTCGCTTCGCTCGTTTCTATTTTCTTTACCTCTTGATATAATCTTTTTATAAGACTGACACACTACAGAACACG
>CAJTFB010000096.1 GCA_910575665.1 Eubacteriaceae bacterium
GTTATGTAAAGTTTTGATATATAAAAATGGGTAAATCTCTCGGTATTATGAAAGATTTACCCATTCTCTTTACATAAGTGCTTTCTCTACATAAGGATGCCCAAACTATTAGTTGAGCAAGGCAAAAGAAAAACCAGAGGTCAATCCTCTGGCTGCTCTTTTGCCTTACATATCCCTTGCGCTGTCCCTGCTATGATAGTCAGTTCCATATCATCGAAAGTGTCAAGAAGTACATCTAACCGCCGACGTAAAGTTGTTTTCCCTGTCGGGGTGTCTGGGTGTATGTACTGGTCTACGGATATATGAAACATCGTTACAAGTTGAATGAACAGTGGAAAACTTGGATTTTGCCCCTCTTTTTCTATTGACTGCAAGTGTCTTGCCGAAATACCAAGTTCCTCGGCTAATTCCTCTCTTGTAATCCGTTGTTTCTCACGGGCATCTTGAATTGCCTGCCCCAATTCCAGAAAGTCAAAGCTGTTTGCATTATTGCTCAATTTTCTCACCACTAGTACAATTAGATTTTACTATATATTGTACAGAAATGAGAGTTCTTCTTAAACGATGTACAATCTCCACGAACAAGAGATGAGAGTTCTGATTTGTAGAGATTGGTTCTTACTTTTGGGATTTGCAGCAATGCAAAAGAAAACCAGAGGTCAATCCTCTGGCTCTTTTACTGTATAAATTGCTTCATTAGATTTTTCTAAGTTTTTTATCAATCTGACTATTTCAAAGGAAGTGTGACAAAGAATGTAGCCCCTCCCCCATCCGTGTCTTTACAGCCAACTTTACCATTCATCATTTTTGCAAGTTCGTCTGCTATGCTAAGTCCTAATCCAAAATTTGATTTATCTGTCCTTGATTTGTCGGCGCAATAGAAACGGTTAAAAATATATGGCTTATCATCTTCGTGAATGCCTTTTCCGTGGTCTATTACGAAAAATGTGATATGTTTTGCCGTTACTTCTGTTTTAATTTCAATTTGTTTATTGTTGATGGAATGGTGGATGGCGTTCTCCATATAAATTGTCAATATTTGAAAAAGCCGCTCTTCATCCGCACAAAAATTAGGATAACTGGTTTCACTGATTTCAAAGCACAGGCAAATTTTTTTATTGATACAAATTGGTTCATAAGCTTCATATAAGGAGATTAACAATGTGTCTATATCAATGGTATTTTTGCATAATGCCCATGATTTCGCATCAGAGGAAGCCAGAAGCAGCATATCCTTGACCAGTTTTGACATTCTCATACATTCCTTGTCTAATATTTTAACCAATTTTTTAAATTCCACATTATCTATTTGTAATTGTTCCAGCTTCTCTGCGTTTGCCAGAATAACAGCGAGCGGCGATTTTAATTCATGCGAAGCGGAAGCTATAAAATCTTTCTGGCTTTTCAACATTACTTCTGTTGGTTTTAATGCTTTCTTTATTAGCAAATGGCTTATAACCGTCACGGCAATAAGGGAAAAAAACCATAAGGGAACATAAAGGAAAGCCTGTTTCGTTAAAATATCAAATAAGGACTGCTGCTTATGAATCAGTGACAGATGGTAAGCCGTGTCATTTGGCATTACAACCGTTGCAAGTATCCCTAAATAGTCGTCATTTTTCGTTCCATTAAACAAAAAAACACCGCTTTGGTCTGTAGCCGGCTTGTTATCATTTGTTATTATGAAAGTATCCTCTTTGCCTGCCTGTGTGCGCAAACGCTCTAAAAGAGCATCTGCATCAGTAGGAAAGTCAGAATCTGTTCGATATATCATCCTTCCAGAAGTATCTTGGATATAGCAAAATATCGGGTATTTATATTCATCGTAGGAATCCACAATGGATTCAAAATTCTGGTTGTTATCTTCAAGCTGGTACATCATCTGCGTAACCATTCTTTGAAATAAAAGAACCTCACTTGACTGCTCCATGTGGACGTAATTGTTGCAGAGAATTATCATAATTGATGTAATAATTAACATAATCACCGTTATAAAAAGGGTATTCAATTTTTTTGACAGTGGCTTCAGCATTTTTAACCTCCTCGTTTTTTTATTTCTGTTTCTGGGTCAGGGAATACCCAGCTCCATATACGGTTTTTATTTCACAGGTACTCTTTAATTCCCTTAACCGTTTCCGCAGGAAAGAAATATAATTATCAACATTCCCTTGTTCAACTTCCGATGACGTACCCCATATTTTTAGTATAAGCTGTTCCCTTGAAAAAAGCGTTTCTGGGCTTTTCATAAAGACATATAACAATTCAGACTCTTTTGCTGTTAAAAAAATAGTTTTGGGGCTGCAAGTCAATTCACGGCTTGATTTATTGAAACGCAAGTCAGCATATTGGAGTATATCTTCTGCTTTTATTTGGCTTGGACGTCTTGTTAAAGCCCTTACCCGTGCAAGCAGTTCTTGGATATGGAACGGCTTGACTAAATAATCGTCAGCCCCGCCATCCAGTCCCTCTATCTTTTCATTAAGGGCGGTCATTCCTGTAATGATGATAACAGGAATCTGGATACCTTTTTTCCGCATAGCCTTAATAATCGTCAGCCCATCAATCACAGGAAGCATTCTGTCCACAATAGCTAAATCATAGGAATAATCTGTATGTAAGGCATACAGCATGGCAGTTTCTCCATCATTACAAGCATCAACCATATAACCGTTTTCCGTTAATTGTGATTGTATCGAGCTGCAAAGCTCTAAGTCATCTTCTAAAAGAAGTATTTTCATTGTTCAAACCCTCTCCTTAGTTTTATTTATTTTCTCAAAGCATATCTGACAAATACTTACTATTTCATGCTGTTTGTGAATCTATCTTGCACAAGTGCCTTGCTATGGGATATATATGGGAAACATAATAGCACCCTTTTCGCATATCTGCAATCTTGCCGCTATTTGCAATAATAAGTATTTTTTGATAGGACTATATAATCCGCTCAATACCAGTATAATATGAAATCCTGTAAAAATCCTCTAAAAAATCCTTTATATTTTTTGTGATTTTACAGGATTTTTAGCAAAGTTTTTCTATACAATGGCTTTGCAGCTTGATAACTTGAATGCCTTGCATCCTTGCAGGGTATATAAAAATCATGGTGCTAAAATACAAACATATCAAAAGAAAGGCGGAAAAAATTATGAAGAACAAAAAATTAATGCGGATGCTAATAGTTGGGGTAAATATTTTTGCTTTGGCAGGTTGTGGCACATCGAATGAAACGGGCACAAAAGAAGAAAGAGAAACCAAAGATACCTATATCGAAAATGACATAACAAACCCTGATAAAAAAGATGCTTCTGATGAAAATGATTCAAAGGATACTTCCGATGGGAACAATTCAAATGCTGTCGGCAGTATGGATGCCGATAAAATGATTGCTGCATCTGATTTACAGGGAAGCGTGACAGGATTTTCAGACAATGGATGTACGATTACCCCTGCAACATCAAGTAATGATGGAGAGGCTGTCATTGCGGCGGATGGATACGAAGATGAAGCAGAAAAAATCAATATTAAATATGGAGATAACTGCATATTCCAAAGAGCAGTTATGAGCATAGCGACTGGAAAAGCCACAGTCAGTGAAGCTGCCAAAGCGGATATAAAGAAAAAAACATCCTTGCTGCTTTATGGAAATTTTGATGATACAAAAAATTTTACGGCTACAAAAGCAGTGATTGTCCAATATGAATATAACTAAGGGAGGTGGAAAATAAACATGGCATTTTATCAGCTTGCGTTTCGGTATTTGAAGCGGAAAAAATCAAAGACAATCCTGCTGTTTTTTGTGCTGTTCATTGTGAGCAGCATGATATTAAGCACAAACATGATTCTCCGTGCAACGGCTGATTCAAAAGCGGCAATCGGTGAAAAAACAAAGGCAAAAGTTGTCATGGGTATTTTGAAAGAAGAAAACAAGATTACGTTAGACGACGTGGAATGGATAAAGGGTTTGGCAGAAGTTTCCGATGTAAACTGCTTGGCTAGAAACGCTGCATTCCCTGTAAATTTCCAATTAATTACAGGCAGTGATTCCACAGAAGAATCTAACCAGAAGGCATCGCTCCTATCCTATGACAATCTGGAAAATGACAGCGGATTTTCGGAAGGAGTGTACCGTCTTATTTCTGGCAGATATATTTCAGAAGACATAAAAGGAATTGTTATCAACTCTTATCTGGCGGATGCCAACCAATTAAAATTAGGCGACTTGATAGAATTGGGAAGTGCCAATGGAAAGCGGGCTTCCCTAGAGATTGTCGGTATCTTTTTATCTGGAAGTGAAAGCAAACAGCCAGAAGGAATGGACTCTATAAACCGTATTGAAAACCAGATATTCATAGATAATATTTCCTACTCGGATTTATTTGAAATGGACGGTTTTACCAAAGTTGCTGTTTATTGCAAAAATCCAGAGCAGTTAAGTTTATTAGAGGAAGAATTGAACAAATATTTATCCGATAAAGCAGATGCTACGACTTCTGATACCTTGTATCAACAAATGGCTCTGCCATTGGAACAGATTACCAGAGTTGCAAAGCTTATGCTTGCCCTGACGCTTCTGGCAGGAACAACAGTTGTATCGTTGCTGCTTTGTATGTGGATGCGGACAAGGCAAAGGGAAGCTGCCATTTTTATCAGTATCGGGAAATCAAAAGCCAGTATTTTTTTACAAGTATTTCTGGAATCATTTCTAGTCTTTGCGCTAGCTGTCTTAGGTTCCTGTTGTCTGGGAAATTTTATGGCTGGCACTTTACAAGGTTTCCTTACAGATTCTGAAACAACGGACATTTCTTTAGACGTCTTATTGCGGTTTAAAGATATAGTCGTTCTGGCAGGTTTGGGAATCCTGCTTGTATTGGCGGCAGTCATAGTTTCCCTGCTTCCAATATTAAGGACAAATCCCAAAGAAACTTTATCAAAAATGGAGGGATAGACAATGAACAGTTTTCAAATGGCGTGGCGTTCGGTCATACGCAAACCAGTCAAAAGCATACTGCTGTTTTTTGTAGTATTGATTATCAGTCTGTTTTTTCTTTCGGGCATGGCTAGCCGAAATGCAAGCATTGCCACCCAGAATAAAACAAAGCAGGCGGTAGGCGCAGGATTTCTGATGGAAGCAAACGAAGAGAACAAGAGGGACAGGGCAGATGAAATTCTTGCAAAAAAGACCGATGGGGAAGAAGGAAATTTTGATGGCGTGACTGTTAAAAAAATAAAAACAGAATATGGGACGTCATGGCAGGTATCTTATGATAATTCGTTCCAGACGCTTTTAATAGGCGATATGGAAAAGATTTCCGCTGTTTCTGGCATTTCAGAATATAATCTGACAACCGCCGTCACGGCAGTAAATCCCGTGGATTTTTCCAGAATTGAGGATGATGATGTAGACCAGAGTTCTGATTTACTTTGTGTCAGCTTAATAGGCAATAAGGATATGGCATTGGATGCAAATGTCCTGTCAGGGAATGTAACAATTAAGGACGGACGGATGATAACGGAGGAAGATGTTGACGTATGCGTGATTTCAGAAGAACTTGCCGAAAAAAACAGCCTGTCGGTTGGAAACAGGATACAATTCAATGACCGCCGTGATGTAGAAAACTCAACCGTCTTTGCGGCGGAGATTGTTGGTATTTATACAGTTCAGCAGAAAATGACGCCTGTTATGGCTGGAGATACTTTCCGTTCTGAAAATATTATATTTACAGACTTAGGGTTTCCAGAAAAAGCCGAAGGAAGCACATCGGGGGCATTGTACGAAAAAGCATACTTCAAAGTGGCAGACGTGAATCAATATGATGACATAAAAAAAGAGATACAGGAAGTGGATATTGGATGGGAACGCTATGATTTAATTGACAACAATGGAAACATTGATAAGATGTCCAAGAATTTCAATGATTTGGAGCGTGTCAGCGAAATATTAGTCATTGTGGTTGCAGGAGCGAGCCTAATCATCCTATTTTTAGTATTTGTTTTTTGGATGAAAGGAAGGGTGCAGGAAATTGGAATTTTATTAGCCCTTGGCACACCGAAGATAAAAATATTTGGGCAGATATTATTGGAAGCGTTCCTAATAGCTACTGCCGCCATATTCCTTTCTACTACAATATATTTATGGTTAATATCCCTTACAGCCAGTAAGGAATTACCCATCTTGTTGCTTAAACTGCTATAATGATGGAGCAATCGGTATATCGGCTTCCTTTCC
>CAJTFB010000097.1 GCA_910575665.1 Eubacteriaceae bacterium
CGTGTTCTGTAGTGTGTCAGTCTTATAAAAAGATTATATCAAGAGGTAAAGAAAATAGAAACGAGCGAAGCGAGAGAAACTAAGGTTTCATGACCCCATCGGTGGCTTTCGCGAAGCGGAAAGGCGGATTATAAGAATGTGCCTTGGCACATTCTCGCGCCGAGCGCGGCCGCTTGCGGCATCTTACATCTTCGCGCGAGTGCGCATCCCCCCGAAGGGTTTTTATGATATAGGGGACGAAGTTTCCTAATATCATAAAAATCGCTCCACCCGATATATAGCATATCAGAATGGAGCGATTTATGTTTTCATTTTCCCTTGCGGATAATATATGATTTTTTACAGAATTTCTTACGATTTTCTTACGAGCGGCAATGATACCTCAAAGCAGGTAAAGTCGTCCGCACTGTGGGCGGTAATCTGCCCTTCGTCCTAATATCCTGGGCATCTTCATTCACCAGAGAATCAATGCCACGGTTGATCTCCTGAAAGTATTTTGAAAAATTGCCCACAAACATGCGAAAAATCACAAAAAACACACCTAGAACCGCCAACAGGAAAAGCCATATCTCATATCTCTTGAAGGTTCTAAGATAGACAGACACGGCCTCGTCGTGGTCATAGTAGACAAGCGTTCTAAAAAATCTACTAATCTCACTATCCCGTACCTCCAGCATCAACCATTTCTGTCCATTTCCAGTTTTCGTGTTTTTGAATACTGTCTGCACATAGTCGGAACATTGCGGTATAAGAAGCTCTGCCTCCATAAGCTCACGACTTCCTACAACCACGAGAGCGATAAAATAGCCTTCCATCGGATAGAGTGTGCAAAGCGACTTCCCACCTTTTTTATACTTAATATTCCAGCCTGCCTGCATGGAACAACGGCTGTATTCCATGCAGGGCCTGGTCCGATAGGTGGACTGGATACGGTTATTAAATTCTGTCCATAACGGATTGTTAATGTATTCCGTAACTTGCTCCAGTGATGGAGATTTTTCATTTGAATATAGCGCATTCCAATCCATTATAAATTCCTCCTTAGCTTTTATTTTTCAGCGGCAGGGGCTTGACCAAAATTTCCATACAAGCCATACCCTCTAAGTCACGGTAATACTTTTCTGCCGAGAAAGGCTCCGTGGTTAAATTGTGGTGGGGCAGCCATATACCAAAAAGGTATTTGCTGGCCTGGTCTAAAGCAACCGTTACCAAATCCTCAAAATTTTCTGCTTCGACTCTGCAAACGATGTATTCTCCTGCCGAGAGTTCTCTCTTAACAAAACCATCCTGCAGCCGCTCTGGGATATTTTGAACAAGACCACCTGCAAAATAAGTGAAAAGGTTTTGTGCAGTACCTTCCGTATGGGACATTCCCATTTCTACAGAAGTATTTAGATAGGCTGCGATTGAAGCCTTCTCCATGTGGTAGCGCTTCCAAAGCTGTCCTGGCACATCTACACCTGTACTTTCACCAACCGGCATTTGTTCAGAAATGCGAACTTCCGTTTCCAAGCCGAGGTAAATTTCCGGTTTTTCCAATGTCTTTCTCTGGATTTCCAAGACGATATCTCCTACCACCAGCGGAACCCCTTCGTCTACTAAAACATAATTCATAGAAACTTCCGGCTTGTCGAATGTATTGAGCATTGGTAAATCCCTCCTGTAGCTTTCAGGCGTAATGCCATACGTTTCCTTGAAAGCCCGTGTAAAATTCGCATGGCTTGAAAAGCCATAGTCCAAGGCAACGTCAAGAATCCTCTGGTCGGTACTTTTCAGATTTTCAATCACCTTTGCCAAACGGCGAAGTTTCACATATTCCTGAACTGGTTTATTTACCAGCCGCTTGAACAAGCGCTGAAAATAAAAGGGGGACAGACCGACAGTATTTGCCAGTTCTTCCGTTGAAATTTCTTTTGTCAGGTGTTCCTCGATAAAAATCAAGGATTGTTCGATTGCTTCATATGCGTGCATTGCGGCACCTCCTATATTTGATGTTCAAATTATACCATTTTATTTTTTGCTAGGCTTTTCACACAATGCGCTTATCTATCATTATATCCATAGTTTTTGATACTTCAAGCAGAATTTTGCTTTAAGTAATAGGGTGAATGTTATTAGCGATTACAGCAATAGACTTTAATTGCTTCACCAAAAAACTCCGCAACATTCCATGTAGCAAATCTGTTGATATACTCAACAAATCGTTCATCTGTTTGATAGAGCTCGCCCAGATACATCAGCATATCATCCGAACAGGGATAGAAGTTTTCAGAAATATACTCTTGCCACTCTGCAACAATGGATTGAACAGCAGGTAAAGCAGGTGTTTCCGCCTTATATTCCGCCAGTCGTTCAAAGATATTTTGGGAATGTATTAAGAAATCATTCCACTTCTGATTCCTCTCTTTTTCAGTTTTGGCTGAAAAAGAAGAAGAAAACTCTTGATACTCATGTGTGCTGCTCCAACGTTCGAAAATTTCATCCCTATATTTTTCTTGTAGAGTGGAAATTTCTGCATTTGAAAATGCTGTAAAAGAGTAAGCATTCTTTCCGGCCAAAGTATCGTTGACTAAGCAAATAAGTTCCTCTATTTTCTTTTTTCTAAGATTGAGAAGTTCTAAATGTCTTTCTAGCGCTTCTCGTTTATTATATACGGGCGCTGATAATAATGCCTTGATCTCTTTTAGGGAAAAACCTACTTCACGGTAAAATAGAATTTGTTGTAACTTCTCTAAATCATTTTCAGAATATAAACGATATTTTGTCTTATCTGCTTTGGTAGGTTTCAGCAGACCAATTTCATCATAGTAATGCAAAGCACGTATCGTAATGCCGGTCAGCTTTGCAACCTCGTGAATCATCATTTTTTTAGGATTCATCCCAAAATCCCTCCACTTCTTTTAGTATTTCATCAGCAGGTGTCAAGGTAGCTTCAATGATAGATTTTCCTGTTTTTTTCAGATAGTATTTTATCATATGATAGCCACAAGCATATCCGGCACAATAGGGTAAACCAACAGGAAAATAATTTTGCATTTGAGCCATTTCATCACCATACAGATATGCTGTCAGGTTGTCTAAGCCTTGTACATCCAGCCCTTCCCGGATGATGGGTTTGATATATCCATTTAGTGTATCCATATCTGTTTTACCTACCCATGGCCCAACATTTTCTTCACCAAATAAATAGGTTGCAAAATTTTCTGCAAGTCCCTCACTTACCATCATTTCTGCAAGAGTAATGTCGTTATGCCATTTGATAAATTGGAAACGAATATTATGATTTGTTTCATGTGCCAGTGCTACGGGAAGTCTACTTTTCGTATGTTCGGATGGAACAAGCCATGTAAAAATGTAGCCGGGAATACCACCATCACCACAGTAATTGTCATTCATTATCGAATAAGGGTTTTGGGGGTCAGCCAGCAAAACAGTGTATAGATATTCTTTCACAGGAAATTCAATTCCAGCGTCGGAAAAACACTTTAATGACCGCTCGATAGACTTTTGACAGTTATCCCAAAATTGGTTATCGTCTAACAGTGTAATACTTTGGGCCAATGTTTCATCAATTTTTTCTGGCAGAAGAAATCCGAGCATACTACTTGCCATAATGACATCATAGCCATTCGGTTGTGCTGCTTTCATTGGTACATTATAGCAAGACCACTTTTTTTCAAAAGGCTTCATCATTTCATAGCGATAAATATCATTTTTTTTAGAAACTGGTGCTTCCATAATTTTTCTGTAGATACCGTCAGAACGAACGGCCTGTACTTTTAGGATACTCATATTTTGTACTTCCTTTCGATATTTTATAACTTCATTCTACGGTATAACGGAACGTCAAAGTCAATAGTTTTTGAAAGATTTCTTATATCACTAACGCACATTATCTCGCACCCGCTCCGTTCCAAATCCATTCAACAATTAATCAACATTGACCTTGACATTATAGAGCTCACTATATTTGCTTACAGCTTCCTTCAGATTCCACCTCACGGTGGACACCCTTGCTATTCGGCTATACATTTTGCTTAGTATTACAGAGAAAAAGCACCACACAAAATATGTGGTGCAGTTTCAAAAATATAATTGGGAGAAGGGAAGATTAGATAATCTATAAGCATTGGTTCATATGTAAAAATTAAAGCATATGGAAATTATCCCTTTTTCTTACGAAGCTTTAAGTCGATATTTTTTGTTGCCGCTGCATCCTGCAGTAATCCAGCAACATAAGCGCTTTTTTCTTTGAGCGTCAGTGTTTCCATATCAGGTTTACGTTCAGCAGGTCTTGCAACTCCAAAAGGTTGACGGCTACACAATAAAGTGTCTTTTTGCGGCCATCATTATAGCTGGACAAGAAAACCTCCAAAATTTTTGCTTTTTCCGCCTGCTCTGCATTATAAGCAGCTATCCCGAATCGTTTGGCCTTTTCCATATCAGCTCTTCGGTTTCGGGATGTTATAAAGTAATCAAAGTCGTCAATATGATCGTATTTTTCGCAAGGGTATTCCCTGCATTGGAAACAATATTGGGCGCCGTCATGCTCCATGCTGCACCTCGCGATTTTGCACGACTGATTTCCTACACCGCCGCCGCAGCCAGGACAGTTTTTATTCAAAAACATAGGGCAAAGTCCGCAATTCAAACCGCATAGGGCAAATAATTGATTTGGTCGATTAAATCCTTTCATAGCATCTCCTAATGTAAGATAAATCCTAATCTTTGCTGAACGTGACTCTCATCAGACAGTAATCGAATCCCTTTTCCTTCTATATACCAACAGGTTATTCCTGGTCCAATATACTGATTGATTCACAGGCTCCCTTCTCGGTCACAATAGCAGGTATAGTTTTTGCGGATCGCAATGAGTTACCAGAGAAGTCTATGTCATATCTTGTCCCATGTGAGAAAAGAATTCCTTCTGTTAATTGAATACACAATATAATTGTATTTTCATCATCGAAATCAGTATGGCCGTTATCAATCCATTCAGCAAAGGCTTTTTTCAATTTTTCAGCAATCACACAATTCTCCTTTTTCCCGAAATAGCCCAAGCTAACGCCTTTCCCATGCGCTGTAAACCACTCGCTGGCGATTGCAACAACAGAATTATCTTTTATATGTTTCATTTTATCTGAGAGTACGTGGGTAATGATATAGAATGCAGCATTTTCGTAATAGGCATTTACATACCGCACATAAGGCGTTTCATTTTCCGTGGTTGCCACTGCTATAATTGTATCTTTCCCAAAACGATCAATCATGATCTGTTCTGCTTCTCGACTAAATTCTTTCATTAAATTATTCTCCCTCTGAATCACGGTTTGCTCTCTGTTCAAAGTTCCGACAGACTGTATGTCAAACTGATATGCCGCCTATCCCCTCAGATTTTTTAGAGCGTCAGGGTTATTTGAGATAATCTCTCCAACAGTATGACATTTTTCCATGTCTGAACAGTCGCCGCATGTCGTCACACCTTTTTTCAATGCACACTGGCGAATGTCGCAAAGACTATCGCAGAATACAGTTTTAATTCCATCAACACGACAACCTTCACAATTGATATGTTCAGGCAGAATGGGGGCATTATTTAACTCGGCCCATCGTTTTGCAGTTTTCTCACGCAACGCCTGGTCGTCATTGATTGTTGCAAGATATGCGTCACATTTTTCACAATCCAGCCCGCAGTATGCAATCATATTTCTCATGGTTATGTACCTCCGTTATGAAGTGACTTTTGTCAAGAGGTAAATCAAAAATAACAAACTTTTTTCTCTGACAAAACTCACATTTGTATTCAGGAGATATCTTGAAGAAGCCTTTTGGTTAACAGTTCCC
>CAJTFB010000098.1 GCA_910575665.1 Eubacteriaceae bacterium
CGACTGGGATATTTTTTCCGTTGCCTGCCGGTGTGCTTCCAGCGCATCATACACCGTCTTAGTCAATGTACACTTTTTTACCTCACGGCATCCGTTACAGGCATAAGGCGGTTTAAAACGGTGCATGCATACCTCTTCTTCATACTGTTCACAGTAACGGTTACAGATGGATTCACACTGTTGGCAGATGGATACGAGCGGATGTTTACAGTCCGTTGTTCCGCATACTTTTTTCCTCCTGCACCCTTTCCGGTACTTACAGGTGTTGTGGGGGAATACGCTGTATCCGGTATCCTGTTCCACGGAATAATTCCTGACTTCTTTTGTGATTGTGGTCCTGTCCCTTCCCAGCTTTCTCCCGATCTCCGTAAAGGTCATGTGTGCTTTCAGACTGCTTTCGATCTCCAGCCGGTCCTCATAGCTTAAAAACTTTGCCATAATGTCTCTCCTTTCCCCGCCGGCTGTTCTGTTCTCATAATATAAACAGGAAGAACATCTCTGCTCCTCCTGCATTTGTATCGTCACTTTCACTGCTGTGATTTATTCTGTTTGTATTCATCTTTCCCCTTCAGACGGGAATCTCGGATTACATTTCACGTATGCCACGTATGCCAAATCTATGAACCATCATTTTATATAAGGAAAAAACACAAACCGCCGCATATGGTATAAACCATATGCGACGGTTTCTTTTCAATCGTCTACTTGACGGAGAGCAGTTCTTCGATTTGCAGTTTCATTTTGTTAATATACTACCACTGGTGTCCCGATGCTTACCGCATCATACAATTTTCCGGCAAAGTCATAAGGCAGATTTACACAGCCATGAGAACCTCCGGTCTTATAAATATCTCCGCCGAACTTATTCCGCCAGGTTGCATCGTGAAGCCCCTGTCCATCCCAGTTAAATGGCATCCAATAGTGCACGAAAGAACGGTATCCCTGTACTGCCATCGTTCCCAGATAACGGTCACGCTGTTTTCCGTAAATCCGGTGAACCCCCACTGTGGTTTTCCGGTCTTTGGTAAGCTTTCCTGTCACCGTTTTTGAGTCAAACTTTAATTTTCCATCCTTATAGAACCAGACATGCTGTCTCTTAATACTGATCTCGACGTACGTATCTCCGATATCATCCTCACCATGCTGTGCTGCGATATTACGGTATACCGGTTCAACGGTTTTGCTCTTCTTATTTTTCAAAAGCTTCTTTAACTGCTTAACCGTGTCGTCTTCATTGATCCACCATCCCATGATCCCACCTTGGATCTTAACGGTGCCATCCTTTGTCGTCTTAAATTTCCTGGTTTTTCCATATGTGTTATATTTTCTGCTCATCTGACGTACAAAATTATTGACCCATTTGGTCTTTAGCGTAAGTACTGCGGTATCTGGATTGTAGACCAGATATTTTTTTAATTTATCCCAGTCGATGATTTCGCTGTCTTCACCAAACTGATAAACGATCTTCATTCCTTTATAAGTAGAAATCTCTTCCACAGCCTTGACAATATTTTCACTCTCTTTTGTAAACTTAGGCTGAATGTAATAATCCTCCAGCTTATAATCCAATTTCAGGCCTGTATTAACGCCTTCTTTGATATTATGAATAAGTTCATCAAAATTTACCTGATCGCCAAACACCTCAGGCACAAGCTGAAATTCTTCGTCGATAAATGCGTCCTTTGTCTCGGTGGTTTCTGCGGGAAGGGCACGTTGCAATATGCTGCGCAACTTCTCCTCATCCACCATAGACTGCGCCGGCTTCACCTGAAAATCCTTTTCCTGCCCCAGCAGATACTCCGTAAATGTCAGGTTATCTTTGCACTCAACCACCTCGTCTTTGGTAAATTCACGGGTTACAGCATCCGATATATCAATATCGTACACCTTTCCATCTTTTGAAAACTGAACGGTAAATCCCTTAGACTCATTCATAACAGCAACCGCTTCTTCCACCGTCAGAGAACTGACATCCGTATTGCTGATATAAGTCTTTCTCCCAAACTGTCCGGAAAAATACTCCCGGCTATTAAAAAAGAATAATCCAACAAGGCATAAGAATGCTACACCCGCGATTATTCCAG
Source organism: Eubacteriaceae bacterium (assembly GCA_910575665.1). Taxonomy (GTDB): domain Bacteria; phylum Bacillota; class Clostridia; order Lachnospirales; family Lachnospiraceae; genus Eubacterium_F. The sequence continues at coordinate 2,085 of CAJTFB010000098.1, forward strand.
CGATCACTAAAACTTTTTTGTTCTTCATAACGAACGTTTCCACCTTTCATATCCCTGTCTCGTCAAGTATATCACCTAAAAATAAATATTTCAAGTCTTTCAACGATATAATTTATTACAATATAATTACAATATAATTCAAATATATTCTATAAATATGGCAAAATAAAATTTTTATTCTTCCATATTCTTTTAAATAAAATTCCTTAAATTTATATGAATAATTTGACATTTCCTGCAATACATCCTATAATTTATATTACAGTTGTAGGATTTGAGGAGGATTCAAAAGTGAAAGCATTGCCACAAATTTCAGAAGCAGAATATGAAGTGATGAAGGTCATATGGAAACACGCACCAATCAGCACCAATGAAATAACAGACAAATTGACAAAAACGACTACATGGAGTCCCAAAACGATACAGACTTTGATAAAACGGCTCGTAACAAAAGGAGCGCTTTCTTATGAAAAGCAAAGCAGGATGTTTGTTTATACTCCCCTGATAGGAGAAAAAGAATACCTCGTGCAGGAACGGCATTCATTTCTTACACGCTATTATAATGGGGATATAACGGCAATGCTTTCTGCTTATATCGAAGATGATAAACTTTCCGAAACAGAAATAGACACTTTACGTTCACTTCTCCGAAAAGATACACAACACGGGAGGGATTAACATAACATGGAATTTTTTGGTATACGCTTCTTTCTTTGCAATATATACATCTGCGCCATAATCGGTATATTTCTTATAACAAAACGGGTATTAAGAAATTTCCTGACGGATCGGCTGCAGTTTAATTTATGGTTTTTACTGATTGGGCTTCTTGCCGTTCCATTTATTCCTCTGCGTCCAATCGGATTTTCACAGATTATCGCCTGGTTTGGGACATGGAAAAATACGGTATCATCACACCTGGGGACAACTACGGAAACAACTGTAACCGCAAATTTATCCGGTACGGTAAAACAAATGAATGACTTTGCACTGTCCGTCAGCAATGAAACGCCATCCATTGTTGGACTTTTCCTGTGTGGCATATGGCTGATTGGAATTATAGTTATGCTTTTATTCATCGCAAGATCCGTATCCCGCCTAAACACTTTGAAAAAGTCTGCGCTCCCTTTGCAAAACAAAAATGTCCGAATAATATACAATAACTGTTTAAGAGAGATGAAGATAAAAAGAAACATTCCTATTTACAGTTCTGCCTATTTGAAATCCCCTGTTATCGCTGGATTATTCAGACCATGTATTTATCTTCCAATTCATCTGATATCGGATTTTAATGCTGCAGATATACGGTATATACTATTACATGAATTGCAGCATTACAGACACAAAGATGCGCTGGCTGTTTTCTTTATGAACCTTGCCAGCGTACTCTACTGGTTCAATCCTCTGGTGTGGTTCGCATTGAAAGAGATGCGTAATGACAGAGAAATTTCCTGCGATATTTCTGTACTTAAGATTCTTGAAGAGAGCGAATATATTAATTACGGAAATACATTGATTAACCTGGCAGAAAAAATTTCATTTACGCCATTCCCTTTTGCCGCTGGCATCAGCGGAAGCATGAAACAGATTCAGAGGCGGATCATCCATATTTCCTTCTATCAAAAGCCTTCTAATAGGAAAAAATTAAGAGGACTTATCACTTTTACTGTCATTGCGGTACTTCTTTTTGGGCTTACCCCCATGCTGTCCACCTGTGCCGCAGAGCAGAATCAATATAAATGGAATATTTCCCCTGAAAAAGTTTCCACAATGGACCTGTCTTCCTATTTCAACGGATATGAGGGCAGTTTTGTCCTATATAATTTAAAAGACGATGCCTGGAAAATCTATGATATGGAGCAAGCCACTTTAAGGACATCGCCAAACTCTACCTATAAGATATACGATGCCCTGTTTGGATTGGAAGAAGGCATTATTTCACCAGACGATTCTTTCATGTCCTGGGACGGAACAGACTACCCATTTGAAACATGGAACATGGATCAGGACCTATCTTCTGCAATGTCGTCCTCCGTCAATTGGTATTTCCAGGAGATCGATGAACAGCTTGGTTTACCTGTTATCCAGAACTATATCAGAAAAATCGGATATGGAAATGAGAGCATAAGTTCAAACCTCTCCTCCTACTGGATGCAATCCTTCCTGAAAATCTCTCCCATAGAGCAGGTAGAGCTTTTGAAAGATCTCTATCATAACAGCTTTGACTTTGATCCAGAAAATATAAATATCGTAAAAGATTCTATCTGTTTATATACTTCTGAAAATAAAAACTTTTACGGGAAGACGGGAACCGGACGCGTAGACGGACAGAATGTGAACGGCTGGTTTATAGGCTGCATTGAAATCAATGGCAATACCTATTTCTTTGCCACTAATATTCAAAAGGATTCTGAGGCAACTGGAAGCAAAGCGGCAGAAATCACAAAAACCGTCTTATCTGATTTGAAACTCTGGCAGCCGTAACAAAAATTGATTGGCTCAACGGCGCCATTGAGCTACGGTCTCTATTCAAACGCTTATTCCCATTTGAAACACATGACAGAGATACCAAAACAAATGAGTGTAATGGCACTCATAACAGTAACCGGAAGCAACACATTTTCAATCGGCAATCCAAGAAATGCCGCTTTCATTAACTGAATACCCTGTGTCAAAGGAAAGATACTGATAATCTTTTGCATGGCAATGGGCATAACTTCAAAGGGAAGTGTCGCCCCCGAAAAAATCAGCATGGGAAAATAAAAGATACAAGCAATCACACTTGCGCTTTTCATGTTTTTCGCAATCCCTCCAACTAACAATCCGATACTCAAAGTCGATACCATAGTCAAAAGCCAACTTCCCAAAAACAAGAGGAAAGAACCATGTATTTTAATTTTCCAAAACAGCATGGCGGCAAGAAACAGGGTAATCATTGACGCTATACAATAGATAATGTAAATCAAAAATTCTACCAAAAGTAATTTTGCCGGACTAATAGGGGTAACTTGAAAACGTTTCAAAATTTTTCGTTCCCGATATTCTGATACGACAAGGGGCAAACCCATTAGCCCGCCCGCACAAATGGAAATACAGCATAGTGCGCCAAAGGATTGTTCCATAAAAGTGTATGCTGCCCCGTCTGCGACAGGTTTTGTTCCGTAAATGAAGCCAAGAATAATCAAGACAATTAGTGGCATAATGACAGCGAAAATAACCATATTCATATTTCTAATGTTCAATTTTAATTCATTTTTCAAAAGTATTCTAAATGATTTCATTCTTTCTCTCCCTCCTCGCCAGAAAGCATAAGATAAGCGTCCTCAAATTTTTCGCATTTACTGGCTTTCTTTGCCTGTTCAACAGTTCCAAAAAACACGGCTTTCCCTTTCCTCAAAATGCAGATTTCGTCACATAGGGCTTCTACTTCGTCCATGAAGTGAGAAGTTAAAAAGATAGTCAATCCTTTGCTTTTTAATTCGGATAAAATTTTCCAAACATCACGCCGGGCTTTTGCGTCAAGCCCGGTAGTCAATTCATCAAGGAATACCAGTTCCGGGTTCGGGATTAAGGCAAGCACGATAAATAAGCGTTGACGCTCCCCGCCGGACAAACTTTTTACCGCATTATCAATCTTACCTCCGTTATGAAGTGACTTTTGTCAAGAGGTAAATCAAAAATAACAAACTTTTTTCTCTGACAAAACTCACATTTGTATTCAGGAGATATCTTGAAGAAGCCTTTTGGTTAACAGTTC
>CAJTFB010000099.1 GCA_910575665.1 Eubacteriaceae bacterium
TCTTTGAATACATAGAAGGCTATTATAACACCAGAAGACCACACAGTTCCCTCGGTCTCCTGACCCCAAACGAGAAAGAAATGTTATACTGGGAGCAGCACTAAGCTGCTGCTCTCAAAAATAAATTACACAAAAATGTGTCCATTCTCTTGACTATAGTCCAAAGCAGGGGTTCAATGAGATATTGTAGCACAAGGAGTTTTCTGTCTTTTCATCATTCTTGCTATGTTTTTGACAGTTGTTTTCTATCCTTACTATTGCATTTCATTGTGCGTCTTGTCATAACACTTAACTCACCTTTCCTTTAAAATTACATTCTTACAGTCTATTTCTTTTCTTATCCACTCCCGCATAACATTCAACTGATATTCGGTGTGAAACCAATGCTCACAATTCTCAGCAATGGTAAGATTACAACCGAACTTATTCGTAAACTGTTCTACAAGACAATGGTCTATCAGATTGTCATTTTCCCCATACAATATTTTAGTCGGAAAATCCCATTGTCTAATTGGATGCTCTAATACATACTTCCAATATTCCCATGAAAGCGTCTGCCCGAAGTCAGTTGTAATCAGACGCTGCTTTTCTAACTGAATTTGTGATACACCTGCCCATTCCATCATCTTTGACATGAGTTCTTTCATATCCAGAACAGGAGAAACAAACAGACAGTTTTTTAATGGCTCATTCCCAAAACTTAACATACTGAACCATGCGCCGATACTGCTCGCATATAAAGAAATCTGCTTCCACCTATCTTTGACAAAATCCATAATCCCAGATAACTCTGGCACAATGCTCCAAGGCTCAAATTCTACTGCCCCATTTACCCGCTCCCCATGTTTCGGCAAATCTACGCTAAGAACCTGCCACCCGAAACAGCAAGCCACATCTGCGAATACTGCCGCTTCTTCTTTACATCCTCCCTGACCATGTACATAAAAATATAGCTTTCTTGATGGAACGCCCCAAAGAAAAGCAGGTATTCCATTTATTTCAAATTCCTTTTTCATTTTCGCCATCCATTCTTTCACCTTTTAAAATACTATTAAAAATAGTTTAAACACTAATATCATTAGTATTTTATCTGATAACACTCTCACTGTCAATAACTAATGGCAGAAAATCTAATAATAATATTGACTTTGCTAATCGCATTAGTTAAAATAGTTAGAAAATATCTTTGCGAGAGGTAAACTTATGCGGATAACAAAAGCTGATGTAATACAAACTGCTGCGGATATAGCGGATAAAAACGGCTTAAGCAATGTTTCTTTAAAAGTCGTTGCTGAGAGCCTTAATATCCGTACCCCGTCATTATATAATCACATAGACAGCCTTGAAGCCCTGCTTAGGGAAATCGCCCATAATGGTATGAAAATCATGAATGAACGGATGATGCAGGCAGCTATCGGCAAAATTGGGGACAATGCAATAAAAAGCGTAGGCATCACATACCTTAACTACATGATTGAACATCCTGGAATTTATGAAACAATACAATGGGCAACTTGGCATGGCACTGAGGAAACAGGGAAAATATTTGATAACTACCTTTCACTTTTAAAAACGCTCGCCCTTTCATGCAATTTTAATCCAGTAAACATTGATGAAATCTTAAACTTATTGACAGGCGTTCTTCACGGCTACACAACCTTGCAACTGCGATATGCGTTTACCAAACCTAATGAAGTCAGGACAGCCTTATCCACCGCCCTTGATACCGTACTTGCAGGGCTGCATCAAAAGTATGACCAACATGAAAAGGAACATTTATGATGGCAAATAACATACGCTACTTATACAATGCCCAAACAGGCATTGAACTGATTTTCTGTAAGGACTCAACCATATCTTACCCATTACATAATCACGTTTCCGTACTGACAATCGGTATCATACTGGATGGCTCCGTAGTCCTTACAACAAATACAGAAACAAGGACTTATATGCAAAATGAAACATTTGCAATAATTCCGTATGAGCCGCATAGCATTTTTGCACATGACAGCTATTCCCTGCTTACCCTGTGCATTGATAAGAATGCTGTAAACAACGCAGATGTTATCACCATACAAAAACATATCGGACTTCTTCTGATGCAGGCTCTGAATATGGGAAAAATTAGCCACTATCAACCATCATCTGCATCCAGTGAAAAATGCACATTCTGCTGCCTTGCCATTTGTTGTATTTCTTCCATTATTTCTATACCAATCAACGCAAGTTCAATATCATTGCTATCTGCTTTAGTATAATGTTTCAAATCAAACTGGTTTTCATAAGCAACGGTCATTTTCCTTTCCTCCCAGATTGATTTAGCCTGTCTAGGATTTTCATTTCCCCACGGTTAAGCTGTAAAACTTCATCCGCCTGCTTTGCCAGTTCATTTGAATGGGTAACGATAACAACACATTTGTTCATCTGATGGGCACATTCTTTTAAGATATTCGCTATTTCGGCTGCGGTATCCTCATCGAGATTTCCTGTCGGCTCGTCCGCAAGGATAACCTTTGCGTCTGACGCTAATGCACGGGCAATCGCTACACGCTGCTGTTGTCCGCCAGAGAGCTTCAGAACATTTCGTCTGCTTTCTTCCTCGGTTAGTCCGACACGCTCCAAAATCGGCTGCGGCGGCAGTTTAGAAGTCAACGCCACATTTTCTTCCGGCGTTAGATAATCAATCAGATTATAGCTTTGGAAAATGAACGCCACATTGTTTTTGCGGTGGGCGGAAAGCCCTGCTTTTTCAATATCCTTTCCGTCATAGAAAATCTGTCCGTTAGATGGGCTGTCTAAGCCGCCCATAAGGGAAAGGAGCGTTGTCTTTCCGCATCCAGACGAGCCAAGAATAGCATACATTTTGCCCTCTTCGAGTGACAGGTTTATAGCCTTTAATACCTTTCTTTTATTTTCATAGGCATATCCAACATTTTTAAGCTCCATAATATTCATACTGACTACCTCGTTTCTTTTTGTTTTACTGTGCATCATACTGAAATCACTCCATCTGTGACAGGATTTCTTTTGGCTTCAATCGCATAGCAGGGATGCAGGATATCAATACAGCTGCAATCAACAGGATAGTTCCTAAAGTCGCCACCAAAGTAAAATGCTGTGTTGTGACGATTACATTCTCTGCCGTCTTGCCGAATAATGTGCCAAGCATTCCTGCGACTTGTTTACTGGATAGATACGCCAGAGGAAATGCGGCAACTGCTATCAAGAGAGTTTCGATTGTATACTGCAAGATGACAGCAGGTTTTTCAATCCCAACCGCAAGCAGGATACCCATTTCTTTTTTTCTGCTGCGTATAGACATTGACAAAATCAGAATAATCAACACCATGCTTACAACTGTTATTACTACAATAAGCGTAGTAATCAGCGTTCCTGTATCAGAGATAGAGCTAGAAACACGCTCATACACCTCATCATTTGCTGTGATTATAAAATTGTTCCAGTTGATAGAGGTTATTTTTTGTACTTGCTGAATAATCCCTTCAAGCTGCTCTGGGTCATTCACAAAGAAATCTGCTGAAGCATATCCAACATCCTCATAATTTTCTAACAAGGCTTTCATCGTTGTTTCACTGACAAAGGCATTATTCGCATAATCGTAATAAGATGCTTCATTGTAATTGTTCCGTTCATCTGTCTTATCAGCTACAACTTCAAACAACCCTACAATCTTTAACTCTTTTGTCTTGTCATTTGAAAATGGGTCATTGACTGCTTGAATAGTGTCGCCAACATGAAGTCCATGTTTATCTGCAATCTCCTTGCTGATAATAATTCCATTATCAAAAGAGAGGTCAAGCATTTCTCCATCGCACATTTCCAAAGCACCCGACAAAAACAGTGAATGATATTCTGAGTTGATACAACTATAAGAATAAAATTGACAATCCACCATCGAATGACCTGTAGGCTCTAATTGCTCTAACCATTGTCCATTTAAATCAGACAGGCACAATATCGTTCGGATAGAAGCATTGTATCCTTCAATTCCATCTACAGCAACAATCTTTTCCATCATATCGGAAGTAAGATATTCCTGCGTACTATACGAACCGTTCCCACCATTGCCCCAGCCACCTGTCGCAGTATTGCGGCTAACGGTAAAACTTGTACCAGTAGTTCCCCTTAATTCCTCTGCCTGTTCCTCCTGTGCTTCTGAAATGGCAAGCCCCGACAGCACCAGTGTTGTAATGGATAAAAGCAGGCAGAATAGAAGCAGTGTCTTTTTCCATTTTCGGGCTGTATATAAAATAGCTCTTGTCCCTAAATTCATTTCGTGCCTCCTAACTCATTTGTGATAAAATGTTTTTGGGTTTCATTTTCATAATCGGATATGCGGCAAGTGCGGTAGATACCAGACAAATCACCAATCCAAATGCCCATACAATCGCATAATCCGTTGCGGAAATCTCCACTATAATCTCTGAAAGACCTAAATCTTCCGTAGGCTGTTTGGCTGTTTCTGCGTTCTGCGTCAAATCCACCGTTTCATAGGTTTCCGCTGTAACCTGCGAAAGCAGCCTGCTTCCAATCTGGTTAGAAATGGCTGCACTTGCACCGTAAGAGAGAAGCAAGGCGATGGCAGCTACGATAAATACCTCAAGCAAATACTGTAACAGTACCGCCCCCTTTGAAATTCCCATTGCAAGGTAAGTGCCTGTTTCGTGGATACGGCTACGCAATCGCAAGGTCATAAACAGGGCAAGCACTAAAAAACAGATAGCAGACACAACGGCGATAGCAATAAAGACAATATTTTGCAATCCCTCCAGAGACTTCTTTGCATTTTGATAGTCTTTATCATAGCAGGTCAGCGTACAGCTATTCCAATCCACACCATTGATTTCCTGCACCTGCTCCATAATGCGGTCAAGTTCCTCTGGGTCATTTACATGAAAATCCCCAAACTGTATATTGGTTTCGTCCTCTGTTCCATAAAGCAGATAAGAAGTGGTGGCAAGGTCAGTAAAGACAATATTGTCATATAAATCGCAGGATGGTGCAATCCCGATGGCATCCTGCTCTTTTGTGTTTGTGAAGATTCCTGCAACCGTTACATCTGTGACACGGTTTTTATCTGTTACATCAGAAAGCTGTATGGTGTCGCCTATGGTAAGCCCATTTCTTTCGGCAAACTTTTCATGTATCAATATTGCATTTCCATTTTCAGATGTAATGGCTTTTCCCTCCGTCAGCTTAAAACCGCCCTCGGTAAAATAACTGTCATTTTCTGAGTTGGAGCTTGCGACAATCTTTCCTGCGTTTTCATACTCTGCGGGTGTCTGAGCTGCTCCCTCCGTGCTGATTTCCAAAAGTTTTCCGTCTGTATCATAATAATTGGCATAGGAATAAGAACGCAGGACATAATTTCCGCTCAGTCCGTCTATGGAAAGTATCTGATTTAGTACACTCTCTGTAATACCCGTATCCAAGTGCTTTGCATTAATGGTAAAGTATCCCAACAAGGCTTTTTTGATATTTGTGTTTGCAGTTATTGTAGCCGACTGGATAGAAAAGCAAGTCAGCACCAGCGTTGTCATAAGCAGTAAAAATGCGAGAAGTGTAGCCGTTTTTCCTTTCTTTCGCACTAAGTATAGGCAAGCTCGTTTCAGTAAATCCATGTTTCCTCCTTTTTGTCCTGTGGTGTTAGTATATAAGTGTGGACAGAAAAAGTTGAACAATCTATACTATCAAATGAAAGAGCAAAGGAGATGTTCAGCATGGCGAAAAACCAAAAATCCTACACTCCG
>CAJTFB010000100.1 GCA_910575665.1 Eubacteriaceae bacterium
GTTGGGATTGGGTTTTCCCATTCTGGTGAAGGGAGACGAGGGATTTTTTGAAATCTTCGTCATATTTGTTGTAGTTGTTTGTAGCCATGAAAAGCCTCCTTTTTTGTGTGTAGTTTATTGTAGCATATGGTGCATATCTGTGTCTACTTTTATAGTATAGCTCCAGATAAATCTGATTGCGACCTATGAGGAACTGCTTGACATACCAAAGGAAGAACGGATCACACATTACTTTGGTGATTATGGAGATCATTTTTTCAATCAGGGAGTGACGGAGGAAGAAATCAGTAAAGCCTACCGCAAGGCATTAGATGTGATAGAGATGGAGGATATGGAATTTCAGGAACCGGGCAATCCGTATATCCACCGGGGAGAAGTCATTGCCCGCATGAGGGACTGCCTGCTGCAGAAGGAATTAAAAATGGGAGAGCAGATTTTGTTTGTTGCCACTGAGCCATATGGTGGACCGGGTGATTTTGCATTCCGGGGCGGTATCGTGGAAAGCGTGGACACATGGAAAAAGACCTGCTCTGTCCGCAGTGATTTTTTTACAATGGATGATGTTCCACTCCACTATGTGCTGGGCAGGTATAATCCCGATATCCGTGAAAAACATTACGGGAAGGAATGTGTAGAACCGCTCTTTGGAGAGCATGAAGCACTGGCACAGCAGTACCTGCGTGATGTGGAGGAAAAATGGAATGCGAGGTGGGAAGAATCAGAATCCCAGAGTGATGGGATGGGGATGAATTTATAAGAAGTGGAGGAAGGCGATGACAAATCAGGAGAAATTTATAGAGAACGTAAACCAGATTCTGCAAGGTGTGGATTTTGAAAAACTGGACCAGTCCTGTAACGGAGGAAATCCAGAATATGCAAAAGAGGTACTGGGGCAAATGCACGAGGCATTTATATCCGCCTATGGTTGCAATTATCTGGAAAGAGGCGGGTATGAGTTTGTGGAACTGCCTGCGGTCATCCGTGGAAGGAATGGGGGACATGTCACGCTTGGCATTGTGACAGTTGACCTGCATTCTTCCGGTGAGCATTGGGGAACTTTCTTTCTGACACCGGAGGGGGTTCTGGATCAGGGAAGTGAATCCCTCACGGAAACAGACAGAAATTATTTGAGGGAAAACTTTGCCCCCTATGACTACTGGTATACACCGGTTGTGGGGGGAGACATTCATGTGGACTTTGAGAATGTCCCGGAATCTGTTCAATCTCTTTTGCAACCGTCCAGGCAGGGGCAGGATGAACAGCAGGAAAATGGAACGGGAATGAATTTATAGAAAATGGAGGGAAATCGATTATGAAGAAAGCAGTTATCACTATCAATTTTGATGAGGAAAAAACGGCAGCACTGAAACTGTATCTGGAACAGAAGGGAAGTTCTGTGGAGAAAGAGCTTGCAAAATCGCTGGAGACACTTTTTACAAAATCTGTTCCAGCCGGAGTCCGGGAGTTTATTGCACTGCGTTCCGGGAATGGTTCAGAAGGCAGTGCTGGTAAGGGAAAGAAGAAGCAGAGAGAACCGGAAAAACCTGCGGCTGCTAATCCGGTAACAGAGGAGATCAGAAGTTAAAATCTTTTTCCATAAGGTAAAAAAGGTGTGGTATAATGGGCAGTAGAAATGCTGCCCGGAAAGGAGAGGAAATGTTATGGTTTATCTGACGGGAGACACACATGGAGACTTCCGCCGCATCGCTGATTTCTGTAAAAGATTTGAAACATCGGTGGATGATGTTATGATTATTCTTGGTGATGCAGGTATCAATTTCAGTGGTGGACTAAAGGATCAGGCGAAGAAGGATTTTATAGCGGCGATTCCAATAACGCTGTTTTGTATTCATGGAAACCATGAACAAAGACCATATAACATTCCCTCTTATCAGGAAAAAGAGTGGCATGGTGGTATCGTGTATGTGGAAGAAGAATATCCCAATATACTGTTTGCGAAAGACGGAGAAATCTTTGAACTGGATGGATATCAGACGATTGCCATCGGAGGTGCGTACAGTATTGATAAAATGATGAGGGTTGCTTATGGATATGGCTGGTGGGAAGATGAGCAGCCCTCGGAAGAAATCAAAGAGTATGTGGAACAGCAGCTTGCAGCTCATGACTGGAAAGTAGATATCGTTTTATCCCATACGATACCATTAAAGTATGAGCCAATCGAAAGTTTTATGTCCGGGGTGGACCAGAGCAGGGTTGATAAATCAACAGAGCAATGGCTGGATGGGATTGAGGACAGGTTGGACTATAAGAAATGGTACTGCGGACATTATCATGTGGAGAAAAGGATTGATAAGATGGAAATCATGTTTGAAAATTACGGAGAACTGTTGGTCTGATTCTACAGGATAAAAGCAGACAGTCCTACTCGTTTTTTCTCCTCGCTGTGAGACTCCGTGTCGGCTTGTGTGCAGTTTTTATAAGATAAGCGAGAGAGTATAACGCTGTGGGATTGTGAGGGCAGTTTGGGGCGATTTGAGAGTGAGGGGATGCAGGATGGATATGCCGGAGATGGCTGTATCTTACTGGGTCGAAAATCAAGCAGGAGAAAGAGTCGGGGTTGAAAACCACCCCGGCTCGGATGACAGCGGACGGCAATGCCGACCGCATAAAGGCGTTGTGGGGGATGTGACGGAGGAGAGGGCTGTGGGTTGGGTTTGAGGATTTTAAAATATTAGTAGGTCAGATATCAGGAACTGGTACAGTAACCAGAGTAAATGGTGTGGGTTGATTTATAATTGCATTGAAATATATTGTTTAAAATGTTACGCTTATAAGCATAAGACAGAATTTGAAATTTGAGGTGTTATCATGGCAAAAAAGGAATCAAAGACGTATAATCATTATGTTCCGCAATTTTATCTAAGAAATTTTTCAGGAAATAATAGTATAGGGGTATACAATTTTGCTGACAGGAGATTTACAGATGAGGATTCCATTAAAAGTGTAGCAGGAAGGAATTTTTTATATGGAAAAGATGACAAGCTGGAAAATTGGTTTCGGAATCTTGAAAGCAAGTGGGCGCCGATTATTAAGAGTATGTTAGAATCTGAGATGTTACCAGTGGATTCTATAGAATTCACATATCTGTTAATGTTTGTATATTTAAGTGATGTAAGAACTGCTGAAAAGGCAGATGATTATAAGAAATCTACATTGGAAGAAGCAAAAAGAATTGTAACGATGGTATCAGCACAGGATGATACTGAACTTACAGGCGACGAGATAGAAAGTCTGGATGTTACGATTGACAGACCGAATCTTTCTTACATTGAAGGAATGAAAGATTTGATTAGAATAATGTCTGACTTGTGTTCTCTGCTAATTATAAACGAAAGTGAAGTAGGCTTTTTGACTTCTGATAATCCGGTTGCAAAATATAATCAATGGTTTATGGAAAGGAATTATAAACATCCATATGGTTTTGGTCATATGGGTTTTCAATGTTTTATTCCACTTTCTCCAAGGATATGCTTTTGTCTTTATGATGAAACCGTGTATAAAAATCAATTTAGTAAGAAAAGCAGGGTACGCCTTTATGATGTTTCCAATGTGGAAGAATTAAATAACTCAAACTTCCCATCCAAAATCAGGGCATAAAGCCTGAATAAATGCAGGCTGGGACACAAACCAATTGATAAGTTGACTTTTAACTTCAGATGTGATGCTAATCATCCTGTTTTCAAGACCGTTTGCCAGTAATTCAAGAAGCCGTCTGAGTGCCGTGGTTAGTTCCATATCCTGTATATCATCACAGCAGACATAGAATAATTCGCAGATAGTTTTATCATCATTTTTCTTTCTGCGGAGCCATTCAAGCAAAATATATCTTGTAAAAACAATTGCTGTACTGCTGACTGTCATGTCATAGCTCAGACCCTGAAATTCAGAACCCAGATCGAGCAGGGATTTGCTGGCACGGAAGAAAAGTTCTATGCTCCAGCGGTTTCCATATGTTCTGACTATTTCTTCGCTGCTTAATGTACAGTCAGTCGAAAGCAGTACAATATATTCACTGCGCTTATTGCGGTTTCTGACAAATACAAGTTTTACAGGAATGTTCTGTTTCCCGGTACGGACTTGAATAGAAAACAGGATGTCTCCCGGTTTGTGGAAAGACACCAGTTTCCCAAGCTGTTTCAGATTGTACTTTTTGCCTTTGTAAATATAACGCTGTTTATTGTCCTTAAGCATGCCGATAACATCCAGACCCTCTGCCAGAATGTTTGCAATAAATGGCTCGTTGGTAAACCATGTATCCATGAGCACACAGCCTGCTTTGATTCCTGCACTAAGGGCATTACGGATAAGCTGTATTGCAGCTTCCGGTTTCTGAAGTACAGCATTTTTCCTGGCTTTGCCGCCATTGCTTCTTTTATCAATGGCTGTGTTGGCCGGGGCAATACGTTTGGATTCCTTTGCAGATGCCATCATATTGAAACCAACAGGAATAAAACTGTAACCATCTGTCCAGCCAAGAGTAAGCAGGTTAAAGCCTTTTACTGTTTTTCCAATCACATGGTTGAAAACGTAAGAAAGAAGCTCCACTTTTTTGCTCCTTTCGCGCGCAATGACAGAATCATCAAGGACAAGGCATATGACGCGCTCCGGCCTGGTCAGTTTATCAAAATAGGCTGTTACCCTGGCTGCAAGCAGGGAAATAAATTTTACCCAGTTAAAGCTGGCATTATTAAGGAAACGGTAATAGGTATTCTTTGAAAATGCGGTATCTTGCTTTTTAGAATTGAGGAAATGGTACAAATTGCAGTTCTGGAATACCAGCAATAACAGGAATTGAAATACTTCATAAAACGATTTGCCGCTTTTACCCTTTATATTGGATTTGGTAAGCAGTTTACTGATCCGAAGTTCACGGATGGCTTCACCAAATTTGCACTGGATTTCTGTTTTAGGGTTTTCAAAATCAACATTTTGGTTTATCATATTGAATAGCACCTCTTTCTGAGTATTTTTTGTTTGTCGTTATTCAATATTATACCAGAATTTGGTGCTGTTTTGTTGTCAATACATCAATTAAGTGCTTAAAAATCCCTAATTTTTTAATGGTTTCAGGCATTTATTGATGTGGGAAGTTTGAGTAAATAAGTTGTTTATTCAAAATGCTTACAAAGAAATATATTATGAAAAAGATTCCAGAGACTGGCTGGATAAAAATGTGAAAATAAAAAAAGAGTATGAAAAGGATGAGTGGATTATGGGAAGTCCACAATATGGGTATTTACAAAAAGTATCAAACCGTTGTGTATTTGATTAGGTAGTGTAAATAAGTTTGTGTTTTTGGAAATAAATAGCTCCTTTTTGGTAAGAATTAGGATATGGAAATTCTTATCGAAAAGGAGTGTTTTTATGCCAGTAGCAAAGGAACAAATTCGACAGATTATCTCAGAAAACAACTTAAGCAGCGTC
>CAJTFB010000101.1 GCA_910575665.1 Eubacteriaceae bacterium
TAGGTCTGAGGTGTAAGCATGGTAACATGTTAAGCTGACAGAAACTAATAGGTCGAAGGCTTGACCTTAAGAGGTTTGAGAAGGTTAGGAAGCAGTGTGTAGTTTTGAAGGTGCAGAGAAAGAAAGCATCAGAGAGAGAACTCCAGAGGGGTTCTTTCTGTAGGTTTCCATAAAAGGAAAGAGAGTAAAGGAAACTGAATCATCCTCGATAGCTCAATGGTAGTGCAACGACACGGTCGCACACCGAAGAAAATAGAGCAAAAATTAAATAATCCTCGATAGCTCAATGGTAGAGCACACGGCTGTTAACCGTGGGGTTGTTGGTTCGAGCCCAACTCGGGGAGCTTGCAAAAATCCTGTAAACACTCATTTACAGGATTTTTTTGCAAATATATTCAAACTTATTAAAAGTTGGTTAAGTGCATATTGTGATTATGAATCCAAACAAAGAATTGATATATAAAAATATCTCTATTGGGACGCATTAAAATTTTAAGTACATAGGTATATTTCACAGTAGGACAAATTGGAGAGTAAATAATATCAAATGTTAATATAGTTAAAGGAGGATCGATATGAACGAAGATTTTAAGTATAAGGAATTGCAAGAGAGAATGGATTTTATTGAATTCAGGCAACAGTTATTATTTGATAATGATTCTTTAAGTCGATTATTATTTGAATATAAGATAACAGAAATCCAGTATAAAGAAATAATGAATTTAATGGAGAAATATAGAAATGACATTGCACATTCTAAGGAAGTGAATCATGGTGCTTTTGAAGATTCTATTTTTAAGATAGTACCACAACATAATGGGGACTATCATATGTGTGAATATTTAACTAGGGCTTTTATGGATGAAGGAAGATGGGATGAGGTATTTCCTGCCTTATATGGAAATATGCCAAAATATCAGTATTTAATGGAGGATAAAGATGAATGATATGGACAATAATTGCCAATGTTTCTAGTATATGTAGTATTATAGGGTTACCAATAGCATTATTTCAAATTGCAAAAATAAAGTCTAAGGCTGAGGAAACAGAATTAGGTTTAAAAAGATTGCTTGATATGAAAGATAATGAAAACATGGAAAAAATATCAGCCACTATTTATAGTCAACAACAAGATTTATCACAGATACAAGCAGCAGCTACTAAGGAAGGTACTTCTCTTGAAAAACTGGACGACAGGTGCAGAAACATAATAAACGAGTTAAACTTGTGTGTTTTTCAGATTCCTTCTAGATATGAAAATGCAACGAAGAGAATCGAGCGAACAATTAAAAGTATACAGGAATATTTGCAATGGAAGAATATTGAGAGATTAAAAGATGCTTCTGATTATTTATATACAACAATTAGATTATTAAAAAAAGAAAATGATGAATTCATAAATAGACAGGTAAAGGATATAGCAAAAAAATAGATACATAGCTAATGGTTTCAAGACAAGAATCCATTGGCTTTTTATCGTCCCAATTTCTACATAACCATTCTGTTTTATACAGAGTGGTTTTTTTATTTTTCGGAAAGGAGGGAAAACGCAGTGAAGAAATGCAAGGTAATTGCTATCGCAAATCAGAAAGGCGGGACTGGAAAAACCACTACTACTGTGAACCTTGGTGTTGGACTAGCAAATAAGGGACAGAAGGTGCTGCTTGTAGATTCTGATCCACAAGGGGATCTGACCACATCATTAGGATGGACAGATACAGACAGCTTTTCCATTACCCTGTCCACACAGATGGAGGGAATTATTCAGGATAAACCATTAGAGGCGCGAGCGGGGATACTACACCATGCTGAAGGGGTAGATCTGATTCCAGCAAATATTGAGATGTCTGGTTTGGAGATTTTGCTTTTAAATGCGAAAAACCGACAGTCCGTCTTAAAAAACTATCTCAATGGACTGAAGCAGGATTATGACTATATTTTGATAGACTGTATGCCAAGTCTGGGTATGCTGACAATCAATGCCCTGGCAGCTTCGGACAGTGTGATAATACCTGTGCAGGCCCACTATCTCCCATTAAAGGGGATGACACAGCTTATAAAAACGATAAGTAAGACGCGGAAACAATTCAATCCCGGATTAAAAGTTGACGGGGTTCTGCTGACATTGGCGGACATGAGAACAAATCTTGCCCGTGCCACGGCTGATAATCTGAGGCAGAATTATGGAAAGGTGCTCAGGGTATATAAGACAATTATACCAGTAGCGGTCAAAGCAGCAGAAACCAGTGCGGCCGGAAAGAGTATCTACCGTCATGCGAACAACAGTCCAGCAGCAAAGGCTTATGAGACGTTTACGGGGGAGGTGATAGGGGATGGTCAAAAATGGCGGAATAAAAATGTCCCTTCCTACATCCGCTGATTTGTTCAGCACGCAGGAGGAGCGGGATGAGGCAGAGCGGGAATCAGTCCATGATATATTATTAACAGAGATCAGCGATTTTCCAGATCACCCATTTAAAGTGAAAATGGATGAAGAAATGATGAATATGGCGGAGAGTGTAAGGAAGTATGGGGTTTTAGTGCCTGCCATTGTAAGAGAGAGACCGGAGGGCGATTATGAAATGATTGCCGGACACAGAAGGAGGATGGCGAGTGAATTAGCAGAGCAGACCACAATGCCATGTCTGATCCGCAATCTGACAGATGATGAAGCCATACTTGTTATGGTAGATTCGAATCTGCAAAGAGAAAAGATACTTCCATCAGAAAAGGCGTTTGCCTATAAAATGAAACTGGAGGCTATGAAACGCCAGGGACAACGAACAGATTTAACTTTGTCGCCACTGGCGACAAAGTTACGGGGACAGCGTTCCGATGAAATTTTAGGAAAGCAAGTAGGAGAAAGTAAAGATACTATTCGTCGCTATATCCGTTTAACAGAACTTATACCCTCAATACTTGAAATGGTAGATGAGGATAAGATTGCTATGCGCCCAGCAGTAGAGTTATCGTATCTGTCAAAGGAGCAGCAAGAGTTCTTATTTGATACCATGCAATCGGAGGATTGTACACCAAGCCATGTACAGGCTATCAAAATGAGGAAGTTTTCAGAGGAGGGGAAATTAGATAATGATGTGATTTTTGCTGTTATGACAGAGGAAAAACCAAATCAGGTTGAGCAGTTCAAAATGCCGATGAAACGTATTGACAAGTTCTTTGCACCGGGGACGCCCAAAAAGAAGAAAGAGGACATAATAGTGAAGGCATTAGAAATATATCAGAGAAATCAAAACCGAAATAGGGATAGAGAGGGCAGATAAGAAGTCCGCCAAGGGACAACTATGCCTTTTTGATGGGGGCCCTCATTTTGATTTCCCCCTTCCCACACCCTACCCCCTATTTACCAGCAGTTACCAGCCGGAAAAGAAATAAAGGCTTTTCTACTGGTTTATTTTTTATCAACAGGCAGAGTGTATTATTTATACAGGATATGCTATGATAAAGAAAATGGTAGAGATAAACGAATAGGAGTGTTATAATTTAACAAAGGAAGGGGCTGGTTATCATGAGAAACGGGAAATGGATGATTGTTATCGCAGTGCCGATGGTATGTCTAGTGATTCTGTCACATGCTGATACGGTATCTGCTGCAAAGGCGAAAAAGGTTACCATGAATCTGATAGGGGCAAAAACCCTATACAAGTATCCGGCTGCATTGGATAAAGCAAAAAAAGTCAGTGTAAAAAGCGGTAAGAAATCCGTGGTAAAGGTAAAGTATAAAAAGGCAAAGGGAATCCGACGGATTGTACTTACAGCAAAGAAAACAGGAAATGCTACAGTAACAGTGAAATGCAGGATGAAGAACAAAAAGGTAAAGACCTATAAATATAAAGTTAAGGTCGTGAAAGGAAAAAGAATTACGGAGCTGGATAAGGCTAAGGAGGCTTTTTCGATACAAAATAAGTATCGAAAGGAAAAAGGAGTTGCAGCACTGGAATGGTCAGATGAATTATACCAGTTCTGTCTCTACAGATTAAAAAATAGCGGATTTGATGGACACCGGAATCTTGGACGGGATCAAGAGGATTACTTTGGAATATATTTCAAATATAAGAAATTGCTATTTGCTGAAAATTTGTATTCTGGAGGTAATAATGCTTCTAACGCAATGTCTGCATGGAAAAAGAGTTCGCCCCAT
The DNA here is from genome assembly GCA_910575665.1 of Eubacteriaceae bacterium. Taxonomy (GTDB): domain Bacteria; phylum Bacillota; class Clostridia; order Lachnospirales; family Lachnospiraceae; genus Eubacterium_F. Next base: position 4,160 of record CAJTFB010000101.1, read on the forward strand.
TATAAGAATCTACTTTCAAGCAGTCATGTATGCGGAGCAATAGCCTGTTACAAAAATGTGTGGTGTGCTATTTTTTATGATAGTAAAAAGAGTGAGATTGAGAACTGGAGAAATTATCAGATAAAAGAAATCAATGTAAGAAGGTTTGATAATGCGAGCGGGATGTATATAGGTGGTTCATCCATCGGGTATTATGAAGCCGATAATCATTGGGACAGTCTCCAAGCAACAACGATCACGCAAACATCCGGTAAATCTATTTATCTGGAGATAGGTAAGACTTATATCATTTATGAGAAGAAAGCACCAAGTGGTTACAGTAAGGCAGAAAGGGTGACCATTTCTGTTACAGATGATGGCGTCAGCGAGGTAGTTTTGAAAGGCTGATCACGGGGATAAGTAAACTTAGTGTAATAAAAGTTCTTTTGGATTACAAAATCTGAGAGGGCTTTTTTTATTGCGCAGATTTAAAAATGGAGGAAGTAAGTTTGAAAAAATTTATACGATCACCACCAGAACAGATGAAAGGAAATGTCAATAACAAATATTTCGGCAAGTTTGTGTCTGCGCTGCGACACAAACATTGCAGTATGTGCAAAAGGCAGCGCAGAAATGAGGTAAAATATGAAAATGAAAAAGAGATTAACAAGAAGTTTGTCATTTATATTGGCTGTAATTATGCTATCTTTAATTATTCCTACAAATATGACAGTAGCAAGTGCAGCAACTTCAACGGTAAGTCTGACTTCACTTGGGCGAAAAGGATCTATATCCATTGGTTCCATGAAAAAGACTGGCACATGGTGGCAGATGAATTTGAATGGAAAAAAAGCATTTTGCATGAATTTGGGATATACCTGCCATTCGGGAAATACCTATGAGGCAGAGGAAACACATCACTGGGATCAAGATACAGGAGGAGCCAAGAATGGATATTATGCCAAAATAATCCGGTGGTATGTGATTGATAAAAAATGTTGTGGTCAAGCGTTTTTGTAACACTTATGGCGAGGCTGTAAAAAATCTTGTGTCGATGGATTTTAGACTTTCCTGATAAGAATTAGATATGTAAGAGGTTTTTGTCGGTTTTATGTTTTTGGGACTGTCGAA
>CAJTFB010000102.1 GCA_910575665.1 Eubacteriaceae bacterium
TATTATACCATATCCAGTGAGGAGTTATTAGTATTTTTGCAACAAAGAATGCTGTATTTATGCGGATTGTGGCGTTTCGCAAACGCCTAAGTTCTATACTATTTTTTGAGAGGAGGTGCGTCAATGGCTAAATTACTAATTGTTGAAGATGATCTAAAAACCAATGAAGCTATTTGCGAATATCTTATACCAGCAGGCCACAAGGTAATTCCTGCTTATGATGGAGCCGAGGCAATACAACTTTTTCAGCACGAAAACATTGACCTTGTTGTACTGGATATTATGTTACCTCATATTAGCGGTTTATCTGTTCTACATGAAATACGACAAATGAGCCAGATTCCTGTTTTGATGCTTACAGCGCTTGAAGATGAATACACACAAGTTATGAGTTTTGACGAACAAGCTGACGATTATATGACAAAGCCTTTTTCTATGGTATTGCTGGGGAGACGGATTACCGCTCTCCTGCGGCGGAGTGGGCAAGCTCCGTTACCCCAAACCATAACCTTTGGCGATGTGACTGTTGATTTCTCCGGCTACACTGCCAGTCCAATGATAAATGATTACAAAAGCGTTCTGCAGTCTTAACTTTAGGAGGAGCTTATGAATGATACTATTTTGAAATTTACTTGTATTGGCATAGAAAATAATGGGAAATTTCCACCGGAAAATACCGGGCGTGGGCAGGACATATCGCCGGAATTTCTGATAAAAAATCTATCATCCAGGGCAAAGACTCTTGCTATTACATTAGAGGATTTGTCCCACCCGATCAAGGATTTCACCCACTGGATCATTTGGAATATCCCTGCCGCCAATCAAGTGAAAAGCGGGATTTCCGCTGGAAGTCATGTGTCCGAATTAGATGGCGCTTGCCAAGGCATAGGGTATGGCCTTCACCGATACGCAGGGCCAAAACCACCAAAAGGGAAAACACATATCTATCGTTTCACTGTCTATGCACTGGACTGTGAATTGAAACTAAGTGTCCATTCTCTAAAAAGAGCCTTTTTGAAAAAAGCGAACGGCCACATCATTCAAAAAGGAAACATGACTGCGAGATTTGAATAATGACCATAGGAGGACGTGAATTATGTACGAATTGATCCAGGTTTCGGAGCGAAGCTATTACATCCAAAGCCCGGCAAAGATCGGGCTGGTGCGGTTGGAAGGGCAGAATGTTTGCCTGATCGACAGCGGCAACGATAAGGACGCTGGCCGCAAAGTCCGTCAGCTCTTAGATGCCAACGGATGGCGGCTCACCGCCATCTACAACACCCACTCCAACGCTGACCACATCGGCGGCAACAAGTATTTGCAGGGACAGACCGGGTGCAAAATCTATGCGCCGGGAATTGACTGCGCCTTTACCCGTCACCCCATCCTGGAACCATCTTTTTTGTACGGCGGCTATCCGTGTAAGGAACTGCGGCATAAATTTCTCATGGCCCAGGAAAGCAACGCCCAAGAGTTGACGAAGGACTGTCTGCCGGAGAGCTTTGAGATTGTCCCCCTGCCGGGACATTTCTTTGATATGGTGGGCTTTCGGACACCCGATGATGTGGTCTATCTGGCGGATTGCCTGTCCAGCCGGGAAACGCTGGACAAATATCAGATCGGCTTTATCTATGATATTGCCGCTTATCTGAAAACGTTGGAGATGGTGAGATCTTTGCGAGCAAAAATGTTCGTCCCGGCCCATGCTGCGGCCTCCAAAGATATAGCCGACCTCGTACAGTATAACATTGACAAGGTACTGGAGATTGCGGATAAAATTACCGGCATCTGCAGGGAACCGCTATGTTTTGAGGTTATCTTGCAACGGCTGTTTACGGACTATGGGCTGACCATGAACTTTGAGCAATATGTCTTGGTGGGCAGCACCGTCCGCTCTTATCTGGCGTGGCTGAAGGATACCGGAAGGATGAACGCCCTGTTTGAAAATAATATGCTGCTTTGGCAGCGAGTATAGGAGGACACTATGGAACAACGAGAAAAAATCATCAAACTATGGTTTGATATGTGGCTACAAAAGGAAGACCTGGGAATAGAGGACATATTTTCTGCTGATACCATTTACATCGAAAGCTGGGGGCCGCAGTATCATGGCGTTGCCAAAGTGAAGCATTGGTTTGAGGAATGGAATACACGGGGAAATGTCCTTCAGTGGGACATCAAACAGTATTTCCACAAAGAAGATCAGACCATTGTTGAGTGGTATTTTAAGAACACAATGGATAGTGGCAGTGTGGAAGCCCTTGACGGCATGAGCCTTGTAAAATGGACAGCAGAGGATACGATCTGCTTCTTGCAGGAGTTTGGTTGTAATGAGCATCGCTATGACCCATATCAGGACGGGCCGGTTCCAAAATTTAGAGATGAACAAACTATGTGGTTCTGAAATTGAATGGGAGGACTTGTTGTGTCTATCCCTTGTATCCAGCGAACTCCAAAGGGATTCTGCTTATCCCGCTTATTAACTTCTGTACTTATAAAGCGGGAAAAAGGAAGCTTAAAACGGGCATAGCCACCCAATGGCAGCTATGCCCATTTATTACGCCCCGGCGCTACAACACGGCGATTGAACGTCCAAACCATCCATGTAGTTGGTTCCCCATTGACACATGGCATCTATGACGGGAATAATGCTTTCCCCAAAGGCTGTCAGGGAATACACTGTTTTCGGCGGCTTCTCCGGGATCACCTCTCTATGTATCATCCCGCATCCTTCCAGATCGTGAAGCTGCTGGGAGAGCATTTTGGGTGTTGCGCTGAGAATCCGCCGCTGTAACTCCATATAGTGCAAAGGCCGGTCTGCCAAGTGCCAGAGAATGAGCGGCTTATATTTCCCGCCAATCAGCGACAGCGTGGCCTCGACAGGGCAATTAAACTGTGTCTGTTTCATAGTCTCACCTCGCAACAAGTATATCATGGTATGTTCATTTAGAAAAGGACTATCTTTTTGGGAAGTACCTACCTAAAAAGTGCAATCTTGTGTGGATTTCTGAATGTTGCTAAAATCATAGCAAATGGCACTCCTGATTATCAGCCATCAAACTATTCAGAAAGGACAACATATTATGGACTTCATTACGATTGTGAAAACACGATGCTCCATCCGCAGTTACACCGACAAGAAAGTGGAGCGGTCGAAGTTGGAGAAGATTTTGGAGGCCGCCCATGTGGCCCCCACCGCTGCCAACCTCCAGCCGGTTCACCTGATCGCCGTCCAGAGCGAGGACGGGCTGGCGAAGATCGGCAAAGCCGCCAACATCTACGGTGCGCCCCTGGCTATCATTGTCTGCGCCGACCACAACAAGGCGTGGGTGCGGCCCTTTGACCAGAAGCAGACCGGGGACATTGACACATCTATTCTGACCGACCACATGATGCTCCAGGCCACGGAGCTGGGCCTGGGCAGCGTGTGGGTGTGCTACTTCAAGCCGGAGGTCCTGCGCCGGGAGTTCGATCTCCCCGCCAATCTGGAGCCGGTCAATATCCTGGTGATTGGCTATGCAGGGGAAAACTTTGCTGACCCCAAACGGCACAGCCAAACACGAATCCCGGTGAGCGAGCTGGTTTCCTACGAAAGCCTGTAAACCGTCTAACAGCACCAGGGGGCTATCCTCTTGGTGCTGTTTTTAAGAAAGTTCAAAAAATTTTTGTTTTATGGTATAATTCCTCTTGCTTTGAAGTGCGCTTTATAGTTTATTCTACAAAGTGAATGGAGGACTTGAAATGTATTCAGCAAAAGAGGCTGCGGAGATTACTGGCCTTTCTACCGCAGCGTTAAGATATTATGAGAAAGAAAGTTTATTGCCGCCAGTAAAAAGAAATGACCAAAGGTATAGGCAATACACAGATGAAGATATTGAATGGATTCGGATGATCCAATGTATGCGTATGGCTAATATTCCAATCCAATCTATCAAGGAATATGTTTCTTTATTGATACAAGGCGGAAAGACGCTTGAACAGCGTTATGAGATGGTTCAAGAACATATAAAAAATATCATAGGGCAAATAGCCAATTTACAAAAGGCATTGACTTTGACACAAAGTAAATTAGCATTTTACGAAAAGATTTTGAAAGAGCCGCTGCACCAAGACATAACGTATGCTGAGGAATGGAAAATGTTTAATCATGGAGGCCATGTATAACACAAATTCTGTTCCTGACATAAATGCAACAAAATGAAAAGGAGAGATAATATGCCCTATATCACGGTTGAGAGCGGGAATTTATCAGACGCCCAAAAAGAGGAACTGATAAAGCGGTTGACGGAAGTATCTTCCGAAATTATGAAAGTACCGCAGGAGTTTTTTGTTACCACGATCAAAGAAGTGCCTGATAAGAATTTTGGTATTGGCGGGAAAACGATTGATAAAGTTAAGGCTGAATATATTCGGGCACATCAATAAATTTTGCACGTCGAAGATACATCCAGATGTGAGTTTATTCCAACGCAAAGGAGAAGGCGAAGTGGATACTGTTTTGATTACAGGTACTACAAGCGGGATTGGAGCCGCTTTTGCTGAAAAATTTGCAAGAGAAAGAAATAATCTCGTTCTTGTGTCAAGAAATAAGGCAAAACTCCTGATGTGGTATAAAAAAAGTTGACACCACATTCTCAAGGATTTGAGATATAATCAAGAGAATAAGGAGGGAACAAAATGGCAGAAAACAGACAATATGA
>CAJTFB010000103.1 GCA_910575665.1 Eubacteriaceae bacterium
TATTAGAGTACAAACCCAAATCAACACGTACTATAGTACCAAAACTTTTTCTTTTATTAGTTTTCGTATCAACCTTATTTGTAGCATACTCCAAATTTTCCTTTCGCATACATAGACAGAACCTTACCCTCAATGCCGCTTACATCCCTGGAACGCTTTGGTATCGCCTGCGGTTCAAAGGAAGCATCCCTGTCCCTTGGGACATCCACAGGAATGTCCCCATAGGTTGATTTAACCATTTTATGGCTGTATCCGTTTCTGCGGTTATCCGTGGCTTTGTATCCACGGTCGTTGGCTTCATAGCCAAGGTGGGAATCCATCTCTCCCTGAAGCATGGATTCAAACATTGGTCCAAATATGTCTTTGAGCGCTGCCTGCATATCCTCAGCAGTTCGTGGCTGGTATTCATCAATAATTGCCTGTGCAATAGCCATACCGGCTTTATTGCGTCTGTTTTTTCTGGGTGCCATAATTTCTGTACTCATAAATCCTTTCATCCTTTCTTTCGAGTATACCGCACCTTATATTACACTCTCCCACTCCTAAAAAAATAGTTTGCATTTCTAAAATTTTGAAAAACAAACTACTTTTTCACCTACTTCACTTTCTAATTACTATGTTTCTTTTTCCCACCCATATAGATTCATAATCTTCATCGTCATATTCCATTTCTGTATAAGCAATTTCAAAGTAGTATCGCTGATTTTTTATCAAATTATGTATTACTTTAGGAGTGTCCTTTATCCGAATATACTTTGCATTTGTCATATCCCTGCTCTTAGAATAACGGACATCAAACACTCCAAAAGGAACAACCGCATTTCTATCATCAATAGAAATCTTAATTGAATTCTTTTTTATGTTTTTCATCTCATATTTTATCCAAAATGGTTTCAATATAATATCTCTCGATAACGAAGGACTAATACTGGTTTGATAGAACGGATTTTCTTTATCCGCAGAATTATACCAACCCAATAGTACAAATCCCTTTTTCTTGGCATGAAACGTCAATTTTTTACAACTTCCATACCGATAACCAGATGGTAAGTTCCCTGTCTTTTTCCCCCCTAACAATTGGTAACTAATCTTAAACTTCTTTCCTTTTGATATAGCTGTGTTTCCAGAAGCCAACTTACTTACTTTCTTTCTTTTCACATACCACTCTTTATTTCCGTTGCAAGTGTCTAATTTTAATAATTGAGTTGAATTATTCACAATTTTTTTCAGTACAGAACACTTTTTAATCGGATCATCCCATACCTTTAAATTCTTTGGCACAGTTAATTTTTTCAATCGTTCACATCCTCTAAATGCATCTTTTCTTATGGCAGCTAATTCCTTGTTAATGACAATATCAGTCAAGCTTTTACAACCAGAAAAACACTCCTTCGGAATTTCTGAAAGCCCTGAAGGTAATTCCACTTTCTTTAGCTGTTTACAACCTTTAAAAGCACGATTTCCAATTTTTCTTAATGAATTGGGAAGTTCTAATTCAGTCATATCTGTAAAATCGCCTGAAAAACAGCTAGCTGAAATTTCAGTTATACCTTCTTCAATTACTACTTTTTTAATACCATAACCAACCTCATCCTCTGCGCTTTCCTCTATTGCAGTCCAATACAGAATACCATTTCCACGCACAGTCATGGTTCCATTATCATCATATTCACACCTAATGTCGTTTTGTGCTGCAATACTCTTAGTATTTTCAGAAAAAAATATTAAGGTACTAGCAACAAAAGCATAAAAAAACAACCATCTTACTTTAAACATATTCATAACCCTTTCATAAATTTATTTCAAATAATCTAAGCAACTTGTTTAATAAATCAGAAATACTATTAAACAAGTTGCTTTTCATAAACCTATTTATTCTTGTAATAAAACTCTTTAATTGAATACACTCTTTTTTATTGTATATATATATTGAGGGTTTTTCAAGAATTTTTTGTCTTTCTTGGCTGGAACTTTAGTTATCAAAAAATCCAACTTTGATTTATTGATATGACATCCCTCAATTTCTCTACAGCCTCCTAAAGCTTTTTCCTTTCCATCTACTTTAACTTTTGGATTTACAATGTACCTTTTAGGATTACTTATTTTATTGCCTTTTTTATTCAAGGTTACACGTGCAATTTGTAATCCCTCTTTTGCATTCTTGGCTTCATTCCCCCCACAAATATATAGATACCACTTTTCTCCGTCTGTTGACATATTACTTAGGTCCATTGATTGGAAAGAACCACCTGGCTTTAACGCACCAATATCATCTGTATTTCCAATATAAGAAAATTCACACCACTCATTAGCTTTCGCACGATTTTTTTCGAAAGAAAATGATTTATGTCCTTTGCCATATAAATAGTTCTTTATTTTTATAAAATTATAAACACTCAACTGAATTTTCTCGTTTTTAGCATCTTGACACCATATAGCTAAATGCTCTTTGTCGGAGGATAATGCTGCATGAACTCTTTTTAAACTGTTTTCACTGAATCTTTTCTTTGTATTGTTTGTTTTGTTTGCGTAAGCTAATCCTGTAAGACGTTTTCCATAGTCCTTTTTAAATGTAAAGTTCTTCTTCTTACTAGCTTTGCTTTTTATTGTGTCATAATCCACAAACATTAACTGCGTTCCCCACATAGTAGTTGCATTCCCCTCCAAAATAAATGGCGATACCTCCTTTATTTTATCCCCCGAACGTTTTTTAAGAGTAAACTGCTCAAAGGTCTGTCCATGTGCAAAATTCTTCAGTGTATAATAACTTTTGGATACATTAATCGTTTTTGTTTTTTCATCATATTTTCCTTTTCTCAGAGCAACATGTTTCTTCATACCCTTTCTTCCCTGTATCGTATATAACGAGGAATCTTTTCCAATACAATAATTTTGTATCGATTTTGTAATATCTTTAGACTTATTACCGTTCTTATTAACATACATGAGTCGATTCCTATATTTTACATCTTTTACGTTATATTTAGGATCTTGTGGAATAGAAAATAACTGAGCAGCCTTTTTTACACTAATACTTCCTTGAATATGTTCTAAGTAGTCCTCATAAAATTCAAAGTCATCTGGCTCAAATACAAAGTCCTCTGGATATGTAATCTCATCTTCTTCTACTTCATCACTTTCAACTTCATCATCAAAATTATCATCTACTGTAGAATCATCATCTTCTTCGAAAACATCCTCATCATCTAGTTCTGTAACCGTTATTTCATTCAAAACATAATCCTTAATTATTACCTGCCCATCAACTTTAGCAATAAAGCCAAATTCTACACTTTGACCAACTTCGATATTTTGATTATACTGTGCATTATCAAGACGATATATATTTTCATACTTGGAAACTATTTTAGCATTCCATATATTTTCAATATCCAAATTACTATTCAAGTCCAGTTTCCAATCTTCGATTCTATGATCTGTATTGTTTGAGATAACAATCTGACCACACACATGGTTATCCCAACGGCTGTTTTCTTTATATTCTACACTATACTTCCCTTCAACAATTGAACATTCTTTGGTTAAGAAAATTTCTTGGGGAAACTCAATTTCTCCAGAATATTTAACTGTCATACCAAAAGATACTTTTCCGTCAACAGGTATATCCTGATTCCAGTCAGCATTTCTAATAACATATGTATTATCTTTCTTAGATGTGATTGCCGCATTCCAAATATTTTCTATTTTATCTTTAAAATCAAATTCCAGTTCCCAATCGTCAATTGCTTCGCCTGATATATTTTTTATTTCCACATCCGCATTATAATGGTTATCCCATTGGCTAGTAACATTAAATGAAACATCTAGCATATCATCTATAGATGTAATTTCATCTTCATCCTCAATCTCATCTTCATCCTCGTCACTATCATCATAATAGTCTTCATCAATGTTTTCATCCTCGTCAATGTCAGAATCTTCTTCTACATCTACAGCAGATGAACTCACAGCCACAGTATTTTCGGCAGAAACTGAGATAGGCTGAATACCAACAACAATCATACACAAAACCATAACTACACTAATTATCCTTATTTTCCATTTACTCCTTAACTGCATCTCTTTCCTTCCTCTCTTTAAACTATTGCAATAAATCTGCACCTAAACAGACAACATATTCAACATTGCTTTCGAAAAGTATATATGAAAGCATATTAAGCCAAGCAAAAATCTTTAGGTTCATATACCCTACCTAAACACTGACAATTTGCAAACACTACTGCCACAGTTGCCATTAGGGATAAAACTAAACTAGAACATCTGGCTATAAAACTTTTCATCGGCTACAATCCTCCTCCTTTTTTCTTAAAGTAATTTCTATTATGGTTCCACTTTCAGTAGCAAAAACATGTGTTTCGTCCTATCGTATTTTTTTGTCCGGACAGCATAACCATAACACAACATATCTAAAAAGGAAATAGTTTTTGCGTGAATGGCCTCTTTATTGCGCGAATTGTGTAAAATCATTTTTCATACGCTCGAATGTAACACGACCTTCCCGTTTTGTAAACGAGTTTCACATTTTGAAAGCGACCTTCAAATTTTGTACCCGAAATTCCACTTTTGTAGCAACTTTCCCGTTTTTTTCTGCGGTTCTGTGGTATAATGGTCCCACAGCAGGATAAAAATGCG
>CAJTFB010000104.1 GCA_910575665.1 Eubacteriaceae bacterium
ATAATTCCCTCCGCAAGGTCAAGTCTGACAAAGCAGATGCCATAAAAATAGCACGTTATACCCTTGACAGATGGCAGAAATTGAAACAGTATAGTCTTATGGACGAAATACGCATTCAATTAAAAACCATGAACCGTCAGTTTGCCTTTTACATGAAGCATAAAACTGCTATGAAAAACAATCTAATCGGCATCCTCGACCAGACATTTCCCGGAGTAAATACTTACTTTGACAGCCCCGTCCGCGAGGACGGCAGCCAGAAGTGGGTTGACTTCGCCTCCACTTACTGGCATGTGGACTGCGTCCGCAAAATGTCCCTCAATGCTTTTGTGGAGCATTACCGGAAATGGTGCTGCCGCAGGAAGTACAACTTCAGCAAATCAAAAGCTGAAGAAATCTACGGAACCTCAAAAGAGCTTGTTCCCGTGCTTCCCAAAGACCAGACCACCAAGCTTATCATCCGGCAGGCTGCCGACCAGCTAAACACTGCCTCGAAGACAGTTGAGCATCTCCGTTCCCTTATGAACGAGACCGCTGCCAGACTTCCTGAATATCCTGTCGTTATGCAGATGAAAGGCGTTGGTACGTCACTTGGTCCGCAGCTTATGGCTGAGATTGGTGATGTCATGCGTTTTACCCATAGGGGAGCCATCACTGCATTTGCAGGTGTCGACCCCGGTGTAAACGAATCCGGTGATTACAGACAGAAAAGTGTTCATGCTTCCAAACGCGGCTCCTCCACACTGCGCCGGACTCTGTTTCTGATTATGGATGTGCTTATCAAGACCAGACCACAGGATGACCCTGTATACCGTTTTATGGATAAGAAACGTACCCAGGGCAAGCCTTACTACGTCTACATGACTGCCGGTGCAAACAAGTTTCTCCGGATTTATTACGGACGGGTGAAAGAATATCTGTCTTCCCTTCCGCAGTAATCATTACTATCTGTATATTTTTGTTTTAAACCAGCGATACCCGGTGGTCTGTTTGTTATGCCTAATATCCTGCATAAAACTTTTTTCCTGAAATTATCAATTTACTATTGACTTTTTATTTGCAGGCTTTTNTGAACCGCTCCCTGTCAAGTAGACAATTAAAAAAATAAAAATTTCAGCCTGCCAGTCACAAAAAAGGACTGGCAGAGTTTTTATGCAGCCTCCTTCAAATAGTTTCTATATTCTATCGGTGTCATACAGTTTAAGCGCTTCTGATACCGATGATTATTATAATATTCTATGTAATCGGATATGGCCTCCTTTAGTTCCTCATATGTTTGAAATTTCTTCAGGTAATACATTTCTGATTTCAGCATCCCCCAGAACGCTTCCATTGGTCCGTTATCAATACATCGGGATACTCTTGACATGCTTTGCGTCATTCCTGCTTTGTTAAGCTTTTTGCGGAAGGATTTTGAGGTGTATTGGTACCCACGGTCACTGTGGAATAAAGGCTTTGCATCTGGATGGTTTTCATGGGCAATGTCAAAGGTTTCAAAAACAAGGGCATTATTATTGGAATGTCCAATGACAAAGGAAACAATACTTTTATCTGCTAAGTCCAGAATGGCGCTTAGGTATGCCTTCCCACTGGCTCCATATTTCATTTCCGTTACATCCGTCAGCCATTTTTCTCCAAAATGCTCCGCATGGAACTCCCGGTTTAAGATGTTTTCGGCAGTAACCTCTGGCGTTGATTTTACATAGTTTCTTCTCCTGCGCCGGCACACAGACTTCAGATGTAAAATCCGCATAAGGCGCAGGATTCTCTTTGCGTTGACTTGAAATTCATTTTCACGGTTCAATTTAATCGTCATCTGCCTATAACCCAGAATCCCGCTTTTTTCCTCGTACGCATCTCTGATAAGGACGCATAATTTCTGGTTGAATTTCTCATTTTCACTTGGTTTCCGGTTCAGCCATTTATAATAAGCAGAACGCGAAATTCCCGCAAATCTGCAGAGTTCCGATATAGGGCATCCCTGCTCATCATATATTTCCTGTATTGCCAGATAAACCGTCTCATTTTGTGTCTGGCTTAGAACCGCCTCCTTTCGATTTCGTCGAGTTTTTTTAAGAAAGCAGCCTCCAGCTGGGCTCTGCGCTTTTCCGCTTGAAGAATCTTATTTTCCGCACGCAGTTTCTCCAGTTCTGACATTTCATTTTCAGGCTTTCTTTTTCCTCTTTTGTCAATAAGCCCCTCTGCGCCATTTGACTGGTATTTCCTTGTCCATTGATAAATCTGTTGGTAGGATACCTGGTATTTTTCTGCTGCCTGGGCATAATCCATCCCATGCTCTATGCAGTATGTTACAATTTGCACCCGTTCCTCATATGAGGTTTTTCTTCCTTTGGCCATGCTGCTGTTCCCTCCTGTGAAAGAAGTTTTTTGATTTTCATGACCATTATACTTCATAATCCAGTTGCGAAGCTGTTTATCTGAGCGGATTCCATACTTTTTCTGGATTTCCCTTAATGTCCCTTTGCCGGAAAGGTAATCAGAGACGGCATTGTGTTTTGTTTCGGCAGAATAGGTGCTGAGTTTGGGGGATGTTTTTAACCCATCTGCTCCCAGAGCCTGATACAAGGTCACCCACTCGACGATGCGTGTCCCATTTGTTCCCAGGCTTCGGGCGATACTTTCTGTTGAACAGCTTCCTTCCAGATACTTTGTGACAGCAGCCAGTTTCATCTCAAAAGAGTATTTTGAATGTTGTCCCATGAAATATGCTCCTCCTTACAGCGACAGTTTTATTATTTTGTCTGTCTACTATAAGGGGAGCATATCATTTCTTTACGAAAGCCCCTCGGTTTTTTTCGCTGTATGGACAGCTCCACCTAAAATACTCCTCAACTCCACCTTAACTCCACTTTTCTTTTGTATTTTTATGATGTTCCCGGTCAGAGCAAGCTCTAACGGGGGCATACTCATTCACACTTGCGTAAAAATAGGACAATATGAAGTGACCCCACATTTGTAGCAACGTGGATTTACCTGTATACTAGAGTTTGTTAAGAACAATGGTAACAGGGATTACCGCATACAAAAGGAGGCCACTTACATGAAAAGAATACTACGAATCGGAATGGATGTCCATAGCACAAACTACACTTTATGCGCCATTGAGCCAAGATTTGACGGAGACGACATTATTTACGCAAATGTCAAGGTAACGCCTGACCCGGACAATATCGTGCAGTTCATTGAAAACTTAAAGAAAAAGATAAAAGAAGAATGTGATATTCTCTGCGGTTATGAGGCGGGCTGTCTGGGATTCTCTTTATATCATGAATTAGTCAAAAAGGAAATCCGCTGTGTAATTCTTGCCCCGACAACTATGATGACCCAGCAGGGAAAAAGAATTAAAACAGATAAAAGGGATGCGCTTATGATTGCCCAGTGTCTGTCTTACGGCGGATACCATGCTGTGCATATCCCGACGGATAAAGATGAGGATGTGAAAATCTATCTTCGCATGAGGGATGATCATAAACAGGATTTAAAAAAGACAAAACAAAGAATCAGTGCGTTCTGTTTGAGACAGGGATTCCACTATAGCAAGGGCAAATGGACGCAGGCACACTTGAAATGGCTGAAATCACTTGAACTGGGCGGACTGGACAGGGAAACGCTGGACGAGTATCTGATTACCTATGAATATCAGACAAACCGGATTGAAGCTTTCGATAAGAGGATAGAGGAACTGGCGTCTGAGACAGAGTATGTGGAGAGAGTGAAGAAGCTGGTGTGCTTTCTCGGGGTGAAGACCCATACGGCATTATCGTGCCTGGTTGAGACAGGGGATTTCCAGAGATTTGCAAAAGGAAATATCTATTCCGCATACCTGGGCCTGGTGCCTGGGGAAGATTCAAGCAGCGATAACATCAAAAGGCTTTCCATCACCAAAGCTGGGAACAGCCATGTAAGGAAGCTTTTGGTCGAGGCATCCAAAGGGATCTGCAAGGGAGCGGTCGGGCATAAATCGAAAGACCTGAAAGCAAGACAGAGCGGGAATCCGCCGGAAGTGGTAGCTTATGCAGATAAGGCAAACGAGAGGCTGCGGAGAAAGTATTACAAAATGATAAGACACGGCAAGAAAAAGAACGTAGCGGTAACTGCTGTTGCGAGAGAACTTGCCTGCTTTATATGGGGCATGATGACAGACAATATCAGTATGGCGTGATATCAGAGTGCCATCCGCCCGTCAAGGGTAAATGAACTGCTGCGCAGCCTTTGACAGCCGGCTGTCATTCTGATGGCTGGCAATCAAGCGGATTAAGCAGGCGCAGCTGCATAATCAGCAGCAACTGAAAACAAAAAACTGGAGATATCTTGAAGGAGTCTTTTGTGACTTCAAGGTTCGGACTATCTGCGTTACCTCCTTGTCGGCAGGGTAGCGATACACTGATCCACGTTATAGGACAGCAGAGCCCACGGCGGACCATTGACCTGTAGGTAACCAATCCACGAATAACGGAGTGGCCAAATGCCGGGAACTGTTAACCAAAAGGCTTCTTCAAGATATCTCCTGAATACAAATGTGAGTTTTGTCAGAGAAAAAAGTTTGTTATTTTTGATTTACCTCTTGACAAAAGTCACTTCATAACGGAGGT
>CAJTFB010000105.1 GCA_910575665.1 Eubacteriaceae bacterium
ACACCCCCTTGTTGTTTGAGTATGTTGTTTGTTGGTACTTCAATGATACATCATTCAGCAGCGGGTGTCTTTATTTTGTGCAATATTTGGTATTTACTCATTTATAGTTCTGAATCTAATAGAAATAGTAAATAGGGAAAGTATTTCACTTACAGCAAGGCGGGCCAGTTTCCTGTCAACATGAGCCAGTCTGCCTTGTGTGGATTGATCCGTTATGAAAGGCTTGCTTTTTCCCATTAAGTTCAGTACACTGTCAATCTGACACAAAGCATTTCATACTGTTTCCATATTGCTTTGGTATAATAATGTGAGGAGGTGTAAAAATGGCTGTTTTATTGATTGTGGAAGATGATACTGCCACCAACGAGGCAATCTGTGAATATATGAGATCCGCAGGGCATATTACCTTGTCGGCCCTTGATGGTGAACAGGGTTTGCAGATTGCAAGGGAGAAATCGGTTGATTTAGTGGTTCTGGATATTATGCTGCCGAAGCGAACCGGTTTGGAGGTATTAAAAGAATTGCGCCAAACAAGCAACATTCCTATCTTAATGCTTACCGCCCTTGACGATGAGCCTACTCAGGCGGCCAGCTTTGATGAACAGGCGGACGACTATATCACAAAGCCCTTTTCCATGCTTTTGCTGGGAAAACGGGTGACGGCCCTGCTGCGGCGGTGTGGGAAAAGTCCGGAACTGAAACAAATTCAGATGGGCGATATTACGGTGGATTTTGGCGGCTATACTGCTTCCGGGCCGGGCGGCCCTATTGACCTGACACCAAAGGAGATCGACCTGCTGAAATTGCTGATAGAGCATAAAGGTCTGGTGCTTACACGGTCGCAGATCTTGGACGAGTTGTGGGGATATGATTACCCCATCATTGACCGCACGATTGATACCTACATTAAAAATTTACGGAAAAAGCTGAGTCTTAACCGGATTGTAACGGTAAAAGGCGTTGGCTACAAGTATGAGGAACACCCATGAGAAATTTAAAGCTCTTTACTAAAATCTTCTTATACACCTTTCTGGTAATGCTGTTTGTCACCGTGATGGCTCATGTTTTTCTCTATGTGCTTGCGCCGCAAATGACCGTAAGCACCAACCGTTTTGTGGAAGGAGCCATTATTGAGAGTGATGTGAATACTGGTATTTTGATAAAATCCGCTATCGGAAAAGCACTGCCGGTATCCCTGCTTTGCTGCGCCATCATTTCCGCTGGGTGTTCCCTGTTGTTTTCCAGAGCCATGACGAGGCCGATCAAGCAGATTGCGGTTACAACGGAAAAGATGGAAAAGCTGGATAAGGCTGCAGCCTGCGTGGTGCATACGAAGGACGAGATTGGCGAGCTGGCCGCCCGCGTCAATAAGCTGTATGCCAGCCTGCTTTCCACCATTGAAAATCTGGAGGAAGAAAAGCAAAACGTCCGTGAGGCGGAACGGTTGAAAATTGATTTCCTGCGGGCCGCCTCCCATGAGCTGAAAACGCCGGTGACTGCCCTGAACGCGATTTTGGAAAACATGATCTTAGGCATTGGAAAATACAAAGACCGGGATCGCTGTCTGTTGGAATGTAAGGAGATTACCGGGCAGCTATCCTTTATGATTAAAGAAATTTTGGATACCTCCCGGCTGGATTTTACACAGGAGAAACAGGACGCGGAAACCTTTGACCTGTCTGAGCGTCTTCCGGCAATCTGCGAGCCCTATCAGTTGATTGCGAAGGCAAAGGGACTCGACTTTTCTTTCAGCATACAGGGAAAGTGCCCTGTCCACACGTCAAAGAAAAGCCTTGAAAAGATCCTGTCTAACCTGCTCTCCAATGCGGTCGCTTACACAAAGCCGGGATGCAAGATCACCGTTATATTGAACGCCCGACAGATAAAAATAGAAAATGAGTGTACGCCCATCCCGCCGGATAAGCTGGCCCATGTATTTGAGCCGTTCTACCGCCCAGACTTTGCCAGAGATCGCAAAGATGGAGGGAATGGGCTGGGATTATATATTGTAGATACGCTTTCAAAGGCCCTTGGGATGCCCTATCAATTTGAGGCGACCAAAAACCCGCCGGGAATGTGCTTTACCCTTTATCTCCCATAAAGCGATGGCTTTTTTTATCCGTTTCATACTGGTTCCATATTGGGGTGCTATGCTGTCAGCGTTGCAACACTTATCCTATATGAAATGGAGGTCATTCTATGAACTTTATGAATCGAGCGTGGCTGTATATCGTCCGCAAGAGGGGCAAGAGTATCCTTCTTTTTGTCATCTTGCTGGTGATGGCAACCTTTGTATTGACCGCTCTGGCACTGGGGAACGCTTCGAAAGCCGCCCAGCAGGAGCTGCGGCAAAGCCTTGGCGGGAGTTTTCTCATTGGCTTTGACTACACGGAAAACAACCCCTATTTGAAGGTGGAAAGCGTGGAGGGCGGAACCCTGATGTATTCCACCCAGCAGATCAGCCCGGAGCTGGTAGAGCAAATCCGGGAAATTGAGGGGATCAAGGAGTGCAGCGCCACCGTGGAGGGGCTGGCGGCGTTCCCCTCTCTGGAACTATTTACCGGCAATATCCCCATTGAGGAAGAATTTCGCGCATCCTCAAAGATTTTAAGCACATGGAAAAGCGAGGAGCTTACCCGGTTTACTTCCGGGCAGCTTACGCTGACGCAGGGGCGGCATATCCTGCCGGACGACAAAAACAAGGGGCTGATCAGCAAGGATTTGGCTGAGAAAAACGGCCTGAAAATTGGTGACAAAATCCAGACGGACAAAGGCGTGGAGATTGAGATTGTGGGCCTGTTCTCTCCAAAAGAAATCGAAGGCATCAACGATCAGGTGACAACCTACGATAAAATACAAAACCTTATCATCACCGACCTTGCCACTTTGGTGGCTTACGAAAACGGCCCCGCAATACAGGGCTTTAACGAGCTGACGGTATCGGTGAACGACCCGCAGAACATGGAGGAAATCATTTCTAAAGTAAAGGAAATCAGCGGCGTGGACTGGAAAGGCTTTTCTTTTCTGGTTGACAACGAGGACTATGAAAACGCCGCGTCCTCTTTGGAACAGTTATCGGAGCTGGTATCCACCATTTTGATGATCGCGCTGATTGTAAGCATCGCCATCCTCTCGCTCATTCTAACCATGTGGGCCAGAACCCGCATCCATGAAACCGGCGTCCTGCTCTCGGTTGGGATCAGCAAGCTGTCCATCTTAGGGCAGTATATTGCCGAGGTTTTGCTGATTGCGATATTAGCATTTTCCCTCTCTTATTTCTCCGCCAGCGCCATTGCGGGCCAGATGGGAAACGTATTGCAATCCGGGCAGGCGGTAACGGAGGCGCAGCAGGAAGACGGCTTATCTGCCGGAACCCGTGGGGAGGCCGGAACAGATACCGGTGAGCCGGAAATCGAAACCCCGGAATTACAGGTTCGTGTACAGCTTGAGGAAATGGGCCTCCTATTCCTGCTGGGGATCGGGATTGTAACGGTATCCGCTGGAATATCCTCAATTTCCGTCATGCGGCTGAAACCGCGGGAAATTCTATCGAAAATGAGCTGAGAAAGGCGGTAACGATATGAAAAAAGTATGGAAAATGTTTTCTGTCCTCCTTTTTGTGGGATTGCTGTTCACAGGGTGTACCCCCAAGGAGAATAAATCAGACGAAACGCAGGAGCAATCCGGCTCGCCCATCATAGATTACGAGGTGCCGGATAAAGTAAAGGACTATGATTTTGACTATGAATTTGTGCCCGAAGGTGAATAGGAGGTGCCTCTATGGGAATTTTGGAACTGCAAAATCTAACATACTCTTATGACAAAAAGAGGAAGGTGCTGAGAGGGATCAATGCGCAGATGGAGGCGGGAAAAATGTATGCCATTCTCGGCCCGTCCGGGTGCGGCAAGACAACCCTTCTATCCCTGCTGGGCGGTCTGGACAGCCCCACAAGCGGGAATATCCTGTTTGAAGGGAAAGACATTGCACAGGCCGGATTGGCAGGCCATCGGAAAAAGAATGTTTCTTTTATCTTTCAGAGCTACAACCTGATTGACTATATGACCCCGCAGGAGAATGTCCGGCTGACTTCAAAGAAACCGGCACTCCCGTTTCTGGAACGGCTGGGGCTGACGAGGGAGGAATCCAAACGGAACGTGCTGAAACTCTCCGGCGGCCAGCAGCAGCGGGTAGCCATTGCAAGGGCGCTCGCAAGCGAAGCTCCGGTGATTCTGGCGGACGAGCCTACCGGCAATCTGGACGAGGATACGGCTGGGGATATTACGGAAATCTTGAAAGAAAGCGCCCATCAGATGAAGAAATGCGTGATAGTTGTTACCCACTCAGGTGAGCTGGCAAAACAGGCGGATGTGGTGTTCCGGCTGAAAAAGGGTGAATTACAGATAGAGCAAAGCGAGAAATCTTCATAACTATAAATGAGTAAATACCAAATATTGCACAAAATAAAGACACCCGCTGCTGAATGATGTATCATTGAAGTACCAACAAACAACATACTCAAACAACAAGGGGGTGTCC
>CAJTFB010000106.1 GCA_910575665.1 Eubacteriaceae bacterium
GTTATGTAAAGTTTTGATATATAAAAATGGGTAAATCTCTCGGTATTATGAAAGATTTACCCATTCTCTTTACATAAGTGCTTTCTCTACATAAGGATGCTTATGTGATTAGTCACATAAGCATCCGTAACCGTAGATAGAGCCGTTCCCGACTAGATAGCTCTGCTGTTTGCAGGCGTCCCCAGAGTTGCCCTCCACGGTGTAGACCGTCCCATTGAAAGAGCTTTCAAAAGCAAAAAAACGCACAGTTGAGATTGACCGCCTTATCCAGAAAATCTATGAGGATAATGTCAATGGGAAGATTTCTGATGAACGGTTCGCCACCATGTCGATGGCGTTTGAGGAAGAACAGCGGCAGATAAAATCCGCCATCCCCAACATGGAGCGGTACCTTGAAACAGAAACAGACAAAAGCGACAGCCTTCAGCGGTTTATTGACAAGATAAAATGCATCACGCAGCTTACGGAATTAACGCCAGAAATCGTACACGAATTTATTGAAAAGATTGTTGTGTCCAAGCCAGATTTCACCTGTCTACTTGACAAGGGGCATATGACACTTTCTACCGCCCATGTGTAGCTATGCAAAAATAATTTCCTCGTTCACACACGCCCTTATGTTATTAAGGCGTTGCACCCATTCTAAGGCGTTTTCTTCCTTTAGGCGTTCCGTTATGCCCTGTCTTAGTGTATCCTGCAGATGATTTACTATATTTCACTAATTTTCAATTAACAACCTAAAAAGAAAAAACCCGCAAACAGCGATGTTTACAGGTTTTTTTCAGCTCCCCGAGTTGGGCTCGAACCAACAACCCCACGGTTAACAGCCGTGTGCTCTACCATTGAGCTATCGAGGATGATTCAGTTTCCTTTACTCTCTTTCCTTTTATGGAAACCTACAGAAAGAACCCCTCTGGAGTTCTCTCTCTGATGCTTTCTTTCTCTGCACCTTCAAAACTACACACTGCTTCCTAACCTTCTCAAACCTCTTAAGGTCAAGCCTTCGACCTATTAGTTTCTGTCAGCTTAACATGTTACCATGCTTACACCTCAGACCTATCTACCTCGTCGTCTTCAAGGGGTCTTATGATCTTACGATCTGGGATATCTTATCTTGAGGGGGGCTTCACGCTTAGATGCCTTCAGCGTTTATCCCTTCCCGGCTTGGCTACCCGGCTATGCACTTGGCAGTACAACCGGTACACCAGCGGCCAGTCCACCCCGGTCCTCTCGTACTAAGGGCAGCTCCTCTCAAATATCCTACGCCCGCGCCGGATAGGGACCGAACTGTCTCACGACGTTCTGAACCCAGCTCGCGTACCGCTTTAATGGGCGAACAGCCCAACCCTTGGGACCTACTACAGCCCCAGGATGCGATGAGCCGACATCGAGGTGCCAAACCACTCCGTCGATGTGAACTCTTGGGAGTGATAAGCCTGTTATCCCCAGGGTAGCTTTTATCCGTTGAGCGATGGCAATCCCACTTTCATACCACCGGATCACTAAGTCCTAGTTTCCTACCTGCTCCACCCGTCGGTGTCGCAGTCAAGCTCCCTTCTGCCTTTGCACTCTTTGAATGGTTTCCGACCATTCTGAGGGAACCTTTGAGCGCCTCCGATACCTTTTCGGAGGCGACCGCCCCAGTCAAACTCCCCACCTGGCGTTGTCCTCCCGCCGGCTTACGGCGGTTAGTTAGAAATCCAATACTGCAAGGGTGGTATCCCAACATTGGCTCCATGAAGACTGGCGTCCTCACTTCTTTGCCTCCCACCTATCCTGTACATGCAGCACCGAATCCCAGCACCAAGCTAGAGTAAAGCTCCATGGGGTCTTTCCGTCCTGGCGCGGGTAACCAGCATCTTCACTGGTATTTCAATTTCACCGGGTGCATTGTCGAGACAGCGTCCAAATCATTACGCCTTTCGTGCGGGTCGGAACTTACCCGACAAGGAATTTCGCTACCTTAGGACCGTTATAGTTACGGCCGCCGTTTACTGGGGCTTAAATTCAGACCTTCGCGCTTTCGCGCTAAGCCCTCCTCTTAACCTTCCAGCACCGGGCAGGCGTCAGCCCATATACTTCACCTTTCGGTTTCGCATAGACCTGTGTTTTTGCTAAACAGTTGCTTGGACCTATTCTCTGCGGCCTGGCTAACCAGGCACCCCTTCTCCCGAAGTTACGGGGTCATTTTGCCGAGTTCCTTAACAATGCTTCTCCCGCCGGCCTTAGGATTCTCTCCTCATCTACCTGTGTCGGTTTGCGGTACGGGTTCATATAAAACTATAGCGGCTTTTCTCGACAGTCAGCTCACCAGCTTCGCTACCCTTTGGTTCGCTCCACATCACGACTTTGCCTTATGGTGCGGTTTTTCCATCACCACAGCTCCTTCGCTTGTACCGGTTCTTCCATCCCCGGCTCTGGCTCTCTCACTGTGTCCCCACAGTTCTGTTTATATGAAGTACAGGAATCTCTACCTGTTATCCATCGACTACGGCTTTCGCCCTCGCCTTAGGTCCCGACTTACCCAGAGCAGATCAGCTTTACTCTGGAAACCTTAGATATTCGGCCTGAAGGATTCTCACCTTCATCTCGCTACTCATTCCGGCATTCTCTCTTCCTAAAAATCCACAGCTCCTTACGGTACTGCTTCACTTCTTTAGCAATGCTCCCCTACCAAACTGTCTACCCTGCGCACAGTCATCCTCTGAAGAACGGCGCTTTTTCCGTTCTTCCAATGGCTGTCCGTAGGACAGACAATTTCCACAGCTTCGGCGGCATGTTTTAGCCCCGGACATTTTCGGCGCAGGACCTCTCGACTAGTGAGCTATTACGCACTCTTTGAATGTATGGCTGCTTCTGAGCCAACATCCTAGTTGTCTTCGAAATCCCACATCCTTTTCCACTTAACATGCACTTTGGGGCCTTAGCTGGTGATCTGGGCTCTTTCCCTCTCGACTACCCAACTTATCTCGTGTAGTCTGACTCCTGAACATCGGCAGTATGGCATTCGGAGTTTGATAGGCTTTGGTAAGCTTTGACGCCCCCGCGGCCAGTCAGTGCTCTACCTCCATCTGTCTTGTTCAAGGCTAGCCCTAAAGCTATTTCGGGGAGAACCAGCTATCTCCGGGTTCGATTGGAATTTCTCCCCTACCCACACCTCATCGCCACCCTTTTCAACGGATGTGCGTTCGGTCCTCCACCGCCTTTTACAGCGGCTTCAACCTGGACATGGGTAGATCACCCGGTTTCGGGTCTATGTCTACTGACTGGACGCTCAGTTAAAACTCGGTTTCCCTTCGGCTCCGGACTTTCTGTCCTTAACCTTGCCAGTAACCATAACTCGCCGGACCGTTCTACAAAAAGTACGCAGTTCCACTCTTAGGGTGGTTCCACAGCTTGTAAACACAGGGTTTCAGGTTCTCTTTCACTCCCCTCCCGGGGTTCTTTTCACCTTTCCTTCACAGTACTTTGCTCTATCGGTCACTAGGTAGTATTTAGCCTTAGGAGGTGGTCCTCCCTTATTCCCACAAGGTTCCACGTGTCTCGTGGTACTCTGGATCCCACTGGCTTCACTTAGATTTCGCGTACGGGGCTTTCACCCTCTTTGGCTGGCTTTCCCAAAACCATTCTGCTATCCTCATGATTACCGTCTGTGGTCCGAACCCCGGAATGCACGCACTCCGGTTTGGGCTCTTTCCCGTTCGCTCGCCGCTACTTAGGAAATCACTGTTGTTTTCTCTTCCTCCGGGTACTTAGATGTTTCAGTTCCCCGGGTTCCCCTCCATACGTTATGAATTGGCGTATGGATGACAGGAGTTTTTCCTGCCGGGTTTCCCCATTCAGACATCTGCGGGTCACGGGATATGTGCTCCTCTCCGCAGCTTTTCGCAGCTTATCACGTCTTTCTTCGGCTCCTAGTGCCAAGGCATCCGCCCTGCGCTCTTACTTGCTTGACCTTCTGCTTTGCATGTCTCCATGCAACAACGGTTTGATAGTGATACTTTTTTGATACTTTGTATCGTCGGTTCTCGTAAACAAAAATTGAAAATAGTTTCTGTTTATCGGTGAAATCAATTCTCTTTCATATCTTGATATTTAAGATCTTTAATTTCTTTGCAATGTGTAGTTTTCAAGGTACAT
>CAJTFB010000107.1 GCA_910575665.1 Eubacteriaceae bacterium
TCATATTGTCTGTTTTCTGCCATTTTGTTCCCTCCTTATTCTCTTGATTATATCTCAAATCCTTGAGAATGTGGTGTCAACTTTTTTTATACCACATCAAAATCCCGGCTTGTTGCCGCCCTGTTCAAGTTCCGTTTTGACAGACAGGCTACATGACAGGAGGTGAGATTTGTCGGTAAAATAATCATGCTTACATTCAACGACACAGAGGAAAAAGCAGTTGAGAAAGCGATAGCCGCCCTTGCCGATATGATACCGCTGGAAGCCATACAGCCGCCGCAATCCTCCGCACTGGTTTTTCCGGGATTGGAAATAAGGCTGCACCAACGCCGGGTATTAAAAAACGGGGCAGACATATACCTCACACGTTTGGAATACGGCGCACTCTGCTACCTTGCCGCCAGTCCGGGGCGGGTATTCACAAAGGCGCAAATCTTTGAATCCGTGTGGAGCATGGAAAGCGAAAGCTGCCAGTCAAGCGTTGCCAGCGTGATATGTAATTTACGGAAAAAGATAGAGCCGGACAGCAAAAACCCCACCTACATAAAGACCATTTTAGGCATAGGCTATAAGTTTGCTTCCGGGGAATGACAACTGAATAACCGCCGACATTTAAGGCAGTCAGAAAGCAGGAAATCAAGAAAAGGTTTCCTGTTTTTTTGCGCCTGTTTTTGTCAAATGCTGTTACGAAAACACGAAAAGATTTTCCGGGGAACTTTGCCAAATTTTTCTTCCAGTGCGTAGTAATAATGACGGGAAAAATACTGCCGCAAAGTTGGCAGAAGCCCCGCCCTCTCCGTCAAGGGTATCAGCGGAAGCCCACACAGGGGAAGCCGCTACTTTCTTAGAGCAAGATTCTACCACAGTACCAAATTTCGCCTACCGGCTCATTTTGTCCTGCGGGAATCTTGTTGGGGTTGCCACCCCAAGCCCGCCTTTTTGCGGCTTACGCCGCTTGAAAAAATCCACCCATGAAAGGAGGTTCACAGCCATGAAAAGATACAACACGCCCCACCGCCACCGGGTAATCAAGACACGCTTGACCGAGGAAGAATATGCCGAGTTTTCCGAGCGTGTCACCCTCTGCAAAATGAGCCAAGCCGAGTTTATCCGGCAAGCCTTAATCAAGTCAAGCATACGCCCGGTCATTACCGTTTCCCCGGTCAATGATGAACTGCTTTCTGCCATTGGGAAACTCACAGCCGAATACGGGAAAATCGGCGGCAACTTGAACCAGATTGCCCGCTGTCTAAACGAGTACGGCGCACCTTATAACGCCCTCTCCCAAGAGGTACGAGCCGCCACAGCGGAGCTTGCCGCCTTGAAGTTTGAAGTCTTGCAGAAAGTAGGTGAAGCCGTTGGCAACATTCAAACATATCAGCTCTAAAAATGCCGATTATGGAGCTGCCGAACAGTACCTAACCTTTGAGCATGACGAGTTTACCATGAAGCCCACACTGGACGGAAATGGGCGGCTTCTCCCCCGTGATGATTACCGCATAGCTTCCCTTAATTGCGGCGGGGAGGATTTCGCCATAGCGTGTATGCGCTCCAATCTGAAATACGGCAAGAACCAGAAACGGGAGGACGTGAAAAGCCACCATTACATTATCAGTTTTGACCCCCGTGACGCACAGGACAACGGCTTGACCGTAGACCGGGCGCAGGAGTTAGGCGAGCAGTTCTGTAAAGAGCATTTCCCCGGACACCAAGCCCTTGTATGCACCCACCCGGACGGGCATAACCACAGCGGCAACATTCATGTGCATATCGTAATCAATTCCCTACGGATTGCGGAAGTGCCGCTGCTTCCCTACATGGAAAGACCGGCGGACACAAGGGAGGGCTGCAAACACCGCTGTACGGACGCAGCTATGGAATATTTTAAAGCGGAAGTCATGGAGATGTGTCACCGGGAAAACCTCTATCAGATTGACTTGCTGAACGGGAGCAAGAATCGCATTACCGAGCGTGAGTATTGGGCGAAACGGAAAGGACAAGCCGCACTGGATAAAGAGAACGCTTCCCAAGCCGCCACAGGAGAGCCGCCCAAGCAGACCAAGTTTGAAACCGACAAGGAGAAGCTACGGCGCACAATCCGCACCGCCCTGTCCTCTGCCGTTTCCTTTGAGGATTTTTCCGGGAAGCTGCTGCAACAGGGCGTGACCGTCAAGGAGAGCCGGGGGAGATTATCGTATCTCACGCCGGACAGGACGAAGCCCATCACCGCCCGGAAACTGGGTGATGATTTTGACCGAGCCGCCGTACTGGAAGCACTCACCATAAACGCACAGAACGCCGCCAGAGCCGCCGAAACGCCCCTACCCCAACAGGAATACCCCCGCAGTATAAAAGACCGTTTACAGCGCAACAAAGCCGTTATAAACGCCCCGAAACAAGACGGCGTACAGCGCATGGTAGACATAGCCGCCAAGAAAGCCGAGGGCAAAGGGCGGGGATATGAAAAGTGGGCGACCTTGCACAACTTGAAGCAAATGGCGGCTACCGTGAGCATTTACGAGGAATCCGGCTTTTCTTCCCCGGAAGAACTGGAAGCCGCCCTTGCCGCCGCCAGTACAGAACTGCATGAAACCACCGGGAAACTGAAAGCCGTGGAAAGCACCTTGCGGGAGAAAAAGGACTTGCAGAAACAGCTATTAGCCTACATCAAGACTAAACCCGCCCGTGACGGATTGCGGGCGCAGAAAACGGAAAAAGCCCGGAGAGCCTACCGGGAGCAGCACGAAAGCGAGTTTATCATTTCCGAATCTGCCGCCCGGTATTTCAAGGCACAGGGAATCCAAAAGCTGCCAGCGTCCAAAGCCCTACAAGCAGAGATTGAGCAGCTTACAAGGGAGAAAAACAGCCTTTACAACGAGTACCGGGAGAAGAAAGAGAACGTCCGGGAATTGCAGACCGTGAAAAGCAATCTTGACAAAATCTTGCGCCGTGAGCCGGAACGGGGAAAGGGGCGGGAAAATGAACGGTAAACGCCCATACATGGACTACCAGCAACACAGAGCCGCCCGCCGCCTTGTGCATGAGTGCTGCAACTATGATAACGGCAACTGTATCTTGCTGGATAACGGCGAGCCTTGCGTATGCGTCCAGAGTATCAGCTATTCGCTTATATGCCGCTGGTTTCGGATAGCCGTACTGCCGCTGGACGGGAAACTGGAAGCCGCCCTTCTGCACCGGGCAGACAGGAAACGCTGTACCGAGTGCGGCGGGTATTTTCTCCCCAAGTCAAACCGGGGGAAATACTGCCCGGATTGCGCCGCAAGAGTGCGCCGTCGGAAAGAAGCCGACAGACAGCGGAAAAGATACCACCTTTCTACGCATTTAGGCTATGAAAGAAGCCCGTAAATCAAGGCTTTTTTGACCGCCCTCAAAGGGTAGGCGATACATTTATCCTTTACCCCCGAAAACAGCGTTTTAACCGCGTAACAGGAAGCCACAGACAGGAGGTGAGAACCATAACCGATTACATCACAGCCGACACCATATTGCCCCGTTTTCTGCCCTATCCCTATTTTCTGCTGAAAATGGACTTGTCGCATACTGCAAGGCTGCTCTATGGGCTGCTTCTTGACCGTTCCACCCTCTCACAGAAGAACGGCTGGCAGGACAGCGAGGGCAGGACATATATTGTCTATCCCGTTTCAGAGATAACGGAAATGTTGGATAAAGGCAGCACCGCCATAAAAAGCGCACTGAACGAGCTGGACGCTGCCGGGCTTCTGGTGAGGGAACGCCGGGGCTTCTCCGCACCGAACCGCCTTTATGTGAAAATACCGCAAATGCCAGTGGTACAGTTTTCCGACCATATGACCGCCATACAGCCGGAAAACCGACCCTCTGATAGCCGGAAAAGCGACCCTCATAAGGACGGAAAACCGACCTTTGCGTTGGACGGAAAACCGACCCCTAACCAACTTACTATAAACCAACTAAAAGAGAACCAATAGGGATGAGCAAAACACCCTAATTTAGAGTTGGAACTTGGCAGTTAGGCTTCGGCATGTAGAAACAAAGAGATTTAGAGCATAGCAAAGCTAACGTAAGTCCAAAACTCACGAAA
>CAJTFB010000108.1 GCA_910575665.1 Eubacteriaceae bacterium
ACTGCGGTGAGGTCTAAGTTCATTTTTTTTAATACCCTCCGGATTGTTTCCCTGCTGACTGGTGTTTCCAGTTCAATACGGGCTTTCTCTTCCAGAAGCCGGATGGTCCATCTTGAGTGCCCTTCAGGCGCCGGACCGCAGGCAATTTGAATCAGATGTGCTTCCAACCGTCCATCTGCCTTGCGTAATGCTGCGCTTGAATTTGGGCTGATATTATATTTGATAATGTCTGTAATACCATTCTTAACGTAAGACTGGACAGTATTGGTGACTGTAGCAGGGCAGACAGCATAGGTATGTGCGATCTGGGAGTGGGTCAGACCGCTGCCACGGATCTCATCCAGCTCTAATAAAATCTGGCATCTTTTCAGTACGGTTTTACAGGTTTTTTTGTCCTTGATAACTTTACAGAGAGCAGCCACTTCATTGTCGCTGAGCATAATATGATATGTTTTAGGTCTTGCCATAGGAATCACCGCCGTTTCTTTTATCATATCATGAAACGGTGAAAAATAAAAGAATTATAAAACTGAATATAAATGTGTCAGTACACTAGCTTTGCTTCATCTGTTTCGTGTGTTTCTCCGCATAGAAATTGCCACATTCCGTCATCTTCATCATGTGATACATATAGAATAGGTGCCTGACGCTCCAATATATGGCAACAGATAATCGTAGCAGTATCGGGTGAATCATAAAAAGGAAATTCTATGTCTGTCACTCCTTTCAAATTTGAATTTTGGTATCTCAATGTTAATCATACGGATATATCCATATATCCTCATATCTGACCGTAAATGACGCAAAACTTTCTTTATCAATCTGAACACAGTTACTTTCAATCTCAACCATGTCAAGCCAATCCGTTGCAAACCGTACATAATATATATCCTCGTCTATATCTTCAACCTGACAGTTAAAAACAACCATATCATCACATATGAATGTGCCAAAATTATGTACTGGACTTTGAGATATCTTTTTTTCAAATTTCTCATATGACAATTCGATGAAATATGTATACTTTACAACAGGTTGTTCCCTATATTTCCACACGCCTTTAAGTTTTCCAATCTCTGTAGTTCCAGTTACGATAATTTTATCGTTTTCATATTCTATTTTATCTGCTCCAAATTTCATCTTAACACCTCTACTATATCAACAAACTGGAATTTAACGCTTTTTTAGTTCGGCAATAGCACCATAATGTAAAATATCAAATTCATTAGGCGCAATATGTTCAAGGAGTGTTCTATGCTCTTGTTCCCACATAGAAATTTCTTTTTCGGTAAGCGAAGCACCAATTCCACGACACGCTTTCATTCTTCCATTCCAGCTTTCATGGGTGAATGGTATTCTTACAGTAAATTCTTCGTGATGTACAAGTTCAAAGTTTTCTTTATAGCAATCGGGTATGTCTATTTGATGTATCGTTTCACCTGCACCACTCCAGTTAGGACTATATTTTAATACAAGTTTTTCACTTGCTCCCGCAATTTTATCCTCAAATGGAAGCCATGCCATATATAAAACAAGAATCTTTCCCTCTTTTTTAAGCATACGATAAAACTTAGGCATAACAATTTCATGGTTAAAATACCAAAAACATTGACAGGCTGTGATTACATCAAAAGAATTATCTGAAAAACTTATATCTTCTGTTGGCACAACGTAATAATCTATATCCATATCTTTTGAAAGGATTTTGGCTTGTTCAATTTGATTTCCTGAAATATCGGTAGCCCTCCACTTCGCCCCATACTGGTACATATTTCTGGGAAGAACCCCTGTCCCTGTTCCAACATCAAGGATAGATTGTCCGTCTATACATAATTTGCGGTCAACAATTTTTTGATAAAATTCTTTTGGATAAATATCACGGAACTTTGCATAATCTAAAGAGGTTTTCCCCCAATCAAAAGGTTTTCCGTTATCTATATCTCTATCAGTTATCTTCATACTATGCCTCCATAAATTTCTTTTGCCCGACAAACCGGAATTTTACTTTTTTCTTTTCTCTATCATAACCGATGACACAATCGCATATACAATCGCAACTATTACAACTCCTATTACTAAATAAACCAGCCAGATCGTTTGTAAAATTATATCAATTATATTAATCAAAAATATAATTCCAATTAAAAGAAAGACAATCCCCGATTGTTTGTAGTATGGTTTCTTATCCATGTTTTTTCTCTCCTGCTTTGATGCATAAATATATGCATTGTTAAACAAGAACCCTTTTTCATTAAACTGCAAGTAACTAAATACAAAACATATAATTGCTATTACACCTAATACAATCGCTCCAACTATATTTCCCATAGCATTAACCTCCGTAAATTTCGATTTACTTATTTCTTTTGGCAAACTTATCAATAACATTGTCTACCCAAAAAGTGAAAAAAATCAGCAATCGCCGCAAATAGATTAACAATAAAATCAACCATATAGGTTTCCTCCAAATTTCGATTGTTGCTGAGTCTAGTTTAGCACATTTATAGGGTGTCTACAAGATTCTATACACGAAAAGCCAAAAAGAATGAATTCTTCACTTGACAATGTGGCAAAGAATTGATGAGCCAGGATGAGATTGCGGTCATGGACGGAGGGAAGTGCATCATGCAGCTTAGAGGGGTTAGACCATTCTTCTCCAATAAGTTTGACATCACCAAGCACAAGCAGTACCGGCTTCTGTCCGATTTTGACGACAAGAACGCCTTAGACATCGAAAAGTATGTAAAGAACCTGTGTAAAGCAAGAGTCAGGGACAATGACACCGTTGATGAGGTGGAGGATGCGGGCGTGATTGAAGCATGACAACTGAATAGGGAACTTGTAAACCAGCCACAGGACTTCTGGACAAAAAGTCCAAAAGTTACGGAAACGGAGTTTTGAATGTACTTGGGAAAGGACAAAACAAAGCGTCCGGCATAGCCAATCGCCAAACTGAATATGCCGGATGCCCGCAGGGTTCTTCCTAAAGGATTGCCCTGTCTTTATCTTACCATAAGGCAGGGCATTTTACACGAAAAAACTCTTTCAGAAACCAGACAAAATTATTTTTGAGAAAGAAAGAGGTAGAAACATGGCATTTTTTACAACAGCGGTAACAGGATTAAAGACAGTCGTAACAGCAATCGGAGCAGGCGTTGGAGTATGGGGCGTTATCAATCTTCTTGAGGGATATGGAAATGATAATCCGGGTGCAAATGCTCATGTACGGTAAAGAAGCAAGTAACCGAAAACAAGAGATAGACCGCCAGCACCACACTATTCCGAACCAAAGAAGCTAAAGACCAAAAGACAAGCACCGTGGAAATGTGTATAACTTGCTATTCCGTCATGGAAAAGTCCGTTCACAGAACATGGAAAAGCTAAAGTGCAGCTTTCCCACATTCTGCAAACAGACTTTCCCACAACTCCATAAGATAGCAAGTTATACACATTACGCACAGTGCCGACTACTACGGAATCCCCCCATTCATTCATAAAAGTTATAAAAAAATGGTGGCGTGTATGAACGGAGCTTTTCTTTTGAAAATGAAGTAGCAGATATTTATAAAATTAAATTATAAATTTTTGAAAAAATCAAAACCGTCTCATTGCATGGTCTAAAAGATGGCACTATAATTCTGGTAGGACAATATGAAGTGACCCCACATTTGTAGCAACGTGGATTTACCTGTATACTAGAGTTTGTTAAGAACAATGGTAACAGGGATTACCGCATACAAAAG
>CAJTFB010000109.1 GCA_910575665.1 Eubacteriaceae bacterium
GCATCCTTATGTAGAGAAAGCACTTATGTAAAGAGAATGGGTAAATCTTTCATAATACCGAGAGATTTACCCATTTTTATATATCAAAACTTTACATAACACATAGGCAGTTCATCTCCTGACGATATACTTGGCACAGGAGGTGTTCAAAATGGAAACTAAAAAAATCACGAACCTTGAGGAACTAATTAACCAAACAAAACAGAACCTGAAAGACACAGGATACAGCTCAACGTCCCTCTGCGTGCATGGGAAAATATGGAGAGAGCTTTCCGAATATCTTTCCTCTAAAGGGATTGCATCCTATGCGCCAGTAAATGGTCTGGATTACCTGCATTACAAAATCAATTATCCAGAAATCCTTGAAAGAACCCTTACGCATGACGAACGGGATTTCATCAGAGCCATCCGTTTCCTTAACGAATATCAGGAAAACGGCGCAATCCCTTCAGCCCTTCCACGCAGGCGTATCATATGGGACAGCGAAACAGAAAGCCTGCGGGAAGAGTTTGAAGTTTTCTGCCAGAAAAATCTGAACAGCAGGTCAACTGTAAAATCACGGATGTATGCTGCAAGCCGTTTTATGCAGGTTGTCCTTATTGACAAACAGGTAAAAGTTGAAAAAATCAATGCTAAAACCATATCGGAGTACGCCGCTGGACTAAGCGGCTACTCAAAAGCCACTGCAACCGTCCATTTGGCAGGGCTGCGTTTTTTCTTCCGCTTTCTTTATGAAAAAGGATATGTTAAGGCAGATGTTTCCCCCTTTGTGCCACGGCTTCATGGCGCGACTGGCGAAAAAATTCCGCATATCCTCAGCGAAGATGATGTCAGGAAACTCCTTGATTCCATCGACAGGGGAAATCCGATTGGGAAAAGGAATTACGCAATCCTTTTGATGGCGGCGCTGCTCGGGATGCGTGACAGCGACATCACGAACCTTACCTTTTCCAATCTGGACTGGGAGAAAAACAGTATTACATTTTTTCAAAAAAAGACCAGCCGCATGGTAAAGCTCCCATTACTGCCAGCAGTAGGGGATGCACTGATTGACTACCTTAAATATGGCAGGCCGCAGACTGACAGCAGCTATGTGTTTGTCAAACATAAAGCCCCTTTTGAAAAAGCCGTGTCTTTTTATTGCGTCATGTCTGTATGTATCAGCAACGCAGGTATCAGCGTGGGAAAAAACGTCAGCCACGGGCTGCATATACTCCGCCACACACTGGCGAGTGAACTGGTGCGCCAAGGGGAAGCATACAGCACGGTATCGGCAATCCTCGGGCACTCTGGAATCGGCTCAACGGACGCCTACACCCATATAGACCTTGACGGCCTGCTTAAATGTGCATTGGAACTTCAGGAGGTGACGTCACATGAATGAATATATCGGAAAACTGTGCTTTGAAAGCCAGTTTGCGCAGGAACTCACAGGCTTTATCCGTGAAAAGCAGGGGCTTGGAAACAAATACATATGCGAGATGCGGAATTTATGGCACTTTGACAAGTTTGTGAAAGAAAATGGCTTTCAGGAAAATACCATTACAAAAGAAATATTTGAAGCATGGACTTCCAAACGTATTTATGAGAGGGATAAAACCTGCGAAAACCGACGGAACACTTTCAGGCAGCTCTGCCAGTACATTGTAAGGTCTGGCGGGGACGCTTATGTGCCGCCCGCTATGGCACGGTTAAGGACAGACAGGGCATACCGCCCGCACATATTTACAAATGAGGAATTACAGAAATTTCTTGATGCAGCCCGTGAAATGGAACGCTCTGAAAAAAGGCGGAAAGTTTTCTATATGCTTTTTTCACTGCTCATATGTACGGGGATGCGGCTTGGGGAAGCGTTGAATCTGGAAAAAAGCGATATATCTTTTTACAATGGCCATGCCGTAATCTCCATAAGGGAAGCTAAATTCAATAAAGAGAGAAAAATACCACTGGCAGAAGAAATGACAGCCCAATTCAAAGAATACCTTCAAGAAACCGCCCTGCTTTTTCCAGACAGCACGGCGGTCTTTCCTGCCGGGCACGGACAGGCGTATTCAGAACACGAAGTATATGTGACATTCCGCAAAGCACTCTGGAAAGCAGGAATCTCCCATGGAGGCGCAGGGAAAGGGCCGAGAGTGCATGATTTCAGGCACACATTCGCAGTAAAGTCACTCCGCAAACTTGTCCTGCATGGCGAAAATATCATGGCAGTAATGCCGCTGCTCTGCCAGTATCTCGGCCATAAAAATACATCGTCCACACAAACATACCTACAGTTTACAGCAGATATGTTCCCTCATGTAATAACTGCCGTAGAATCATCTTTTGGGGAAATCGTCCCCAGAATGGAGGAAGAATGAAAAAACCAACCGACTTTTCAAGAATCTTAGCATCCTACTTGACAGCTTACCTGCCTTCACTGCGGAATGTGACAAGGAACACAGTTTCTTCATACTGTGACACGTTCCGCCTTCTGCTCACATTCTGCCGTGATGTTTACGGGTTAAAAGCAGAGAGCCTGGGCATATCTGACTTTTCGCCCGATATGATACAGGATTTCCTTTCATGGCTGAAAAATGAACGGGGAAACAGCATCTCCACGCGCAACCAAAGACTGGCGGCAATACGGGCTTTTTTCAGATATGCGGAAGTGGAAAGCCCTGAAAATATGCTGCTGTGCCAAAAAATCATACAGATACCTTTTTCAAAACGTGAAAAGCCTGTCATGAATTACCTGTCCGTTGAAGAGATGGGCGAAATCCTAAGACAGCCAGACCAGTCAACGGCTTACGGCAGGCGTGACCTCTGCTTTTTAAGCCTGCTGTATGATACGGGCGCAAGGGTGTCAGAAATCCTGTCTGTCAGGGTGCGGGATGTCCGCCTGGAAAATCCCGCAAAAGTAATCCTGTTTGGGAAAGGGCGGAAACTGCGGGAAGTCCCGATACTTTCCAATACGGCAGAGCATTTGAAACGGTACATCTCAGAAAATCATCTGGACATGCCCGTAAAGTTAGACAGGAATTTATTCCAGAACCATCAGGGCAGGCCATTAACCCGTGCGGGAGCTGCTTACATACTGAAAAAATATGCCGCAGCCGCAAACGTGGAAACACATGTTTCACCCCATACCCTCCGCCATACCAAAGCCATGCACTTGCTTGAAGCAGGAGTAAACCTTTTTTATATCAAGGATTTCCTTGGGCATGAGGATATATCCACTACGGAAGTGTATGCCAAAGCAAGCATAGAAACACAGCGTGCGGCTCTGGAGAAGCATTCGATTGTGACGGCACCAAGCACACCGTCTTGGGCAACAGATACGGATACTTTAGAATGGCTGAAATCTTTTGGGAAGCAACAATAATTATGTAAAGAAATATATGTATCGAAAGCAGAGAACGCTGCATTCTAACGGCTATTTCTCTGCTTTCTTTTCATAATTACTTTCTCTACATAAGGATGC
>CAJTFB010000110.1 GCA_910575665.1 Eubacteriaceae bacterium
AAAATTTGGAGTATGCTACAAATAAGGTTGATACGAAAACTAATAAAAGAAAAAGTTTTGGTACTATAGTACGTGTTGATTTGGGTTTGTACTCTAATAAAGCATTGATCCTCTGGAAAAGAAAAGCAAATATGGAGATACAGATTGTTACATATGATTTCAAAGAAATGAAAAAACGCCTATCGATCGAACATAAAATTATAGACTTTTCTAATGTGAATATTAATACTAATGCCTATACGTGTTTTAAAGGAAGAAAGTTTGTTTCACCAAATGGTTCCATGCAGGGTATAGATATTTATGGTTCGGATATATATAAGTTCTGGAGATCAGTGCAAAAGTATGAAATTATGTTTGTCCAGGCTAAAAGTTTCAAAGAAAAAGATAATTGGTATGAAGGATGAAATTAAGATAAAAGAAATAGCAGAAATAGCAGCCGGCTCTAAAATGAGTATGGAGGTTGAGGGAGTACAGATTACTAAAAAGAAAGTTTTTGTTTGTTTTACTCCATGTAATCAAGATGATGGAAGAAAATTACCACAATATGTTATGTCTATTGACCGTTAGGAAGAAGGATTGGAATGAAAAAATATCATTTTACTGTGTTGTTTATTATTTTCTGCATTCATATGATTTTATCCTGCCAGGACAGCCTTGCCGCCACAGAAGTGGCAGCTGGTTCCTGTGGTGACAACGTAACCTGGAGATTAACGAGGGATGGGGTACTCAGGATAAGTGGGGAAGGGGAGATCACGGGCGGAACATGGCAGCAAACAGATGTCAAATCAAAGAAAGTTATTATTGACGAAGGAGTGACGTCCATTAGCGGCCGTTGGATATTTGGAGATAAAGAGATAGAAGAAATAACCATTCCCAATAGTGTAACTAAGATTGGGGATTGCGTGTTTCAGGGATGTGGTGTAAAAATATTAATGATTCCGGACTCTGTGATAGGAATTGGAGAATATGCCTTTAGTAAATGTGAAAAATTAGAGCAGATCAGGTTGTCAGAAAATCTGAATACGATTA
The DNA here is from genome assembly GCA_910575665.1 of Eubacteriaceae bacterium. GTDB lineage: Bacteria > Bacillota > Clostridia > Lachnospirales > Lachnospiraceae > Eubacterium_F. The sequence goes on from CAJTFB010000110.1 coordinate 1,030, forward strand.
GCGCTCATATGTTTTCTTCTTGTTCTCGTCTAAAAAAGATAGAAGTACCAGATAGTGTGATAAATATAGGTGAAGGTGCTTTCAGCAATATGGATTCTCTGGAAGAAATCGTTTTAGGAGGAGGATTACAAAAGGTTGGCGGGGCGATTTTTGAAAAATCTTACCGGCTTCGAAAAATTATCAACCATTCATCGGTTATACTGAATATAAAAAATACCAAAACTGCAGTACAGAAGGTTATATGGTCTGCTGGCGGGAAAAGAACGGAGGTTGTTCCAGGAAATTGTGTTGTCATAGGAAAAGGGAAAAAATATAAGCTTTCTTATCGCTTGAATGGAGCAAAAGTGAAAGGAAAACTTCCGAAGAATTATAGGTATGGTGATGTCGTTAAATTTCCCGGAAAAGTAAGAAAAAAGGGATATATTTTTTCTGGTTGGAATGTTATTTCACCAGAAAATCAAAAAAAGGGAAAAAAGAGTTATGGATTATATAGATGGGACGATCATTGTGAACTGGACAGTGTGCAGGAAACATGTGGCGATAAGATCGTGACGCCTCGATTCTACAAGATCTATATAACTAAAAAAAATAAAACTTCGGTCAATGTCAAAGTGGATATCAGTTAGAGCAATACCAAATATTTTCGATTTACTGCCCTTCGGTATTCTACGGATCCCAATATGGGAACATACCAGGTAAAATACTCCTATCCATCGACGAAAACGTTAAAATCAGATTATGTTTTAAAAGGATTGAAAAAAAGGAAAAAGTATTATATTGATGTAATGATGACGGATGATGACTGGTTCTTTGTGGATTATTGGGAAAATAAAAAGATAGATTATCTGCCGTGGGACGGTAGGAAAATATACCGTCATAAATAGTGGAACTTGATGATCAGTTTATCGTCAGGAGGAATATAAGTGAAACATAAAATCTGTCTTTTGTCTACTCTTTTTGTATTCATAGTATGTTTTTCTCAGGGAACTACAAGTCTTGCCACCACAGAAGTGGCGGCTGGTTCCCGTGGTGACAACGTAACCTGGAGATTAACGGGGGATGGGGTACTCAGGATAAGTGGGGAAGGAGAGATGAAGCAGGGAGAATTTCTTCCAGAACCGTATGAAGGGATACCTAAAAAAGTAGTTATCGACCCTGGTGTCACCAGTATTAAATTTCGGGCTTTTCCTTATGATAGTATTAAAGAAATCAGCGTACCGGACAGCGTTGTGTCGATTGAAAGTGGAGCCTTTCAGAATTGTGGGGTTGAGAAGATAATGATTCCGGATTCGGTGGAGATGATCGGAGAAAATGCTTTTGAGGGATGTTCTGAGTTGAAAGAAATTCATTTGCCGGGGAATTTGAAGGTTATCAGAGGACGCATTTTTTCCGGATGCGTAAACCTGAGAACCCTGGTGATACCGGACAGTGTGGAAAAGATTGAACCGCTGGCATTTTACCGTGCTTATGGTCTTACAAAGGTGACAATTGGAAGAGGGGTAAAAGAAATAGGCAATAATATTTTTCTGGAAGCAGACCGAGTCCGGGAAATCAATAATCTTTCTGCTGTTTCTTTTGACATAACCCAGACTGGAACAAAAACAGATCAGGTCAGCTGGTTTGTGAATGGAAAGCAAACGAAGAGTATCCTCCCTTTTAGTATGGCACTTGGCAGGGGAAGAAGATATAAGCTGTCCTATCAGCTAAATGGTGCAAAGGTAAAGGGAAAACTTCCCAAATCTTATCGCTATGGTGACATTGTGGAATTTCCAAGGAAAGTGACGAAGAAAGGATATATTTTTTCAGGATGGAACATTATTTCAAAGAAAAAATATTTAGCAGGTAAACGCTGCATGGGGCTTGAAGACTGTAAACTGGACAGTTTGTATGACACTCACGGAGACAGGATCATGATCCCGCGCTTTTATAAGGTGAAGATAAAAAGAAAGAATAGATCAAGTGCCCTTGTGACAGCGGATTTATCCGAACTGGGTACTAGTTATTTTGGGACGATATTACTCTGCTATAGTGAGGCTGGAAAGGATAAAAAATACAAGGTTACATATCGTGAGGAAGATAAGCATAAAAAAGTAAAAATTGTAATGAAGAATCTAAAAAAGGGTAAGAAATATCAGATAAAGTTTTTGTTGACTGACAGTTCCAGATACGATATGGACGGTGTAAAAAAAGCAGTGGGGGTGCTGAAATTTGATGGAAGGAAAGTGTATAGGCATAGGTAGAGAATGCTGGTTTAAGACTAGGAGAAATAGGAGTACGTGAAATGTAATCCGAGATTCCCGTCTGAAGGGGAAAGATGAATACAAACAGAATAAATCACAGCAGTGAAAGTGACGATACAAATGCAGGAGGAGCAGAGATGTTCTTCCTGTTT
>CAJTFB010000111.1 GCA_910575665.1 Eubacteriaceae bacterium
TAAGTGGCCTCCTTTTGTATGCGGTAATCCCTGTTACCATTGTTCTTAACAAACTCTAGTATACAGGTAAATCCACGTTGCTACAAATGTGGGGTCACTTCATATTGTCCTATGAAACGGATGAGGATGGAATCGTAACTATTGATCTGCCCCTCGGAAAATACAAAATCGTAGAAAAGGAAACGTTATACGGTTATGTACTGCCGGAGAAAAATGAATGGACGGTTGAATTCACATGGGATAATAAAGACGAAACTTTTGTCTATGACAGTTCCGGAACAACGGACAAGAACGGTCTGCTCACTGTGAAAAACGAACGGGCAAAACCCGCACTTATGGTAACAAAAGAGGACAGCAAGACGGGAAAGACAGTCAGCGATGCCGTCTTTGGCTTGTATACCTCCGATGATATTTACAACGCAGAAGGAGAGGTGATCGTTAGGAAAGACACTCTTCTAACGATGGTAACAACCGGAAGTGACGGAAAAGCTGCGGTAGACAGTGACCTTCCTCTTATGAGTGAAGGGTATGAGCCGGAAACGGAAAGTGGACCGGATTCTGCAGAAGAAACAGATAAGGATTCCGAAACCGGAGATTCGGACAAGACCGAAAAAAACGATGCGGATGCCAGGAAAGCACTCAATTCTGGAGATTACTATTTTAAGGAAATCCGGATTCCGGACAGTTACTATCTGGATGAAAATCCGGTCAAGGTTCATCTGGAGTACAAGGACATGGAAACAAGGAAGATCATAGTATCTGCTGTCAAGGAAAACGAACAGACCGAAGTGGAGATTGATAAACTTACCCTGGCAGGAAGTGAGGAACTGCAGGGAGCTGCGTTGCAGCTGACGGATAAAGAGGGACGGGTTATCGCCTCATGGATATCCGGAAATCCGGAATCTGTCCAGTTAATGGAGGATTCTGACAAGGCAGGGTATCGCAACCTGGCTGCAGCCATGACGGATAAAGGAAACCTGACGCTGAAGGGTCTGCTGAAAGATACGGAGTATACCCTGACGGAAACGAAACCGGCAGACGGTTATGCCACCGCAGAAAGTATTGTGTTCATGGTAACAGAACATGCACTGGATAAAGGAAAGTCAGTTATCAGCATAAAGAACAGCATGGGAACGTTCGATCAGCAGGAAACGAACGTGATAAAGATGTTTGACGATACAACGAAGATCGACATTTCAAAAACGGATATTGCAGGAAGTGAAGAGATTCCGGGATGTGAGCTGACGGTAACAGATAAGGAGACCCAGACCGAGATCGAAACATGGACGTCTACGACCGAGGCACACCGTATTGAAAAACTGGTAGTGGGAAGAACTTATACACTGACAGAAAAACGTCCGGCAAAAGGTTATGTAACCGCAGACAGCATTGATTTTGTCATTCAGGACACAGGCGAGGTACAGTCCTGCAGCATGAAGGACGATACAACGAAAATCCGGTTTTTCAAACTTGCTGGAGATACCGGACAGGGCTTGCCGGGAGCTGCCTATCAGGTTCTGGATTCGGAAGATAACGTGGTTCTGGAATTCGAATCCAATGAAGATGGCTTTGATATTAACGGGAAATTAGCGGCAGGAGAGACATACATCTTCCATGAAGTGTCAGCCCCGGAAGGTTATAAACTGGCAGAAGATGTGGAACTTGTAGTAGAAGATACCGCAGATATCCAGGAAGTAAGTGCAACGGATGAAGCGATCGAGATTCCGCCGGTGCCACAGACTGGTGGAACAACGCCTATTGTTCTTTCTGCATTATTCCTGCTCGCCAGTTCCGGTATGTGGTTTGTTATTTCCAGAAAGAAAAGGATCACTGCCAATGAAAAACAGTAATGTATCAAAAGCAGGATACACGGAAAAAAACCGTAAGGGAAAGGGGAGAAGGTTTCTTCTTCTTTTTCTTGCGGTTCTTACCGTGACAGCAGGAATCTTTTTCTGTGTATGCTATATTACGGAAATAAGGGCAGAAAAGGCGATGTCAGAATGGAAGAAAAGTTCCGGGGAAATCGACTGGATAAAAGACATGATTGGATGGATCCAGATTCCGGATACTTCCATATCCTATCCGGTCATGCAACGAAAAGATGATCCGGAGTATTATCTACACCGGGATGTGGATGGCAGGTACAGTTTTTGCGGGACGCCGTTTCTTGACGGACGATGCAGCACAGACAGCGATAATCTGCTTATCTACGGTCATAACATCAATGGAAGACGATTCTTCGGTGCGTTGCAGAATTTCAGGGAGAAACCCTATTTTGATTCACACCATGACCTTATTTTTACAACAAGACAAGCGGTAGAGAAATATCGTATTGTGTCAGTGATTGAAACAGATGTTTCTTCACTGGCATTTTCTTTTGCTGATACCTATAACGAAAATGACTACCGGAAATATGGAACATATCTTTTGGAACAGTCAAAGTTTACAACAGAGGAGCAAAAGAAACTGTCAGAGAATTTTAATCAGGAAAAGGAAATCTGGCATACGTATCAGTTTATTACGTTGTCCACGTGCCGGACGTTGGAAGGAACGGAAAAGCGTCTTCTGGTTGTGGCATATCGTGAAAGGAATGAGAACAATGAAGCAGCAGAATGAAAATACAGTAAAAGAAACAGATACCTTAGTCAGCAAATCCGTTGAGGAATTGCGGGATCAGGTAAGAAAGTTTTTAAAAAATAACCATGACCGTGTTGTTGTGACTGTTACTGTGTCCGGAGAGAAGGGAGGGGATGCGGATGGGAAGTCTTGACCGGGTAGCAATCCGGCTCGTGAAAGAGGCGGAGATCATGTCACAGGTTCCGATCACGTCACCGGAGAGTGCTGTCAGCCTGATCCGGGATGTGATTCAGGATATGGATAGGGAATGCGTGTGCGTGCTGAACATGAAATCAAGCATGCAGCCAATCAATTTTGAAATAGCCAGTATGGGAACGATCAATGCCTGTCTGGTTGCACCACGGGAATTGATGAAGTCAGCCATACTTTCCAATGCTGCCAATGTCATTATGTTACATAACCATCCGGGGGGAAGTCTTCAGCCATCAGAAAAAGACATGAATGTCACCGAACGGTTGTACTGGACTATAGTCAAGAGAATGGACACATTTTTGTGTAATTTATTTTTGAGAGCAGCAGCTTAGTGCTGCTCCCAGTATAACATTTCTTTCTCGTTTGGGGTCAGGAGACCGAGGGAACTGTGTGGTCTTCTGGTGTTATAATAGCCTTCTATGTATTCAAAGACAGA
>CAJTFB010000112.1 GCA_910575665.1 Eubacteriaceae bacterium
TATATTTTTGTTTTAAACCAGCGATACCCGGTGGTCTGTTTGTTATGCCTAATATCCTGCATAAAACTTTTTTCCTGAAATTATCAATTTACTATTGACTTTTTATTTGCAGGCTTTTACTTTAAATTTTATCAGTATAATTATATACGGCATGGCGAATAATAGCAAGGGCAGAAATAGGTAATATTTACCATTTTTTATTTATATGTTCATATCAAACTTCGGATAATAAGCCTCTTCCTTTGCTCTATTTAGGTGCTCCTGCCGCTCTTCCTTTTTCTCCTTTAATTTTTTCTCTTTTTCTTCCTGCTCTCTTTTCTCCTTTATCCGTTCGTCACGCTCCTCTTTCAATTCCCGCCAGCCCTTTGTATCAGATACCACGGTTGTTGAAGCCTGCATGACTACATTTCCTGTGCTGTCGATGCTCCAGCTTTCGGAATAATTCGTCACTCTTGCACCGATTGCCCTTGCATTTGCCTTTGCACTTTCGTATCCGCGTTTATAACTTTCCTTGTAAAAAGCAAGATTTTCTTCCAACTCTTTTGCCTTGTCAGCATTCTTTGCACATTCTTTTAAATATGTACCTGAAATTGCGACGTTTCCATTCTTAACACAATCATACTTCTTTGCAAGATAAGAATAGTAATCTGATACGTCGCTGTTCGCTGTACTCTTTGCCCTTCCTGTCTGTGTGGAGGAAGTCTCCTTTGTTTCTGCCTGTTTTGCCACCTCATTTTTCTGTGACGCATAAATGTTATTATTGTAGCTGTTTCTAATTCCTGTGATTTCCATAATTTTAACCTCCTTGATTGATCATTTACTTTCATTTTTCATCATCATGGACAGAATAAACACCCTGCCTTTTACCATATAATCCATGGTCCCATGATACTTCTCTACCGTATTTTTAATATTTGCAAGCCCCATTCCATGATTTTCCTTATCCGGTTTATCCGTCACCGGAAATTCCACCAGTGGACTTCGCACCAGTTTGCCGTCAAAGCTGTTCTCTACCTTCAGTACAAGAAGATTTCCTTTCTGCATGGATACGAACCGGATAAAAGCATCCGCCTCTGGCTCTTTCTCCTTTAGCTTTTTGCACGCCTGGACAGCATTGTCCACAGCATTGCCAAGAATAATGCCTATATCGTAGCTGTGGATTTTCAAGTCTTTTGGAAACAGCAGCTGATCTGTATTCATCTCCAAATCTGGAACCAGACGCACCGCCTCATGATATTTCATGTTAAGCAGGGTATCCGCCACTGTATTTCCTGTGCGGAAACGCAGATCCAGCCGGTCAAAGGTCTGGTTCAAATCCGCCAGATATTCCTGCAGTTCCCCCTTTTCTTCCGGGAAAAACTCTTTTTCTTTGGAGAGCTGCTGGATCACGGCAAGGGTATTTTTCATATCATGCTTTATTCCCCGTATCTCAGAGTAGATACGTTCCATTTCTTCCATATGTTCCTGCATGCTTCTTACCTGGTTTTTTAGGATAATCCTCTCACTTTTTTCCTTGTTCCGGTAAATCATATCCTGAAACAGCTTTACCCCATACAGAATAGAAAGCAGGGATAACAACAGGATTGCCGGTAGTATAATAAGCAGCATCGGATACCTGTTATACAGCATCTTCGGAACATTATCTTCCAGTGTAACCATAATAATCCGCAACAACACACAGATAAACAGCGCCACAGCAGCAGGGGCAAGTAGAAACAGCAACTCTGTCCTGCGAATTTCATAATCCTTTTCTCTGAAATCCCGAACTATTTTTCTCAGCGATATATATAACAGAAGGATAATCCCCATATATTGAAGAATCTGCACTACCAATATGCCGCCATTCAACGTTACCATAAGGGCTCTGTCTGATGTCAGCAGCCCTTTTTCTACACATCGGTTCCACAAGGCAATCACACTGTCACCCACTTTATCCAACAGGATCACGGCAGCATATCTGCTGAGGTCTGCAACCGCCTGAAAAGCTACCACAAGAAAAACCGTAACTGGGCGGAAGGCTTTATAAAAACAAATAGCCAGACCAAATAAAACGCTAAGTGACAGTACTAGTTTTTTTACCGCCTCCTGATCCATTAACGGGTTCTGGTTATTAAATACAATCTTAGATATCCCATACAGCCCCGCCGTATATAAAACCGTCACACACAAACCAGTCCACCGGTTTTTCCATCTGCTTTCCAGAAAACTTCCCAAAAAATATTGCAGACAATATCCCTCAAACAGAATTACAACCATATATAACAGTTCGGCTATATTATACACTGGATATCCCCCCATTCTGCAGATACCACATATATGTCTTTACGAAATCCCCATACTTCTTCTTTGTCAGATAAACGTTATCGCCGTTGGTAATGGTTATCGTTCCATTGTCATATTCCGTAATATGTGCCATGTTCACAATATAGGAACGGTGGCAGCGGTAAAAATCTTCCCCAAGCTGCCCCTCTAGTTCTTCCATTGTTGCATAGATTTCAATGATGTCCTTAAACCCGTCAGTGTGGATTTCTACCTTTTTCGCCCTGCTCTCAATATACAAAATATCCGCTTGATCAAGGGTAAGGTTTCTCTTTTTAAGAAAGAGAAACCTCTTCTCCTTCTTTTTTGCCACCTCCTCTGCTGCCCGTTCCAACACCTCCCGGAATTTATTTTCATCCACAGGTTTTAACAGGTAATGGAACGCATACAGGTCAAGGGCATCGAACACATACTCCCTGTTGCCTGTGACAAAGATCAGGACAATGTCATCCTGCCTTTTTCGCAGCCTCTTTGCTGTCTCAATTCCATCCATGCCATCCATCTGTATGTCAAGAAAAACGATATCAAAGCGTTTTCCTGCCCCAAGCAATTCATCTCCAGTGACATAGGTGTCCAGACAGCAGTTCGGCATCTGCTTTTCTATCAGACCGCCTATCTGCTTCAAAATCAATTTCTCGTCATCCACTACAGCGATGTTCAAAATCTATCACCTCTAATTTCGTTATATTATTATATCGACAAAAAAAACCCGTTTTTCTGGTGTATGGAATGAATCACCTGCTTTTCGGGAATGAAAGGAAAAAACTAAGACCATACAAAAAGGGGCGGCTCGAATGTAACACGACCTTCCCGTTTTGTAAACGAGTTTCACATTTTGAAAGCGACCTTCAAATTTTGTACCCGAAATTCCACTTTTGTAGCAACTTTCCCGTTTTTTTCTGCGGTTCTGTGGTATAATGGTCCCACAGCAGGATAAAAATGCG
>CAJTFB010000113.1 GCA_910575665.1 Eubacteriaceae bacterium
AAGGTAGACTGGCAGTTTAAAACTTCCGATGCACGAATTAAACTGAGGTCGCTGTATCCTAAATTTACAGTTACTTCTATGTAAGCAACCATTATGCTAGATATAAATGTGTCAGTACACTAGAGATTTAAATAAGTTGCTTACACTAGAATTAGAATTATCATATCAATGCAATTATAGATGCCGATATTGCTACTCTATGGCACCTAAGAAGCTGACAAATGAGCTAAATTTATCAGAAATTATGAACATTATAGATCAGGCACAAGACCTTTGTGTAAAAACTATAGTAATTATTGGTGGTGGAGAGCCACTTTTATATCCATATATTAAAGAAATAATTAAATATATATTTGCAAAAAATATAAATATAATAATTTTTACTAATGGGGCTAATATAAATAGAGAAATGGCAAAATTTCTATTTTCATATCACGTTTTTCCTGTGCTTAAAATGAATGGAATAGTTCCTAAGACAATGAATTGGCTATGTGGTAATTCAGATGCATATACAAACTGTATCAGAGCATTGAATAACCTGTATAGAGAAGGGTATGTTAAAGATGGACTGACAATAGGGATTTCAACGATTATATGCCGGCAAAACTATGAGGAAATTATACCGCTTTGGAGATGGGTAAGAAACAGTGGATTAATACCTTATTTTGAACGTGTTTCAGCGCAAGGAAGAGCAAGAAATAATAATTTGGAAGTTTCCAAAGAAGAATTGAGGAAAATATTTGACAAATTATCAAGTATAGATAAACTAGAGTACAATAATGAGTGGGAATCCTCACATCCCCCTATTGCTGGTTCAACATGCAGTCGTCATTATTATAGCTTATATATAAAAGCAGATGGAAATGTTATTCCATGTGTAGGGATTGATTTGGAAGTGGGTAACATTCGTAATGATTCATTACAAAATATAATAAGTAAGTCTGAAATTATACAGGATTTAAGACATATAGATGAAAAAATAAAAGGAAAATGTCGTAGCTGTGACATGTCGGGTAGTTGTTATGGATGTCGGGCAAACGCATTTATCCAAAGTGGAGATTATCTTGAAGAGGACCCTTTATGTTGGAGAAATGAGAAGGTGCAATATAATAATGAAAAGTAAACTGTGCGATGATAAAAATAGAAACATATATATAGGAAATTTTAATTGTGAAGATATATGGAATAAAGATAATACAATTAAGCTTCCTACATTGGACTTAAAAGAAGTAAGATCTGTTATTTATAACTTAGAAGAGCTTATTATTTATTTAGCAAATCCAGAGGATATTGTTATACTCAGGAATCTGCCAAATCAGGATTTTGTAAAACAATTAAAGACTCTTGGAATAGAGATTCCGAAGATCGTTACGCCCTATGCAAATGACATGAATAAATCAATTAGTGAACTAGTCTTAAATGATACACAGTTATTATGCTTGCTTAAGAATTATGTAAATAATAATCTGAAAGAAAATAAAAAAAAAAATCTTGTTCCTTATGGAGCAACAGAGTATGAAAATAAAATTGCAGAGATTATTTCAGCACAGATCACATCGAACTATCTAATATGTTCAAGACTCAATAACAAATTGCTTTTAAATTTTTACGCGAAACAAATGAATATAAACTTTCCGGAAACAGTCATTTGCCATGGAGTATATGATTTAAAATGTAAAGGTAGAATATTTCTGGAAAAGTTTAAGAAAGTTATAGTGAAAGAGGTGTATAGTTCCGGCGGTTCTGGATTAGTAATAATAGACTGCATAGAGAAACTTGATCAAATATGTAAGTATATTGATGGAATTTTCAGTGCCAGAGGAACTATTGTATTACAAAGATGGTATGATTCATTGTTAAGTTATAATCATCAATATATTATAATGGATGATTGTATTATTCCTCATTGTTTTAGTAAACAGGTCATTGTATATCAAAATGGCAAAATAATGGGGTCTGTATTTAACGATATAGATCGTTCGGGAAAAGAACTTTGGAAAAGACTTTATAAAATGAGTTATGTACTTTTAGAGAAAATAAGGGAAACAGGGTACAGAGGTGTAGTTGGTTTTGACAGTATTTTTAGTCAACAAGAAAATGTTTTTTTCCCAGTAATTGACATCAATTGCCGAATAAATCTTTCAACTATTTTTTGGGAAATAATTAGTAAATATTTTCATTCCAGACATTCGTACTTTATTTGTAGAGAGTATGTATTATCACATCCAGTTGCATTTAAAACAATACAATCCTTGATGGGAGATAATGAGTATTCAAAAAAAACTAAAGAGGGAATAGTTATTTTGAATTTTGCTTCTTTAAATTATAATATTCTTAATGCAAAAAGTAAGTATGGGAGAATCTTTTATGGAATTTTTGCCAATACACAAAGCAGATTAAAAGAGCTTCAGTCTTTTGTTATATCCGATGCTATGACTATACTATGAGGAAATATTGATGAGTGGAATAAGTAAACTTGCAAAAACAGCAGAAACAGGATTGCGTGAATCAATAATATATAAGCATAATTTTCTTATAAGCTTTTTTTCAGGAATTTTTAGTTTGGTTGTACAATTGGTCTTTTGGCCTGTATATTATAATTCTGGAAGTGATTTAAGCTTTTCGTCTATAAAGACAATTACTATTTCTGGATACTATTTAGATGAAATGATTACATATTCCATTATTATATATTTCATTCAAAGAGGAACTAATATGATGAACCTTAGTAATAGCATTAAAGAAGATATAATGAGTGGAGGAATTAATAAATATCTGCTGCGACCCACAAAATATCTTTGGAACAAATGGGACTATGAAAAAATCTCTGTAAAAAATGAATAGCAGTGTTCCAAAAAGGTCTTCTATGATAAAATCAAATTATCAAAGGAGGCCTTTTACTATGGCAAACAAAAAGAGAAAC
>CAJTFB010000114.1 GCA_910575665.1 Eubacteriaceae bacterium
TAGGGATGAGCAAAACACCCTAATTTAGAGTTGGAACTTGGCAGTTAGGCTTCGGCATGTAGAAACAAAGAGATTTAGAGCATAGCAAAGCTAACGTAAGTCCAAAACTCACGAAAAAATCAAAAGCTATGCGGTTGCAAAAAATCAGGCAGTTCGTTTGACCGATTTCAGTTTCCGGTAAGACTGGCTGCCGGACATAGCGACAGATGCAACAGCAACCGCCAGAAGGCTGATATGTGCAAACGTATTAAGGTTCGCAACGGAGGACTTATTCCGTACCCACATTCGTTCCTGACCGGTATTTTTAAATCTCGAATTGTATCTTTCGCATTCTGTACGCAGGGAGTAGCAGGATTTAAAATATTTACTGTTGCGGTCAAGGAAAAGACGTAAATCATTTGGGATGGTAATCCATTTTGTGCAGCCCCGGTTCTTTTTGCCATTGTGAAATTTCACATGGTTAATCGGACACGTGCCGGAAAGTTTGAAAGGACAGCAGTATTTCTGTTTTACACGATTCTGGTCATAACACCTGCCGTCACGGTTCATGGCAAGACCGGCTTCACAGGCCGGAACACCGACGGGAAGAAGTTTGGTGTCTTTTGAATTGCGTCGATTAAGGGGAATGATGCATTCCCCGTTATAGAGTTCACGGACTTGATTGTAAATGTTTTTTACATCATAGCCTTTGTCGGCAAGGAAAGTGCATTCTGAAACGGGCAGGAAGTCATGGGTTTTAGCAAGGATATCCAATGCAACGGTGGAATCAGCGACCTCGGCAGTGGTTGTTAATTCGTAAATGGGAAGACCGGAGATACAGTCTACAAGGACATGGTTTTTATATCCCCAGTAGAATTGATACTTTTTTTCATTCGTCTGGTTGGAGGCTGTGTGCACACCGAGTTTACAGTCCCTATCCGCTTTTGGCTGGTTATCAGGCTTAAATTTAAGGGGGAGAAAGGACTTGGGATTATTGTGTGACGTATTGGCAGAAACGGGAGTGGAATCCAGTCCGATGAAAGATGTGTCGATGATGCCTTTTTCGGAAAGAAACAAAACCTGTGAGTGCATAATCCCAGACAGGATATCCTGGTTAAAGTTTTTAAGGAAACGGTCAAATGTCCAGTAAGAGGGGAGCGGCAAAGAAATATCAAAGCCGCAGTAGTGGGCGATGAGAAGGTTGTTATTGAGATAATCAACAAGGTCAGTAATCATGGAAAAGCCTTCACATTTCATAACAATAAAGGCACAGATCATGGCATGGTTGGAAAAGCCTTTACGCCCGGTTTTTGGGTATTCCCGAACGAAAGATAAATCGAGGTTCAGGAAAAGGGAATCATAAAACCTAGCAACAGGCTGCGAAGTAAAAAGCCGGATGTCCTGGATGATTTCTTGACGGCAGATAACAATCAGCTCCTTTCGGTGTTATTGATTTTGACAACTTAATTATACCATTTGGAGCTGATTGTTTCTATAAATACAGAACCAAAGGTTCTGGGAGTGATAATAAAAATAAAAGCAGTGGGCAAAACCGTATAAATACTTACTTTGTTGAGTTTTGCTCATGGCTAGAGAACCAACGAAAAGGAGTGAGTGGGGAGCAGCCAGCACCCTTTGGCAGATATAAAAACCTTTTCCTCTCCGAATCCGAGTATGCGGAGCTGAAAGGGGAATACCCGGACAGGCTGGAACGGTTCATTGAGGAATTGAGCGAGTTCATAGCCGCCTACGGGAAAGTGTACGCCAACCATGCCGCCGCTGTCCGTATGTGGGCAAGACGTGACAGGAAAGGCACAGGAAAGAAAGGAATCCCCGATTATTCCTACAAGGAGGGCGAGAGCCTTTGACCGCATAGACACAACGCCCCGTAAACAGGGCGTAAAAGACCATGAACAAGGAGGACGATTTTATGAGTGATTACGATAACGCCATTTTCCGGCTTGCCACGGCACAGGAAGCAGAGCCGAAGGACTACACCGGGGAGGACGGGCTTTTATATTGCGGGAGCTGCCGCCAGCCCAAAGAAGCCTACTTCCCGGAGGGCAAGACCTTTTTCGGACGTGATCGACACCCCAAAGAATGTGACTGCCAGCGGAAACGCCGGGAAACGCTGGAAGCCGCAGACCGGGAACACAAGCACCGGGAGGAAGTGGAACGGCTGAAAAGAAAGGGCTTCACAGACCCGGCTATGCGGGAATGGACGTTTGGGAATGACAACGGCAAATGCCCCCAAATGGTGAAAGCCCGTGCCTATGTGGAACAATGGGAGCAGATAAAGGACGGAAACCACGGAATGATTTTGTGGGGAGAAGTCGGCACAGGCAAGAGCTATTTTGCCGGGTGTATCGCTAACGCCCTCATGGAGAAAGAGGTTTCCGTGTGCATGACGAACTTTGCCCTTATCCTCAATGACCTTGCCGCCAGCTACAAGGACAGGAACGAATACATATCCCGCCTTTGCAGCTTCCCCCTGCTTATCCTTGACGATTTCGGCATGGAGCGTGGCACGGAATACGGGCTTGAACAGGTTTACAATGTGGTTGACAGCCGATACCGCAGCAGAAAGCCGCTGATAGTCACCACAAATTTGACGTTGGAAGAATTGCAGAACCCGGAGGACACGCCCCACGCCCGGATTTATGATGATTTTGTCAAGATTAGTTGACACATTTTCTTCAAGGATTTTGTATCCTATGCTGCTTCTTTCAGGGAATCATAGTATTGCTGTCGTTTAACCATAGGAGGAAGCCCTCC
>CAJTFB010000115.1 GCA_910575665.1 Eubacteriaceae bacterium
TATAACCATTCAGACGAAACCTATACATTTTTTTCGTTTTTTTATATGGCAAACAGGCATTTTATTATTGCCCTTTCCGTGGGCTCTGCCCACACCCGGCCTCCGGAATAAGGCTGGGATATTCTGGCAATAATATAAATGCCGATGGAATAAGGCTGGGATGGCAGGGTTTTCAAATGTTGCCATCCCGGTCTTTTTTACAGATATTCCGTGAGACGTTCCCCATATAGGACAATCAGCTGGTTCAAGACCTGATCCCAGTTCCGGTATCTCTGGGTCCATTTCTTTGTTACATTCTGGCTCGCCAGGTACAGCATTTTCTCCAAGGACGTGTCACTGGGGAATACGCTTTTTGTCTTGGTCACTTTACGGTACTGGCGGTTCAGCCCTTCTATGATGTTCGTGGTGTACATGATCCGGCGGATGTCATCCGGGAACTGGAAGAAAGAGCTGACATCTTCCCAATTGTTTTCCCAGTTGCTGATGGCGTAAGGGTATTTCTTTCCCCACATCTCTTTTATGTTTTCCAGCTCTGAAAGGGCGGCCGACTCGTTCGGGGCATTGTAGACGGCTTTAAAATCAGAGGCAAATTTCTTCAGGTCTTTGTAACTGACATATTTGAATGAGTTGCGCAGCATGTGGATGACGCACCTTTGTATCTCCGCTTTGGGGAATACCGCCTGTATTGCCTCTTTAAACCCTGGCAGCCCGTCCAAGCAGAAAAACAGCACATCTTTCACTCCGCGGTTATGCAGGTCGTTCAGCATTCCCAGCCAGAACTTGCTCGTTTCGTTTGCCCCGACAGTAATGCTCAGTATCTCCTTGTAACCCTCTGCCGTCACACCCAGCACAACATAGGCTGCACGGCTTAATATCCGCCCATCCTCCCGGACTTTGTAATGGATGCAGTCCATGAATACAAACGGGTATACCGGGTTCAGGGGGCGTGACTGCCATTCTTTGACCTGCGGGAGGATTTTGTCTGTGATCTTGCTGACCATTTCTGCAGACAGTTCGATTCCATACAGGTCATTCAGCTGGTCGTGGATGTCCCTGGTGCTCATCCCCCGCGCATACAGGGAGATCACCTTTTCTTCAATCCCGGAGATGTCGCGCTGGTATTTTGGTATCAGCTTTGGCTCAAACTCCCCATTCCGGTCCCTAGGCACGTCAATCTGGAACTCCCCATACTGGCTCTTGAGGTTCTTTGGGGAATGCCCATTGCGTTTGTTGTCTGTCTGTAAATCCCCCTTACGGTTTTTCTCATAACCGAGGGTGGCGTCCAGCTCTGCCTCCATGAGTTCCTGCAAGATGTCTTTGAAACTGTCCCGAAGGAGGGCATAGACATCGGTGACGCTGCTTAAGTTGTTTTCTGAGATAATCTGTCGAATTTGTTCCTTTGCTACTGGCATAAAAACACTCCTTTTCGATAAGAATTTCCATATCCTAATTCTTACCAAAAAGGTGCTATTTATTTCCAAAAACACAAACTTATTTACACTACCCGAAAGATTATGCTGCTTTTTTGAGTTCCTCATCCTCCTTTTGCTGAGGTGTCATATAACCAATTGCACTATGGATTCGTTTGCGGTTATACCAGCCCTCTATATATTCAAAGATTGCCCTGCGGGCCTCTTTGGAATCTTGATAAGTATGAAGATAGATTTCTTCCTTTTTCAGTACAGAATGGAACGATTCGATACAGGCATTGTCATATGGATTTCCCTTTCGGCTAAAGGAATGCCGTATCTCCCTGCTGTTCAGGAACTTCTCAAATGATTGGCTTGTATACTGGCTTCCCAAGTCGCTGTGGAGAATGATCCCTCTGGTCTCCCTGACATTCAGACAGGCGTTCTTAACAGCTTCTACCGCCAGTTCCGCTGTCATGGATGTTCCATACGCATATCCGATGATCTTACGGCTGCACAAGTCCATTACTGAAGCCAGATAGGTCCATCCCTCTTTTTGCACATGGATATAGGTAATATCGGTACACCATTTCTTGTTGATGGTTTCTGTCCCGAAATCACGTTTCAGAATATTTTCTTTATCATCTGGAACGGTTCCGTGACTGGCATGATGGTTGTATTTCTTTACTACAACAGAGCGCAGTCCCTGTTTTGCCATATGCCGCTGAACCCGTTTTATGCTGCAGGGAGTCCCATTGCCATTGAGGGTACGGCATATTTTAACTGCCCCATACCGCTTCTTTGAATCTTCATAAGCTTCCTTTACCTTCTGGCTGAATTCCTCATATTCCTTCTGCCGGTTTGAGGGTACACAAACCAGAGCTTTGTAATAGGTACTCCTTGGAAATTTCAGGGCGCTGCAAAGCTGGGATACAGTATAATGGGTTAAGTTTTGCTGGATAAAAGAAACAATCTCAGCTATTGTTCTTTTGCGAATATGGCGGTCGCTTTTTTTAATATTTCATTTTCGATTTTAAGGCGCTGGATCTCTTTCTGTAGAGCTTTATACTCTTTCAGTGTAACGGTTTCCTCCTCGGACACTTTGATTGGAGAAAGCTGTTTTACCCAGTTGCTGAGTGTGCTCCGGTTTACGCCATATTCACGTTCCAGTTGTGGATACGAAGTTCCTCCGGCATTGTACAGATCCACGATCTGCTGCTTGAATTCCGGAGTGTAGGATTTTTGGTTTTTCGCCATGCTGAACATCTCCTTTGCTCTTTCATTTGATAGTATAGATTGTTCAACTTTTTCTGTCCACACTTATATACTAACACCA
>CAJTFB010000116.1:0-647 GCA_910575665.1 Eubacteriaceae bacterium
GGAGGGCTTCCTCCTATGGTTAAACGACAGCAATACTATGATTCCCTGAAAGAAGCAGCATAGGATACAAAATCCTTGAAGAAAATGTGTCAACTAATCTTGACAAAATCAGTATGAACAGTTGCAGGCGGTTCTTGATGAAGTGCATACGGAAAGCGAAAATACCGCCGCCACGCTGAAAGGCTTGGAAAAGAGATTGTCCGACATATCCCTTTTGATGAAAAACATATCCGCATACCAACAGACAAAGGCGGTCTATATGCAGTACAAAAAGGCAAAGGACAAAGAAAAGTTCCTGCGGGGCAATGAGAGCAGCATTATCATTCACGAAGCCGCCGCTAAGACGTTGCAGGCAGCAAGGAACGGCGGGAAGCTGCCCGATTTCAAAAAGCTGCATACAGAGTACAAGGAGCTTACGGAGAAAAAAGACAAGCTGTATCAAGAGTACGGGAAGCTGAAAAAGAAAGTGAAGCAGTATGATACAATCAAGCAGAACGTAGATACTATTTTAAGGCAGGCAAGGCAGCCCGAAAAGGAACATAAAAAGGAACGCTAAAAGATTTTTCTGTCCAGTTGTGCTGTCAAAACGTGTTTTCGTGCAATCGGTATTAGACAAAATTTCATTTTTTCCGATATTTTATGTGAAA
>CAJTFB010000116.1:756-2677 GCA_910575665.1 Eubacteriaceae bacterium
ATGGGGCATGATCTACTGTTCTTGGATATAGAGTTAGAGGGTTCTGCGTCCGGCATGGACGGCAACGCCATAAATGGTATGGGAATGGCAAGACAGATTAGGGGCATGGAGCAGATAAAACAGCCCGTAATCATTTTTGTTACGGGCTATGAAAAGTATGTCTATGACGCTTTTGAAGTGGAAGCGTTGGGGTATCTGGTAAAGCCTGTGAATGAACAGAAATTTGCGGAGGTTTTCAGCCGGGCGCAGGATAAGATTTTATCCGAAACGGAGCAGAAAAAGAAAACCCTGCTTATCCAGTACGCCGGGGCAAACAAAGCCATACCGTTAGACCATATTTATTACATGGAAAGCCGGAAACACAAGGTAGTGCTTTATACCAAAGACGGGGAACTGGAATATTATGCAAAAATCGGGGAGCTTGAAGAAGAATTGCAGGGGCAGTTCTGCCGCATACACAAAGGCTATCTTGTCAACCTCTCCTGTGTGGACGAATACAGCAAGACAGAAATCATGCTTACAAACGGGGATAAGCTGCCCCTTTCCAAATATAAGTATGAGGACTTTGTAAAGGCATATCTGCGTTTTATGCAGTAGGAGGGACAGACATTGAACGAAGCAGGTTTTAATTTGATTATGAATATCATGTCCGGCATTCAAGTGTTTTTATATGCTGCCTGTATGACGGCTTTTTTCTATCCATTTATGGCAGGGAAAAAGGAACAGAGGAAAAGCAGGATTAAAAAAGTGCTTATGGTTTTTGCAGTTTATATGGTTATGTATTTTATTGGCATGACAACGTCTGTTTATGGCTGGCTGTGCATGATAATTGTAATTGTCCTCTTGGCGGCGGCTTCAAAGTTTTTGGATATGGAGAGGGAATTTACGGTTCTTTTGGGTGTGCTTTTCTTTTGTGTCAGAAAATTAAGTGCGCTGATTATGAGAAGCGTAAGTTTTATTGTAGACAAACGCCTTGAACAAAAAGCGGAAACCTTGGAAGTGACTAAAAACATTTTCAGCCGTGCGGCATTAAACTATGCTTTTGTTGCGGTGTTGCAAATACTCCTGCTCTCGGTTATGTTGTGCGTCATGGGGCGACTTTTGAAGAAAAAAATAAGAAAGCTGCATATGAAAGAATTGTGTTACCTGCTTTTGACCCCGGTAACAGGGATATTGTTTGTAAATATTATTTTTAATATTCTGCTGATTGTGAATGAAAACACGATTATACAACTTTATGAACAGTTTCCGGTATTTCTTGGGATTGTGCCTGTGGTTGCCGTCCTGTTCTATGCAGGGATTTTGATTACGATAGTGTCCTATCAGAAAATGATAGGCTTGCAGGAGGAAAAGGAAAAATACTTCGTGGAACAGCAGCAGGTTCATGCAATACAGGAACGAATGGAGGAAGTGGAGCAGTTTTATAACGGCATACGCCAGATGAAGCATGAAATGAAGAACCATTTGACGAATATCAAAGGGCTTGTCAGAAATGGCAGCTATGGGGATATAGAGCAGTATATAGACCAAATGGACGAAAGCATGAATGTATTTGAGCTTACTACTAAAACGGGAAATACTGTTACGGACGTGATTGTAAATGACAAGCAGAAAGCCGCAGAGAAACAGGGAATACAGTTCCAGTCGGAGTTTTCCTATCCAAAATCAGACGGCTATAATGCGTATGACATAGGGGTTATTATTAACAATCTTCTGCAAAATGCCCTTGAAGCCTGTGCAAAAATGACAGAGGGGAAAAGATACATTTATCTTTCCGGCAGGCAGAAGAAAAAATTTTATGTGATAAATGTAAAAAATTCATTTGAGGGGGAGGTGACATTTGACACAAAAACCAATCTTCCACTTTCCACTAAGGGAAAGGATACAGCCCTGCACGGCATTGGATTATCCAATGTAAAGC
>CAJTFB010000117.1 GCA_910575665.1 Eubacteriaceae bacterium
TCATATTGTCTGTTTTCTGCCATTTTGTTCCCTCCTTATTCTCTTGATTATATCTCAAATCCTTGAGAATGTGGTGTCAACTTTTTTTATACCATATCGAACCTATTGACAATCGTACTCCAAATGTATATAATATATTTAACAATTAGGTTAATTGTTAAAGGAGGTTAAACAATGGGGTTGCAACAGACACTTAAAGCACTTGCCGATCCAATTCGCCGAGAAATACTCAATATACTGAAAAAGGGACGAATGTCGGCGGGTGAAATTACCGATCATTTCTCGGTAACAGCACCATCAATTTCAAGACATCTGTCGGTATTGAAGGATGCTGACTTAATTAGAGACACAAGAGAAGGAAAGTTCATTTTCTATGAAATCAACACCTCTGTTTTAGAGGAAACCCTGCTTTGGATTGCAGATTTGAAAGGAGATAATGATAATGCTTAAAAAGAACAAATTGAAGGTCGTAATATCGTCTATCATTATTTTGCTTCCGATTTTATTCGGAATCATTATGTGGAATGATTTGCCAGACATTATGACGACTCATTGGGGTGCAGACGGAAATGCGGATGGATTTGGCGGAAAAGTGTTTGTTGTGTTTGGTACACCTATCATACTTCTGATTTTGTATTTTCTTTGCTTGCTGTTTACTTCATTGGATAAAAAACAAAAGGATCAAAATCAAAAAGCATTAGGAATGATATTTTGGATTCTTCCAGTTATATCCCTTTTCACAAACGGAATAATGTATCGTGCAGCTTTTGGCAAAGAATTTGATTTAGCCTTTTTTATGCCGGCTCTGCTTGGAGTAATGTTCATCTTTATAGGCAATTACTTACCCAAAGTAAAACAAAACAGAACGCTGGGTATCAAGATTTCTTGGGCGCTGAATAACGAGGAGAATTGGAATAAAACGCATAGATTTGGCGGTAAGGTCTGGGTAGTTGGAGGACTTATTTTGTTACTCTCCATTTTTCTTCCTCTAAAAGTGATGGTATTGGTTGTGGTATGTGTGATTGCTGCTTTGGTGATTATCCCTATAGTTTACTCTTATTCCATTTACAAACAGCATCAAAAGGAAGGCATTGTATATGCTGAAGCTCCCAAAAGCGGTGCAGAAAAAATTGCGCTCAGAATAACCGCAGTTATCGTACCCATCATTTTATTAGGTGTTACCCTTTTGATGTTTACTGGTAACATTGAGGTAAAGTGTGAAGATACAGCATTAATGATAAACGCAACCTATTGGACAGACGTGGAAATCAACTATTCAGAAATCGAAACTGTTGAATACCGCAAGGATTTAGATGTAGGTGTTCGCACAAGTGGGTTCGGATCGCCAAGACTATCTATGGGCATTTTCCAGAATGATGAATTTGGCTCATATACCTTGTATTCCTATACAGGTGCAAAAGAACATCTCGTTTTGACTTCTGGCGAAAAAACCCTTGTAATCGGAATGAGCGATACAAAGGAAGCGAAGGCAATATACGAGATAATGATAGAAAAAGTTGGTAAGTAATGGTGACCTCAATGCACTTAAAAGTATTTTAATGTGGAAATTTAGAGGTTGAAAAAGCCTTATTTTAAGCCATTTTTAGAGCATAAAACTTGAGGGGTAAGGTGTTTGTACCTTACCCCTCGATTTTGCGTATTGTAGCGTTACAGGCTCATTTTACGAACTTTATCATAACCTCGTCAACTGTATCCGTGTATCTGCCTTGGGTTATCAGCTTGTTGCGGAAAGCAAGCAGGGCATTGAAGATATACCGCCGTTCCTCTGCTGTGAGGTAAAGGTAATACTTACGTTTTCTCATACGAAGATTACCTCGGCATTGACAGTTTCCGTAACCGCAGACCGCAGATTATTCATTCTGCCTACCCATTCCATTTGGTTGTCCGCTTTTAGTTTTTCGGTAATGCCCTCACGCTTTTCCCGTTGATTCATAAGACGATCAAACATTTCCTGTGCCTGTTCTTCAACATCGGCAAGGTGGGATTGCAGTTTACCGCTTGTCAGCAGATTGATGTAGAACACCTTTTTATGCTCTCGGATATACGACAAATGCCGCTGTCCCCATACGCCGATATGCCGTTCTTCTTTTTCGGTGGGTAATTCCAAGCAAGGAATATAATAATTGCCGCTTTACATGAGTTAAAGACAGTGTTTCGGGGAAGTGCCATAATCGGCACATTCCCCATGCCTATTTAATCAATTTTTCCTACAAAACGATAGTAAATCTCAATGTCCCTCACTGTCCTACCGTTCCCGTCTTTCCATGACTGGTGGACTACGATTTTCTCAATCAGTTCATTCAAGAGCGGGGCGGTAAGCTCGTCAATGGCACTGTATTTCTGGATTAAGTCAATCCAGCGTTTTGCATCGTCCGTTTCCTCTTTCGTTTCTTCAAGCCTTGCAGAGATGGTCTTGACCGTTTCATCAAGCTGTTGCTGCTCCGTGCGGTATTTGACGGAGAGCATGGAATAATTTTCTTCGTCAAGAAGCCCTTTTACCCTGTCCTCGTACATCTTCGCAAAAAGGCTGTTCAGCTCCTGCCTGCGTTTCTGCGCTTTTTTCAGCTCCTTTTCATCACGGGCATTCTCTGTTCTCCGCTGTTTCTTGCTGCTCTGCAGCAGCCGTTCCAGAATGGCGTCCTCATT
>CAJTFB010000118.1 GCA_910575665.1 Eubacteriaceae bacterium
TGTGACAGCAGCCAGTTTCATCTCAAAAGAGTATTTTGAATGTTGTCCCATGAAATATGCTCCTCCTTACAGCGACAGTTTTATTATTTTGTCTGTCTACTATAAGGGGAGCATATCAGTCCCCATATACCTATCGGCTTTTCTTCTTCGGGAGGTAATGCAAGCTCTGGGAGGTAATAGTCACCTTGCCTTGCATACCACATCAATTCACGAAGCCGCCGCTAAGACGTTGCAGGCGGCAAAGAACGGCGGGAAGCTGCCCGACTTCAAAACGCTGCATACGGAGTACAAGGAGCTTACGGAGAAGAAAGACAAGCTGTATCAAGAGTACGGGAAGCTGAAAAAGAAAGTAAAGCAGTATGATACAATCAAGCAGAATGTAGACAGTATCTTGCGGCAGGCGAAGCAGCCGGAACGGGAGAAACAGACAGAGAGATAATGCGGACAGTTAGGACGGCGTATAAGGCGTTTTAAGGGCATTTCCGGGGCGATTATGTGGCGCAATAGGGAAATCCCATTACCGCCCGGAAAAAGGCTTCTAAGCGTCCGCAAGTGCAGAAAAAGACACCGGGGAATGACAGTGTATCTATCATCATTCCCCGGCATTTATCCGTTAAATTTATAGCCAACACCTAACACGGTTTTTATGTAAGTTGGCTTTTTGCTGTCTGGCTCTATCTTTTTCCGTTGATTACATATCACGCTTCCAACATTTGAGTGGCAGCTATCACTGTCCATGCTCCAAACAGCTTCAAATATCTGTGTCCGTGTTAATACAATGCCGGGATTGGAAGCAAGGAGTACAAGGGTATTATATTCAAGGCGGGTAAGGTTGACATCTTCCCCGCCTTGAATTACTCTGTGTTGGCTCTGCCTTATTTCCAGTCCCGGAAAAGACATTCTCGGAGCAGGGACGGGGATAGTTTGTACGGCTTCAAGCGATATGCAGTCAGAGATTGTTGCTAAGATTTTGTCAATCGCTTTTTCTTCATGTTCATTAAATGTCAGCAACAGTATTTTCATAATATTATCGCCCACTTTCAAAGTGCAATGTGTTTTTACATTATCATACTATTCGTGCGTCTGCTAATTCCATAAACAAGGATAATTCCTGTTATGACATTAACAGCAATTCCTAATACAATCATTTTGCCTGTTAATTCCATTCCGTTATACCCGGAAAAAGCATACAGATAATACATAAAGTCTATAAACGATATGTAACTGCCAAAAAACTGGCTGAATAAATTATTGACTAATAAAATAATCAGAGAAGCGCACATCATACTGGATATATTTGACATATACAAGGATAAAAGCACTAAAAACAAAACCATTGTTATCAGTGGAAAAGCTAATAACAACATTTGTAACAAATATTCCTGTGCATAATCGAAGATATGACTGCCCCATAAAAAGAAACCTGTTACAATACTGACGATTACCACAAACAAAAAACAGATCAGCGCAACTATGAAAATACTGACGGTTTTTGCGATTAAAAGCTGTTTTTTGGAAACGCCATTCAACAAAGGCTGTCTGAACATACCGCTTGCCTTTTCTCCGCAAATCAATACTGCGCTGATAAAACTAAGGAATAGTGTACCGACAATATCAATATAGGACTGCATACACATTGTTGGAAATTTACCGCCTGCATAATATCCCATGCCATTATCTTCTTGAAGCGCATTGGAAATGATAATCACTGCCATTACAACAAAGAATAAGTATAATATCTTTTGCCTTTTCAGTCGTGCAAATTGTATATTTAGTAATCTTATAATCATTTTTTACCTCTCTCAAAAATCTATTTTTTTTGTTCTGTATAGGGCTATTTGAAAAAAAGCAATTCCGTACAGTATCATAATGGATATTCCTATAAGCAGTTCGCTAAATGGTATTTTCTGATACTCATATGCAAACGTCCAAAGATTAAGGTAATATCCAACCCATATTTTTTGTAATAAAGCAATATTGGAACTATATATAAACTGGTCAATCAATAGATAAATAATCACAAAAAATATTGTTTTCCATGCGTTGCGGGTACAAATACAAAGTGCAACTATACCAAGCGTTATAACTGACATATAGATACCCGATAACAGATATTTTATAATGGTTCTGATAAAGGCTGCCTGTTCAAAGATTTCATAGCCCCAACGCATAAAGGCTGTTATGTAATTGATAAAAGCCACCAACAAAACAAAAATCATTGACATACTAACAGCAACATAGATTTTTGAACGTATCATTCTGTTGCGGTTTTCCCCATGCAATAAAGGTTGGTAAAGCATTTTGTTCCTATCTTCTTCACAAACAAACAGCGTCAGCAGAAATACATTAAAAAGAATACCCACTGTACCGACATAAAACCGCATCATAAATTCGGGGAAATTTTTTCTCCCAACAATTCCAATATTGATATTCAGCATTTCTTCCATTTGCGGTGTCGAAATAAGAAAAGCGTAAAAGAAAGAAGCTGTAAAAAAGCAGGCAAAAAAAATGTAAATGAGAGTTTGAAATTTTCTCTGTAAATTCAGTTCTTCTATGATAATGATTTGAAAGGACGGACGACCACACTGGTTTTCCGTCCTTCTTTACTATAATTCCTACAATAATTTCTGTCAATAACGAATACTGGGGAAATCTTAATCTG
>CAJTFB010000119.1 GCA_910575665.1 Eubacteriaceae bacterium
GGAGTTAATTAACAAACGCGTCATTAAATCGGCATTTGTCTTACGGAAGACGCCTGATTTCACTCCATTTTCAATTACAGATTTTATAATATCCTGATATGCGTAACGCGCAGTTTTCAGCCGCTTTCGATAATCTTCTTCTAAATAGTCAGATTCTGTATTTAACCACATCAGCACCGTTCGATACTGCTTTGGTACTCCAAGATGATTCAGCATGATTTTTCTAAGACACTGTTCCGGCGAGGATTCATCGGCAATAATCCTATGAACCTTTTTAATTATTTCTTCTATTTCTTTCTCAACTGCATATACAACAATCTCGTCTTTCGTTTTGAAAAAATCATACAGACTGGACTTTCCCATGTTTGCTAAAATCGCAATTTCCCTCATTGATGTTTTTTGGAATCCATTTTTCTCTATGAGCTGCAAAGCAATACTGATTATTTCTTCTCGACGCTCTTCTTGTTGTTCTGGTGTAAGCATAATTCCTTTTGGCATATTATGATACCTCCTTATAACGACCATCGGTCGCTTCTTGTTTTGCTATCATTATATAGCGACCGATGGTCGCTTGTCAAGGCTAATTTTTTTCCTCTTTTGGCATTCGGATTGCTTACAGAGAATTTTGACCATGAGTATATTCCTATATATTCTGCACATAGTCAAGTTGAATATCATCCCAAGCGCATCCGCATAAAAGCTACAAGATTACCCTCCCTCTAGTTGCTTGTAAATGCACACAATTACAGATTCGGATACCAACGTAACAAATCAGACAGCCCTTCGGATTCCAGTTTCCTGATCACATAACTCAACCACTCCTCCGGCGTGGGCATGTCACCTGCTATTATAGTGGCATACGTTTCCGAAGATTGATAAGGCTAAAAACATCCTCCATGATCCTTTCGTTCTTGACATCCAGCATTACCCATTTCTGTCCATTTCCAGCTTTAGTAGCTTTGAATACCGTTTGTACATAGTTCGAGCATAGCGGCATGAGAAGCTCTGCCTCTGCAAGTTCATGACTTCCTATGACCACGAGGGCGATAAAATAGCCTTTCATTGGATAGAGCGTACAAAGGGATCTTCCGCTCTTTTTGTACTTAATATTCCAGCCAGCCTGCATGGAACAACGGCTGTGTTCCATGCAGGGCTTGATCTGGTAGGCGGACTGGATACGCTCATTGAAGTCCGCCCATAACGGGCTACAAATATATTCTGTGACCTGCTCCCACGTTGGCGGCGTTACATTTGAATAGAGCATATTCCAATCCATCCTAATTTCCCTCCTTAGGCCCGACTATCCAGCGGCAAAGGCTTGACCCAAATTTCCATGTATGCCATGTCCTCTGCATCCCGGTAATACTTTTCCGCAGAGAAGGGTTCCGTGGCCAGGTTATGGTGCGACAGCCATGTGCCAAAAAGATACTTGCTGGCCTGATCCAAAGCAACCGTCACCAAATCCTCAAATTTTTCTGCTTCAATTTTGCAAACGATGTATTCGCCTGCAGGAAGTTCTTTCTTTATGAAACCGTCCTGCAACTGGCCCGGTACATTTTTAGCAAAGCCACCTGCAAAATAGGCGAAAAGGCCTTGCGTAGCATCTTCCGTATGGGACATTCCCATTTCTACGCTGGTATCGAGGGTGGACAAAATTGAGGCTTTCTCCGTGTGATACCGTTTCCAAAGCTGACCCGGCGCATCCACGCCGGTGCTTTCGCCAGCCGGAACCTGCTCAGAAATACGAACTTCGGTCTCCAGACCAAGGTAGGTCTCCGGGGTCGCCAGCGATTTTCTCTGAATTTCCAAAACGATATCTCCCGCTACCAGCGGAACCCCTTCGTCAACCAGAACGTAGTTCATGGAAATCTCCGGCTTTTCAAATGTGTTAAGCATTGGTGAATTCCTCCTATAGTCTTCGGGAGTGATCCCATACGTTTCCTTGAAAGCCCGTGTAAAGTTTGCGTGGCTGGAAAAGCCGTAGTCTAAGGCGACGTCAAGAATTCTCTGCTCGGAGTCCCCCAGATTCTCGATCACCTTTGCCAAACGGCGGAGCTTCACATATTCCTGCACCGATTTATTCACCAGTCGCTTGAACAAGCGCTGGAAATAAAAAGGGGACAGGCCAACGGTGTTTGCCAATTCCTCCGTCGAAATTTCTTCAGCCAGGTGTTCCTCGATAAAAGTCAAGGATTGTTCGATTGTTTCCCATGTGTGCATTACAGCACCTCCGTTATGAAGTGACTTTTGTCAAGAGGTAAATCAAAAATAACAAACTTTTTTCTCTGACAAAACTCACATTTGTATTCAGGAGATATCTTGAAGAAGCCTTTTGGTTAACAGTTC
>CAJTFB010000120.1 GCA_910575665.1 Eubacteriaceae bacterium
AACTAACGGCACTCATAACCCGAATTCAAAGAATGAGGTCAATCATTCGTCCAGACAGGCACTTCAAAAGGATATCTGGACATCACGGAACAACGAATGGGTTTTACATACGGGTAAATCTGTAATACATAGGGGGTAATGTCGGCTTAAGTTGACGACATTGATTAGGGACACTTCCCTAACAAGACTGCATTTTGTATATACAAAATGCGTGTCTTGCCATTCACAATCACCACAAATATAACGTACTTCTTACGGAAAAAGAGGGAAAATTCCGTAAAGAATACGGAAACAAAAGACAAATTCCGTAAAAATACTGTAAAACAAACCTTAGATTTTCCGTAAAAAGTACGGGATAACGGGAAGAATTACGGAATAAATCCGTAAAAAAGATAGCGTTTTTCCGTAAAACTTACGGAGAAAAACACATGAATTATGAAAAAGAGAGGAACGGTGTTCATGAGAACGGAAAAGCGTACTGAAATATTGTTGGTTCGTCTGACAAAAAAGGAAAAGGAATCTCTTAACCAGTTGGCAAAAGAGAACGGACAAAATGTCAGTTCTTATGTGAGGACGATCCTTGCACGTCCACCGGACGTTACCAGAAAAGAATTCGAGGAAATCAACCTTCGTCTGGTCTATGAAATAAATAAGATCGGTGTCAATATCAACCAGATAGCAAAAAAGTATAATGAATACCGTCTTACGAAGGCAAGCAGGGATGTGACGGATGGGATGAAAGAAATCCGTAAGCTGCTAAACGAAGTGATCCGCACGTTTCATTCGGACTAGGGCGTCAGACACGCCCCAGGAAGGAGGTTCTTATGTCGATCATAATTAAGATGGGACAGCCCATCGGGTCAGAATCCCATCTAAAACGGGCAATTGTCTATGTTATGCAGGAGTGGAAAACCAAAGGGAGGGTGTACAGCAACAGCGGTGTAACATCAGAAGAGGTAATAGATACCTTTTTTCTCACAAAGAAAGTATATCCTTCTCATGGGAAAAGGCAGGGCTATCACTGGAAGTTTTCCTTTTCCAAAGATGAAATGATTTCCCATGACGACGCTTTGAAATTTATCAAAGAATGGGCGGAGGAATATCTGGGTGGGGAGTATGATTTTGTGGTGGCGGAACACAGCGACCGGGAACTTACCCACATGCACCTCATTTTTAATTCGGTAAAAAGAGGCGGTGGAAAATACCATTATGGAAAAAATGAATGGGAAAAGGTAATAAAGCCACTAACAAACCGCATATGTGACAAGTATCATACCGGATATGTCAAAGAAAAAGACAAGTCGCTGGACTATTCCCCAGAAAAAGACTGGAAATCGGAAATAGAAAAGACGATAGACAGATGTATCGAGGTGAGTAAATCGTATGCGGATTTTAAAGCTCGGTTGCAGCGTGATTTCCATTATTCCGTTCGTGAAGGGGTATCAAAGGATTATGGCGTTTACTTATCATTGAAACCGCCAGGTAAGGGAAAAGCGATTCGGTCATACAGGTTGTCCCCTGGCTACATGCCGGAAGATATTGAGCAGAAGATCATGGAAAACTCTTTAAAGTCCAAGGAAGTTCCGGAGCCAGGAAGTGATAATGCCAATTACAGAATGAAACTGAAACAGAGGGAAGAAAACAAAGAAATCTTTTGCGTGATTTTTCGCCAGGACAAAGATTTTTTTCGGGATGGATATTTTCGCCGGACGTATATTCCTTATAGAAATCTTACTTCTTACCAGCAGTACTTTGTAAGAAGGATGTTGTCGGCAAGAAGGTTATACCATCGAACCGGAACAACTCTCAAAGAGCATGAACAAAGTGTCCGTGCCATCCATCGCATGATGAACGAGGTAGGTGAACTGTATAAGCATAATATCCGTTCCGAACACAATTTATCGGAAACAATATTTGAGCTGCAAAAACAGATCGCTTTTACACAACATCGTCTTTCCAGTGGCATGATATCGGCAGAGAGAGAGGCAGATGTGGCAAATCAGATCAAACGATGGAAAAAGGAACTGTCAGAATTAAGGAAGATGAAAAGACAGGATATCCCGAAAAAAAGCGAAAAGGAAATAAAAGATCAGGAGATTGCAGAACTAGAGCAGCAAGAATCCCTGACCAGAAAGGAGAAACCATATGACGGACGAATGGACTATAGTCAAGAGAATGGACACATTTTTGTGTAATTTATTTTTGAGAGCAGCAGCTTAGTGCTGCTCCCAGTATAACATTTCTTTCTCGTTTGGGGTCAGGAGACCGAGGGAACTGTGTGGTCTTCTGGTGTTATAATAGCCTTCTATGTATTCAAAGA
>CAJTFB010000121.1 GCA_910575665.1 Eubacteriaceae bacterium
AGAGAGCAGCCACTTCATTGTCGCTGAGCATAATATGATATGTTTTAGGTCTTGCCATAGGAATCACCGCCGTTTCTTTTATCATATCATGAAACGGTGAAAAATAAAAGAATTATAAAACTGAATATAAATGTGTCAGCACACTAGACTATGCCAAGAATCTATATTTATCTCAGGAACCTGCATATCAAAAGTTCAAAGAATTTTTACGGCATGAAATTGGAATGACATATGAGGAGGCAGATGCAGAGGCGCTGGATACATGAGATAAAATACGATTTAACGTAGATTTTTCTGATATGGTTCAATATTTTATAGATGTTTATGAAAATTTATTAGACGATATTAAAATTGAGGAAATTATTCAACTTTTCCAAGAATTAAATAATAACACCAGAATGCAGATACATAGGGGACATACGCCGAATGAAATGATGAGAAAAGGGATGGAGGAAGGCCGCTTTTCCAAAAGACCGATAGTTGTACCCGGAAGTACGGAGGCAGCTAATCTTTTGAAAAACGCATCGGAGGAATTGATAGAGATGGGGATATGTGTTGACTTTGAAAGTAACGCAGCGATTGTTCCAAACAATTCTTCTCAAAACAATGTGTCTGGACAGGAGGCTAATTCTTTTAAGAAGATTTATCCCAATGATCCATGCCCGTGTGGTTCAGGCAAAAAGTTTAAGAAATGTTGTGGAAGGTGTGACAAATTGTAAGTGAGTTTGAACTGGGTAAATGCCGTTTCCGCAATTTAGTGGCATTTATACCAACAATGGAGATAATTTTATGATTCCAATAAAAATAGGAACCCTGAGAAAAATCAACGGACATATCAAAAATTTTGCCAGTTGCCTTTTGTGCATTGAGATATAATAAATATAAGATTTTGCTTGGGAGGCAATTATGCAGATGATAAAAGCAAATATAATGGATGCAGATTTAGTAGGGTATATTCATTCAACGGCATGGAAACAAGCATATACTGAAATGTTTCCGATAGAATATCTTGATGAGGATACTCCGCAAACGCGAACCAATGAATTTTTAGAAGCCCTTAATAATAAAAGCCAGAGCCAAAATAGACCTTGCGTTGTCCGGCGTTGTAATCCATAAATTCAGTCTGTGACTTAAAAACCCTGATACGGCCGCCGTCAGCCGTGGCAAGGTAGCCACATAAAGCGGAATCAAAGGAAGTAACAATAGAACCGCCAGAAGAATAAACATATTTGGAATATACGCCTGCTTGTTCATTTTCAAGGACAAGGGCAGATTCACCAGCGTTAAGGATATACCTATCATTGATATAATCATGAATCAGGACTTGTGGAGGTAAATTATGAGTAATATTAATGATATGACCATTGTAAACAACAGTATGCTAATGCAAATAATTTAAATACAAGAATTTCAATTCATGATAAATATTCGACAAACAAGATGGGATTTGGGAACTGGATAGTATCAAATTATAGAATTGATAAGGGCATGAAAGTTTTAGAACTGGGTTGTGGGACTGGAGATATGTGGAAAAAAAGAGAGAACTTGATAAGTTTGTGTTCTCAGTTGACACTTTCAGATTTTTCAGAAGGAATGGTTGAAACAGCAAAAAATACTATCGGCGAATGCGATAATGTTGAGTATAAGGTTATTGATATTCAAGAAATTCCTTATGAAGATGAAACTTTTGATGTTGTTATTGCAAATATGATGTTGTATCATGTGCCTGATATAGAAAGAGGATTGGAAGAAGTGCGCCGAGTATTAAAGAGTGGTGGATATTTTTATTGTGCGACTTATGGAGAACATGGAATTATAGAATACCTTTCAAAAATACTTTCTGTATATGGCGTTGAAGATAACATAAATAAGAACTTCACATTGCAAAATGGATATGAAATATTAAATAAAACTTTTTCCAAAATCGAAAAATTAGAATATATTGATTCGCTGTCAATTACCAATACAGATGATATGGTAGAATATATTTATTCTCTTTCAAGTATGACATCATTGAATAGTGTGCCAAAGCAAGCAATAAAAGATATTTTAATAAAGAATACAACGAATGGAATTTTAAATGTACCAAAGGAATATGGAATGTTTATATCGTCATAGAAAGCGTCAAATTGGTGATTTGTATAACTAAAAGGTAGTGTAAATAAGTTTGTGTTTTTGGAAATAAATAGCTCCTTTTTGGTAAGAATTAGGATATGGAAATTCTTATCGAAAAGGAGTGTTTTTATGCCAGTAGCAAAGGAACAAATTCGACAGATTATCTCAGAAAACAACTTAAGCAGCGTC
>CAJTFB010000122.1 GCA_910575665.1 Eubacteriaceae bacterium
GACGCTGCTTAAGTTGTTTTCTGAGATAATCTGTCGAATTTGTTCCTTTGCTACTGGCATAAAAACACTCCTTTTCGATAAGAATTTCCATATCCTAATTCTTACCAAAAAGGAGCTATTTATTTCCAAAAACACAAACTTATTTACACTACCAACTCGGCCACCAAAAAAACTTACACACTTTACTTAACAAACCCAAAAGCCGCCAAACCCTAGTGTTTACGGGCTTTGCGGCTTAGCTCCGACTACTCGAACTCGGCGTGTCCTTTGTTGTTCTTAACTGTATTTATTTAAGTTTCATGCAAATATACGCCTATATTACTTCAATTACACCATTTATTATGGCTTGCTGATTTTCTGTTGCCAAAATGTGCCACGCATTTATTATAGCAAATCTCTGAAAATTGGCAACCGATTTTTGAAATGTTACACAATAAAAACTGTTTTCTCCTTAGTCGCTCTCATTACATGGTGCTAGCACCATGTATATAGAACATTAACAAGGAAAATATCAATTCGCTGTTTTCCACCACTCTAATCAATAAATTCCTATTTTTCAGTTTATCAAGCAAATTTTTTCGGGTGTGTGAATAGACTATTTATCTTACAATTAATTCATAGTTAATTCGCATTCCCGCATATTCTGCGATGTTAGGTTTCTCACATTTATCTACAAAGTGAAAACCTGCGTTTTCATAAGTATGTTGTGCCGGAATGAGAATTTCATTTGTAGTTACAATAATTTTTTCTGCTCCTTGTGCAATGATACGTTTTACTGCTTCCTGCATTTGTCGGATACCATATCCATTTCTTTTATATTTATCAGAAATACAATTATGTCCGATCTCTACTGATATAGGTATATTGGTTGGATTCCACGATACAAACCCTATTGGCTTATTATTAAGAACAGTCATAAATCCACTGACCTCTGCTATATGCGGATTGTCATAGAAGAAATCATCAAACTCCTGCCATTGTTTTATACAATCACGTTCAAATTTCGGTTCGAACGAATATCCTTCTTTCAACAAAGTACAAAGTGTACCTCGTGGAAATTCTATAATACTTCTAAATTCAATATCCATATACCAAATTCCTCTAAAACCATTTACACGGAATGATCAAGAAATGATCATCACTTTCTTGAAAACCTATTTTCTCATAGAAACCCTTTGCTGAATCGGTTTGTACCAACCATTCTGAACTCTCACAAACATCCCTACATCTTCTCACTAATTCTGAACCTATCCCCTTATTTTGAAATTCTGGCAAAACAGCTAAATCGTAAATTATTGAGCGAAAATGTAAATCACTTAGTACCCTTACACATCCTACTAATTGTTCATCTGACCATGCGGAAAATACAAATGTTGAATTAATGAAACCAATATTAAAATTATCAATCATCGTTTGCGTTGTTTCTTCTTCGGTTGCCCAGCCTACAGCAAGGAATAATTGATACAACTCTTTACAAGGTAAATCTTTCTGTGTTCTATATTCTATACTCATCATATTTTCCTCCACGAATCCCAATTTTTTTAATTATATCATATCCGTTCCTCATTTACCACTAAAAAATTAGGGCATAGCAACCGCCACGCCCCACATTTCTTATCGTTCCAACGACTTCTCAATCTTCTGTTTCTGTCCTTTCAAATCATTCTGCTTCTCATACAAATCATTTCGCTCTTTGCACAATTCCTTCATGCGCTCCAACTGCGCCTGCACTCCCTCCCGGCAATCCGGCTCTATCTTCTTATATTCCCCTGTCAGATTGCGGATTGTATTATTGTTTTCTTTTATCTGTTCCGACAAGCATACCCAGTCTATCAGATTTTGTACTTCCTTATCCATTTCATAAAGGTCTGTTTCTGCCACGATTTTAGCACACAGCCGTATCATAACTTTCTTTTCCATATCCGTCATATCCAATCAATACTTCCTTTCCTATCGGCTCATTTCAAAGGCACGTTTGGGGCGTTTCTTTGCCCTTTCTGCCTGTTCTAATGCCTTTGACTGCTCTACTATCGCCTGCACCTGTTCCCTGCCGAAATGACGCTCCAAACATCCCAAATCAAAGGCTTTCTCCTGCAATCGGTCTATGGTGCCGCTCTGTTCCATAACCTTGTCCTTGGAGCTATACTATAAAAGTAGACACAGATATGCACCATATGCTACAATAAACTACACACAAAAAAGGAGGCTTTTCATGGCTACAAACAACTACAACAAATATGACGAAGATTTCAAAAAATCCCTCGTCTCCCTTCACCAGAATGGGAAAACCCAATCCCAAC
>CAJTFB010000123.1 GCA_910575665.1 Eubacteriaceae bacterium
TTTTTGGTTTTTCGCCATGCTGAACATCTCCTTTGCTCTTTCATTTGATAGTATAGATTGTTCAACTTTTTCTGTCCACACTTATATACTAACACCATTTTCCCATTGACAAAATAAGCAGGAGAATAGGTATGAGCCTGCATGAGGGGAAAGGCATGAAGAAACGGAAAACTCGAACAGGGTATCAAAAATTAGAAATAGAATATGATATTTATATAGTGAATACCGCAGTCCGACAGGGGATAGCGGTATTTTTTTGTTCGACATATTCCTGTTTGTTTCCCCCGCCTTTTCCAATAACATACATTGTTCTTTACAAAAGCGTACTTACCAAAAGGTCGGTATGCTTTTTCTTTTGTATCCGTTCACCGCCTGCCAATCTTGGTTTTCGCAAAAAAATCAGGATTGGAGGAAAAACAGTTGAAATATCAGCCAAGAAAAGTATTCGTATTAGAGAATGGCAACTATCAGGAGATTACATATCAGGAGCATTGTCAGAACCAGCAGTCTGATGAATCTTATAAGAATCGGTTCTTTATTCCTTTGCAGGGAATGCTGCTGGAAGTCAGCAGAGAAGTCTATGCCGAATTCTACCGGGAAAAGGAAAGAAACCGATATTTGAAAAAGTTGGATATAGAAAACGGTCTGTTTTCTATAGATAGCTTTGAGAAAGCAGATGGCAGTGGCGTGGATTATATAGCAGATACTGTTGCTGACATGGCAGAAGATGTAATGGAACAGTTACTTTTGGACAAGCTTCGGGAATGTATTTCTCTGTTGTCATTCGAAGAACAGAAACTTATTCATCAGCATTATTATGATGAGATTTCTGAGGTAGAGCTGAGCAGGGAATATGGAATCTCTCAACAGGCAGTCAGCAAAAGACTGAAGAAGGTCAGGGAAAAGCTCAAGAACCTGCTGGAACAGTAATCATGTTTTTTGAAATTTAAGAATATACAACAGAAAAACAACAAACAAACACAGTCCGGGAGAACAGTATTTCCCCAGTCCAAACATGGGTGGGGACACTGTTCTTCTTGGCTTATAAATGATAAATCTCTCGCTATTATATGCTATATGTAGTATAATAAGAGTAAGAAAATAAGCGGTAATCAAGAGATAAATACCATAGCGAAAGGGGATGATATCATGAAAAAGAACAGGATTAAGAAACTATGTACACTGAGTCTGGCTGCGATTTTTATACTTACTACATTCATACCAAGTCAGGAAGTGTATGCTAAAGGAGTGACGAAAAAGACTGTCACCATCCGTGTCGGACAGAAAAAGAAGATACAGCTAAAGCAGAAGAACGTAAAGAAAATCAAGGTGAAAAGCAATAAAAAGTCAGTGGCAACCGTCAAGGCAGTAGGGAAAAAGTCAATCCAGATAAGTGGAAAGAAAGCCGGGAAAGCGGTTATCACGGTAAAGGTAACTACAAAGAAGAAGAAAGTGAAAACCATTCAGTACAAAGTCACAGTCAAAAAGAAGAAAATCTCTGACAAGAAGAAAACGAGTGAGGACAACACACCAAAACAGCCAACCACACCACCAGAACAACCAGTGGATGTGAAAGCAAAGTACAATTACGAACTGAAAATCATGAATAGCAAGGATAAGAATCTGTATAACAATTCCAAAGTCGTAATCTATGTAAAGACAAACAATCCTGATCCCAACTCATTCAAAGCAGACTGTGGAACGAGCAGGCTGGTAAAGAAAGAAGATGAAAGCGGAATTTTTTATACCACAGAAGATGAGTTCCAAGAAATCATAAATGTTAATGTGTATGATGATGTTCACTATACAGGAAAAAATAACGCAGTAGCAGGAGGTTACCTGCGGACATATACATGGGATACACCGGGAACAAAAAATTTTACTATACAAGAGAAAGTCGGAGAAACATGGGTATCTGCTGCGAGTATAAAGATTCAGATCCATGATGCGGAACAGGCAGAAACACAATGGGTACAAAATGTTCTGGCAGAAGTAACAAATGACACAATGACCAAAGACGAAAAACTGGAAAAAGTCAGAGGATATGTACTCGAAAATTTTGGACTATAGTCAAGAGAATGGACACATTTTTGTGTAATTTATTTTTGAGAGCAGCAGCTTAGTGCTGCTCCCAGTATAACATTTCTTTCTCGTTTGGGGTCAGGAGACCGAGGGAACTGTGTGGTCTTCTGGTGTTATAATAGCCTTCTATGTATTCAAAGA
>CAJTFB010000124.1 GCA_910575665.1 Eubacteriaceae bacterium
CTAGGTTTCTTTCTCTATTAGAACAACATATCGAACTTGATGCAATTATTCCGGTTTCTTTTTATGACCATTTCTATTCATCCACGGGCAGAACCCGTAAGTACCCTTTAAAAGCTTTTCTCTGGGCTTTAATTATCCAGCGTGTCTTTTCGATTCCCACTGACCGGCTTTTGCTTACTTTTCTCCATTACTCCAGACCTTTACGGGAATTCTGTGGCTTTAACAAAGTTCCTGATGCTTCCAAGATCACACGCTTCAAACAGGATTTCCTTGCAGACCTTCAATCTGTATTTGATAACCTCGTTGACCTCACAGAACCCATCTGTCAGGCTATTGACTCTGCAAAAGCTGATATGACTATCTTTGATTCTTCCGGTATCGAAGCCTTTGTTACTGAAAACAATCCTAAATACGCAAACCGGATCATCCGCCAGTTAAAAGCTTATGCAAAATCCATGGGGGTTGACAAAAACTACAATCCTTATGCTGCTGCATACCGTTCCATGCCTTCACATGCTTCTGCCAATCCGGAAATAAGACAGCTTTATGTCAATGGGCATTTCTGCTATGTTTTCAAGTTTGGCATTGTTACCAATGGTTTAGGTATCATTCGACATATCTCATTTTATAACAAGGATTTCATGAAATCCCACCCGGATATCATGATTGATAAAAAGTCTGATTCTCCGGATGAAGATAAGTCTGCCCATGATTCCAAACTTCTTATCCCCACACTGAAAGATTTTTTCCTTAAACATCCCTTAATTAATCCGAAGGTTTTTCTTGGGGATGCAGCTTTTGACACACTGCCTATTTACATAGACCTTCTTACTGGAAATACCTTTGGTACGGATAAACATTTTTCCTGTGCCTACATACCACTTAACAAACGGTCTTCATTGGCAGATACTGATTCCTTTATCAACGAAGATGGTATTCCCTGTTGTCCTAATGATTCTTCTCTTGTTTTGAAGAAAGAGGGCAACAATACTGCTTTTTTAAAGAATGGTATTGCCCGGCAGAAATTCATCTGCCCCATGACCTCATGGGATAAATGTGAAGACAGGAAATATCGCCGCATCTGTCATTGCAAGAATCCCTGTACATCTTCTGTTTCCGGCAGAATGGTTTACATTTATCCCGAGAAGAATCTCCGTGCATGTCCCGGTGTTATCCGCGGAACTGATGATTGGGACAACACTTACAAAGTACGGACCGTCGTCGAAAGAGATATTAATCACATCAAAGAAAATCTCTGCCTTGCCGGACGACGCACACAAAACGAAAAAACATTACATGCGGATCTGATCCTTGCTGGTATTACCCAGCTAATAACGGTAGTTCTTGCAGACAATATCCACCATCATGAATATATCCGCAGCTTAAAGCCTTTGATTTCGTAGGACTTACCACTTAATAAAACCACGAGGGCTTATTAATGTGCGCCCAAAATTCAACTTATTCACTTTTTATCCCGGGATTCGTGCTCTGCACGAATCCTTTCTTGTTTAGAATCAAGATCGCAAACGAGCTTAGCGAGTTTCGCAATTACCTATAAGTTTGTAAGCAAGGAAAACAGCTTACAGACTTATTCTTTTTTGGTATAAATGGTAAGGACATCTAAGAGGAACTCCCCTCATCCCCATTCCCATCTATACAGTTAATAGTTACATATCATTATAGGTAGATCCTGTGGTATGATATCAGTTAGAGTCTGATGTCCGAAGGCACTGCTGTTCCTCCTTTCAGCCGGCTTTATCCGTGACTGCTTCGAAAGCATTCAGCCTGGCACATACGGCACATTCCGCTGACACAGAATTTTCATCCCCAGCCGTTAGCCCCAGCAAGAAAGGCTGACTGGGTGCATGCTCATTGCGCGAGGTTTCGGTCACCGTATGCTGCACAGGATAAACCTTTTGCCTCAGGCTTCACAAATCCCGATCCGATTGGAGGTGATATCATGTTAAAGATCAACTATATGTCCACCTTGTTTGTAGGTATTGATGTAAGCTCAAAGACCAATGCTGTCTATGCTATGGACTTTGAGGAAAACAAATACATCTCATCGTCGTTTGGCAATAATCAGCCAGGTGCCGATAAGCTTGTAAATATGATTGCTGAGTGTATGCAGAAGCATAAAAACCTGGATACACTTCTTATCGTGCTGGAATCTACTTCTGTATACAGCGTACATATT
>CAJTFB010000125.1 GCA_910575665.1 Eubacteriaceae bacterium
TGCTATGTAACGG
Source organism: Eubacteriaceae bacterium (assembly GCA_910575665.1). GTDB lineage: Bacteria > Bacillota > Clostridia > Lachnospirales > Lachnospiraceae > Eubacterium_F. The sequence continues at coordinate 14 of CAJTFB010000125.1, forward strand.
CTTTGGGATTCAAAACCTTGCTGCCATACGCCAGCCGAAAAGGTCAGCATACATTCGGCGGCGGTCAGCCTTGTCCATTGGCTGACATTCCATTCTTCCATCTATATGATATTTAATTTTCAATCTTCCAATTCCCTTATGGGTATTTCAGAATACCATAGCGGCTATATCTGTGTCTAGATTTTGGGCAAACTTTTTAGAATTCCCTATGGACGGAAATTTTATTCACCTATTTTGAAAATTGGGCAAGGGAATTTTATCCCTCACCCAATAGTCCATAAGAAAACAGAAATTATTAGATGCTTATAAAATCTTCCGCAACTTTTTCCGCAGATGGTCTAGCCTTGCATAGATAGCCCCTGTCGTCTGTGCGGATTTGTTCAATGATGGTCTCATGAACTCCATGCTCCCGCAATATTTTTTCCTCGGCTTCTTTCCAGATAAGCCATTTCCTGTTCTCCCGTCCGTTGTTGTATGCCATTCTTTTTTTCCTCCAATCTAAAATTTTTGAAAATACTAAAATCCAGATTGGAAGGGTGGGGAACGGCAGCCAACAGCAGAAACAGCCCTGCGGCACATTCCGATAAAAAACGACATAAGAAAAACCGCAAAGGCTCTGTGACCTCTACGGTTATAGGAGATACATATTCTGTTAAGCGGAGATTCTACTTCTGGTTTCATGGTGAGAAGCAGCGTTGCATGGGCAGGGATTTTTTTAACTGGTTTCCTGCCGTTCCCCGATATGCTATGTATAAGTCAAATCTGCGTTGCATGAGCAGATAGATTACTGCCCGAAAAAAGAACATAAAAAATCTCTCCAACCTACAAAAACAGGTCTGGAGAGTGTCTGTTAAGTCTTTTTGAGCATAGCATAATCGCCCACCACACACCGTTTTTTTATATGGTGGGCGTTTGCCGTAAAACCTTATAAAATAGAATAGAGCCAATAAACCTGTGATTGCTCACTTGTTCATCGGCTCTGCGTCTGTGCGTCGGGCTCTGTGATGATATATTGTCCTACCCGATAAATAGGGTTTTCATATCAATAGGATAAAATCATTTGTCTTTATCTTGGTTTTATCTCATAGTTTTTAAAAAACCACTTGACCAAAAGAATAGCGGCAATAGCTATCGATGGCAAACCCAACAAATTGTTAAAGTTTATTTCTGGAAAGAAATAATTCAAAACCATATTAAGCACAAAAAATGAACTGAAAGTTACAATCAAAATTTTCAATATAGAATGGTATTCTCCTTGTGCTTTTTCTTTTTTCGCCTGTAATTCCATAAGGTTTTCTTCTGCTCTTTTCTGATAATCCTCCATAATAATCCTTTCCCCGCTAAGCAGTTCATTTACAGTTATGCCCAGTATGTTGCACAAATCAAGCATTAGCGAAACATCTGGCATACTTTTTCCGCTTTCCCTTAGTTAAAGATATGAACCCTCTTTATCAGTCTACTTTTCCAATAAATCGGTAATATATCTCTATTTCCTGTATTCTTTCGTTATCCTCATTCGTTGTTGCTTCGTGAATAAGGATTTTTTCTATCATTGCATTTAATAACGGTGCTGTCAGTTCCTTTGGTACGGAATACTCCTTGATTAACTCAATCCACTTTTCAGCACCTATCATATCCTGTTCCATTTTACTTAATTCTTCTCTTAGGTTGGTTATCTGCTGTTCCAGTTCTATCTGCTCTTTTTGATATTTCCCCGACAGCATGATGAAGTTTCGTTCCGTTATCTTCTCACAGGCTCTATCTTCATACATTTTCGCAAACAAGCGGTCAATCTCATTTTGACGGTTCTCGGCTTTCTTCAAGGCACTTGCCTTTTTCTTCTTTTCCCGTATTCGCTCTGCATTGCCAGCCTTTTGTATCTTATTTAAGACCTTTTCTTCGTCCTGCTGTACTGCCTTAGTCCAATACTGCAAGCGTTCCAATACGGCTTGATACAGAACATCATAACGGATATAGTGCATAGAACAAGTACCTTTGCCAAACTGTCCGTAGTAACTGCAAGCATAATAACTGTAAGGCGTTTTACTTGCCGTATTCGTTGCAATGATTTTGTCAAGATTAGTTGACACATTTTCTTCAAGGATTTTGTATCCTATGCTGCTTCTTTCAGGGAATCATAGTATTGCTGTCGTTTAACCATAGGAGGAAGCCCTCC
>CAJTFB010000126.1:0-1282 GCA_910575665.1 Eubacteriaceae bacterium
TGGAGCTATACTATAAAAGTAGACACAGATATGCACCATATGCTACAATAAACTACACACAAAAAAGGAGGCTTTTCATGGCTACAAACAACTACAACAAATATGACGAAGATTTCAAAAAATCCCTCGTCTCCCTTCACCAGAATGGGAAAACCCAATCCCAACTCTGTAAAGAGTACGGCGTCTCCCAATCCGCCCTCGGCAAATGGGTCAAACAATACTCCACCGTTGAAATTGATGACGGCGAAGTCCTTACTGCAAAACAGGTAAAAGAACTCCAGAAACGCAACGCACAGCTGGAAGAGGAGAACCTTATCCTAAAAAAAGCGATTGCCATATTCACGCCACACTCAAACAACGATTAGACGCTGTACATAAACTCCGTTTCCAGCACAGCATCAAAACTCTCTGCCGGGTCCTCCGGGTCAACAGAAGCACCTATTACAAACACTTCCGTTCCAAACCCACATCCCGCACCGAGGAAAACCAGCATATCGCTTCCATCATCCTCCGCATTTATTCGGATTACAACAAGCGTCTCGGTGCTTACAAGATCTGTTACCTTTTACAGCGTGATTATGGCATTCATATCAGCGTCGGCAGAGTGTACCGCCTGATAAAAAAACTTCAACTCCCAAAAATGTCCACAGATAAGCCTAAACGTATGACAGCAGACACCGATCACGGTCAGTGCAGAAACCATCTGCAGCAGGACTTTCAGCAGAAAGCGCCGAATCTGGTCTGGGTCAGTGACATTACCTATCTGAAAGCAGGCGGCAAATGGTACTATCTATGCATCATTATGGACTTATTTTCCCGAAAAATCATTGCATGGCGGCTGTCCGGGAAAGCAGACACAGACTTAGTGATCACAACCTTCCAGAAAGCCTACCGGAAACGGAATGCTCCGTATGGGCTTATGTTCCACTCTGACCGGGGATCCCAATACACTGCCTTTGCTTTCCGGCAGTTATTGGATTCCTTTCATGTGGTGCAGTCCTTTTCCAAAAAAGGCTATCCCTTCGATAACGCAGTATGTGAATGTTTTTTCAAGTACCTAAAAAAGGAGGAAACCAAACGGAGAAACTACCACACCCTGCAGGAACTGTATACTTCTGTCTTTGAATACATAGAAGGCTATTATAACACCAGAAGACCACACAGTTCCCTCGGTCTCCTGACCCCAAACGAGAAAGAAATGTTATACTGGGAGCAGCACTAAGCTGCTGCTCTCAAAAATAAATTACACAAAAATGTGTCCATTCTCTTGACTATAGTCCAA
>CAJTFB010000126.1:1404-2166 GCA_910575665.1 Eubacteriaceae bacterium
GGTAGTGTAAATAAGTTTGTGTTTTTGGAAATAAATAGCTCCTTTTTGGTAAGAATTAGGATATGGAAATTCTTATCGAAAAGGAGTGTTTTTATGCCAGTAGCAAAGGAACAAATTCGACAGATTATCTCAGAAAACAACTTAAGCAGCGTCACCGATGTCTATGCCCTCCTTCGGGACAGTTTCAAAGACATCTTGCAGGAACTCATGGAGGCAGAGCTGGACGCCACCCTCGGTTATGAGAAAAACCGTAAGGGGGATTTACAGTCAGACAACAAACGCAATGGGCATTCCCCAAAGAACCTCAAGAGCCAGTATGGGGAGTTCCAGATTGACGTGCCTAGGGACCGGAATGGGGAGTTTGAGCCAAAGCTGATACCAAAATACCAGCGCGACATCTCCGGGATTGAAGAAAAGGTGATCTCCCTGTATGCGCGGGGGATGAGCACCAGGGACATCCACGACCAGCTGAATGACCTGTATGGAATCGAACTGTCTGCAGAAATGGTCAGCAAGATCACAGACAAAATCCTCCCGCAGGTCAAAGAATGGCAGTCACGCCCCCTGAACCCGGTATACCCGTTTGTATTCATGGACTGCATCCATTACAAAGTCCGGGAGGATGGGCGGATATTAAGCCGTGCAGCCTATGTTGTGCTGGGTGTGACGGCAGAGGGTTACAAGGAGATACTGAGCATTACTGTCGGGGCAAACGAAACGAGCAAGTTCTGGCTGGGAATGCTGAACGACCTGCATAACCGC
>CAJTFB010000127.1 GCA_910575665.1 Eubacteriaceae bacterium
TCATATTGTCTGTTTTCTGCCATTTTGTTCCCTCCTTATTCTCTTGATTATATCTCAAATCCTTGAGAATGTGGTGTCAACTTTTTTTATACCACATCAGAAGGTGGGCTGCGTGATAACCAAAGACCTTTCAAGGCTTGGGAGGAACTATATTGAAGCGGGCAGTTATATCGAAATCTTTTTCCCGAAACACAATGTAAGGTATATAGCGGTCACGGACGGCGTGGACAGCCTGACAAGGCAGGAAATGGACATTACGCCGTTTAAAAATATCCTGAATGATATGTACAGCCGGGATATTTCAAAGAAAGTGCTTGCCGGGCGCATGACACGCTCCCGCCAGGGGAAGTTTGGCGGCGGGCAGCCGCCCCTTGGCTTGATGCGTGACCCGGAGGAAAGGGGACACCTTATCCTTGACCCGGACACTGCGCCGACTATCCGTAAAATCTATGACCTTGCCTTAAACGGCTGGGGGTGTATGCGGATAGCTAAACAACTGATGGAGGATAAAATCCCCATCACACGGGTAAAAAGCAATACGGAATGTGACGTGAATTATTATTCATGGGGGAGCGCACGGATTAGCCATATCCTGCGGAACCCGTTTTACAAAGGCGCACATCTTGTCTGCCGGACGCACCAGAAAGGAATCCGCTCCAACACCTATGACATCATCCCCCGTGAGGAATGGGAAGTCCTTGAAGGCTGCCATGAAGCCATCGTAAGCCCGGAGGACTGGGAGAAGGTGCAGGAACTCATTGACCGCCGCCCGCCTATCATGGAGGGGAACGCCTGCCCGTTCTACAACCTGTTCCACGGCATTATCTACTGCGCCACCTGCGGGAAGTCCATGCAGGTACGCTATGAGAAGGTAGGCAGAACCGGGAAGAACCGCTTTACCGGCGAGGAACGGGAGCCGATAGACAAGGCGTATTATATCTGCCAGACGTATAACCGGCTGGGGAAGGACGCCTGCACCAGCCATAAGGTGGAAGCCAGGGATTTATACAATCTTGTGTTGAAGGACATTCAGGAACTTGCGGCAATGGCGCTTAAAGACGTGGAATCGTTCTACCAGCGGATTAGCAGCCGCATGGAGCGGCGGTATCTGGCGGACGCTTCGGAGATGGAGAAGGAGCGGGAACGGCTGGAAGCAAGGAACCGGGAGATTGACGATATGTTTTTGAACCTGTATACCGACAAGGCAAAGGGAATCCTGTCAGAGCAGCGGTTTGTGAAGCTGACGGCGGCGATGGAGCGGGAACAGGAGGAAAACCAGAAGCGGCTAAAAGAATTGACCCTCTCCTTGCGCCGTTCCAATGAGCAGGAAAGCGATGTCCGCACCTTTATCCGGGAAATCCGGCAGTATGCCACGATACAGGAATTGGACGAGGGTATCTTGAACCGCCTTATCAGCCGGATTCTGGTGGGTGAGGTGAAAAAGGTTGACGGGGAGAAGTTTCAGGAAATCAAAATCATTTATAACTTTGTCGGGGAGATCCCGGCGGTAACAGAATAACGGCAATGCCCTTCTCTCTTTTTTGGGAAGGGTTTTCTTTTTGCCTGCATAGGAAAAAGAAGCCGGGTTCGCTATTCTCCGGCTTCCGGGATAACTCCAATTTTTCTTTATGTACATTTTCATGGGAAACTGGAAGTTATCGCTTTCTAATAATCCAATCGTCATCTTGGGTTTTTCTTTCTGCATAGTAACCGCAAGACATATCCTTTAAAGTACTGACAGAGTTATCTAAATCAAAAACCCATTTTAAAGATACTAGTGCACTGACACATTTATATCTAGCATAATGGTTGCTTACATAGAAGTAACTGCAAATTTAGGATACAGCGACCTCAGTTTAATTCGTGCATCGGAAGTTTTAAACTGCCAGTCTACCTTTGCCGCCATTGTATTACGCTCGGTTTCCCATGCCGCCAGCTCGCTGCGAAGAGCATTGATATTGTCAATCCGCCGTGACAGGCATTGGCGTGTCATTACATTAAGTTCTATTTCAGCGATGT
>CAJTFB010000128.1 GCA_910575665.1 Eubacteriaceae bacterium
TTTTGGATTGCTGGTCAAAAACCAACTGTACACCGGCGAAAAGCTGGACACCAAATATAATATCGAATCGAACTGACATTCGGTTTTGCGTAAAACATATCGAAGGTCTGTTAAAGTTACCCTTTTTTTCTGAAAAACATATCAAAATCTTTTTCAAAAAGTTCTTGACATATCACCAGAATGCTTTCGGGCGGTATCTTTGGTTTTGTTACGCATAGGCGTTGACCTCCTTAAATAGATTTACTCCCACGGAAAAAGTGAGAGTATGTAATGCTGCCAGTCCCACGCAAAACGGATTTCTTTTTTCGGATGGTAGCGGTCACGGTTGGAGATACTTCCTCATTTCCGCCTTGACTTTCTCCCTTGCAACCGAAACAGACTTCTGGACAGCGGAAGCGGTGCAATGCTCCATCCCGCCAATCTGGTAGAAATTAAAATCATACTCGTAATAGAGCAGGAAACGCCGCCTTTGTATCTCTGGCAGTCGGGCAACCGCTTTGTAAAACAGTTCATTCCGTTCTTTCTCAATCATGCTTTCATCAAGCGTTTTAGGCACTCTCAACGCACGTCTGTAAAGGGTTTCGTCCCATACCTCGTTAAACTCCCTGTGCCGCTGGTTCCATTGCTGAAGATTCCTGTTCCTCCTTTCCATCTGCCGAAATTCAAGAAAGAGTTTCTCGGACACTTCTATCTCGTGGTGTTCCCCCTGCCCGTCCTTAAAACTGATAAAATACCTTGTGCCGCTTTCCGTGGATTCCTCCCGAAGCGTATATGTCTTTGCCCCGTATGCCATTTCCTTTCCTCCCGAAAAAAATTGAGCGGGAGGATTGCCCTCCCACCCAATAGCCCGTGGAAATGGTTAAATTTCCCCGAAAGGATAAAAAATAGGCTTCAATTTTTTACGGATCCGTTCAAGGCGTTTGTAGACCGCCCTCTCGGTAAGCCCTGCCACCGCCGCAATCTCCTTTGTGGAATATCCCTGCATTTTCAGCAGGAGAATGAGCAGGGTATGCTTGTCCACCGTAAGAAGTGACTGATACAGTTTCTCGTCCTCAATCTCGTCCAGCAAGTCCGCAACGCTATTCGGCTCTGCCTGCTGTTCAGCGTCCGCCACTCCCTCAAGGTATTCGCCGAAGTCGCTCGTCCATCGGTAAAACCGCCTGTTGGAATTAAAGTCCGCCCTGTCATCCATGCGGATTTGCTCAATGACCGCTTCATCAACGCCATGCTCACGCAGCACTTTTTCCTCGGCTTCTTTCCAGATACGCCATTTCCTGTCCTCACGTCCGTGGTTATATGCCATTCCTTATTTCCTCCAATCTGAATTTTTGAAAATGTAAAAAATCCAGATTGGGAAGGCGGCGAACGACAGCCAACAGCGGAAACAGCCCTGTGGCATAATCTGATAAAAAACGACAAAAGAAAAACCGCAAAGGCTCTGTGACCTCTACGGTTATAGGAGATACATATTCTGTTAAGTGGAGATTCTACTTCTGGTTTCATGGTGAGAAGTAGCGTTGCATAAGCAGGGATTTTTTTAACTGGCTTCCTGCCAATCCCCGATATGCTATGTATGTATAAATTCTGCATTGCATGAGCAGATGGATTACTGCCCGAAAAAAGAACATAAAAAACCCTCCAAACTTCAAAAACAGGTCTGGAGAGTGTCTGTTAAGTCTTTTCGGGCATAGCATAACCGCCCACCAATACACCGTTTTTTTATATGGTGGGCGTTCGCCTTAAAACCTTATGAAATAAAACAAAGCCGACAAACTGTGATTTTATGAACCGCTCCCTGTCAAGTAGACAATTAAAAAAATAAAAATTTCAGCCTGCCAGTCACAAAAAAGGACTGGCAGAGTTTTTATGCAGCCTCCTTCAAATAGTTTCTATATTC
>CAJTFB010000129.1 GCA_910575665.1 Eubacteriaceae bacterium
CGTGTTCTGTAGTGTGTCAGTCTTATAAAAAGATTATATCAAGAGGTAAAGAAAATAGAAACGAGCGAAGCGAGAGAAACTAAGGTTTCATGACCCCATCGGTGGCTTTCGCGAAGCGGAAAGGCGGATTATAAGAATGGGCTTGATTAAATATTATAAAGAATAAGGAGTTAATTATAATGAATATTGAAATAAGCGAAAAACAGTATGATGGAATTTACAGAAACTATAAAGGGAGTGAAATAAAAAAGGATATTGCGTTATATAACTCTGCTTTGATTTCATCTGCAACAACAGAAGATGAAATTAGATTTGTAGTATATTCTGATGATAATGGATTGAAAGAAGCTGATAAATATTGGATAGTTGGAGTTGGAAGTAAGAAAATGTTTTGGGGATTAGGAGGGGCAGCTAATTTTGTATATTTGGTTGATTTAATAGATGATGAATCATACTATCAAAATAGCAGAAGTGGAATTATTGAAGGAAAAGTAATTGAAAAAAGAAAATTTAAAATGAATTTTGATATAGGTGATGTTGAAGAGAAAAAGAATACATTTCTAAATTTTGTTCAAGAAATAGGATATGATATAGATAAAATATATTTGGAACAGTATGCTCTCAAATGTTTAAATATTAAGCTATTAGAGAATATTTTTAGATATAAGAACACATATTATGATGATTACACAGAGAAACAGTATCAAGAATTTAAACAAATAGTAATTAAGAAAGTTACTATCAGAAATCCAAATAAAGAGCAGATTTTAGAGGATATAAAAAATATTGAGACATTTCAAAATCTTGCTTATTATATAAAAGATAATAAAGAAAAATTACTTGATAACAGCGATTTACTTTATAATAGAAATGATAATATGCAGAATAAATATCCTATTAATATGGTAGGAACTAATGTAAGCATGAATTTATATGATGGTTTAAAATTTAATTCAGCTTTACCATTTTATTTTCAATATAGAAATTATAGGCAAAGTACGGAGATTTTGTTAAAAATTTTTATAGAAGAAATTGATGTTATGGAAAATAAAAGAATTGAAAATTCTTTGAAGATAGGGCATTGGATATATGGAAAAGAAGCCCCAACAAAGGACAATAAGCCAGAGTTAGCAGAAACCAATACGATAAGATATGGATTGTATTTTCCATTATTTATGAATTTTAGGCATAGTGTAGAGCTTGCATTTAAGCTGATTTTTGTAAATGAAGATTTAAAAAAACAAACTTTTAGCTCAAAAGAGGAGTTGCGGGCGTATGCAAAATCAATAAATATGCATAAGCTACCAAGTTTACTATTTTTAATAGAAGAGTATTTAGAAACGGATGTATATGAATTTTTGTTAAGTTTGGCATCTTTTATTTATTACAACGAAGGAACAGATGACTCTTTTTCACGCTATCTTGTTGATAGGAAATTGGACTTTAATAAATTAAAACCCGTAAGATTATACTATGTTGATTTAAAAAATTATATAAATGAATTTTATCAAATTATGGATGAAATATTTAGAAATATGAATTTTGGATTTGATATAGATAAAGTATTTGTGTGAATTAAAAATGAATATGGCATTTGTTTTACATAGCCGAGAGGTTTTCACAGTGAACCGCTCCCTGTCAAGTAGACAATTAAAAAAATAAAAATTTCAGCCTGCCAGTCACAAAAAAGGACTGGCAGAGTTTTTATGCAGCC
>CAJTFB010000130.1 GCA_910575665.1 Eubacteriaceae bacterium
AGATTATCTACACCGCTCCGGATGAGCAGGCAGGCAGAGGCTATCTGGAAGACGTAACAGAAAAATGGGAAACACAGTATCCGAATGCCATGAAAAGGTGGCATGAGAACTGGGATGTCATTACCCCATCTTCAAATTTTCAGCGGAGGTCAGGAAGGCATTTTACACCACAAATGCGATTGAGAGCCTGAATTCTTCCTACCGGCGGCTGAACCGTCAGCGGAGCGTGTTCCCCTCCCCACAGGCATTGCTCAAAGCACTCTATCTGGCAACATTTGAGTCGACGAAGAAATGGACGATGCCATTGCGGAACTGGGGAAAAGTGAGGGGTGAATTATCTATCATGTTTCCTGACAGACTATCAGATTAAGATTTCCCCAGTATTCGTTATTGACAGAAATTATTGTAGGAATTATAGTAAAGAAGGACGGAAAACCAGTGTGGTCGTCCGTCCTTTCAAATCATTATCATAGAAGAACTGAATTTACAGAGAAAATTTCAAACTCTCTCAATCTCAGAAGAAGAGATATATAAATAGACCTGAAAGAATGAGTTTGTCAACAGGTCCACTTTGGGATAGTCCCTCGGATTCTCAAATATGAGAACTTTTAGACCAGCTCTAGTATACCTAGTTCCCTATGTAAAAAGGTGGTCGAATCATTCGACCACCAAAAAAACAAAAAACTTACACACTTTACTCGACAAATCCCACAGTCAAGAAATCGTCTGCACCCCCCACTCAATTTTCCTTCGATTTCCGTTCTGTTCGTTATTGCAGATCCTCCCCTAACTCTAGCCATTTTTTCTTTATATTCCCTCTGCTCTACTAATGGCAGCAGGCTTAGGAGAATCTCCTCAAGCGTCCTGTTATTCTCTCCATACTGTATTCCAAGCATACCTTTGAGATACATATAATCCATCATAGCTTGTGTACCGTTTCTTATCCAAAACTTTTACCTGCGTACACAAATAACCTATTAATTTATGTATTGTGTCGGTATGCTCATATATCCATAAATCGGATCCTTTAATCTCTTCAAAAAAGATTTTCGATCTTGGAACCATTCATTTTATTCCATTATTTTGTTACCTGTTTCACTTTCAATCCTGCTTTTTTAAGGATCTTCTTATACTTTTCTAATTGCTTGGACGGTACTTTCACCTTTAAGCTGGATTTCGTACCCTTAAAGGCCTGTTTTCCTATGGACCTAAGCTTTGTTGACTGGATTTTTACTTTGCCAAGTTTCTTGCAGCCGTTAAATGCGCCCTTCTCGATTGACTTTACATTAGCTCCAATGATCAGGTTCGTCATCTTCTTATTGTTCTGCATTGCTTTGGGTCCAATAGAGGTTACTTTATATTTCACACCGTCTGTACCTGTGACTGTATTGATGGTAACCTTTGTCGCCGAAGATTTTGATTTTGTCAGTTCCACTTCTTTTCCCACTTTTGTTACTTTATAACTATAAATGAGCAAATATAGAAATTTGCACAAAACTACCCTACCAATTTCAAAACAGCTTCAAGTGACGCACCATTTTTTATGAACTGGTGCAGATTACCGATTCGCTCT
>CAJTFB010000131.1 GCA_910575665.1 Eubacteriaceae bacterium
TTAAATTCCGGAGTGTAAGATTTTTGATTTTTCGCCATGTTGAACATCTCCTTTGCTCTTTCATTTGATAGTATAGGTTGTTCAACTTTTTCTGTCCACACTTATATACTAACACCACGCATTTTTTTGATTTCCTGCTCTGTCGGCTCGGCAAGCTGTGTCAGTTCGTTCTCAAATTTGCCGATATGGTTGAAGTATATCCCGATATGCTGTATGGCGTATCTCGCCCGTTTCTGGTCGCGCTCATGCACTTCAATCCTGCTGATAAACTCGTTGAGAATGGCGGGGGTGAGTTCGGCAAAGTCGGCGTATCGTTCTGTCAGTTTTACAAACCTCTGCGCCCGCCCTCCTGCGTTCTCAAAAGCGGATAACTGCTCTTTGATTTCCGCAAGTTCCTCTTTCAGCATATAATATTCTTCCGAATACTTCCGCGACATCTGCTCATAACGGTCTTGCTCAATTACTCCCAGTGCGTTGTCCTCGTACAGCTTATCCAGAACCTTTTCGATTTGTTCAAGCCGCGTTGTGATTTGCGGTACGCGCTTCTGCTGTTTCTTCGTCCGGTCGGTCTGCTGTACGTCAAGGCTCTTTTTCACTAAGGCTTCAAAGTCTGCCCGGTTGCTGATGGAGTATTCCGCGATTTTTTTCAGCACGTCCGAAACGGTCTGCATGAGTAAATCCGCGTCCATGATGTGCGGGGAATGGCACTTCGGGTTTCTGGCTTTTCCCTTGTGGTACTCACTGCAATAGGCGATATGCCGCCTGCCGCCGTTCCTGTAATCTATCCGTATGTGCATTTTTGCGCCGCAGTCCTTACAGAAAAGCAAGCCCGACAAGGGGTGGATTTCCCCGTCCCCGTTTGGTCGCTTGACGGGGGCATTTTCCAAAATCCGCTGTACGTTCTCAAAATCGGTGCGGTCAACAATCGGCTCATGCACGTTTTCCGTAATATGCCACTGGCTTCGGTCTACATAGTGGTTTCGTTTGTCGCGGAAATGCTTTGTGGTCTTGAAGTTGACCACATCTCCGCAATACTCCTGCCGTGTGAGGATACGGGTCAGGGTCGCCTTATTCCATTTGTAGCGGTTTTCCTCGTTCAGCGTCTTGTTTTTACAAGTTCCCCGCCCCCGGTCTTTCATGTAGAAAGTGGGCGTTGGAATTTGTTCGTTTTTCAGATATACGGCGATTTGGTTTCGGTTCTTCCCGTCCAGAAACAGGCGGAAAATCAAACGGACAACTTTCGCGGCTTCTTCGTCAATCAACCAAAAATCCTTGTTGTCGGGGTCTTTTACATATCCGTATGGGGCTTCGGTAGCGATTGGCTTGCCGCTTGTCCCCTTTGTGCGGATACCCGTTTTTACTTTCTTTGATGTGGTATAAAAAAAGTTGACACCACATTCTCAAGGATTTGAGATATAATCAAGAGAATAAGGAGGGAACAAAATGGCAGAAAACAGACAATATGA
>CAJTFB010000132.1 GCA_910575665.1 Eubacteriaceae bacterium
CGGGGTGAAAGGGATTTGACAGCAATCAAAAGAGGCTTTGAATTAGCGGAAAGATAAACATATCCGTTAATAATCGTATATGCTCCGTTTTCTGGCAGTAGCTTTTTCGCACTTTTACCAAACATATCTATCCATAAAAGCGCCGACGCACGGTTGACTATTTCAAGCCCAAGTGTGGCGAATAAGGGCGTAACAGGATTTGGCAAGTGTTCCGCTAGACTGCCTTTTGTATATATAACATCCTTTTCCGGTAACGTCCATTCCGGCGGTAGGACAGTAATGGGGCGAGCCTGAACAATATACAACTTATCTTTTTCCAGTGCCCACTCTACATCCATAGGCATTTCATAATACTTCTCAATTTTTTTTCCAAGTTGTGTTAATCGCATAACTTGATTGCGAGTAAGAGCATGTTTTTTCCTCAACTGTTCAGGAGTTGGGATTTCTTCTGTTCCATCTGAGTTGCGGACTGTCATAATTTCTTTGTTTGCTACTTCATATGATACAATTCGTTCAGCATTTTTATCTACAACAATTGTATCAGGGGTGACTAAGCTAGAAACAACCGATTCGCCAAGTCCCCACGCGGCGTTAACAATCATTTCGCTACGTCTGCCATTGATAGGGTTTAGCGTAAACATAACGCCGGACGCATCGGAAAACGCAAGCTTTTGTACTACAACAGCAAGTGCGACAATTTCCTGCTTTATATCATTCTTCATGCGATAAGCAATAGCGCGAGCTGTCCATAGGGAAGCCCAGCACCGCTTTACAGCGTCAAGAACTTCATTCTCACCTTGTATGTTAAGATAGGTTTCCTGCTGGCCTGCAAAAGAAGCGTCGGGCAAATCCTCGGCGGTTGCGGAGGAACGGACAGCCACTGCTATATTTCCCAATCCGGCATATGCGGTTTTAATTGCATCTGATACTTCCTGCGGCATTTCTCCATCATGGAAAAGCATCCCTATCTGCGTAGATACATTTTCAAGCTGACTGGTATTGTTAGAGTCAATACCGTCCAGCAACTTATTAATGTGAGGTTGAATATGGTTCTTTTCAACAAAAATCTTGTATGAGGTAGTCGTAACATGAAAGCCCTCCGGCACAGGGATGCCCGCTGTCAAAAGTTTTGATAAAGACATACCTTTTCCGCCGACCATTTCAAGGGTTGCCTGTTTATGCAGCAAGGGTAGGGTATAATAAATCATAATTATTCACCTTCATCATTCATAATTCCGTGTAGAAATATATCCATTGTTTCATCAAGCATTTTCTCCGGACTGGCTGATGGTCGGGATGTGTAAATGATTGATATAATGGAGTTAATTAACAAACGCGTCATTAAATCGGCATTTGTCTTACGGAAGACGCCTGATTTCACTCCATTTTCAATTACAGATTTTATAATATCCTGATATGCGTAACGCG
>CAJTFB010000133.1 GCA_910575665.1 Eubacteriaceae bacterium
CTATAAATGAGCAAATATAGAAATTTGCACAAAACTACCCTACCAATTTCAAAACAGCTTCAAGTGACGCACCATTTTTTATGAACTGGTGCAGATTACCGATTCGCTCTGTTTTGACTTGATCTTGAAAATACCAGTATCCTTCCTCGAAGGTATTGTATTTCCCGGAATACATACAGCACATGTAATGAACCAATGACATAATCAGCCAGTACCGCTCGATTCCCTGCCGTGAGCGGATCTGATATTTGTCCAGCGCGAGTCTGTTTTTGCTCTGACGGAAAAATAATTCGATTGCCCACCGTTCTGTATATGTGTCAAGGATTTCCTGTGTGGATATTCCGGCATTTGTGGATATAAATACCCTCAGCGCTTTCGGATCTCCAAAAGATTCCCGGGGATAGCTGATAATAACCACCGCGTTTGGAATATCATTGAGTTCTCCTTCGTAGCGGTACACATAGAATTCACGGCCGCCAACGGTCACAAGGCTGACAGCACGGTCTGTTTTTCTCAAATGAAGGGCAAACTCACTGACTTTCTGACGGATCCCGCATGGATAGATGACCCGGTTGGTCTTCAGCGCTCCGATCGTATAAAACCCTTTCCGGATAAAACTGTCCATTACCTTTACGGAGGTATACCAGCTGTCGCAAAGGAAATAGGAAATCACCGGTGCCACGGGAAGCTCATCTGCAATCTCCTGGACACTCTGTATCTTTGATCTTGATTTGTCATACAGGATATTGGCATAATTCAGTATGAGTCCATTACAGGAAAGCATGACGGAAACAATCTGATGCCCATAATCCTGACAGCCCTTTAAATGGGATTGATGGAAGTACGCTGCTTCAATTGGATGCCCGGCCTGTGACGAAGGCCTGGTATGCGAAGCAATCGTATCATCTACAATACAGAAAACAGGCTGTCCTGAGCGTTGCGCTTCCTGATAAATAACCTGTATGACGGCATTTTTCAAAGTATCCTGGAGAGTGGAATCATTCCACTTGCCGTGGTTCAGGAAATAGGCGGTTGTGGTTCTGTGCTGGTTACTTACTTCGGCGAAATCTACAGTTTTCCCCCTGTAACCACGGAGGAAAACGGAAACAATGATAGTCATCAGATGGTTTAGGTACACATCGGATAAAAATAATCCGAGTTTTAAGGTTTTAAAGTAATTGTAAATACTGTTGGAATGATGTATACTGTTTGCAACGGACACCCCCTTGTTGTTTGAGTATGTTGTTTGTTGGTACTTCAATGATACATCATTCAGCAGCGGGTGTCTTTATTTTGTGCAATATTTGGTATTTACTCATTTATAGTT
>CAJTFB010000134.1 GCA_910575665.1 Eubacteriaceae bacterium
ATACTTTGGACAAAAAAAGTCGAAAGATTATGCTGTTTTTTTAAGTTCCTCATCCTCCTTCTGCTGTGGTGTTATGTAACCAATCGCACTGTGTATTCTTTTTCGGTTATACCAGCCCTCTATGTATTCAAAAATTGCTCTGCGGGCTTCCTTTGAATCCTGATAAGTATGAAGATATATTTCTTCCTTTTTCAGTACAGAATGGAAGGATTCCATGCAGGCATTATCGTATGGATTTCCCTTACGGCTAAAGGAATGCAGGATTTCTTTCCCGCTCAGGCAATCTTCAAACGCCTGGCTCGTATACTGGCTTCCAAGGTCACTATGCAAGATGATTCCTTTTGTTTCCCTGACGTTCAGGCAGGCATTCTCTACCGCTTTCACTGCCAATTCCGCTGTCATAGATGTGCCATAGGCATAGCCGATGATTTTACGGCTGCACAAATCCATGACAGACGCCAGATAAGTCCATCCTTCTTTCTGCACATGGATGTAGGTAATATCTGTGCACCATTTTTGGTTGATGGTTTCTGTTCCAAAATCACGTTTCAGGATATTCACTTTATCATCTGGGATACTGCCGTGATTGGCATGGTGGCTGTACTTCTTTACTACCACAGAGCGCAGTCCCTGCTCTGCCATATGCCTCTGGACCCGCTTGATGCTGCAGGGTGTCCCGGCGCCAGTGAGTACACGGCATAGTTTGACAGCCCCGTATCTGCGTTTGGAATCCTCAAAGGCTTGTTTCACTTTCCTGCCGAATTCCTCATACTCCATCCGTTTATTTGAAGGTACACAAACCAGAGCTTTGTAATAGGTACTCCTTGGGAATTTCAAGGCACTGCAAAGCTGGGATACAGAGTAGTTTGTTAAGTTGTCCTGGATAAATGCAACAATCTCGGCTATTGTTCTTTTGCGAATATGGCGGTCGCTTTTTTTAATATTTCATTCTCGGTCTTAAGGCGCTGGATTTCTTTCTGGAGAGCCTTATACTCCTTGAGAGTGACCGTTTCCTCCTCTGATACCTTGATAGGGGAAAGCTGCTTTACCCAGCCGCTAATCGTACTCCGGTTTACGCCATATTCACGTTCCAGTTGTGGATACGAAGTTCCTCCGGCATTATACAGATCCACGATCTGCTGTTTAAATTCCGGAGTGTAAGATTTTTGATTTTTCGCCATGTTGAACATCTCCTTTGCTCTTTCATTTGATAGTATAGGTTGTTCAACTTTTTCTGTCCACACTTATATACTAACACCA
>CAJTFB010000135.1 GCA_910575665.1 Eubacteriaceae bacterium
TCTGTAACCGTTACTGTGAACAGTATGAAGAAGAGGTATGCATGCACCGTTTTAAACCGCCTTATGCCTGTAACGGATGCCGTGAGGTAAAAAAGTGTACATTGACTAAGACGGTGTATGATGCGCTGGAAGCACACCGGCAGGCAACGGAAAAAATATCCCAGTCGAGGAGCGGCATCCTTTCGACGGAAGGGGAGATTGCAAGGCTGAATGAGATTCTGGTGCCGCTGGTAAAACAGGGGCAGTCCATCCACCAGATTTATTTAAACCATAAGGACGAGCTGATGTGCAGTGAGAAGACGCTGTACAATTATGTGGACGGCTGTCTGTTCGACATCCGTAACATTGACCTGCCGAGGAAGGTAAAATACCGCCCAAGGTACAAGAAACCGGAGCTGAAGGTAGACCGTGGCTGCCGTGTGGGAAGGAACTATCATGATTATGAGGTATACATGGAAAAGCACCCGGATACGGCGGTGGTGCAGATGGATTCCGTAATCGGGAGTAAAGGAGGGAAAGTCCTTCTGACCATTTATTTTGTGAACGTATCTCTGATGCTGGGATTTCTGAGGGAAGCCAATACATCACAGTCCGTAATCGACATTTACGACGGACTGTATCAGAAGCTGGGAGCATCAGACTTCACAAGGCTGTTTCCGGTGATACTGACGGATAACGGGAGTGAATTCTCCAATCCGAAAAAGATAGAAAACGGACCGGAAGAAAGGGGATTCCAGAGGACGCGGATTTATTACTGCAATCCCAGTGCACCCTATCAGAAAGCAGAGATAGAAGTAGGACATGAATTCATCCGCAGAATTGTACCGAAAGGAAAGAGTTTTGATGAACTGACCCAGGAAGACGTGGAGCGGATGATGAACCACATCAATTCCTACCGGAGGAAGAAACTGAATGGAAAAAGTCCGTATGAAGCATTCAGCTTTTATTACGGGGAAGAACTGGCGCAGAAGTTAGGATGTCAGAAGGTTACCGCCGGAGACATCAACCTTACGCCAGGACTTCTGAAAAAGTAACAGGAAAACAAGCGCAGACCGCCGGCTGAAAATAAGGAGTCAATCAGGCGTGAATTTCGGCTTATAAAATTTGTAAGACAAAACTGACGTCCGGTTTTTGTGCGCATTTTTATCCTGCTGTGGGACCATTATACCACAGAACCGCAGAAAAAAACGGGAAAGTTGCTACAAAAGTGGAATTTCGGGTACAAAATTTGAAGGT
>CAJTFB010000136.1 GCA_910575665.1 Eubacteriaceae bacterium
TTCGACAGTCCCAAAAACATAAAACCGACAAAAACCTCTTACATATCTAATTCTTATCAGGAAAGTCTAAAATCCATAGACACAAGATTTTTTACAGCCTCATAAAATCGAAAACCGCAGACTCCATTCTATGGGGCGACTGCGATTTCCATCATTTTATGATATCCATAAGGTCAAGCAAGATTTTTCTCTGCTCTGGGGTAAAGGTACTCCATTTTGAAAATAGCAGCCTCTGTTCCTGTAGCGTCTCATTGTCTTCAAAATCCTCAAAGAACTGAGACAGCGTAATGCCAAATGCTCTGCATACAGCTTCAAGGGTCGGTAAAGTTGGAGCATTGCTGCGGTTGAACATATTTGTAACTGTGGAATGGGAAAGACCGGCTTCCTTCGCCAGCCGGTAGTCTGTCCAGCCTCTCAATTCCATCAGGTCTTTGATTCGTTTCTGTACATCCATTTTGTAGTCCGCCTTTCCTTATGTCTATTTTAAGCCCTTGAGTGGTGCTATAATAGTCTTGATTGGTAGATAAACTATATCCTTTCACGGGCATAAAACCGTTTATATTATGCCTCAGATATGGCATACTACTCGTATGGAACGAAAGGAGGCAGGCATATGCCGGAGTATAGAACGTTTTTTGAGAAGCTGGCGAGAGACAGGAATATTACAGTGGAAGAGATGAGGGCGATTATTTCAGCCCGCATAAAATCGGGGATGAATGACCCAGACCCAATACGACGGGCACAATGGGAGAAAATTCCCCACACAGGGGATATGCCTACACCGGAAGAGTGGTTAAGTTATGTGGTCAGAAAGCTGGAATCCGAGGGACTGTCTGAGCTGCTCCGCTGGTATCCCAATCTTTGACTTTGTGTATTTACATGAAAATCAAAAGTCGAGCAAATTTTCTCTCTTTCTGCAATGAAAAAGGTGGAACGATATTCAACTTGACTGTGTGTGCAATGTACGGCAATATACTCATGGTCGAGGGGCATCTCAAACAACGCCGCACATCAAAAGGGCATTGTGTGAAAAGCCCAGCCGGAAATAACGTGGTATGATGTGAACATCATAGGGATGAGCTAAACGACATTTTGCTCATAGCTATGAACATTAATCATAGGACAATATGAAGTGACCCCACATTTGTAGCAACGTGGATTTACCTGTATACTAGAGTTTGTTAAGAACAATGGTAACAGGGATTACCGCATACAAAAGGAGGCCAC
>CAJTFB010000137.1 GCA_910575665.1 Eubacteriaceae bacterium
GACGCTGCTTAAGTTGTTTTCTGAGATAATCTGTCGAATTTGTTCCTTTGCTACTGGCATAAAAACACTCCTTTTCGATAAGAATTTCCATATCCTAATTCTTACCAAAAAGGAGCTATTTATTTCCAAAAACACAAACTTATTTACACTACCTAAACATACCAAAGACAGTTCTTTGTAATCGTCCGGTATCTTCTCCGTATTTTACAGGGAATACAGGTCATAATGCGTTCTTCCCTTTTTCACCGTCTTTTGGTAATAATTGTGGAAATACATTTCCCTACACTGGAAACGATCCCTGCGCTGTTGCCTTCTGGCTTTTTTCATTATTTATGCCAGTGTGTTGCAGAAGTCCACTGTATGGATTTTTTCCGTTTGGTTGCCCTGATTTCTATTTTATGGCAGGTAGCATTGTAACGCATACTCTGGTGGACGGTAAGATACTGTTCCTCAAGGTTGATGTTCTGCTATGCCAGCCCGCATACCTTGCCAATGCGTAACCCGGTATAATAAGCTATCTGCACCGGCAGGAGTGCCGGATTTTTCTTTTTACAGAGATAATAATCCGTTATCCGCATGTACTGTTCATGGGTAATGGTCTGGATGTCCGTTTTATTTTCTGCATTTCCCTCAAACAGTTCCACTTCCTCCTTTTTTACTCGCATACGCACATACTGCATGGGATTAAAAGTAATATAGGGTTTCGGGAATACCGCAAACCGGAACGAACCCCGCAGGACTGCAGAAAACTGGAGCATATAGTTTTTAATGATGGGCTGAGCCTCCGTTCCGTCCGGTCTTGTTAAAAGACAGGAAGTCGATATACTCTTGCAAATGGTCAGCGGTTATGTTTTTCACTTACGCTGTCCGATAGGGTGTGGATAAAGAGTTTGAAAAGTGACTGGAATTCATTAACGTACTGGATAAACTCAAAGCAATCCTTTCCAAGCTGCTTTCCATGATTCCGGTGTATGAGGACTATAACGGACGGGGAACGGAGTACAGGCTGGTGGACTATAGTCAAGAGAATGGACACATTTTTGTGTAATTTATTTTTGAGAGCAGCAGCTTAGTGCTGCTCCCAGTATAACATTTCTTTCTCGTTTGGGGTCAGGAGACCGAGGGAACTGTGTGGTCTTCTGGTGTTATAATAGCCTTCTATGTATTCAAAGA
>CAJTFB010000138.1 GCA_910575665.1 Eubacteriaceae bacterium
CGGAGTGTAGGATTTTTGGTTTTTCGCCATGCTGAACATCTCCTTTGCTCTTTCATTTGATAGTATAGATTGTTCAACTTTTTCTGTCCACACTTATATACTAACACCATTCCTTTGGAAATATTCCTGCATGGCAGGATACAGAAAAGAACGGATATAATCTGCCGAACCGCTGCCTTTTTTCGGGAGCAGAGCAGGAATACATAACCGAAACCATCCCTCTGTCGTAAATCCCATATCCACAGGAATACAAAGTTTCATGACATTTTCCACTTCCCACTTTGCCATGCCCGAACCGGTGTAAGCTGGAAGTGCCCTTGTCAGGAGTACCAGACGTTCTGTCGTCTCCTCCAGACGCAGTGCCTGCTCATATGCCATCTGCAGCTGGTGCGCCTGACAGCAATCCTTTACCAGACGAATCTGATTCCACAGCTTCCCCGCCATCTTTTCCACCCTGCCTAACACCTTTTGAAAGGAATTGTTCTGTCCCATACACTGTCTCTCCTGAGTAAAATGTCACTTCCGGTTCCTCTGCTCCCTCAAATCCCACCGTTGCAAACAGGCATGGCACTTTTGGCAGCATTAACTTTTCAGCCATAGAAATGCGGGGAAGGACAATGATATACTTTAAGTCATCCTGTGGCTGCAGAAGCCTTAACAGGCTTTCTTCCCCCTCATACAGCACCACGATTTCATATCCCACATTTTCTTTTAAGAAGAATATCTGGGACGGGTAGACTGCCGGATAATGGGCCATCGGGTCCACATAGTCAATGAACTTTAACAGCACCCACACCGCCAGTATGATACGCTGATCCGGTCTGCATAGGGAATCCAGTCCCACATAATACCCGCCGCCCACATGCCGCCCGCATCTGTTTCTTTAAGTTTTTTATGATACGTTCCGCTGTCTGCGACGGCTTCTGCAGCATCTTTGTAAGCTGGGTTTTGGGCAGTGCCCCATACTGGGACAGCCACTTGACCACATACTGTTCCTCCTCGTATAATAAGTTTGTAAGCAAGGAAAACAGCTTACAGACTTATTCTTTTTTGGTATAAATGGTAAGGACATCTAAGAGGAACTCCCCTCATCCCCATTCCCATCTATACAGTTAATAGTTACATATCATTATAGGTAGATCCTGTGGT
>CAJTFB010000139.1 GCA_910575665.1 Eubacteriaceae bacterium
GGAGGGCTTCCTCCTATGGTTAAACGACAGCAATACTATGATTCCCTGAAAGAAGCAGCATAGGATACAAAATCCTTGAAGAAAATGTGTCAACTAATCTTGACAAAATCATTCAAAATATTCGTCTGTTGTGCCTAAAGGGTAAAACTTTTCTTCTGTGAGGTATTCAAGGGATATTTCTTTTTGCCGCCGTCTGCTCCTGTCACGCCATGCGTTGATTGCCGCAAAGCGTATGACGGTCTTGCAAAAGCCATTGAACGTATACATGATGTGTTCCTTATATGCTTCTGTGTAAGGCATAGATGATTCCCCCTTTCTCCCACATAGGGCGGTGCATGGTTGATAGTAACTTTTTTATGATTGTAAGGGGTATCAGCACTTTAGGCTATCACTCCTTGACTGACCAGCAGCGAAAACAAGCGGGGAAGTAAACGGTAGGCGAATCCCATTCATTTTACCATTGACTGGCTCGGCTGGGTTTGTTATGTGAATATAAAAAGATTACTTTATTTCAAAAAGCGCCTTTTCGTAGTCCTTTACAAAATATCTGATGTTTGTTCTGCCCTTTGAAATAATGATGTGCCCCTCGGCTTCTAATTTTAATTTCTGCGCTTCAATACCTCCAGGATATTTGGAATTTAGTTCTCCATTTGCTTTTAATGTTCTCCAATAAGGCGTTTCATTTTCAGAACGCTGATAACTCGCCCATGCAGAAATTGATACAAAAATTCCCGCTGTAATAGGCTCTGTAAAATCTGCCTGATGTTGTTTGGCAAAATATTCACGAATTTTCCCTATGGTGATTACCTTACCATAAGGGATTTGTTTCATCACTCTGTCATAGTCGATTGGCGGTGCAAAATACATTCTGCTTCCACCGTATTTCTCTATGCTTTTTTCGTCTGTGATTATTTGGATTTTCGGCATATCTTTGCTGTCATTTAGCATTGCGTTAAAGTCTTTTTTATCTTCATTTGCCATGAGCATCCACCTCCGTTATGAAGTGACTTTTGTCAAGAGGTAAATCAAAAATAACAAACTTTTTTCTCTGACAAAACTCACATTTGTATTCAGGAGATATCTTGAAGAAGCCTTTTGGTTAACA
>CAJTFB010000140.1 GCA_910575665.1 Eubacteriaceae bacterium
GGGACTATGAAAAAATCTCTGTAAAAAATGAATAGCAGTGTTCCAAAAAGGTCTTCTATGATAAAATCAAATTATCAAAGGAGGCCTTTTACTATGGCAAACAAAAAGAGAAACGTGTACAAACCGAAACCAATGACAGATGGAAAAAGAAATCTTATACAGGGACTGCTGCAGGAATACGATATTGAGTCCGCAGAAGACATTCAGGATGCCCTCAAAGATTTACTGTCCGGCACGATACAGGGAATGCTGGAATCTGAGATGAATGAACATCTCGGCTACGACAAATACGAACGCTCGGAGGAACCGAATTACCGCAACGGAACAAAGCCAAAATCTGTCCGCAGCAAGTATGGGGAGTTTGAAGTAGATGTGCCTCAGGACAGGCAGAGTACTTTTGAGCCTCAGGTTGTTCCCAAGCGGAAAAAGGACATATCCGGGATTGAGGACAAAATTATTTCCCTGTATGCAAAAGGCATGACAACGACACAGATATCAGAAATGATAGAGGACATCTATGGCTTTGAGATTAGCGAGGGCATGGTTTCGGACATTACCGATAAGCTGCTCCCACAGATTGAGGAGTGGCAGAACCGTCCCCTGTCAGATGTATATCCCATTGTGTTTATAGATGCCATCCATTTTTCTGTCCGTGATGACGGGATTATCCGCAAACTGGCAGCATACGTTGTCCTCGGTATCAACGGGGATGGATATAAAGAGGTCATGACCATTGAAATCGGAGAAAACGAAAGCAGCAAATACTGGCTAGGTGTCCTGAACAGCCTGAAAAACCGCGGAGTAAAGGATATCCTCATTCTCTGTTCAGATGGGCTTTCCGGATTGAAGGAAGCCGTCCAGACGGCATTCCCTGACACCGAACACCAGCGTTGCATTGTACATATGGTAAGGAACACCTTGAAATATGTTGCTCACAAGGATATGAAGGCTTTTGCAAAAGACCTGAAGATTATCTACACCGCTCCGGATGAGCAGGCAGGCAGAGGCTATCTGGAAGACGTAACAGAAAAATGGGAAACACAGTATCCGAATGCCATGAAAAGGTGGCATGAGAACTGGGATGTCATTACCCC
>CAJTFB010000141.1 GCA_910575665.1 Eubacteriaceae bacterium
CAGATTAAGATTTCCCCAGTATTCGTTATTGACAGAAATTATTGTAGGAATTATAGTAAAGAAGGACGGAAAACCAGTGTGGTCGTCCGTCCTTTCAAATCATTATCATAGAAGAACTGAATTTACAGAGAAAATTTCAAACTCTCGAACAAATGGATTTTCACAATATCAGAACAAGCAATTTCTATTGCTTATTCATTCATTATATTAATAGGTTCTTTGCTCATTTTTAGGAATTATCTAATCAGGCCCACAGATATAAGACAGGGGGGGCTAATATTATTTTTTGTAATATCATCTTATATACTTTCATTTTTAATTAATTGTATAATTGGAGTATTGTCATTTTGGATGCTGGAGACGCATGCTTTGTCTAATTTACTAAATGTATTAATATCCGTTTTATCAGGAGGACTATTTACAATTGATATGTTAACAGATCGACTTAAAATATTGTTAACATATCTTCCTTTTAGTTTTATGGCATTTGTTCCTGCACAGATTTATTTAGGAAAAATGAGCATGGATACAATTCAGCATAATATTATAATATGTACTATGTGGATCATAGTGCTTATTTTATTGTTAAATAATCTATGGAAAAAAGGTATCAGACGCTATTCGGCATTTGGGGGATAATATGAAGTATGTTAATCTATTTTTAAATAATTTGAGAATATCTATCTTATGTGAAATGTCACACAAGACTAATTTCATAATGAGATTTATATCAGATTCAATATATTTTTTTGTGTATTTTATTTTTTATACTGTAATATTTTCATATGTTCCAAGAATAAACGAATGGGGGAAGTATGAAGTATTATTATTGATGGGAACTTTTCATATAGTTATTAGCTTATTTTTGGCGTTTTTCTTTCCCAATTTAGTTAGATTTCCAAATCTAGTCAAGAGTGGGGAACTAGTGTACTGACACATTTATATTCAGTTTAATAATTCTTTTATTTTTCACCGTTTCATGATATGATAAAAGAAACGGCGGTGATTCCTATGGCAAGACCTAAAACATATCATATTATGCTCAGCGACAATGAAGTGGCTGCTCTCT
>CAJTFB010000142.1 GCA_910575665.1 Eubacteriaceae bacterium
GACGCTGCTTAAGTTGTTTTCTGAGATAATCTGTCGAATTTGTTCCTTTGCTACTGGCATAAAAACACTCCTTTTCGATAAGAATTTCCATATCCTAATTCTTACCAAAAAGGAGCTATTTATTTCCAAAAACACAAACTTATTTACACTACCTCCGGGATTGGAAATAAGACTATTTCAACGCCGGGTACTTCAAGGCGGTGAGGACGTGAACCTTACCCGTCTTGAATACAGCACTCTTGTACTCCTTGCTTCCAATCCCGGCATTGTCCTCTCAAAGGCACAGATATTTGAAGCCGTCTGGAACATAGATAGCGATAGCTGCCATTCAAGCGTTACCAACGTGATTTACAATCTGAGGAAAAAGATAGAGCCGGACAGCAAGAACCCAACTTACATCAAAACCGTGTTAGGTGTCGGCTACAAATTTGACATGAGAAACGCCGGGGAATGACTTTCTACTACTGTCAATCCCCGGCACTTTTTATCTCTCCAATGCCCTCTCTATCTGCTGTTTCTGCCCTTTCAAATCATTCTGTTTTTCATATAGGCTGTTGCGTTCTTTGCAGAGTTCTTTCATTCGTTCCAACTGCGCCCGCACTCCCTCCCGGCAATCCGGCTCTATCTTCTTATATTCCCCGGTCAAATTGCGGATTGTATTATTGTTTTCTTTTATCTGCTCCGACAGGCACACCCAGTCTATCAGATTTTGCACTTCCTTGTCCGTTTCGTAAAGGTCTGTATCTGCTACGATTTTAGCACACAGCCGTATCATAACTTTCTTTTCCATATCGGTCATATCTATCAATCCCCCTTTCCTATCGGCTCAATTTGGAGCTATACTATAAAAGTAGACACAGATATGCACCATATGCTACAATAAACTACACACAAAAAAGGAGGCTTTTCATGGCTACAAACAACTACAACAAATATGACGAAGATTTCAAAAAATCCCTCGTCTCCCTTCACCAGAATGGGAAAACCCAATCCCAAC
>CAJTFB010000143.1 GCA_910575665.1 Eubacteriaceae bacterium
GGGGCACTTATCGCACAATATCAATATACCATCGGTAAAACCGGGGAGCGGACAAAACTCCAGGAAGAAGGCCTCTCTGGAAAGAAAGAGACAGAGTATGAGTATGACGGGGCGGGAAGGCTGACGGGAGAACGCATTGTCTCAGCAGCCGGCACCGGGAAAGAGACAGAGAGCCGTTACACCTATAAGTACGACAACGTCGGAAACCGGATCCAGAAGAAAGTCTCCACCGCCGGGACAACGGTGGTCACAGACGATACCTATAACAGCCGGAACCAGCTGGTGAAGGAAGAGACCGGGGGTCAGAAGACCGAGAATCAAATCTCCTTATATACCTATGACGCCAATGGAAACCTGCTGAAAAAGTCCGGGGCAGCCGAAGAGAGCTATAAGTATGATGTGTATAACCGCCTTGTATCCTACCAGGCAGACCAGAAAGGAAAGAAGGAGAACTATAGCTATGACGCCGAAGGGGTGAGAAGGAGTAAAACTGCCTCCGAGGGAGAAGAAGAGAAGGAGATCCTTTTTATTTCCGATACCTCCGGGGAGCTGAGCCGCACCCTGGCAGAGACTGACGAAGAAGGAGAACTCCTGGCTTCCTACGGCTGGGGAGATACCCTGCTCTCCCAGACGAGGGAAGGAAAAACCTCCACCTACCTGTACGACGGCCAGGGAAATGTGAGGGGGCTTCTGGATGAAAAAGGAAACTTGACAGACACCTACGCCTACAATGCCTATGGGGAACTGACCGAGAAAACCGGGGAGACGGAGAATCACTTCCTGTACACCGGGGAGTACTATGACGGGGTATCGGGGCTGTATTATTTGAGGGCCAGATACATGA
>CAJTFB010000144.1 GCA_910575665.1 Eubacteriaceae bacterium
TATTATACCATATCCAGTGAGGAGTTATTAGTATTTTTGCAACAAAGAATGCTGTATTTATGCGGATTGTGGCGTTTCGCAAACGCCTATTACAAACTTATTATACGAGGAGGAATCCCATGCAGAAGCTTCAGACAGTCAATGCAGACACGCTCCTCTATGAGCCGCTTGAAAAACCGTCCTTTGTGGTGGACGGTCTGATACCCACGGGCTTAACCCTGTTCTGCGGCTCACAGAAAATTGGCAAGAGCTGGCTTATGCTAAAGCTTTGCCTATGCGTGTCGCAGGGAATCCCCTTGTGGGATATGCCGACACAGGAGGGCGACGTGCTTTACCTCTGTTTGGAGGACACGTTCTGCCGCATCCAAGACAGGCTGTTCCGCTTGACGGACGAAGCGAGCGGGCGGCTCCACTTTGCCGTGGCGAGCGATAAGCTGTCAGACGGTCTTATCGTGCAGTTGGAGGATTATCTGAAAGAATACCCCGACAGCAGGCTCATTGTCATTGACACCTTGCAGAAAGTCCGCACCGCATCCAAAGACAACGCCTATGCAAGCGATTACGGGGATATCTCCCTTATCAAAGACTTTGCCGACAGGCACTCATTGGCGGTCATTGTCGTACACCACATCCGAAAGCAGAATGACAGCGACGTGTTCAACAAAGTGTCTGGCACGACGGGATTGACGGGGAGTGCGGACGCAACCTTTGTTCTGGATGATTTTGTCAAGATTAGTTGACACATTTTCTTCAAGGATTTTGTATCCTATGCTGCTTCTTTCAGGGAATCATAGTATTGCTGTCGTTTAACCATAGGAGGAAGCCCTCC
>CAJTFB010000145.1 GCA_910575665.1 Eubacteriaceae bacterium
TTCCGTGATGTCCAGATATCCTTTTGAAGTGCCTGTCTGGACGAATGATTGACCTCATTCTTTGAATTCGGGTTATGAGTGCCGTTAGTTGCTTTTTGTAATTCGGAACGGTCAACAGACTTTTCACATATCGGGAAACGATGCCTATAATGTAGCTTCTATTTAGCTGGTATTTATGCTTTCCACTGGTTAGTTTTTCTTCCATTTCTGCCTCTGCAGATGACTTCATCAGCGCAGATAAGTTCGATATGAATAAAGCTGCATACAAATCCTGACGGATTGCCTGCGGATTTTTCCCTGAAAAGTTTTCTAACCGCATTTTCGTTTTTAGCTCGCCATATTTCGTTTCGATTTCCCATCTTCTGTGATACAGATTTTGATGGTATGAAGCATCTTGACGATCTTCAAAAAGATTGCTGACAAGTATATGCGGTTCTTCGCCCGAAGTGTCTTTTATAACGCGAATCTGAGTCGTGCGTCCTTTGTAAATATCTGTTACGGTATGGTCGCCGTCAGGACATCCGTTGACGCACGAAAGAAAAGAATGGGAACAGCGAATCAAATAAGACAATCCTTTATCCTCAAGTTCATGTATCAGCGCCCTTGACGGATATCCCCGGTCAAATATGATTAGATTCTTGTAATTTCTGTCGTTTGCCAAAGTGCCTGATGAAAGGAGCCTATGTGCATGTTCCTTTCGCCTATAGATATGCCCGTAAACTGGACGTCCACAATCAAGTCATTCGTAACGTCATACAATACAGTCAGTCTTGCCATGGGATAAGAGGAGTGGTTATTCTTCTT
>CAJTFB010000146.1 GCA_910575665.1 Eubacteriaceae bacterium
TTTTCGTGAGTTTTGGACTTACGTTAGCTTTGCTATGCTCTAAATCTCTTTGTTTCTACATGCCGAAGCCTAACTGCCAAGTTCCAACTCTAAATTAGGGTGTTTTGCTCATCCCTAATCTTATTTTATATGGTTTTCCCTTTGAAAACACTATCTCAAGCGTTGCTCCACCTGATTTACTTCCTGGTCGTGCAATAACTTTTATTCCATTTTCTAAATATCCTATTTTTCCAGCACCATAATTAGTTTGTATTTCTTTTACATTTATAAGTCCTAAATCTTCAAAATCTTTCATTACCTGCTCAAACCCACCTGAAGATTGAAAGTTTCTTGTACCTCCCTTACTTGTTGTAATATCCGGCAAATCACTTACTATATCATCAACAGATTTTTTTACTCCTTTTGCACAAAACTTAACGCTCCCCTTCTCACCCACATAATCCACCTGGTAGGTTACCTTATACCACCTGCACACCCCGATGATCCCGGCCACTGCCACCGCACCATACACCAGTGCATTCAGGTAATCCCCCTCGGAAACACGGTAGATCGCCAGTACGATGGACACAACACTAGAAGCCGCGGTATGGGCCATCATCACCGTCAGCATGCTCGTTGTGGAGCTATACTATAAAAGTAGACACAGATATGCACCATATGCTACAATAAACTACACACAAAAAAGGAGGCTTTTCATGGCTACAAACAACTACAACAAATATGACGAAGATTTCAAAAAATCCCTCGTCTCCCTTCACCAGAATGGGAAAACCCAATCCCAAC
>CAJTFB010000147.1 GCA_910575665.1 Eubacteriaceae bacterium
CCGTCATACTCATACTCTGTCTCTTTCTTTCCAGAGAGGCCTTCTTCCTGGAGTTTTGTCCGCTCCCCGGTTTTACCGATGGTATATTGATATTGTGCGATAAGTGCCCCGGTGCTGTCAACGGTTTTCTGCACCAGGAGGCGATTTAACGCATCGTACTCATAGGTTTCTTTGACTCCGTTGGCAAAGGTAGCGGCCTGGCGGTTCCCATTTTCATCATAGGTATAGACTGTTGCGGTCCCGTCCTTTGCTGCCACCCGTGTGATACGATCCAGGGTGTCATAGGCATAGGTGGTTCGGTCCAGCACCCTGTCCCCGGTTTTTACTGTGACGGTTTCTTTCCGTCCAAACTGGTCATAGCCGTAACAGATTTTCTGTCCGTTTTCATAGGTTTTTTCCGCCAGCTCCCCATGCTTATTATACCTGTAGCGGATGGTGCTGCCTTCACTGCTGCTCTCTGTCCGTCTGCCATAGGTGTCATAGGTGTAGGTTTTTATGGACTGACCGGTCTTTTCCTGTACCACCTGGTCCTGATCGTCATATTCTACGGTTGTAGTGACACCGTTGTAGTCTACGCTCTTTTCCAGCCTTCCATACCGGTCATAGGTTCTTGTGCGGGCGCTGCCGTCTGCCTGGGTGGTTTTTGAATTATTAAAAAGTTTGGTGTTAGTATATAAGTGTGGACAGAAAAAGTTGAACAACCTATACTATCAAATGAAAGAGCAAAGGAGATGTTCAACATGGCGAAAAATCAAAAATCTTACACTC
>CAJTFB010000148.1 GCA_910575665.1 Eubacteriaceae bacterium
TGATTGTTTCTATAAATACAGAACCAAAGGTTCTGGGAGTGATAATAAAAATAAAAGCAGTGGGCAAAACCGTATAAATACTTACTTTGTTGAGTTTTGCTCATGGCTAAATAAGATATTAGAGAGGTGATGATATGGAGAAATGGAATGAAGTATTTAAAGGAAAAATACCAGAGGGGCTTTATGCAGTAGAGTTGTCTTTTGGAGAAAAAAATGGTTTGATAGTTCAATTATATAATAAAAATACTTTAATAGAAATTGATTTTGGGGTAGTGAAGGCAGTTCGTATATTGGATGAGGGGGTGGTGATAGATGGAGTATATTTAGAAGATGAGGTGCAGAAGTATAAGAAAGATGGATTTATCAATACAATTTATGAAATAAAGGAAGGCGAATTCAAGAAACAAATAGAGTTAATGCTTGGTAACTATTTAGAATTTTATTGTTTAAAACATTATATATTAGTAACCATGAATTATAATATTGAAATAGTGACAGAGTGGGAACCGACAATAAGGGTATTATATTAAATATGAATGGGAGAGTTAGATGTTTTAAGTTTTTTAGAAGTGGATTTCTAATAAAATATGAAGATTGGGTGAAAAGATCGGGGTATTTGCCAACGGAGTCAACAGCACGGGGGCACTTATCGCACAATATCAATATACCATCGGTAAAACCGGGGAGCGGACAAAACTCCAGGAAGAAGGCCTCTCTGGAAAGAAAGAGACAGAGTATGAGTATGAC
>CAJTFB010000149.1 GCA_910575665.1 Eubacteriaceae bacterium
AACTACGGGGATATATCATCAAAGATGATGTTGTTGCTGTTACCTGATTAGGTATTGTGTCTATATTTAGTTTTTAAAACCAGCTATATAGGTGGTTTATTTGCTATACTTTTCTTTCTTGGATCTCCTCTACTTATTTGTTTCAAACTTGTCTCCCTCTATATCAACTCTATAATATATTTGTTAATTTTATACAAAGCGTACTTTAGTAATTCTATCATTTTTCATACATTTAGTCAAGTTTGAACAACACTAATCAAAATAGAGCTCTGAGATATCCAACGAGAAGACCTCCATTTTATCCAACTAGTTCTCAGAAATACATCCATAGTTTTTATGCTAGTGTACTGACACATTTATATTCAGTTTAATAATTCTTTTATTTTTCACCGTTTCATGATATGATAAAAGAAACGGCGGTGATTCCTATGGCAAGACCTAAAACATATCATATTATGCTCAGCGACAATGAAGTGGCTGCTCTCTGTAAAGTTATCAAGGACAAAAAAACCTGTAAAACTGATGTGGTATAAAAAAAGTTGACACCACATTCTCAAGGATTTGAGATATAATCAAGAGAATAAGGAGGGAACAAAATGGCAGAAATCAGACAATATGATCACGAATACAAAGTACAGGCAGTGAAGCTCGCTAAAGAAATCGGACAAGCTAAAGCTGCTAAAGAACTGGGAGTTCCCAAAAACACCATGTATGGCTGGGTACGGGCTAACCG
>CAJTFB010000150.1 GCA_910575665.1 Eubacteriaceae bacterium
AACTACGGGGATATATCATCAAAGATGATGTTGTTGCTGTTACCTGATTAGGTATTGTGTCTATATTTAGTTTTTAAAACCAGCTATATAGGTGGTTTATTTGCTATACTTTTCTTTCTTGGATCTCCTCTACTTATTTGTTTCAAACTTATTCCTTTCCCATAATGCTTCACTATTTATATTGTATCTTCATTATATATCATAACAAAAAATATATTTCATTTTGCATTGTATTAAACATACATCGATAAAAAACAATATTACATGCTTATTATACAACAAAAATCTTCTAATTGATAGACATGTTTGATTTTATCTACTTTTATCTACTAAATCACAATTTTTTATATTCACATCGTTTACAGGCTCTTTATCAAATTCAGATTCTTCTTCCCAAGGGCCTTATGTAATTTGGCATTTTCTTTTTTCAGCTCTGCGTTCTCCCGCTGTAACTGTGCCAGTTGGCTTTGCAGTTGTTCTATCCTGCTATCCATCGCCTGATCTAAAATCTTCCGTCTCGGATTTACTGTGCCTGCCTGCTGCTGTATGGCATCTTCCAGTTCTTTCTGGAGCTATACTATAAAAGTAGACACAGATATGCACCATATGCTACAATAAACTACACACAAAAAAGGAGGCTTTTCATGGCTACAAACAACTACAACAAATATGACGAAGATTTCAAAAAATCCCTCGTCTCCCTTCACCAGAATGGGAAAACCCAATCCCAAC
>CAJTFB010000151.1 GCA_910575665.1 Eubacteriaceae bacterium
AGTTTTATGCTTCATGTAAAAGGCAAACTGACGGTTCATGGTTTTTAATTGAATGCGTATTTCGTCCATAAGACTATACTGTTTCAATTTCTGCCATCTGTCAAGGGTATAACGTGCTATTTTTATGGCATCTGCTTTGTCAGACTTGACCTTGCGGAGGGAATTATCTTCGTCCTGAAAGTCCGAAATGAGTTTTGGATTCACAGCAGAGACAAAAAGTCCTGCGTTTGAGAGCTGGTGGGCGACCGGCTCGTAATACCGTCCGGTATGTTCCATGACAATACGGGATTCTCCATCTAAAGACTGGATTAATTCGATAAGGGACTGGATTTCATTGGATAAGTGCCGGACTACAAAAGGCCTGGAGACGATCTCCCCACCGGGGCGGAGGATGGCGACCATGCTCCTGCCTTTGGAAACATCAATACCTACAGCGTTCATAAATATGTCACTCCTTTAGAATTATTGCAACGGTCAGCACCAGATTTACTCATTGCCTATTCAATCTACTGTGGTGTGACACGAACGTACCTTAAGCAGTTCAACCTGCATAAAACGAATACTGCGAATGAGGAGCTGGTTATCAGTCTTTTAGACGGACGCGAAGTCCAGGAAAGGAAGCCGATATACCGATTGCTCCATCATTATAGCAGTTTAAGCAACAAGATGGGTAATTCCTTACTGGCTGTAAGGGATATTAACCATAAATATATTGTAGTAG
>CAJTFB010000152.1 GCA_910575665.1 Eubacteriaceae bacterium
TCATATTGTCTGTTTTCTGCCATTTTGTTCCCTCCTTATTCTCTTGATTATATCTCAAATCCTTGAGAATGTGGTGTCAACTTTTTTTATACCACATCACAAACCGCATAGACCAGCCACAATCCGCACACTTGACAAGCCCTGCAAATATCGGCGTTGCCTTTTCCTTTGTCTGTCTACGTCTTGATTTTATCTGTTCCTGCACACGATAGAACACTTCCTTGTCAATAATCGGCTCATGGGTATTTTCCACTCGAAACCATTCACTCTCGGGCTTACGCACTTTCTTCTTGCTCTTAAATGAAACCGTAGACTGCATATTGTGAACGCTGTTGCCTATATAAACCTCACTTTTTAATATTGCCTTGACATGAGCAATCGTCCACTCATAACGTTTGCTTTCGGGCTTTCCCTCAAAGATATGTGCAAAAGTACCGTACCTTGTAAAATTCAGCCAAGACGCTGTCGGAACTTTTTCCTCTCGCAGTACCTTTGTGATTTTGGCACTACCATTGATGTGGTATAAAAAAAGTTGACACCACATTCTCAAGGATTTGAGATATAATCAAGAGAATAAGGAGGGAACAAAATGGCAGAAAACAGACAATATGA
>CAJTFB010000153.1 GCA_910575665.1 Eubacteriaceae bacterium
TTCATGGACTGCATCCATTACAAAGTCCGGGAGGATGGGCGGATATTAAGCCGTGCAGCCTATGTTGTGCTGGGTGTGACGGCAGAGGGTTACAAGGAGATACTGAGCATTACTGTCGGGGCAAACGAAACGAGCAAGTTCTGGCTGGGAATGCTGAACGACCTGCATAACCGCAGAGTGAAAGATGTGCTGTTTTTCTGCTTGGACGGGCTGCCAGGAGGCTGTAAAAAATCTTGTGTCTATGGATTTTAGACTTTCCTGATAAGAATTAGATATGTAAGAGGTTTTTGTCGGTTTTATGTTTTTGGGACTGTCGAATTATTTCTTCTATTTATAGTATAACCATTCAGACGAAACCTATACATTTTTTTCGTTTTTTTATATGGCAAACAGGCATTTTATTATTGCCCTTTCCGTGGGCTCTGCCCACACCCGGCCTCCGGAATAAGGCTGGGATATTCTGGCAATAATATAAATGCCGATGGAATAAGGCTGTGAACCGCTCCCTGTCAAGTAGACAATTAAAAAAATAAAAATTTCAGCCTGCCAGTCACAAAAAAGGACTGGCAGAGTTTTTATGCAGCCTCCTTCAAATAGTTTCTATATTCTAT
>CAJTFB010000154.1 GCA_910575665.1 Eubacteriaceae bacterium
CTGAAGGGGAAAGATGAATACAAACAGAATAAATCACAGCAGTGAAAGTGACGATACAAATGCAGGAGGAGCAGAGATGTTCTTCCTGTTTATATTATGAGAACAGAACAGCCGGCGGGGAAAGGAGAGACATTATGGCAAAGTTTTTAAGCTATGAGGACCGGCTGGAGATCGAAAGCAGTCTGAAAGCACACATGACCTTTACGGAGATCGGGAGAAAGCTGGGAAGGGACAGGACCACAATCACAAAAGAAGTCAGGAATTATTCCGTGGAACAGGATACCGGATACAGCGTATTCCCCCACAACACCTGTAAGTACCGGAAAGGGTGCAGGAGGAAAAAAGTATGCGGAACAACGGACTGTAAACATCCGCTCGTATCCATCTGCAAACAGTGTGAATTCATCTGTAACCGTTACTGTGAACAGTATGAAGAAGAGGTATGCATGCACCGTTTTAAACCGCCTTATGCCTGTAACGGATGCCGTGAGGTAAAAAAGTGTACATTGACTAAGACGGTGTATGATGCGCTGGAAGCACACCGGCAGGCAACGGAAAAAATATCCCAGTCG
>CAJTFB010000155.1 GCA_910575665.1 Eubacteriaceae bacterium
CAGATTAAGATTTCCCCAGTATTCGTTATTGACAGAAATTATTGTAGGAATTATAGTAAAGAAGGACGGAAAACCAGTGTGGTCGTCCGTCCTTTCAAATCATTATCATAGAAGAACTGAATTTACAGAGAAAATTTCAAACTCTCTTCTTTTTTGATATCTTAGCAGTAATTTTCGCATTACCGTTGCTTATCGCCTTCACTTTTCCTTTTTTGGAAACAGTAGCCACTTTTTTATTTGATGTAGACCATTTTACTTTTTTCTTGTTATTTTTTACTTTAAGCTGTACTGTTTTTCCTACCTGCATTGTTACCTTTGTTTTATTTAGCCTTGCCTTTTTTGCTGCATTTGCATTCATCGGCAAAATAGAAATGCCTATGGCAAATATCAATACTAAGACTAAATACTTTTTCATTTGTTTCATACTTATAATCCGCCTTTCCGCTTCGCGAAAGCCACCGATGGGGTCATGAAACCTTAGTTTCTCTCGCTTCGCTCGTTTCTATTTTCTTTACCTCTTGATATAATCTTTTTATAAGACTGACACACTACAGAACACG
>CAJTFB010000156.1 GCA_910575665.1 Eubacteriaceae bacterium
ACGTTTCTCTTTTTGTTTGCCATAGTAAAAGGCCTCCTTTGATAATTTGATTTTATCATAGAAGACCTTTTTGGAACACTGCTATTCATTTTTTACAGAGATTTTTTCATAGTCCCAAAAAGAAATTAGTATGTAACGTTAAAGTAAAAAGAACTGTTACTAGCAAAGATAATGATACCAATGAGGATACGTCACAAAGCAATGCAGGAAACGTCAATCCAATTGTATTTCCCACAGGGCAGCCAGCTGTAACTGTACCAACCGCAGCTCCAACAGTAGCACCGACCATAGCTCCAACAGCTCCAGTGACCGCACCCCCAACGGCAGCACCAACCGTAGCTCCAACAGCAACACCAACCATAACCCCGACATCAACGCCAGCAATCGAACCAACAACACCTCCTTCATCGACACCTACGGTGGATTCTATCGCTGCAAATTATGATGTGGTATAAAAAAAGTTGACACCACATTCTCAAGGATTTGAGATATAATCAAGAGAATAAGGAGGGAACAAAATGGCAGAAAACAGACAATATGA
>CAJTFB010000157.1 GCA_910575665.1 Eubacteriaceae bacterium
CCGGAAACCTGATAGGTCGTCGCCCTTGCACCTCTGTGACCGGTTATATTATCCTTTGGCGCCCCGCCAAAATATGCAGAAACGGCAATATTTTCAAGAGCATCCACCGGAAATTCAACTTCATCGGTCAGAATAACTTTTCCTTTCGGGATTATAAACTCTTCTTCCCCATTTACTGTCACCGCCGTATCGGTGGATACATCGATGGTAGAAGCATCGGCTTTGATCTGTTTGGCGAGATGGAGGGATTGGATCTCCACATCACTTTTCCCGTATTGATTCGACAATCGGAGACGAAGTTTATTTCCACCTGTGGTAACCCGGATGATCTGACGAACCGTGGTATCCGTGAGCGCCATTTTAGGCATGGCAGAATCCGTGGCATCGCATCTCTCTTCTGCGGTTCCCCAGGTAGTCACCCATTTATACACCTGTTTTGGTACATCCGGCGAGGCAGATACATCTGGTGCATTGGAAGGAACTGGCGTATTTGGTGCCGCAGTCGCTGAAGGCGACGGGGT
>CAJTFB010000158.1 GCA_910575665.1 Eubacteriaceae bacterium
AATTGATAGGAAGCTGTTGGGAAGAACAAGAAACAGCTGAAGGCAGTCACGAAGTGACTGACTATTTTCTGGTGGCGATGCGTCTAGGGGACACACCCGTACCCATCCCGAACACGATGGTTAAGACTTAGACGGCCGATGGTACTATACTGGAGACGGTATGGGAGAGTAGGTGGCTGCCAGATTTATGGGGGTATAGCTCAGTTGGGAGAGCACCTGCCTTGCAAGCAGGGGGTCAGGAGTTCGAATCTCCTTATCTCCATTAGATAATTGGTCAAGTAGTCGTAAAGAGCATGTACAACATGTGAATTACAAGACATTTAGATTAATTATCGCATAGATTCTAAAAAGGATCAAATGTCTTTTGCTCTGCAAAAGACATCATGTACCTTGAAAACTACACATTGCAAAGAAATTAAAGATCTTAAATATCAAGATATGAAAGAGAATTGATTTCACCGATAAACAGAAACTATTTTCAATTTTTGTTTA
Source organism: Eubacteriaceae bacterium (assembly GCA_910575665.1). GTDB lineage: Bacteria > Bacillota > Clostridia > Lachnospirales > Lachnospiraceae > Eubacterium_F. The sequence goes on from CAJTFB010000158.1 coordinate 493, forward strand.
CGAGAAC
>CAJTFB010000159.1 GCA_910575665.1 Eubacteriaceae bacterium
ATCATGCCCCATGCCGCTTGACAGGTATTCATCAGCAGAAGCATACTCCGTAATTTCACATTCCGCTTTCTGCCCTCTGATAAGCGAAGCAAGGTAGCTTCTTATGTTCTTTTCATCATCACATATTGCAACCTTTATCATATGCCCTCCTTTGGCTTTCACATAAAATATCGGAAAAAATGAAATTTTGTCTAATACCGATTGCACGAAAACACGTTTTGACAGCACAACTGGACAGAAAAATCTTTTAGCGTTCCTTTTTATGTTCCTTTTCGGGCTGCCTTGCCTGCCTTAAAATAGTATCTACGTTCTGCTTGATTGTATCATACTGCTTCACTTTCTTTTTCAGCTTCCCGTACTCTTGATACAGCTTGTCTTTTTTCTCCGTAAGCTCCTTGTACTCTGTATGCAGCTTTTTGAAATCGGGCAGCTTCCCGCCGTTCCTTGCTGCC
>CAJTFB010000160.1 GCA_910575665.1 Eubacteriaceae bacterium
AGCAGCCAGTTTCATCTCAAAAGAGTATTTTGAATGTTGTCCCATGAAATATGCTCCTCCTTACAGCGACAGTTTTATTATTTTGTCTGTCTACTATAAGGGGAGCATATCATTTCTTTACGAAAGCCCCTCGGTTTTTTTCGCTGTATGGACAGCTCCACCTAAAATACTCCTCAACTCCACCTTAACTCCACTTTTCTTTTGTATTTTTATGATGTTCCCGGTCAGAGCAAGCTCTAACGGGGGCATACTCATTCACACTTGCGTAAAAATAGGACAATATGAAGTGACCCCACATTTGTAGCAACGTGGATTTACCTGTATACTAGAGTTTGTTAAGAACAATGGTAACAGGGATTACCGCATACAAAAGGAGGCCACTTA
>CAJTFB010000161.1 GCA_910575665.1 Eubacteriaceae bacterium
AGAAAAGCTTTTAAAGGGTACTTACGGGTTCTGCCCGTGGATGAATAGAAATGGTCATAAAAAGAAACCGGAATAATTGCATCAAGTTCGATATGTTGTTCTAATAGAGAAAGAAACCTAGGTTTGTCATCTTGAAAAATAGTTTGGCAATCTTCAAAAAAATCTGCCACAGAAAGCTGTTTATATGGTATCATAGGTATCAGAATAACTCCTTTCCTGGGTGTTGGTAAATGGTTTCTTGTCAACTCTATTATACCATATCCAGTGAGGAGTTATTAGTATTTTTGCAACAAAGAATGCTGTATTTATGCGGATTGTGGCGTTTCGCAAACGCCTA
>CAJTFB010000162.1 GCA_910575665.1 Eubacteriaceae bacterium
TTTGATAATATAATATTCGCTGACGCGGTAAAGAACAAAAACAGCGCAGCAGAAACCCACAGAAAAAGTGGGAACGAACCTTGATAACTGAACAGTGAAACAACCCTGAAAATTCAAACAATTTTCAGAACTATAAAAGAAGTTGTAAAGCTTCAATAGTTCCTGGATATTCTTTTGAATATTCATAAAGAACGTTCCGACCCTGGAGACAGGGGAGGGGACACCAGTAAAGGACTCGTACAAAAAAAGTAGGAGTGCTTACAGAACGGATTAGCCAAGCAACGTCTTGACAAGTCAAACATTTCAATTTGAGAGTTTGATCCTGGCTCAGG
>CAJTFB010000163.1 GCA_910575665.1 Eubacteriaceae bacterium
TTTCTTTCCGTCCAAACTGGTCATAGCCGTAACAGATTTTCTGTCCGTTTTCATAGGTTTTTTCCGCCAGCTCCCCATGCTTATTATACCTGTAGCGGATGGTGCTGCCTTCACTGCTGCTCTCTGTCCGTCTGCCATAGGTGTCATAGGTGTAGGTTTTTATGGACTGACCGGTCTTTTCCTGTACCACCTGGTCCTGATCGTCATATTCTACGGTTGTAGTGACACCGTTGTAGTCTACGCTCTTTTCCAGCCTTCCATACCGGTCATAGGTTCTTGTGCGGGCGCTGCCGTCTGCCTGGGTGGTTTTTG